>NZ_JBSAXD010000001.1:0-612874 GCF_053427715.1 Burkholderia sp. MR1-5-21
GCCCCGGTTCCCGGTATGATTCGCGTCTCGCGCATGTATGGAACGCTTAGTTTTGATCTCGCATATAGGTGGCCGGCCTATCCGGCATAGCGGTTCTGCTTGTGAAGAATTTGTAATAAAAATTCCGTATACTTGTAATTTCTGAATCAGGCGCCGCCAGCTCCCGCGCTGGCCGGCCGCCGACGCAGAACAACCAGATCCGTCGCCGCCCGGCCACCCGGCGCCGCGACACGCTATGTACCGCCACCGATAACTTATGTCTTCCCGCCACCCTGGTTCGCCCAGCCGTGCCGCGGCGATGTTCGGCCGTGTCTCGGCACTGCTCCGCAACGAGCGTGTCCTGTCGCCGCTGCTCGCACTCGGCATCGGGCTGCTGTTGATCGTGGTCTTCCAGCACCTGTCGGCGTCCGTCGACTACCGGTCGGTGATCCGCCAGCTCCGCCACATGTCGGCCGCCGAGTGGGGCGCGTCGCTCGCCGCGACGGCGCTCAGCTATCTCGCGCTGGTCGCGCGCGACGCGGTCGGCCTGCGCTACGTCGCGGCCAAGGTGCCGCGCGCGGCGCTATGGATCGGCGCGATCGCCGGCTCGGCGCTCGGCAACGCGACCGGCTTCGGCGCGCTGACGGGCGGCGCCGTGCGCGCGCGCGTGTACGGCGTGGCCGGCGTCACGCCCGCGCAGGTCGGCCGCATGACGGTCTTCACGAGCGGCACGCTCGCGCTCGCGCTGGTGCTGATGACCGCGCTCGGGATGGTCTGCATACCGCAGGCGCTTGCCACGATGCTGCACGTCGCGCCGGCCGTGCTGACGTGGGGCGGCGCCGCGCTGCTCGTGGCAATGGCCGCGATCGTCGTCGCATGCGGCAACACGGCCCGGCCGGTCGTCACGCGCTTCAAATGGCTGTCGTTCGACGTACCGGCGCGGCGCGATCTCGTCGCGCAGATCGTCTACGCGGTGCTCGACGTGGTCGCCGCGGGCCTGACGCTGTGGGTGCTGCTGCCCGCCGCGCCGGTCGGCTTCGCGAGCTTCATCACCATCTACGCGGCCGCGCTGCTGCTCGGGATGATCGGCCACACGCCCGGCGGGATCGGCGTGTTCGAGGCCGCGATGGTGTTCACGCTCGGCCACGACGTGCCCGCGCATGCGATGGTTGCCGCGCTGATCGCGTATCGCGCGATCTACTTCGGCGTGCCGTTCGTGCTGTCGGCCGGCCTGCTCGCGGCCTTCGAAGGCCGCGCGCTGCGGCGCCGCCTCGTCACGCGGCAGGCCGCGCGCGTGTCGCAGCTCGCGCCGCTGTTCCTGAGCCTCGTCACCTTCGCGGTCGGCACGATGCTCGTGATTTCCAGCGCGACGCCGGCGTTCTGGCACCGGATCGTGATCCTGCGCAGCGTCGTGCCGCTGTGGGCGCTCGAAGGTTCGCAGGTGATCGGCAGCGTGCTGGGCGTCGCGCTGCTGTTCGTCGCGCGCGGGCTGCTGCGCCGGCTCGACGCCGCGTGGTGGATGACCTTCGCGCTCACGCTGACGAGCATGGCGCTGTCGCTCGTGAAGGGCCTCGCGTTCGTCGAAGCGGGTGTGCTCGGCGCGCTGCTCGTGCTGCTGCTCGTCAGCCGCCGGCGCTTCAACCGTCATTCGTCGCTGTTCGCGGAGCGCTTCACGATCGGCTGGTTCGTGTCGGTCGCGATGGTGCTGATGCTCGCCGTGTGGGTGCTGGGCTTTGCGTTCCGCGACGTGTCGTTCACGGGCGACCTGTGGTCGCATTTCTCGTTCGACGCACGCGCGCCGCGCGCGCTGCGTGCGACGCTCGCGGCCGGCCTGTGCGCGGCGATGTTCGCGCTGTGGCAGCTGCTGCGCCCGGCGCCCGGCCGCTTCGTGCAGCCGGCGCCGCAGGACCTGCAGGATGCCGAGCGGATCATCCGCGCGCAGGAATGCAGCGATGCGGGTCTCGCGCTGATGGGCGACAAGAGCTTCCTGTTCTCGGAATCGCGCGAAGCGTTCCTGATGTACGCGAAGCACGGCCGCACGTGGGCCGCGCTGCACGACCCGGTCGGCCCGCGCAGCGAATGGCCGGCGCTGATCGGCAAGTTCATCGCGCTCGCGCATGCGCACAGCGGCCGCGCGGCGTTCTACCAGGTGCGCGCGAACGCGCTGCCGCTGTATCTCGACGCGGGCCTCACGCTGATGAAGCTCGGCGAGGAAGCGCACGTCGCGCTCGACGAGTTCGACTTGAAGGGCTCGCACCGCTCGCACCTGCGCTATGCATTGCGCCGCGGCGACAAGGACGCGCTGACCGTCGAAGTGATCGCGCCGCAGCATGTGCCCGACGCGCTGCCCGCGTTGCGCGACATCTCCGACGGCTGGCTCGACAGCCGCGACGCGCGCGAGAAGAGCTTCTCGGTCGCGGCGTTCCACGACGGCTATCTCGCGACGCAGTCGGTGATGCTCGTGCGGCAGGCGGACAAGCCGATCGCGTTCGTCACGTTCATGACGACCGACCTCAACACCGAGGCGACGGTCGGCGTGATGCGCCATCTGCCGGACGCGTCGCCGTACGCGATGGAGTACCTGTTCACGCAACTCGCGCTGCACCTGAAGGAAGCGGGCTTCCGCAAGCTGAGCCTCGGCATCGCACCGTTCTCGGGAATGGGCGCCGCGCGGATGCCGTCGCCGTGGCACCGGTTCGGGCTGATGGTCTGGCGCTTCGGCGGCCGTTTCTACAATTTCCGCGGCTTGCGCGCGTTCAAGAGCAAGTTCGAGCCGCATTGGGAGCCGCGTTATCTCGCGGCTTCGGGCTCGGTCGGCGTGTTCGTCACGCTGGCCGATCTGTCCTTGCTGGCTGGAGGTCGGCGTTCATGATGTTGAAGAAGGGAATTGCGCGGGCGCTGGGCGCTTGCGTGGGAATGATGCTGGCCGGCGCCGCGTTCGCGACGCAGCCGGCGGCAACGAATGTGCAGACGGTGGCGGGCGGCCGGTACGGCCCGGTCACGGTCACGAAGCCGAACGGTCCGCTGCGTGGCTTTGTCGTGCTGTTCCCGCGCGACAGCGGCTGGAACGCCGCCGACCAGCAGGCCGCCGACGCGCTCGCAAAGGCCGGCGCGATGACGGTCGGCGTCGATTCGGAGCGCTATGCGGCGAACCTCGCCGCGAAACCGGAAACCTGCCACCACCTCGACGGCGACGCCGAGGCCGTCAGCCACCAGCTCGAACGGCTCGCGCGCTCGTCGCGCTACTACGCGCCGATCGTCGCGGGTGTCGGGCAGGGCGGCGCGATCGCGAAGCAGATCCTGTCGATGGCGCCGGAGAATACGATCGCCGGCGCGGTGTCGGTCGAGCCGTCCGCGAAGCTCGATCCGCGCTTCAAGCCGTGCCCGCCGGATCCGACGATCGTGCGCCGCGCGATGCCGGGCTTCGTCGACGCGGCGGCGACGGGCGACAGCGCGAAGCTCGTGTCGCTGATCGCGCCGCACCTGCGCGACGGCACGTCCGACGACGAGTTCGACGTGTCGGACCTGCCGCTGGTCGAGCTGCCGGCCGCGAAGCCGTCGGGCATGCTCGCGATCGTAATCTCGGGCGACGGCGGCTGGCGCGATCTCGACAAGACGATCGGCGAGGCGCTGCAGCGCGACGGCGTGTCGGTCGTCGGCATCGACGCGCTGCGCTATTTCTGGAGCGAGAAGCCGCCCGCGCAGACGAGCCGTGATCTCGCGCGCGTGATGCGCACGTACATGAAGCGCTGGCAGGCGACGAACGTCGCGCTCGTCGGCTATTCGTTCGGCGCGGACGTGATGCCGTTCGCGTACAACCGGCTGCCGGCCGACCTGCGCGACAAGGTGTCCGTGATGTCGCTGCTCGGCTTCGCGCCGGCCGCGGATTTCCAGATCCGCGTGACGGGCTGGCTCGGGATGCCGGCGAGCGACAACGCGCTGAAGGTGGCGCCGGAGATCGCGAAGGTGCCGCCGGGCATCGTCCAGTGCTTCTATGGCGAGGCGGAGAAGGAAACGATGTGTCCGGCGCTCGCGAGCACCGGCGTCGAGCTGATCAAGACGCAGGGCGAGCACCACTTCGGCCGCGACTACATCGCGCTCGAGAAGCGGATTCTCGCGGCGTTCAGGAAACAGATGGCGGCACGCTGAGCGCGCATGCGTCGTGCATGGACGGTGACGCCCGCTTGGCGTCGCCGTCTTCCGCTGCCGTTCCGCGCGGGGACGGCAGCGCGTTCGCCGGCTCGTGTGCGGCGCGCGCATCGCGCCGGGCGACGCACGTTCGCCCGGCGCACACGCGAATGACATTGCTCCCGCGACGGTTTGGCAGCAACACTACAGCGCCGGATCGAGCGGCGTGATCTGCGCAAGCATCAACGTATATTCTTCCGCGGCAATCTGCCGGAACTTCATCTTCACGACCGCTTTCGCGCGCGCCATCGCCTCGTCCGTCTGCGTACCGGGAAACAGTCGCGCCGCGGCTTCGGCAATGATGTCTTCCGCGTGTTCGAGTGGCGGCACATTGGCCAGCGTGGCGGCCGGTGTTCCGGGTGGTGTTCCGGGCGACGTTTCGGGTGGCGATCCGGATGGCGATCCGGGTGGTGTTCCGGGCGGCGTTTCAGGCGGCGTTCCAGGCGGCGACCCGGCGTCGAGGGCCTGCATGAGCAGGTAGATCGGGACGACGTCAGCCAGGCCGATCGGCAGCAGCGTCGACGCGTCCGGGCCGAAATGCCGGCGCACGATCGATTGCGAGCCGAGCCTCAGCGTGAAGCGAAACGGAAATCCCGTCCGGATCGACAGCGTGACGGGGTCGGCCGCCGCCATCTGCTCGATCGACGTGATGCCTTCCGCGTGCAGCAGGGCCGTCACGAATTTCGTGACGCCGTTCAGGTTGAGCAGTTCGTCGGGCGTGTCTTCCTGTTTTTCGAAATCGGTGAAATTGTGCGCGGCCATCCTGCGAACGAGCTTCATGATTTCGTCGACCGGCAGGATGGTCAGCGCAAAGGCCAGCACGACATGCGGCTCCGCGCCGAGCGACGGCGCATTGGCCGCGACGAGCGCGAGCGGCATCGCCAGGAACAGGCGCAGCGCATACCAGTACACGTCGGATGCGTTCAGCGCACGGCGCCGGATGCTCAGCACGGAATCGCTGACGACAAACATGAATGCCCCGGCGATTGCCGCCACGATCAGCGGCGCGCTGAGCCCGAAGATGCAGGTCGCCTTGTCCGACGACGCGCAATCCCCCTGCGTGCAGAGCCACGTCGCCACCGTTACGACCGCGTATGCCGTTGCGAGCAGGATGATGAAGGGCGGCACGAACGCCCACAGGCCGTACTGCTCGTGGTAGATGTTCGCGAACAGGCGGTCGCCGAGCGTGGGCCAGCGGTTCTGGAAGTCGTTCAACCGTTGCTTGTCGTCTTGTGCGGCCGGCAACGAGTTGTCCTGTTGCTCTGCATACTGGATCGTCTTCAGCAACCACTTCGACCAGAAGCGCTTCAGGTAGGCGTCGAGCGCGTTGCTCTTGAGGCTGTTCCGGAATTCGTCATAGCGCGCATACCAGCCGAGACACAGGAACGCGATGAGCGGCGTACCCAGCAGCAACGTAGCGAGTGCGCCGACCAGGATCATCGTGACGGGCCAATGGATCGCCGACAGCCATTCCCACAGGTTGCGCTGCTTGAGCGGCGGATTGATCGCGGCCGTGGCGATCAGGACGCCCGCCACGTTGACCAGCAGCAGGTAAAGGCTCAATGAAACGGCCCGCGCGCGCGCCGTCCAGTGACTCATTCTCACCGGATTGCTTGCAGTTCGGCGGGCTTCGAACGGATTGGATGTCGCCATGTCCAGGCTCGCAGGTGATCGCGCCCGATTTCGCGACGGGCCGGCACGCGGAAGTCGGGCTGCTTGTCACGCAATGTCGACGAGCGGCGGGGCGCGCCCGCCGCAGCGTTGCAACTGTCAGGTGATCGAAATCGCGGTCAGCGTGGTGGCGCGAGCGGACATGTCGATACGACAGGACGCGCGGGGCCCGGTACGCATACCGGCACGCGCGAGCCCGCCGTGAGCGACGTGCGTGACGTGGAGTTCGATACGCCGGGAGGCAAGGGGTTGTTCATGGCGAATCCCCTGGTTTGAGTGATCTGCGTGACGCAATGCCTGCTTCCGGGCGGCACGCGGGGGCGTCCTGTCGCGCGAATCGTACGAGGTTTGCTGCTCGTTTGATCTGTAGAGTCAACCTAGGTCATGCATTGAAAATGTCAAGCGATGCGAGGATCGAAGGCAGGATTGCGCCGATGTGGCCACGCGACGTGTGCTTTGGCACGCGAAATGCATCGAATGATCGTGAGAATACCGGTGCCGGCCGCGCGGCGTGTTTTCGCAGAGCGCTGAAAACACGCCGCCGGCGCGGGCGTCGGATGATTGCCGAACGTTCAGTTATCCGATGATTTCAGCGGCTCCGATCTCGCATCCCGTTGATAGAACCCCGGAAAGCGCTCGAGCTGGCGCTGCGCGTCGGTCATGTCGGCGTCCGCGTGCAGCACCGCGCTCGTAAAACCGGTGCGCTCCATCAGCAGCAACTGATCGGCCATCACGTCGCCGGTTGCGCGCAGGTCACCCGCAAAGCCGAAGCGCCTGCGCAGCAGGTAGGCCTGGCTGTATGCGCGGCCGTCGGTGAACGTCGGGAACTGAAGGTCGATCCGCGACGCCGCGGCGATCTGCGCGGCGAGCGGCGCAAGATCGTCGTCGTTGGCGATCGTCAGCGTCGGGGCGCCACACTGCTGCGCGTCGCGCGTGTCGTCGTCATGGTGTGCCGGCGTCAGCAGCCGGATGCGTTCGGTCGGTTTCATCATGCGGATACCGCGAGATGCCGCGCGTGGTTCGCGGCGGTCTTGAAGGGCTCGGGGCCGACGCGGCGCACCGTGTCGATGAACCGCTCGCTGCGGCCGTCGACGTCGCGTCGCGCGTCGAGGTACGCGGCCACGAGCGCGTCGACGACATCGACGATCTCGTCCGCCGAGAACGACGGGCCGATCACCTTGCCCGGCTGCGCGGGGCCGCTCGCGGCCGAGCCGTCGGAGCCGCCGAGCGTCACCTGGTACCACTCGGCGCCGTCCTTGTCGACGCCGAGGATCCCGATGTGGCCGCTGTGATGATGGCCGCACGAGTTGATGCAGCCGCTGATGTGCAGGTCGATGTCGCCGACGTCGTACAGCATGTCGAGATCCTGGAAACGCTCGGCGATCGCATCGGCGATCGGGATCGAGCGTGCATTCGCGAGCGCGCAGAAGTCGCCGCCCGGGCACGCGATCATGTCGGTCAGCAGGCCGACGTTCGCGCTCGCGAGGCCGACCGCGCGCGCGTTTTCCCACAGCAGGAACAGGTCGTCGACGTGCACCCACGGCAGCACGACGTTCTGCGTATGCGTGACGCGTGCCTCGCCGGCCGAGTAGCGGTCGGCGAGCGTCGCGAGCGCGTCGAGCTGGTCCGGCGACGCGTCGCCGGGCGCCTGCAGGCGCCGCTTGAACGACAGCGTGACGATCCGCAGCGACGGGTCGCGGTGCGCGGCCACGTTGCGCGCGAGCCAGCGCGCGAACGCCGGATGCCGGTTCGCCTGCGCGGCGACGCGCGCATTCGCGTCGTGCAGGTCGACGGCGCGCGGCTTGCGCGACGGCGGCACGAAGCACGCGGCGATGCGGTCGAACTCGGCCTGCGGGATCGTATGCGGGCCGCCGTCGTGCTCGACGATCTGCCGGAACTCCTCCTCGACGTCGTCGATATAGCGCTGCCCCTCGGTCTTCACGAGGATCTTGATGCGCGCCTTGTACTTGTTGTCGCGGCGGCCGTAGCGGTTGTACACGCGCACGATCGCCTCGATGTAGTTCATCACGTGTTGCCACGGCAGGAACGCGCGCAGCAGCGTCGCGGTCATCGGCGTGCGGCCCATCCCGCCGCCGACGCTCACGCGGAAGCCGAGTTCGCCCGCGTCGTCGCGCACGAGTTTCAGCCCGACGTCGTGCCAGTCGGTCGCCGCGCGATCCTCGGCCGCGCCGGTGATCGCGATCTTGAACTTGCGCGGCAGGAACGCGAACTCGGGATGCAGCGTCGTCCATTGGCGCATCGCCTCCGCGAACGGACGCGGATCGGCGATCTCGTCCGGCGCCACGCCCGCGCGCTCGTCGCACGAGATGTTGCGGATGCAGTTGCCGCTCGTCTGGATGCCGTGCATGTCGACGGTCGCGAGCAGGTCCATCACGTCGGCCGACTTCGCGAGCGGAATCCAGTTGAACTGCACGTTGGTGCGCGTCGTGAAGTGCGCATTGCGGGTCGGCAGGCGCGTTGTGCCGAGCTGCGCCTGCGCGTCGCACGCAGCGCGGTAGGTCGCGTCGTCGGGCACGTCGTAGTCGCGCGCGATCCTGGCGAGCACGCGCAGCTGCGCGCTCGACAGCTCGCCGTACGGCACAGCGACGCGCAGCATCGGCGCATGGCGCTGCACATACCAGCCGTTCTGCAGCCGCAGCGGCCGGAACGCGTCTTCGGTCAACGCGCCGCGCTGCCAGCGTTCGAGCTGGTCGCGAAACTGGGCGGCGCGGCTCTGCACGAGCGCCCGGTCGAAATCCGTATATCGATACATGGAGTCGGAAGCAACGTGAGCGGCGCGGGGTACGCCGCTCGTCGGACAGGCGCGTCCGGACGGACGCGACGAGAGGACAGCGTAGAGAACGCAAGGGGCCGCAACAAGGAGCAGTTGCGAGCGGAACAAGCGCAGCAGATGCGCTGAGAGCTGAAAGCTGGGAGCCGGGAGCCGGGAGCTGAGAGCTGAGAGCTGAGAGCTGAGTGCTGAGTGCTGAGTGCTGAGTGCTGAGTGCGGCAGATGCGTGCAGCAGCGACTGTGCGCGCGGGAGCCTGACCGCTGGCGGTGTCCGGAGCGCATCGAGCCACGCGTGGCGCCGCGACCAGGTGCCGCGGATGACTGCCGGACCGGAAGCGGGCTCAGCCCGCTTTGCGCACCGCCGGTCCGGCGACGAGCTCGCCGAGCACGCGGATCGCCCGCTCGATCTCGCGGCTCCACGGATGGCCGAAGTTCACGCGTACGCAGCGCTCGAAGCCGTGGGCGGCGGAAAACAGCGGCCCCGGCGCGAAACTGATCCCGCGTTCGATCGCCTGCCGATGCAGCTCCATCGCGTCGATCGCGTCAGGGAATTCGAGCCACAGGAAGTAGCCGCCGTCCGGCTTCACACATTCGACGCCTGCGGGCAGCCAGCGCCGCAACGCGTCGTCCATCCGGTCGAGCTGCCCGTGAAGCGCGCCGCGCAGCTTGCGCAGATGACGGTCGTAGCCGCCGTGCTCGAGATAGTTCGCGATGCCGGCCTGCACGGGAATGCTCGCCGACAGCGTCGTCATCAGCTTGAGCCGCTGCACCTTCTCCGCGAAGCGGCCGGCGGCCGCCCAGCCGATCCGGTAGCCGGGCGCGAGCGTCTTCGAGAACGAACTGCAGTGCATCACGAGGCCGTGCTTGTCGAACGCGCGCGCGGGCAGCGGATAGTCAGGCCCGAAATGCAGTTCGCCGTAGACGTCGTCCTCGATCAGCGGCACGTCGCGCGCGGCGAGCAGGTCGACGAGCGCGCGCTTTTTCTCGGATGACAGCGTGACGCCGGTCGGGTTCTGGAAGTTCGTCATGAACCAGCACGCGCGCACGGCATGGCGATCGAGCGCGCGTTCGAGCGCGACGAGATCGAGCCCCGAGTGCGGATCGACCGGAATCTCGACCGCGCGCAGGTCGAGCCGCTCGATCGCCTGCAGCGCCGCATAGAAGCCGGGCGCCTCGACGGCCACCACGTCGCCGGGGCGCGTGACGGCCATCAGGCACAGGTTCAGCGCTTCGAGCGCGCCGTTCGTGACGACGATCTCGTCGACCGGCTGCGATACGCCCATCGCCAGGTAGCGCAGCGCGATCTGCCGGCGCAACTGCTCGTTGCCGGGCGGCAGGTCGACGACCGTGCTCCACGGGCTGACGAGCCGCGTCGCCTGCGCGAGCGATTTCGCGAGGCGCGGCAGCGGAAACAGCTGCGGCGACGGGAACGCGGAGCCGAGCGGCACGATGCCCGGCTGCGTCGCGGCGTCGAGGACCGAGAACACGAGGTCGCTGATGTCGACCTTGCGCGTGGCGGACGCGGCCCGGCTCGCGCGCCGCTTCGCGGGCGGCCGCGCACCGGGCGCGACGTAATAGCCGGAACGTTCGCGCGCGCGAATCAGGCCCCACTGTTCGAGCAGGTAGTACGCGCGAAACACCGTCGACTGGCTGACGCCGTGCTGCGCGATGATCTGGCGCAGCGACGGCAGGCGCGTGCCGACCGCGAGGTTGCCGGTGCGGATTTCGTCGGCGATCGTGTTGGCGAGGGTTTCGTAGCGTTTCATCGGTATGGACGGGAGCGCGCCGCCGGATGCAGGCCCGACGGGCGTCGCGCGCGGCACGCGCGCACATTGTCCGATGGACGTTGCGAAAAGGAAAGCGTATCTGTCCCCGTGACGAAGCGCCGAGGCCGGCGTACTTCCGCCACGCGTACGCGTGTCGTCGTGCGGTGCGCGTAGTGCGTGCCGGCACACGATCCATTCGAGTCACGTTCGATGCTGTCCGGTGTGCTGCATCGCGCGAAGTTCCATGAACGGCCGCGACCTCGCGACATCAACGGACAACACGAAAGACGCCGGTCCGGACGATTGCCGATCGGAGCGCGGCAATGCGCGCAGTTCAGGTTGATTGCCGCCCTGGCGGGACGAATGGAAATCGTATGAAGAAGTCGCGATCGAATGACACCGGGATGACTCAAGTTATACGACGCGCTGTCGTTATTGCCGTGTACATGAAATTCGCTCGGATATTCATCGAATTCATTATCGCAGGGCATTCTCCTGATTAATTGGAGAATTGATTGCACACGCAACGTTATGTGACTGGATAAATGGAATCGAGGTGCTGAAGTTTTAAATCCGTACCGCGAATCATTCCGTCTCGCCGGTAAAAAAGTAAGTGTGAATACGCATGCGGCGAGTTCTTATTGCATACGATTTATTTTTATGGTCTCGTAGCAAGCTCAAGCTATCGCATCGACTAGAAAAAAGGACAGTCGAATGCAGCCGTGCGATGCGGACACAGTCCGATTGATCAGGGGAATCGGCGCAGGTTGGCGCGGGGTCAACGTAACATTGCGCAAGATTCTCGTCGTTTTGGCGTCAGGCCTGTTGTGCATGTCTGGTGTCGCCGCGCAGGAATCCGCAAACGACAACGTTTTGCGTGTTCTCGCGTGGCCCGGTTATGCAGACAGCGATGTCGTCAGCGCTTTCGAATCGCAATTTCATGTGCGAGTCGAAGTGACGTTCGTCGATTCCGACGAAGCGTTATGGTCTCGCATGCATAGCGCTTCACCGCCGGCTTATGACGTGCTTGCCGCGAACACCGCCGAAATCCAGCGTTATGCGCGCGACAAGGTGCTCGCGCCGCTCGATCTGTCGCGCATTCCGAACCGTCGGCTGCAATTGCCGAATTTCCAGCAGGTATCGAAAATCGGCGGCCTCGTGCTCGATGGCGCGACCTATGCGGTGCCGTTCACGTATTCGTCGATGGGGCTCATCTACGACCGCAAGCAGGTGCAGGTTGCGCCGCATTCGATGCTCGAGCTGTGGAATCCGCGCTATCGGGGCAAGGTGCTCGATTTCAACAGCGCGCAGCACAATTTCTCGTTCACCGCGCTGGCGCTCGGCTATGGGGATCCGTTCAGCCTGTCGCCTGCACAGACGAATGCGGTCGCGCGCAAGCTCGTCGAGCTGCGCCGCAACCTGCTGACGTACTACACGCTGCCCGAGGAAGCGACCGCGCTGTTCGTCCAGCATCACGCGGCGCTGATGTTCGGCAACTACGGCACGCAGCAGGTCGAGCTGCTGCGCCGCGCGGGCGCGGACGTCGGCTACGTGATTCCGGACGAAGGCGCGCTCGCGTGGCTCGATTGCTGGGCGATGACGCGCGGCGCGCAGCGTCCCGAGCTGGCGCTCGCATGGATCAACTACATGCTCGAGCCCGAGATCGGCGCGCTGCTCACGCAACGCCAGGGACTCGCGAATACGCTTGCGCCGCCGCCGGGCCTCGACGCGGGGCACCAGCATCTCGTGTGGCTCCAGCCGGTCGAGAGCATTGCGCGTCGCGAGGGCCTGTGGAGCCGCATCGTATCGGGCGACCGGCCGGAGCGCTTCGCAAAATGATCAAGCTCGGCCTGACTTCGAAGCTGTCGGTGCTGCTCGCGTGCATCGGCGTCGTCGCATCGGGCTTGACCGGCTATTACACGTATCGCGCGAACCGCACGATGCTCGTCCAGGAGGCCCAGCACAGCCTGCTGATGTCGACGCAGTTGCTGGGGCAGCGCTTTACCGCGGCGCTCGGCGACGTCGCCGACGACGCGCTGGTGCTCGCGACGATGCCGTCGTCGGCCGCTGTCGCGAGCGGCGACGACCCCGCGCATGCGCGGCGCGGTCGGCTCGAACAGGTGTACTCCAGCTTCATGCAGCATCACCCCGAGTACGTGCAGATCCGGCTGATCGCGCGCGCGCATTACGGGCTCGAGCGGATTCGTGTCGACCGCGACGTGCGCGGCATCACCGTGCTGCCGGAGGCCGACTTCCAGGAGAAGGGGCAGTTCTCCTACGTGTTCGACACGTTGTCGACCACACAGGGCCATATCTATCTGTCGCCAATCGCGATCAATCACGAGACGGGGGCGCACGCGGCGGAGGGGCAGCCGATCCTGCGCGTCGGCACGCCGGTGGTCGATGAGCTTGGCGAGACGGTCGGCGCGCTCGTGATCGACGTCGAGCTGACGCGCGTGTTCTTGCGGCTCGAGCGCGATCTGCCGGGCGACTACCAGGTGTTTCTGGCGAACGAATGGGGCGATTTCCTCGTTCATCCGGATCCGTCGCAGACGTTCGGCTTCGACCGTGGGCGGCGCGTGCTGATGCAGGACTCGTATCCGGCGACGAAGCCGCTCTTCGAGGAAGCGAGCACGAGCGTGACGTGCGCCGGGTCGGCACGCGCGCCCGACCAGATGCTCGCGTTCGCGCGCACGCCGTTCAGCCGCGGCGAGGGCAACCGCTTCGTCGTGCTCGGGATCGCGCGGCCGCTCGCGGACGTGGTCGCGCCGGCCGACATGCTCGGCAGCCGGATCGTGCGGATGGTGCTGATCTCGAGCGTGTTCGCGGTGATCCTCGCGATCCTGTTCGCGCGCGCGATCACGCGGCCGCTGCAGGTGCTCGCGCGCGCGGCGACGCACGTGTTCGACGATCCTGCCGCGGAATTGCTGCCGGTCGGCCGCTCGGACGAGATCGGCGTGCTTGCGCGCTGCTTCGACTGCATGCGCGTCGAGATCCGCACGCAGATGACGATGCTGCGGGCCAAGCAGCAGGAGCTCACGCATCTGGCCGGCCACGACGTGCTGACGGGGCTGCCGAACCGGCTGCTGTTCATGGAGCGGCTGGACGGCGCGATTCGCCATGCGGCCTCGGCGAACGAAGGGCTCGCGGTGATGTTCGTCGACCTGGACCGCTTCAAGCAGATCAACGACCAGCTCGGCCATTCGGCCGGCGACCGCACGCTCGTCGCGGTCGCGAAGCGGCTGAACCTCGTGCTGCGCGGCGGCGACATGGCCGCGCGGCTCGGCGGCGACGAATTCATCGTGTTGCTCGCGGGCGTGAATTCGCCTGAAGTGATCGGCGACGTCGCATCGCGGATCCAGATCGTGATGGCCGAGGAGCTGGAGTTCGGCGAGCGGCGCATGGCGGTCGGCGCGAGCATCGGCGTCAGCGAGTTTCCGGCCGACGGCGGATCGGCCGAAGAATTGCTGGTCAAGGCGGATGCCGCGATGTACGCGGCGAAGGCGTCGGCGCAGCGTGCGTACGTCCGGTATCAGGAGCTGCTCGGCACGCGGAACTGCGCGGACGGCGTGATCCGCGCGTCGTAGCCGGCGGCATGCCTGGGAAACGGTACATGGGGAACGGCGACGGCGTGTCCCGCCGAAACGGCGGGCCCAAATGCGACGAGCCCGTCGTCGGACGGGCTCGTGATCGTGCGCGCGGCGCGGCGCGGCCGGCTTGAGCGGCCGCTCGATGGCCGCTTAGTGGCCGAAGTAGATCGAGTCGCGCGGGTTCTGCACCTTCGCGGCCGGTGCGCCACCCTGGACGACCGGCGCGGCTTGCGCGCCGTAGCCGCTGTTGTCGTCACCATGCACGCGCGCTTGCGCGGCCTGGATGTCGGCCGGGTAGTACGGGCTCGACAGGCCCGGCTTGTAGCCGGCGTTCTCGAGCTGGACCAGCTCGTTGCGCACCTGGGCGCGGGTCACGGTGCTTTGGGCGAATGCGCCAACCGAAGCGGACAGGGCGGTAGCGGCGACGACTGCGTAGACGATCGACTTCATGATGACCTCCGATGTATTTGGCTTTCCGCGTTCGACACCATGTCGTAAGCGGTTGAATACATCGTAGGCTTCGAGTGACCTAGGGTAAACGTGGATTTCGGCGAAAGATAGTTGCGCCAGGAGTAACAATTTTGGGAGAAATCCCGCCCGTCCCTAATGATCGTGTCGGGTTTTGCATCGATCGGGCGGCGATCGGCGCCGCATGCGTAGGGCCGTTGCGTGGAGGGACGGGCGGTGCGGGATGAAGCCGCAGGCGGCTCAGACGCTGTCCGCGTCCTCGATTTCCTTGCGCTCGCGGCGCTCCTCGTTGCCGCGGCGCGCCCGCAGGCGCTGGCGCGACAGCACGGTGATCACCTGCTGCGTGGAGGCGCCGGTCGGGACTTCGTTGCGGATGCGGTTGGCGACCATCGGCAGGCCCGCGCGCTGCCGGCGCAGCGCCAGGGCGATCGCGCGTCGGCATTCGTCGCCATGGCAATCCCATTCGTCGCGGATTTTCTGGCAATAACGGCATGTGTCCATGCCTGACAGTCTAACGTGTCTTGGCCAAAGGCGAGTTCATCGGGAAGGGCGGGGCGGCAGGCCGTCGGGGCGCGAACAGGCGCGTGCCGCACGCCGCCGCGCGGGGGGATGTCCCCACCGCGCGGCGGCGCAACGCTCAGTGCTCGCGACGCTGCTTGCTCAGCGTGATCGTCTCGAACAGTTCGTACTGCGCGGTCGGCTGCTGGTCCGCGCCCGGCGCGTGGTAGTAGCGCATCGTGATCGTCGTGTCGCCGCCCGGCGTGCCCGGATCGTGGTCGAACACCGCGATGCCATAGCCCGTGCCCGTGTCGCGGCGCGCGGACCAGATCGCATCCTCGAGCGCATCGGCCGGCTTGCGCACGAACGTGTTCGGCGCCGTGCCCGGAACCGGCCGGTTCGGCTTCGTGAACACCTTGGCCTGGGCGGTGCCCGTCGCGGGGTTCTCGCCGTACACATCGAGCGGTGCGCTCGTGCCGCCGCCGCCGAGGATCAGGTGGATCGTCCCGTGGCTCGTGTCGAACGTCGCGCGCGACGGATCGGCTGCCACGGCCGGACGCGGCTGCAGCGTATCGACGACCTCGCCCGTCGCCGCGTCGACGCCCGTCCGATGGTTGCAGCCGCGTACCGGGTAGCTGCGCTCGTAGTCGTGATCGTGGCCGCACAGCACGAGATCGACGCCGTAGCGGTCGAACAGCGGCAGCCATGCTTCGCGGATCCCCTTGTCCGAGCCGTTGCCGGTCTTCGACGAGCTGAGCGCGTCCTGGTGCATCTGCACGACGATCCAGTCGATGTCGTGGTCCTTCGACGCGTGATGCAGCGTGCGTTCGAGCCAGCGCGTCTGCTCGCCGTTGCTGTAGCCGCGGATGTAGAACGACGTGCCCGGCTCGATCGGCGGGTGGCCGGTGCTGGCCGCCGGCACGAGCGGGTTCGGGCCGGCGACGAACGCGGCCGCATCCTGGTAGACGATGTCGTCCGCATCGAGCGAGATGAACAGCACCGCGCTCACGCGGAAGCTGTACCAGCGGCCCGGAAAGTGCGTGCCGTTTTCGGGCAGCTGATAGCGCGCGAGATACGAGTCGAAGCCCTGCGGGCCGTTGTTGAACTCGACTTCATGGTTGCCGGGGCACGGCATCCACGGCCGGTTCGCGGCCGACGTCTGGTTGTTGTTGCCGAAGTCGCGCCACACCTCCGGCTGGTGCGCGGGGTTCAGGTTCGCGTAGCACAGGTCGCCGTTCAGCAGGTGGAACAGCGGCTGGAACTGCTCGACCGCCTGCACCGCGAAGCGGCTTTGTGGCGACGACAGCACCCAGGCGCCATTCGGCGTCGCGAGATCGCCGTAGCTCGTGAAGCGGAACGGCGCGCGGCCGCGCGGCGCGGTCGAGAAGGTCGCGGTGAACGGATTCGCGGCGTTGCTGTCGTTGTCGGCCGTCAGCATGTACTGGTAGCGGGTGCCGGGCTTCAGACCATGCACGCGCGCGTGATAGGTGAACACCGTTTCCCCGTTGAGGCCGTCCGTGTAAAGACGCTGCACGCCGTGCACGAGGCGCGGCGCTTCGCCGTCCGCGCTGATGCGCGCGCGCGGATTGACGGCCGGCGCGAGCGACGCCCACGAGATCACGACTTCCGACGCCGGGTCGTTGCCCCACGTCAGGTGGATCTGTTCGGGCGTGCCGTCCGGGGTCGACGCGGCGGCCTTGCCGGCTGCCGCGAGGCTGCCAGCGGCGGTCGCGAGGCCGGACACGCCGGCAAGCTTCAGGAAGCCGCGGCGCGATACCGCGGCGGCCGGTTCGTGCTGCTGATCGGGGGAGTTGTCCTGGTTCGACATGGTCGGGATTCTCGTTGTTGGGGCGCGAGGACGTAAGGCCGCACGGTCCGGCGCAACGCGGGCCGGCGGCAGCGTGGGCCGGAAGCGAGCGGGATCCCGGCGACACGCATTGTTGACGGGCAGTTTTGCCGGGTTGTGACAGCGTCGCGAGGGGAATGCGGCGCCGGAAAACCTGGAAGAAGCAGGATGCGCCGGCGAGTCGCCGACGCACGGCGCCGACTTTCCAGGTGAAGGCGTGCAGTTGGCGGCGCGGCGGTTCAGCTTCCCCAGAGGGGCGAGCTCATGGTGGTGTCGTAGTCGTCGAACATGATGTTGAAGCTGACGCTCACGCGTGCTTGCGCGCTCGTGTTCGCCGACACCGAATGCGCCAGCCAGGCTGGAAACACCAGCATCGTGCCTTCGCTGACCGGCAACACTACCTGGTCGGTGTTGTAAGCCGTCAATTCCGTGACGGGCGGACGAATGACGGTTGTCTGCGGGCGCGGGTCATGAAAATTGATCGTGTCGGCACCCGCTTGCGTGCGCAGGTAATACACGCCGCTCAGAAAATTGTTCGGATGGCAGTGCGTCGCGTGTGTCCCGCCCGGATCCAGTACGTTGACCCAGCATCCGGTAATGTGAAACGGGGCATCGGCGACCTTGAGGAACCCGAGCACGTCGCGTGCAGCCTGGTCGATATGCTCGACGAGCGCGGCAAGCTCCGGCCGATGATGTTGCTGGTGACCGGATTGCCATGCGGCGCCGGTACGCGTGCCGCCGCCGCTGCGGATCAAGGTGTCGACGTACGCGATCAATGCCCGATCGAGCGGCTCGTAGCAATGCTGCTCGAGGCGACGCCGCCATACGAATGTCGGGAAAAGTCGGACGATATCCGAAGCCGAGGATTCCATTGCCGGTTGCGCAACGCGCGGGTCGGGATGCTCATCCCTCACTATAGGCCGCGAGCCGGCAAGCACGTCCACCGGCTGCTCGAGCAGTTTCGAGTGTGTTGCATCCACCGGCCGGATCCGCAGCCGACCGTCGCCTTTCGATTTTGAAGGGGAGATCGGCGGCTTGTCTCGCGACCTATTGCGCCCGCGTCGAATCCATCAGCTCGTCGGCCTCGCGTTTCATTTCGTCGCCTTCGGCCGAACGTTGCGTATGGCTGAGCAGCGTGGCCAGGTTTCGCAACGTGCGTGCTTCATCCTGCCGCCAGGTCAACGGATCGTCGTGCGCGAGCTGGCGGTACAGGTCCAGCGCACGGCGCCACGCGTCTTCCGCTTCGCGCGGCCTGCCCGTGCGGCTGTAGAGCACGCCCAGATTGTTCAGTATTCGCGCCTCGTCAGGCTGATACTCGGCGGGCGCATTGCGCGACAGCGCGTGAACGATCTGCAGCGCTTGCCGATACGCGTGCAGTGCGTTGGCCGGCTGCCGTTCGATGCGGTACAGCACGCCCAGATTGCCGAGCGTGCGCGCGAGGTCGGGTTGGTAGAGCGCGGGGTTTTCGCGGGCGAGTTGTTCGCGGATCGTCAGCGCTTCCCGGTACGCATGCTCCGCGTCCGGCAGCCGCGCGCTTGCGCTGTAGAAGTTCCCGAGGTTGTTCAGCGTGCGTGCAAGTGCCGGACGCCAGGCGGCGGGATTGTCATGGGCGAGGGCGCGCTGGATGTCGAGCGCTTCGCGATAGGCGAGTTCCGCGTCATGCGTGCGCTGTGTCGCGCTGTAGACGATGCCGAGATCGTTGAGCGTCATCGCGACCGCGGGCCGGTACATCACCGGGTCCTGTCGGGCCAGCGCGCGGTCGAGTGCGAGGGCTTCGCGCCACGCGTCCGCCGCCTCCTGCAGACGTTGCGTGTCGCGGTACAACGTGGCGAGGTCGTCGAAGGTGTGTGCCAACGCGGGATCGTAGGCCGAAGCGTTCACGCGCGCGAGCGCCCAGTAGATTTCGAGCGCATGCAGCCATGCGGCTTCGGCCGCCTTCTGCTGCTGCCGCATCACGTACAGACTGCCAAGCTGGCCGAGCGTACGCGCGATCGCGGGCTGCCACTCGGCGGGCTTCTGCTGCGCAAGCGTCCGATACCGGGTCAGCAGCGCGCGATACACCGGCTCCGCACGCTCGGCCTCCCGCTGCTCCAGCAGCGTGTCGGCGTATGCGGTGGCGATGTCCGCATCGTCGGGTTGCAGTGCATGGGCTTTCTCCAGGTACGGCAGCGCGTTCCATGGCATGAAGCGAAGCAGTTCGATGCTCGCCGCTTCGTAATTGCGCGTGGCGGCTGGCTGGGCGGAGCCGGGTACGCCGGCAGCGAGCCGCGTGAGCAGGGCAGATGCGACATCCAGATCGAGGCGCCTTGCGGTTTCGTCGAGCTGCTGTTCAGCGGGATCCGCGCTGTGCGTGATCGACAACCTGCGCAGCAGATCTTCGTAGCGTGCACGCCATTTCGAGGCTTCGGCAGTCGCGTCGATTTCGGGGCGCGTCCGGATCTGCGAGGCGAGGCTTTCGAAGAGGGTTTCGAGGTTGACGAGCGCGGCGTCGTTTGCGTGCTCGCCGTGACCTGACTGCGAGAAGACCGCGTGCAGCATCACGTTGGCCGCTGTCGCCAGCGCAACCCGTTGCGCGGCGGAGAGTCCATCGCGCTTTACCTCGCGGTTCAGGCGTTCGGTGACGCGCGCGAGCGCCGGCGCGGAGACCGCGCAGCGGGTCCGCATTTCAAGCCCGTGCTGGACCTCGACCTCGGAGAACGACGGCGCACAGGCATTCGCCACTTCCGCAGCGGTACATGCCGCGGACAGCGCGGCCATCGCGATGCCGGACAGGATCTTGCCCGCACTCATTTCCGGTCAGGTCTGCAGGGTCGCAGACATAGCGTTGCGCGGCGCATCGCTTCGTCTGGAACGCCGCGATGCCATCGCGTGTACTTATTCTAATGAATACCGTCGAATGATTTCTGCCGTTCGCCGCGGGCTTCGGCGAACGGCAGCTTTCGAGGCCGAGCGGCCCGGCGACGGCAATTCGCGCGCTGCTGCATGCAGCGCACGAGCCGTCGTCAACGCAGGGAACCCGCCGGATCCGCTGCGCGCAGCGTGCTAGTTGTCGCTGTTGTCGTCGTCCCCATGATGGTCGTGGTCGCGATGATGGAAGCGGAACGCCTTGAACAGATCGCCGATTGCGGGTGCGTTGACGGGCACATACGGTTGCGAGGACATCTGCACCGGATTCGGAAGATTGTCGCGGCTGCGCGATGTGATCGGGTCGAGCGACCAGTTGCGTTCGATGAACTTGAGGATCGACACGTGATCGTCGTACTCGTGCACGACGCGTCCGCCTTGCGAATAAGGCGACACGACGATCAGAGGAATGCGCGAACCGTCGCCGAAAAAGTCCACCGGCTGGATGTAGCCCGAGTCATAGTAGCCGCCGCCTTCGTCGTTCGTGATGAAGATCGCCGTCGATTCCCACAGCTCCGGGTGGCTCTGGACCGAGTCGACGATCTTGCGCACGAACCCTTCGAACAGGCCGTACTTCGACGACGCCGGGTGTCCGTCGAGGTTGCCGCCCGGCTTGACGAACGACACCGCCGGCAACTTGCCATTGGCAATATCTGCATAGAGGTCCGTCGTGTCCTTGAAGTGCCTATCGACGGTCTTCTTGTTCGTCATGATCGCCGTTTCGTAAAGGAACGGGTTGCAGATGTTGCAGTAGACGCTTGCGCCGCTGATTGTCGGGTCCGAACTCTTGAACGTGTTCCAGCCTTCGCCGTAGTACTTCCAGGAGATGTGATTCTCCAGCAGCGAGTCGGCAATGGTGCGCACCGGCGACGGCGGAATCGTGAACGTGCTCGTGTTGAGCGAGCCGTCACCGTTATAGCCCGGGTTGTAATTGTTCAGCAGGTAGTACGTGTTCGCCGCGCAGTTCGGGCTCGGGTGATACGGCAGATTGCCGAGATAGCCGACGATCGCGTCGACGCCCGGTTGCGTGGCGTCCGAGCACTTGCTGTACGAACCGCCCGAGTAGCCGTCTTGTGCATACCAGTTGTTCGTACCGGAGGATTTCGGACGCGGATCTTCGATTTCGTTGGTCGGCGGTACCGCGGGCTGCCCTTGGGTGTCCGTGAAGTAGAGCGCGTCGGCCGTGCCCAGCATGATGCTGTTCGCACCCGTGCCGCCCATCACCGGCTGGTGATAGTTGTCGCTGATCGTGTATTTCTGCGCGAGTGCCTTGAAATACGGCATGTCCTTGCCGTTGTTCACGTTGTAGAAACCGAGCGCGGTCGAGCCTTCATTGGTCGTCTGGTCAGTGAACGGCGATGGCCGTGCGTTGCCGTTGGAGCCCGCGCCGATCGTCGTCTCGACCCAGACGAACAGATCGCCGAGACAGCCGCTCGGATTGTCGGTGCTGTAATGGGCGATGCTGCAGTCCGCCTGCTGCCAGGCCTGATAAAACCGGTGTACGGGGCTCGCCATGTACTGGTCATAGTCGGGGCCGACACGTGATATCTGATAGGGTCCGTTCGGCAGTACATACGTGTACGGATTGAAGCGGGTATCGACCACTTTCTGTTGCAGGTTCGTCGCGCCCGTGGTCAGTTGCACAAGGTCTTGCGATTCCAGCGCATTGCCTTCGGCGGCGATCGCCTCCGCGAGCGTCTTGAACGGCGGGCTCGTATCGCTTGTCGCAGAAGGCGCAGTGCCGGTATTGGGTGCGGGAAGAACGCTATAAGGCAACTTTCCGCCGGGGCTGAGCTCGAAATGCAGCGGATCGGTCGCAGTCGCAGTGTATTGCGCGGCATCGGAGAAGTGGGGCCCGGCGCTGCCGTCGTCCTTGATGATGCCCTTGGACAGCAGGTTCGATACGGTTTGCCCGTTACCGGGCTTGTATGCGCCAAACACCTGATCGAAGGTGCGGTTTTCCCCGACGATCACGATCACGTGCTTGATCGGCGAGACCGTGCGTCCGGTCCCGTCTTCATCATGGCGTGACTCGCTTTCGGCAAGGGACGCGAACACTGTGCTCGCGAGCACCAGCGCGACTCCGGTACCGGCCAACGCGACACGGTGCATTGTCCTTCTCCTCGATTCTTCTTTCGTTCGCTTCATGACAATCTCCTTGGAAAGGCCGCACCTTCTACTGCAGGTGCGGAGACCTCGACGTGCAGCGACTGCGCTGCAGGCTCGGTGATGGATTGCCTATTACCGAGCGTTACGTGAACATAGCGACCGTGTGTGACGAACGAGGGACGCGTGCATGTCACTGTCGAGGCGATTGAATGAATAAGAAGAATCGCGTTCATACCGTATGACGCATGAAGGAGAGCGAAGCAATTTGATCGGATCTGTATCGGGCGTTCTTGTGCAAAATCGGGAATACGTGCCGATTCGGCCGAGAGGTCTGGACAATATTTCCGACGTTCGGTTGGGCGCAGAATGCATCACCGATGTCGTCGATAAAATGGACGCCTTACGATTCGATGACGGCAAGCGCGTCGAACATCGAGGCGTGTCGTGCGATGAATCAAAGAAATTTGTCGGCCCCGCGACGGATTTCCCGGCGACCCGCGTTAAACGTAAATGCGCAACGCGAGAGAGCCTGTCATGGATCAACCGAACGACGCCACTCCGGCCGCCATTGCGCTGAACTGCTTCGGTCTCGGCGCACGCGCCGACGATTCGCCGCCCGCCGACCCGAAAGCGTCGCTGCTCGCGCAGTTTTCCCGCTACGAAGCGCCGCCGGACGCATGGGCCGGTGAACCGGACGCGGTGGAGCTAGCCACGCGTTTCGCTGGTGCACGCTATGCAGAACGCGGGGCTCGCGAATCAGCTCAAGGCGCTCGAAACGATGTCATCGATCAGTGGGAATCCACCGATCCGCGTCACCCCACGAGATGGAAACCGATACTCGGCCGGCCCAACCGAGTGCCGTCAACGAACGCCTGAACACGACGGTTATCTCGATTTTGCGCGTGACATGTCGAAAGGCGGGCCCGTGATTTCCATGAGAATTTCATCAAAACCATGAGAAATTCCATATTTACTGTAAGTTCTCCTGCAGATAGAGTGCGTTGTCGGCGCTGAATGTGAGGACAGATGCGGCCGACCGGAGTCAATTTTTTCAGGAGATTGAATAAATACGTGAGCTTAAACAGAATGATTTGAAAATAGTCAGCGGTGCCTTTTCGTGTGAACTGAATCCGGCGCCCATCAATTGGGCGGCGGTTGGTGGTGCCGCCCTGGTGGGCGCCACTCGTGGCCCGCAATCAGCGCTTTTGAGTGCCGCAGGCGCTTTCCTCGGGCAGGCATGGATCTGTAAGTTGTGAAGATTGATTGGCTATTTTTCCTCTCTGGAGTGCGCGGGCATGTTTGAATGCTCGCGCACTGGAATTTTAAATGCATTGAAGTGTCGGGAGTCGTCATGCGCTTTCGTGATTCGCGAAGACCCGTTATGAAGTTTTTGATGTACGGTATTTACCCCGAGCGATTCAGCAAAGAATATGGTGATGGATGGTTTGCCATCTTGGTGGGTGCCTTTGGAAGAACACTCCCGATGTCGGTTGGGTTGGCAGCGTTGACCTGTGTCGTGGCGCCTGGCGTACTCACTACGGGGCGTCTGGCATTTACGTCGGCGATTCTTTTCGCATACAACGCATTTCTGGAATGGCATTTGATTCGACGTTCTCGACGCGAAGGGGAGTAGCCGGCGATGCGGATGCGCCGCGGCGGATGGCCGGCCTGGTGCGCACGTCGGCAGACGCCCGCTCGCGACGGCCCGCCGCGATCCGAATGACCGGCGTGTTGCCGTTCGACGCGCGACGGCCGGCGCGGTCCGCGCGCGGGCAAGCAGGCCGTTTCCTTGAAAAGGGCGCGATTAAGCTCTAGTGTTATACACACTGCGTCGCCCGCGCGTGGCGCCGGACGCAGGATCACGGAGTCGGGTGCCGCGATCATGCCCGCGTGCCGTGCGCATGATCGTCGAGCGCGACAGGGTCGCTCCCCACGACAAGTCGAACGAGGACGCCGGTGACGTATCGCATCGCCTTGCTCATCGCCGTGTTGGTTGCGCCGTGCCTGCGCTGGAGCGCGCCTGCATGGGCCGCCGGGCCGGCCACCGCCCCGGCGCCGGACACGATGGAGGCGCGCGTGATGGGCTGCGCCGCCTGCCACGGCGCGCACGGCGAGGGCACCGACAACGACTATTTCCCGCGGCTCGCCGGCAAGCCCGCCGGCTATCTGTACCGGCAACTGCGCGCGTTCCGCGACGGCGGGCGCAAGTATCCGCCGATGAACTACCTGCTCGCGTACCTTCCCGACGCGTACCTGCGCCAGATCGCCGACCATTTCGCTGCGCAGCATCCGCCGTTTCCGCCGCCTGCGGCGCCCGTCGCCGATGCGCAGGTGCTCGCGCACGGCAAGGCGCTCGTCACCGACGGCGATCATGCGCGCGGCGTGCCCGCGTGCGCGACGTGCCACGGCCGCGAGCTGACCGGCATGGCGCCCGCGATCCCCGGCCTGCTCGGGCTGCACGCGACGTACATCAGCGCGCAGCTCGGCGCATGGCGCTACGGCACGCGCCGTGCGGCGGCGCCGGACTGCATGCACGACATCGCGACGCGGCTGTCCGAAAGCGACATCACCGCGGTCGCCGCATGGCTCGCCGCGCAGCCGGCGCCGGCGGACGCGACGCCGGTGGCGGAAGACCGGTCGAGATTGCCGCTCGCGTGCGGCAGCGTGTCCAACTAGCCGGAGACGCGCCGTGACCCGCCTGCGATTCCTCGACACGTTCGCGATCCTGCTGGCCGGGATGACGATTGCGCCGGCCGGCGCACAGGTCGGCGCGCCGGCCGCCGCCGAGGTCGCGCAGGTTGCCGATCCGGCCTTGCCGACCGACCGCGCGCAACTGCTCGCACGCGGCGAGTACCTGGCCCGGGCGGGCGACTGCATCGCGTGCCACACGGTGCCGTCCGGCAAGCTGTTCGGCGGCGGCCGGCCGATGGAGACACCGTTCGGCACGCTCTATTCGTCGAACATCTCGTCGGACAAGGCGACGGGCATCGGCGCATGGAGCGCCGACGACTTCTACCGGGTGATGCACGAAGGCAAGTCGCGCGACGGGTCGTACCTGTATCCGGCGATGCCGTTCGCGTCGTACACAAAGGTCACGCGCGCGGACTCCGACGCGATCTTCGCGTACCTGCTGTCGGTGCCGCCGATCCACCAGCCGAACCGGCCGCACGAGCTGGGCTTCCCGTTCAACCAGCGTCACTTGCTGCTCGGCTGGCGCACGCTGTTCTTCCGCCAGGGCGAGTTCAAGCCCGACCCCGCGCAATCCGCGGAATGGAACCGCGGCGCCTATCTCGTCGAAGGGCTCGGCCATTGCACGATGTGCCATACCGAGATCAACGCGCTCGGCGGCAACACGCGGTCGAAGGAGTTTCAGGGCGGCCTGATCCCGCTGCAGGAGTGGTACGCGCCGTCGCTGACGTCGAACCGCGAGGCCGGGCTCGGCGAATGGAGCATCGGCGACATCGTCGACCTGCTTAACGCGGGGGTGTCGAACCGCGGCGCGGTCTACGGGCCGATGGCCGAGGTCGTCTACGACAGCTTCCAGTATCTGAACGAGGACGACGTTCGCGCCGTCGCGGTTTACCTGAAATCGCTGCCCGGGCGCTCCGGCGAAATCGACACCGCGCCGCCGCCGCCGACGGTGACCGAGGAGACCAACCGGCTGGCACCGCTCGGGCGCAAGATCTACGAAGCGCAATGTGCGCTGTGCCATGCGAAGGAAGGGCAGGGCATGCCGCCGCATTTCCCGCCGCTCGCGAACAACCAGTCGATCCAGATGACGTCGGCGGTCAATCCGATCCGCATGGTGCTGAACGGCGGCTATGCGCCCGGCACGCGCAAGAATCCGATGCCGTACGGGATGCCGCCGTTCGCGCAGGCGCTGTCGGATGAGGAGGTCGCGGCGGTCGTCACGTTCATCCGCACCGCGTGGGGCAATCACGGCAAGCCGGTGAGCGCGAAGGAAGTCAACGCGCTGCGTTCGGCGCCGATCTTCTGAGGACACGATGATGCATACGCCCGCGTCGCCCGACGGCGCCTCCGAACAGGAATCCGAACGCGTCGACGAGATCGTGCGGCATGGCCCGCGCGGCGCGATCGCGCTGGCGGGCACCGCGACCGCGATCGTCGTCGCGATCTGGTTCGCGTTCTATTTCCTGGTGTTCCTGCCGCGCGGCGTCATCCAGTAACGTGGGTCATCATGACGAACTCATCCGCTCAGCACCGTTCCGACTCCGCCGAAGTCGCCGCCCGCGTCGAGCGGCGCTGGGCGGCCGTGATGCTGGGCATCGTCGCGGTATTCGTCTGCGTGGTCATCTTCACCGGCCTGCATTGGGCGATGATGCCGCCGTCACGCGTCGAGACGATCCGGCCAGAGTCGCTGCACGTGTCGGGCGAATTCGTCGAAAGCAACCTCGGCAGCGCGCTCGAGCCGGACGGCTCGGTGACCGTGCGCATCGTCGCGCAGCAGTATTCGTTCACGCCGCAGTGCGTGCTGGTGCCGGCCGATACGCCGATCACGTTCCGCGCGACGAGCGCGGATGTCGTGCACGGCTTCCTCGTGACGGACACGAACATCAACTCGATGGTCGAGCCCGGCTACATCGCGACGTTTCGCACACGCTTTCCCGAAGCCGCCGATCACACGATGCCGTGCCACGAGTATTGCGGCACCGGGCATCAGGGCATGTGGGCGCACGTGAAGGTCGTCGACAAGGCCGCGTTCCAGCAGATGGCCGCCCATTCGCGGAGACTGAGCTGTGTTAAATAGCAAACGCCTCGTGCTCGCGCATTTCTGGCTCGCGTTCATCACGTTCGGCGTCGCGCTGCCGCTCGGCGCGTGGCAGATGATCGTGCGCAGTCCGCTGCATGCGTGGCTGCGCGATCCCGAGCTCTACTATCGATCGGTGACCGAGCACGGCACGGTGATGGGCTACGTGTTTCCGACGCTCATCGCGATGGGGTTCGGCTACGCGGTCGCGGAGCTCGCGCTGAAGCGTCCGCTCGTCGGCGTGCGCTGGGCCTGGGGCGGGCTCGCGCTGGTCGCGCTCGGCGCCGTGGCGGCGAGCGTGCCGGTGGCGATGGGGCGCGCATCGGTGCTGTATACGTTCTATCCGCCGATGATCGGCAATGCGTTCTACTACATCGGCGTCGTGCTGGTCGTCGTCGGATCGTGGATCTGGGTCGCGCTGATGTCGATCAATCTCGCCGCATGGAAGCGCGCTCATCCCGGCGAGACGGTGCCGCTCGCGATGTTCGCGAGCGTGGCCGGTGCGTATCTGTGGGGCTGGACCGCCGTCGGCGCGGCGCTCGAGGTGATCTTCCAGATCCTGCCGGTGGCGCTCGGCTGGCGCACGACCATCGACGCGGGGCTCGCGCGCGTGTTCTTCTCGTGGACGCTGCACGCGATCGTCTACTTCTGGCTGATGCCCGCGTATATCGCGTACTACACGATCATTCCGCGCGCGATCGGCGGGCGGCTGTACAGCGATGCGATGGCGCGCATCTCGTTCATCCTGTTCCTCGTCGTGTCGATGCCGATCGGCCTGCATCACCTGTTCGTCGATCCGCAGGTCGGCGCCGGCTTCAAGTTCCTGCAGTCGGTGTTCACGTCGCTGGTCGCGGTGCCGACGCTGCTCACGGTGTTCACGATCAGCGCGTCGGTCGAGATCGCCGCGCGGCTGCGCGGCGGCAAGGGCGCTTTCGGCTGGCTGAAGGCGCTGCCGTGGGACAACCCGCAGATGCTCGCGCTCGCGTTCTCGTTCGTGATGCTCGGCTTCGGCGGCGCGGGCGGCCTCATCAACATGAGCTACCAGCTCGACGCGACGATCCACAACACGCAGTGGATCACCGGGCATTTCCACCTGATCTTCGCGGGGGCGATCGTCACGATGTATTTCGCGATCGCCTACGACCTGTGGCCGCACCTGACCGGGCGCGCGCTGACCAGCTGGCGCCTGATGCGCTGGCAGCTGTGGCTGTGGTTCATCGGCATGATCGTCACGACGTTCCCGTGGCACTGGGTCGGCATTCTCGGCATGCCGCGCCGGATGGCCTATTACGACTATGCGGATCCGGCGATTGCGGCGCAGGCCGTGTGGGTCGCGATGTCGGCGATCGGCGGGCTCATTCTCGTGGCGTCGGCGGTCCTGTTCTTCGTCGTGCTGATCCAGGGGCATCGCGCGCCGCGCAGCGAGCCGGAAGCGTACCGCTTCAGCGCACCGGTTCATGAAACGCCGACGGTGCCCGTCGCGCTGAACGGCTTCGCGCTGTGGCTCTCGCTGATGATCGGCCTCACGATCGTCAACTACGGCTATCCGATCGTGCAATTGATCGCGCGTGACGATACGTCGGTTCCGGCGATCATGATCGGAGCGCGGCGATGAGCGACGAACGCCTGTTCTCGTTGCGCAACCCGTGGTTCCGGGTCAGTGCCGGCGCGGCAGTCGGCGTCGCGCTGGTTTCTGCCGTCATCGGGTTCGTGTGGCTGCCGTCGGTGCAGCCCGATGCGCAGTTCCGGGGCGTGTGGAACGCGATCTGCAGCGCCGCTGGCGTGCCGCGCAAATGGCTTGCTGGCGGCGACGACACGGTGACGCCGGCCTATCCGGTCAGCCGTGTGGAAGTGACGCCCCAACTGCTGGCCGACGCGACGCGGCTGTCGATCGGCCGCGGCGCGACGCTGTCGCTTCGCTGCACGATGTGTCACGGCGAGAAGGGCATGAGCAACGCGAACTCGCCGAACCTGGCCGGCCAGTATGTGATCGTCACGTACAAGCAGTTGCAGGATTTCGCGAGCGGCGCGCGGCAGAACGCGGTGATGTCGCCGATGGTGCGCGGGCTCGGCGATCAGGACATGCGCGACCTGGCCGCGTATTACGCGTCGTTGGCGCGCCCGGCGCCGCAGCGCGCGGGCGATGCCGCAGCGCCGGACATCGTCGTGCACGGCGCGCCGATGCGCAACATTCCCGCTTGCGCCGCCTGTCATGGCGGGATCGACCACCAGACGGGCAGTCCGTGGCTCGGCGGCCTGCCGGCCGCGTATACGAAAGCGCAATTGCAGGACTTCGCGAGCGGCGCGCGACGCAACGACACGTCCGAACAGATGCGCAACATCGCGCGCAACATGACGCCCGATGAAATCGCGGCGGCGGCGAGCTGGTATGCGGGTGTGACGCGTTGACGCCACGCGTCTGGTCGGTACGGTGCGGTCCGCCCCGCAGGCGCGGATGGTCAGGCGCAGGCGTGCGCTGCTCACCACCCGATCCGGTGCTTCTCCTCGGTCTCGCGATGCCGCAGATCGTCGTCGGTGTGCAGGTACTGGCTCGTCGTGGTCAGCGACACGTGGCCGAGATTGTCGCGCACGATGCGCAGGTCGACCTGTCCGTCGGCCATGTGCGAACCCGCGCTGTGCCGCAGCCAGTGCGCCGAAGCCTGTTCGAGCACGCGCGCCTGCTGCTCGCCCATGTCTCCGTGCGCGCGCAGACGGTCGGCCGCCTGCCGGAACACGTTCTTCACGATCGTGTGCAGCGCCGCGCGCGTGAGCGGCTTGCGCGCCTGGCCGACCGGCAGCACGAGCGGCGTATCTTCGCCAGCGCCTGGCAGCGCGGGCAACTGATGCGCGCGCCGGTAGCGCGACAGCTCGGCCATCATCTCGTCGGTGGCCGGCACGAGCCGCTGGCGGCCGCCCTTGCCGGTCACGTCGAGCCACCAGCGGTCGCGCCCTTCGGCGTCGCGCCGGCAGAAGAACTGTCCCATCGTGTTGTCGGCCGCCTCGGTGATCCGCAGCCCGCCGAGATACAGCAGCGTGAAGAGCCAGCGTGCGCGGTCGTAGTGAAAGCGCGCACGCGCGTCGTCGCGCGGCATCGCGTCGATCGCGTCCTTGACCGACTGCCACAGCGCGGGCCCGAGATGGCGCGTGACGCGCGGCGCGGGCTTGCGCATCCGCTGGCGCGACAGCGACAACGGATTGCCGGCGAGATACCCGGCCTGCACGAGCCACGAGAACATCACGTTCAGGATCACCATCGCCTGCCGCTGGCTGGCCGCCGACAGCGGCCCGTAGAACGGCCGCCAGCGCGGGTCGCCGCGCGGATGCTTGCGTCCGCCGTTCGCGCACCACACGTCGGGCGGCGCAGGCGCGAGCAGGAAATGCCGGTAGACGATCAGGTCCTCGTGCGTCAGCGACGACAGCGGCTTGCTGCGCGCGATCACGGCCCACAGCAGCAGGCGTTCGGCTTCCTTCCGGTAGTTCTGGAACGTGGTCGGCGTATCGACGAAGCGCGCGAGCCAAGCGCGCACGGCGTCGAGGTCGTTTGCCGCGGCGATCTGCGGGTGGCCACCGCGCGAACGATTGGTGCCGGCGCGGCCATCGAGCGCGGCGGGCACGATCAGCGCGTCGATCGGAAGCGGGCGCAGCGCGGAGTCGGTCGGCACGGGCGAGGTCATGCGAACAGGATTACCGCGCCGGCCGCGACGCGATCGCTTGCTGCGGTTCGCGCACGTCGAGCCGCCGGAACACGAACGCGGACAACAACGTGACGACGCCGACGCACACGAACGCGAACATGAAGCCGTGCGACGCCGAGCCCGTGTGCGCCGAGAACAGGTTCACGAGGCCGCCGCCGATCGACACGCCGAGACCCATCGCGAGCATCTGCATCATCGTGAACAGGCTGTTGCCGCTGGCGGCGTCGGCGTGCGACAGGTCCTTCAGCGTCACGCTGTTCATCGCCGCGAACTGCATCGAGTTGGCCGCGCCGAACACGACGAGCAGTGCGCCTTCGAGCAGCGGCGACGGCTGCGCGGACACGAGCGCGAACCCTGCAATGGTCGCGCCGATGATCACCGTGTTGACGACGAGAAACGACGGATAGCCGAAGCGCTTCACGAGCGGCGCGATCTGGCGCTTCGAGCACACGCCCGCGATCGCGGCCGGCAGCAGCATCAGCCCCGAGCGCAGCGGCGTATAGCCGAGCTGCACCTGCATCAGCAGCGGCAGCATGAACGGCACCGCGCTGGTGCCGATCCGGCACAGCAGGTTGCCGAGCAGCCCGACGCCGAAGTTCGGCTCGCGGAACAGCCCGAGCCGGAACAGCGGCCGGGTGCGCGCGCGGGCATACGGCAGGTAAGCGGCCGCACTGGCGACGCCGAGCACTGCGAGGCCGGCGGACCAGCCGCCGCGATGCGCGCTCATTGGCGGATCGATCGCGAGCGACAGCGCGATCATCGCGACCGACAGCAGCGCGCAGCCGACGAAGTCGAACGGCGGCGGCTGCGTCGCCTGATCGTGCTCGAGATAGCGCTGTACGGCGACGAAGCCGATCGCGCCGACGGGCACGTTGACGAGAAACACCCAGTGCCACGACACGGCCTGCGTGAGCCAGCCGCCCATCGTCGGCCCGACGATCGGGCCGACCTGCGCGGCGATCGACACGAACGCGAGCGCCGACACGTACTGTTCACCCGGCACGTTGCGCAGCACCGCGAGCCGGCCGATCGGCAGCAGCATCGAGCCGCCGACGCCCTGCAGCGCACGGGCGGCGACGAGCTGGTCGAGCGAATGCGCAGCCGCGCAGCAGATCGACCCGAGCACGAACAGCACGATCGCGGCGGAGAACACGCGGCGCGTGCCGAAGCGGTCGGCGAGCCAGCCGGACGCGGGGGTGAGCATCGCCATCGTCAGCGTGTAGGCGACGACCACGGGCTGCATCGCGAGCGGCGACGTGTGCAGGCTCTGCGCGATCGAAGGCAGCGCGGTATTGACGATCGTCGTATCGAGCGCCTGCATGAAGAACGCCGAAGCGACGATCCACAGCAGCGCGGTGTGTGAGGAATTCCGGGGCATGACGAGGTACGGGGAAGCGCGGCGGGCCGGCCGAATGCGGCGCGCCAGACGCGGCGTCGCGGCCGGCGCGCGCGGGCCGCGGCTAACGCATCGGCGGCACCGACGGCATCGGCCGGCCCGAATGAATCTGCAGTGCCCGATGGTAACGATTCCAGCGCCTGTCGGGAAGAGGCCTCGAGGCATGAATCGACAAGCGGCGCCTCGGCGAACGGCGCGGCACGCCGCTGTTGCGCGCGTGGCGAAGCGGTTCGGCCAGCCGGCCGGCACGTTGCTCGAACTGCTGGAAAGCAGTGACCTGCGTGCCATGGACGGCGGCGTGACGCAGGCCCGTTGCGGCGCTGCGTCCATGCCGGCGCGGACAACGACGTGCCGTGGCCGCAACAACGCCGAAAGCCGCACGGGCTCAACGCATCGTGCGGCTTCCGGCAGCGGCGGCGATTCGCGTGGCGCTAGATCGCCTCGGTCACCGGCGCAATCGCGGCCGGGTCCGTGATGCCCGGCTTGCCGGTCTCGACGTGCCCCGCAATGCGGCGTACCCACTGCGCGTTTCCGGCGACCGCGAACTGCAGGTCGTACCACTGGCTGCTGCACGACAGGTCCCAGTGTGCCTCGATGCTCTGTCCGGGCGGAACCGTCAGCGTGCGCACCGGCTGGCCGTACGCGACGTCGGTCGCCGTCACCGTCAGCGGGCTCGCGCTCGCGTTCGCGATCGTCACGTAGACGTTGCCGTTCGCGACGTCGTAGCACGCGGTGATGTCAGGCTTGGCGCCCGCGTCCGCGGCCGCCGAACCCGCAAAGCGCCGGAAATAGCCGTTCGGGCCCCAGACGCTCACCAGGTACTGGCCGTTCGCGTCGAGCGCCCACGTATCGGTCAGCTGCTTGCCGGCTTCGACGGTGTAGCGGCGCGGCATCGCGGTCGGGTCGCCCGTGTACGCCCAGAAATGCGCGCCCTGCGTGCCGGTGTTCGCGAACGTCAGCGCATAGCCCTGCGCCTGAAGCTGGCCCGTGACGTGCAGTTCGTACGGCAGCGGACGCGCGGGCCGGGTGCCGGGCTCCTGCGCCGCCACGACCTGCTGCGCGGTGCTCGCGGGCGCGGTCAGCGACGTTGCGCGCGAGCATTGCATGTCGGCCTGCGCCACGTACGTCTGCGTGCTGGGCAGCGTCGGCACGGCCGGGTCCGACTTCGAGAAGTCGAACGCCGACGTCAGGTCGCCGCAGATCGCGCGGCGCCACGGCGACAGGTTGGTCTCGATCACGCCGAAACGCTTCTCGATGAATTGCAGCACCGACGTGTGATCGAAGACCTGCGAGCACACGAAGCCGCCTTTCGACCACGGCGATACGACGAACATCGGCACGCGCGGCCCGAGGCCGTACGGCAGGTTGTCGGCGGTATAGGTGCCGGCCTGCGTCGCGGTCACGACGTTGTGACGCTCGAGCGACACGTCGACCGTGCTCATGCCCGAACCCGGCAGCGTCGGCGCCTGCGGCGGCACCACGTGGTCGAAGAAGCCGTCGTTCTCGTCGTACATGATGAAGAGCGCGGTCTTGCTCCACACGTCGGGATTCGACGTCAGCGCGTCGAGAATCGTCGACAGATAGTACGCGCCGTAGAGCGGCGTGAACTTCGGGTGCTCGGAATACGCGGCGGGCGGCAGCAGCCACGACACCTGCGGCAGCGCGTTCGCCTGCACGTCGGCCTTCAGCTGCGTGAGCGAGCGCGTGCTCATTCCGCGCGTCTGCAGCGACGAACCGGCCGGCGCGTTCACGAAATTCTGGAAGCAGGCCAGCATGTTCGTGCCGTAGTTGCCGGTGAAGTTGTCGAAGCCGGTGCCTTGCTGGTAGATCTGCCACGAGATGCCGGCCTTTTCGAGCCGCTCCGGATACGTGGTCCAGCTGAAGGGCGGCAGCTTGATCTTGTCGAACTGGTTGTCGATGTAGTCGGTGTTGTCGAGCAGCGGGCCGCCGCCCGTGCCGAGCGGATCGACCATGCCCGTCATCAGGTACATCCGGTTCGGGTGCGTGTTGCCCGGAATCGAGCAGAAGTAGTTGTCGCACACCGTGAACGCATCCGCGAGCGCGTAGTGGAACGGGATGTCGTCGCGGACGTGGTAGCCCATCGTCATGTTGGTCTTCTGCGCCGCCCATTGGTCCGCGCGGCCGTTGTCGATCGCGCCGTGCGTCGTCGCCCACGTGTGCGGCAGGCCGCCGATGCACTGCGCGTTGACCGACGGATTCGTCGTGTCGTAGCGGAACGGCGCGATCACCTTCGTCGCGTCTTCCTGGCGCGACTGGAACCAGACCGGCTTGCCGTTCGGCAGCGTGACGGGGAAACGGTCGTTATAGCCGCGCACGCCGCTCAGATGCCCGAGGTAGTGATCGAACGACCGGTTTTCCTGCATGAACACGACGATGTGCTGCACGTCCTGGATCGTGCCGGTGACCGCATTCGGCTCGATCGCGAGCGCCCTGCGGATCGATTCGGGGAAGAGGGCCGTGGCCGCTGTCGCGCCGGCCAGGCCGGCGGAGAATTTCAGAAAATCGCGTCGCGAGTGGGTGACCATGTGGTTAGCGCTGAATGTAGGTTCTGGTTGGGGCGGCCGGGATCAGGACGCGGGCGGCGTGAATCCCGGCGGGCAGCGCATCTGCGCGTTGGCGACGGCGCCGCCGCCGCACATGGCCTTCGGTTGCGGCGGGGTGTCCGACGTCAGGTCGTCGCCGCAAGCGCCGAGCAGCGCGGTCAGCGCGAGCAATCCGGCGAGTGCGATGGGCCGCAGGGCCGGCGTTCGCATAGCGTTTCTCCGTGGAAAGGGGCGACGCGGACAGGGGTCCGCGCGGGCGGTATCGAACCGCCGCGGAGAATTTAGTTTCCGGTTGTTACACGCCGATGTCGCGCCGCGCCAGGCGATCGCGCGAGACAACGCGGGGCCGGCATGCGTGCGCGCGGACGTTGTGGCGGCAGGCTGGCCGATGCCGCTGCAACGAGCGCACGCCGGTGTTTCGAAGGTCGTGGCGCGCGCAATCGTCAGAAATCCGAATCAGGCGACGAACGTGACCGAGAGGCTGCCGAGCGCACCGAATCGCACGGTCAGCGCCTGATCGAGCGGCACGTCGATCGCGCCCGCATACGATCCGGTCGTGACGATCTGGCCGGCCCGCACGGCTTCGCCGCGCGCGGCGAGGAAATTGACGAGCCACACCAGCGGCTTGAACGGATGGCCATCTGGATGGCGGCCGTCGATCGACCGCGCGAGGCCCCCCTGGAACTCGAGCGCGATCGTGTCGAGCGGCGCATCCAGGCCGTAGGCCACCGCCGGCCCGACGCACAGCCCCTGGTTGAACTGGCCGTCCGCGAGCAATTCCGGCACGCTCGCGCGCGACGGATCCGCGTAGCGGCAGCCGAGCACCTCGAGCACGATGCGCACTTCGCGGATCGCGCCGCGCACGTCGTCCTCGTCATACGGACGCTCGCGCGGCGGCAGGTCGCGGTCGAGCACGAACGCGATTTCCGGTTCGATCCGCAGCGTCGGCGCATCGGCGACGACGCGCATCGGGCCGCCCGCCGGATGGATCGTCGACGCGAAGATCGGTGCGACGACGACGCGTCCAGCCGGCGGCAGCGCGCATTTCCAGCCGCCGACCGGCTCGCCCAGCAAGTCGACGACGCGGCGCTGGATCGCGAGCGCCGCGTCGATATCGTCGGGGCGGCAGTCATCGGGCAGCAGTGGGCCGGCAACGCCGGCGCGACGGGCGGCGATCAGATGGCGCGCGGCGGCATCCACGCGTTCGGGAGTGTGGGTCATGTCGTGTTTGGGGAATGTAAGGCAGACGGAGGGCGCATTCGCGAAGGAAGGCAACGGGATCGATGATAGCGCCTTCGTCGCGTATCGAGCCAGTCGCGGGCGAGGGCAGCACCGCCGGACCGGCCGCGCTGCCCTCGGTCGCCACACGCAGGAACGGCGTCACGCGGCGGACGTTTCCCGATGGAACGGATAGTCGACGTAGCCGCGTCCGTCACCGCCGTAGAACGTCGTGCGGTCGTAGCGTGTCAGCGGCGCGCCGCTCCGCAGCCGTTCCGGCAGATCGGGGTTCGAGATGAACAGGCGGCCGAACGCGATGAGATCGGCGTGACCGTCCGCGAGGATCTGCTCGACGTTGTCGCGGTTGAAACCGCCGGCGGCGACGATGGTGCCGCTGAAGCGCTTGCGCAGGTCCTTCGCCGACACATCGTGTTCGCTCGCATCCGCGTTGTCCTCGTTGCCGCGAATCCGCGGCTCGATCACGTGCAGGTACGCGAGATCGTAGTCGTTCAGGCGCTGCGCGACATACCCGAAGGTCGCATGCGGATCGCTGTCGGACATCGTGCCGTACGAACCGCTCGGGGACAGGCGCACGGCCACGCGGCCGGGCCCCCAGACGGACACCACCGCGTCGACCACGTCGAACAGGAAGCGCGCGCGGTTCTCGATCGATCCGCCGTATGCGTCGGTTCGATCGTTCGACCCGTCGAGCAGGAACTGGTCGAGCAGATAGCCGTTCGCGGCGTGCAGCTCGACGCCGTCGAACCCGGCTTCCTTCGCGAGCCGCGCACCGTGGCGGAACTGCTCGACGATGCCCGGGATTTCGTCGAGTTCGAGCGGACGCGGCTCGACGAGCTCGACCTCGGCGATCGCGCCGTTCTCGTCGCGAATGGCCGCATATTCGAGCGATCGCCGCGCCGACGGGGCGACGGGCGTCACGCCGCCCGTGTTCGCCGGATGCGCCTGGCGGCCCGCATGCCAGAGCTGCAGGAAGATGCGCGCGCCCTTCGCGTGAACCGCATCGACGACACGCCTCCAGCCGTTGACGTGCGCATCGGTATAGATTCCCGGCGCGTCGACATACGCGATCGCGAGCGGCGAGATGGCCGTCGCGTCCGTGATCAGCAGACCGCCTTCGGTCGCGCGTTGCGCGTAGTACTCGACCATCAGGTCGCCCGGCACGTTGCCCGGTTCGGTGCGCATGCGGGTCAGCGGGGCCAGCACGACACGGTGCTGGATGGCGTAAGGACCGACGTTCGTCGGCTTGAACAGCTTGCTCATGATGCCCTCCTCGGAGCGGGTGATTGAGTGGCTTCATGGTTGCCGCAAACCCCCGTCTCAAGAAGACGTGCCGGCGCAATAAAAGTCATTCCCGCGCGGAATGGCAGCGCTTGCGCGCGGGCGCACGAGCCCGATCCCGATGCACATGACCTTTGTCGTGTTGCACCAGGATCGGGTACAGGCGTTGCCCGCATCGTTCGCGAGCGATAATCCGGATCGCACCGGTTTCGCGGCAAGCGCGAGCCGGACGCCCGATCCGATTCGCCCATCGATCATGACCCTCCAATCCGACTGGCTCAGCCGCTTCATGTCCCTCGTGACGGTCACGGGAATGCTCGAAATCCGCTGCGCGTTCGGCGCGCCGTGGGCGATCGCGTATGAGCAGTCGCCGGCGCGCGAGATTCCATACCATGTCGTGCTGCGTGGCCGAGCGATCCTTGAAGACCCCGGCGACGGGACCGTTCGCGAATTGGGCAGCGGAGACATCGTGTTGCTGCCGCACGGCTCGGCGCACGTGCTGCACGACGGCAGCGGCCTGCCGCCGGTGCCGGCTGTCAAGCGTCCCGCCGGCCATGTGTTCGTCGGCGAGAACGCCGGGACAGGCGAACGGCTGGATATGTTGTGCGGACGTTTCTTCGTTGCGCCGCCGCATGACCGGCTGCTACGACGCCACCTGCCGCCCACGCTGATCGTGCGGGCGGCGGACGGGCGCGACCCCGCGCACGGACTGGCCGCGTCGTCGCGCTTGACCGCGCTGGTGGAACTCATGCGCGCGGAATCGGTGGAGTCGAATCTTGGCGGGCTGGCGATCCTGAACGCGTTGTCGTCGGCGCTGTTCGCGCTGACCTTGCGGGCGGCCAGCGAATCCGGCCAGGCGCCGACCGGCCTGCTGGCGCTGGCCGGCCATCCGCGGCTCGCGCCCGCGATCGCCGCGATGCTCGACGATCCCGCGAAGCCATGGACGCTGCCCGAACTCGCCGGCTTGTGCAGCATGTCGCGCGCGACGTTCATGCGTCATTTCCAGACGAAGCTGGGACGCTCGGCCATCGACCTGCTGACGGACATCCGGATGAGCGTGGCGGCGAACGAACTCAGGCGGCCGGCGGCGACGGCGGAGACCGTCGCGAGCACGGTCGGTTATCAGTCGGTTTCCGCGTTTCGGCGGGTGTTCACGCGCTGGATGGGGGTGACGCCGGGCGACTGGCGGCGTCAGGCGCTCGATGCCGCGCCGGATGCGGTCGAACCGGACGAGTGAGCGGAACGTGACGCCGGCCGCAGCAGGCCGCCGGCGTTCGATGCCGGAGCGGAGGCGGTCGAGCCGGACGGTTGAGCGGAACGCGGCGCCGCCGTCCGTCCGTGCGCGGCAGGCCTCCGGCGCTCACACCTGCGCGAGCCCGCCGTCGACGAACAGTTCGATGCCTGCCACATAGCTGCTGTCGTCCGACGCGAGAAAGAGCGCGGCGGCGGCCAGTTCCTCCGGCCGTCCGACACGGCCCAGCGGCGTGGCGGCCGCGAATTTCGCGCGGAGCGCGTCCGCTTCCGCAGCGGTCTTCACCTGGCTGTCGATGATCGGCGTATCGATTGCGCCTGGGCTGATCGCATTCACGCGGATCCCGCGTCCCTTGAGTTCGACGGTCCAGGTCCGGGCGAGCGAGCGGACCGCGGCCTTGGCCGCGCTGTACGTGTCGTGCGCGGCAAGGCCCATCACGCCCGCGACCGAGCTCGTCAGGATGATGCTGCTGCCGTCGCGCAGCAGCGGCAGCGCCTTTTGCACGGTGAAGATCAGGCCGCGCACGTTGACGTCGAACGTCCTGTCGTAGTGCTCGGGCGTGATCTGGTCGAGCGTCTTGTGTTCGACCGCCCCTGCATTGGCGAACAGCACGTCGATCTGCCCGCGCGTGTCGCGGACCATCGAATACAGGCGGTCGAGATCGTCGAGACGTGTGACGTCTGCGCTGACGGCCGTCACGTTGCGGCCGATGGCTGCTGCCGCCTGGTCGAGCTCGGCCTGACGCCGGCCGACGATGAAGACATGTGCGCCTTCGTCGACGAAGCGCTTCGCGGTGGCGAGACCGATGCCGCTGTTTCCGCCGGTGATGACCACGGTCTTGTCGAGCAATCTGTTCATGATGATGACCTTGCAGGTGAGTGGGTGGACCAAGATCAGAACGGCGCCTTGCCGATCGACGCACCGCCGTCGACGTAGAGCGTCTGTCCGGTGATGAAGCCGGCGTCCTCCGACAGCAGGAACGCGATCGCCGCTGCAATTTCGTCGGGCTGGCCGAAGCGCTGCATCGGCACCGCGGACAGATAGCGCCGCTCGCCGTCGCTGCCCGGTGCGTTGTTGGCCCGGAACAGTTCGGTTTCGGTGGGACCGGGCGCAACCGCATTGACCGTGATGCCGGTGCTCGCGAGTTCGAGTGCCCACGACCGCGAGAAACTGACGAGCGCGGCCTTCGCCGCCGCGTACGCGGTGCGCTGCACGATGCCGAGCACGGTGAGGCTCGAGATGTTGACGACGCGTCCCCAGCGGCGCTCGCGCATGCCGGGCAGCAGCGCCTGAACGGTCTGGAGGGCCGGGTGCAGGTTCAGCGCGAACACGTCGTCGAGATCGCCGAGCGTCACGTCGCCGAGATACCGGGGGCGAACGAGGCCGACGTTGTTCACGACGCCGTCGATCGCATGGCGCCCGGCGAGGTCTTTCAGCGCGGCCTCGGTCGCCCGGCTGTCGGCGAGATCGACGCGAACGAGTTCGCCGGGAAAGTCCGCGTCGTCGCGGGCGACGCCGATGACGCGATGGCCGGTGCGCACGAGGCGCTCGGACAGGGCGCGTCCGATGCCTTTGGTCGCGCCGGTGATCAGGAAGGTGCGTGCGGTCATGGAAAACTCCGGGGAGATCGGGAACGATCGTCCGCGCCGCCCGATGCGGCGCGGCCGTGGCCGTAGCCGCCGGTCAGACGTTGACGGCCTTTTCGAGGACCGGGAACATTTCCGACGGATCCGGGCGATGCGTGTAGTCGGGATTCACTTCGGAGTACAGCACGATGCCGTCCTGGCCGATCACGTAGCGCGCGGGCATCGGCAGCGTCCAGCTCGGGTCGTCATTGAACGCGGGCAGGTCGTTCTTCAGCATCTTGTACAGGTCGACCAGATAGTCGGGCAGGTTGAAGCGCAGGCCGAATGCCGCGCCCGTCTCGCCCTGCACGTCGCTCAGCACCGGGAAGCCCAGCTTGTTCGTGCGCACGGACTTGCGGCTGTTGACGGCGGTCTGCGGCGAAATCGCGACGACGTTCGCGCCGAGCGCCTGGAGCTGCGGCAGCGCTTCGTTCAGCGCCTGCAGCTCGAGGTTGCAGTACGGGCACCAGACGCCGCGATAGAACGTGACGACGAGCGGCCCCTTCGCGAGCAGGTCGGTCGATGACACGACGTTGCCGTCCTGGTCCTTCAGCGTGAACGTCGGCGCGCGGTCGCCGGCCTTGATCGCGCGTGCGGCCTGGCCGCTTGCGATGAGCTCGGCGGTGGCGCGCTCCATGATCGGGTGGATGTCGGGCGGCGCGTAGTACGGCGGCTTGCCTGCCTTGAAGTCGGCCTTGAATGCGTCGAGTTTGTCCTGGAGTGACATGACGGATCTCCGATGGGTAGATGGAAGCCGGGATTCCCGGCCGGCGAGCGATCGGCTCGTCGTGGAACCCATCTTCCGGAAACCCGCGCCGTGCCGGTAGCAGGCAGCGGCGAATAACTTCCATTCCAGGCAGGCATGGCGCGACTGCGCCATGCGGCGCGCCGCGCCGTCGACGCCCGATACGGACCCCGACGGCGCACGTCGCTTACTTGACCGGCGGAAAATCCACGGTCGTATCGTTGATGCGGTTGAACGTATTGGTGAAGATCGTCAGCGCGATCGCCAGCGAAATCTCCGCGAGCTGTGCGTCGGTATAGCCGGCGGCGCGGATCGCGGCGAACTCCGTGTCGGTGATCGTGCCGCTCGTGCGCTGCAGGTTCAGCACGAAGCGGATCAGCGCATCGCGCTTCGCGTCGCCGGTCGGCTGGCCCACACGGATCGCGCGCAGCGCTTCGGCGGACAGGCCGACCATCTTGCCGAGCATGTGGTGCGCGGCGACGCAATAGTCACACCCCGTATCGGTGCTGACCAGCAGCTTGATCGTCTCGAGATCCTGCTTGCTCAGTGTGCCGCCGGCGAGCGCGCCTTCGGCATTTAGCACGGCCGACAGCGCGCGCGGCGCGAGATGGCCGACAGCGGCGAACAGATTGGGGACGGCGCCGCCGGCGATCTTGCGGACCTGCGCATAGACGTCGGCAGTGGCGCCCGTGGCGGATTCGACGGCGGGGATTTCGATGCGGCTCATGGTCTTGCTCCTTGGTGGGTAGTCGATGCCCGGGGAATCGGGTGACTCCACTTTAGGTGCGTGGATTGAGCCGGGTAAGCCCGCATAAGCTCAACATGATGCTCGAAAGGATCATCTCGACATTGGGTGTTTGAGGCGTTGCGACCCTGATAGGCGGAACAGGCGTCGGGCACGTTCCCGTATCGACGCGTTCGGGCTGCGTCGCGCGAGGCTGAACGGGGGAATGTGCGCGACGGCGAACGGGTGCTTGGCCCCTGGCCCCGACCGTAGGCGAAATCGGCTTTCGGCGTCCGGTGATCGCGATGCCGGACGCGCTGTGACCGATCCGAACGACTACCCGGCGGCCACGCTCGTCGGGCAGATTCCCCAGGCGTACAGGAAACAGGCGGGTTGCCGGCGGGCGTGACACCGCCGGAGGGCCATTTCGCGCCGGCGGCGTCTGCACAGGGCGTGCGGCAGCCGCTTACGAGCCCCACACCTGCATTTCGTCGAGCGAGTAGCCCCACTGAGTCGCACGCTTCGTGCCGTACATCCGCACGTAACGACCATGCCCGTTGAGGTTCGGAAGCGTGACGTGGCCCCACGCGACCCCGTTGCTGGTCGAGTAGATCGTCGTCCAGTTCACGTTGTCGTTCGAGGTCTGGATCTGATAGACGAGCGCGCCTGCGTCCCAGTAGAGATCGACGTGATCGATGTTCTTCACGGCGCCGAGATCGACCGAAATCCATTGCGGATCGACGCCGGCGCCTTCCGGCGAATCCCAGCGCGTGCTGGTGGTATTGCCGTCGAACGCCTTGTCGGGCGTCAGCGACGCGTTGTAGCTGGCCGATGCCGCGGCGGGGTGCCCTTGCGACAGCAGCGTGATCTGGTTCGCAACCGGACCGCCGTAGTAGCTCGACCCGAGCTTGGCCTTCGTCGTGTCGGCGTTCACGCCGAACTGCGACAGGCTCCAGCGCTGGCCGGTCGTCACGTCGCCGACGTAGAGCTGATAGCCGCCTGCGGTGGTCGACGAAAAGAACAGATAGTTCGTGCCGCTGACCGGCGCCGGGTCGGAGTTATTGCTGATGCAGTCGTTGATCGCGAGCTGGTTCGGCGTCGATGCCGGGTCCGCGGTCTTCATGTAGATCTGGTCGAGCTGGCTCGCGTCCTTCCAGCGCGCGTAGAACACCATGCCGTCCGCACGCACGATCGGATAGTAGGTTTGAAGACCGGCCGGTTGATCGAACACGGCCGTGACGCCGGTCGCGATCGTGCGCTTCATCAGGCCCATGTTCGCGCCGGTGCCGCTCGCGTAGTAGACGGCGCTCGCGTCCGGCGCGAGAAACGGCATCGAGTACTCGCCGCCGGCCGGCGCGTTCGCGAGGCTCACGACCGATGTGAAGACCGGGCCCGCGCTCGTGTACGACAGCGTTGCCTGCTTGACGCTTCCGTTCTGCTTGAACACGAGCGTCTTGCCGTCCGCGCTGAATTTCGGGTCTTCGTTGCGGGTGGCGCCCGTGCTGTTCGTCATGTTGACCGGCGGGTTGTTCGTGCCGAGCTGATACATGAACACGTTCCACGCGTTGTTGGCGATGCCCATGAACGCGATCCACTTGCCGTCGGGGCTGAACACCGCGTTCATCGGATCGGTGATGCCCCACGCGCTCTTGCTCAACTGGGTCAGCGTGTGCGCGGAGAAGTCGTAGAGGAACAGCTGGCTCGTACCGTCGCCGTAGTTGACGTAGCTGTGATAGACGAGCTTGCCGGTCAGGGCGCTCGGAAACGACGCGTTGGACTGGGCCGGAGGATTGGAGATGCAGGCTGCGTCGGCGGCGCTGCCGAACAGGTTGACGGCGATCGCAGCCGCGAGGCCCGCGACGAGGGTCTTCGTTTTCACGCTGAGTGATCCTGGGTGAGAGGGGACGCCGGCAGACAAGACCCCGCGCGAACGCGCAGGACCACGGATCAGCCGTCGGGCAGCGTGAATTCCGTATCGAGTGGACGTCGGGTGAGCAGAAGGCGAGAGGATGCCCGCGAACCGGGCGAATGAAAAGGATCAGAGCCCGTTAAAAACGTGCAGATCAGACGAGAAGTCGGGGGCTGCGCGAGAGGTGCCGTGCTACTCTTTTTTCCGGCGACACACGGAGGAGCCGGAGACGGGCATGAAGCCATGAAGCGTTATGCGGCGCTGGCAAAGACGATAGCCGATGCGATCCGGCGCGGCGACCTGATGCCCGGTGCGCGCATTCCGACCGTTCGCGCGGCCAGCAAAGCTTACCAGGTGAGCCCGGCAACCGTGTTTCGCGCGTACTACCTGCTCGAGAGCGAGGGCCTGATCGTCGCGCGGCCGCGTTCCGGCTATTTCGTTTCCGATGTGGGCGGCAAGCGCGCGCGCTCGAGCCACGCGTCGCCGCGCAAGGCGTCCGGTGCGCCCGGCGTGCCGGGTGTCGTGGACGACGTGCTGCTCACGCTGACGAATGCGATCAAGCACGAGGACGTCGTCGCATTGGGCTCGACGTTCGCCAGCTATTCGCTGTTCCCGATGAGCAGTCTGTGGCGATGCATGACGTCGGTGACACGCAGCATGGACCGCACGCGGATGCTGTCCGGATTTCCGCCCGGCGATGAAGGGCTGCGCCGGCAGATCGCGCTGCGTTACCTGATCGCGGGCGCCGCGTTGCCGATGGACGAGATCGTCATCACGACAGGCGCGCTGGAGGCGCTGACGCTCAGCCTGCAGGCGCTTGCGCGTCCGGGCGACATGGTCGCGATCGAACGTCCGGCGTTCCATGCGGCGCTGCAGGCGGTGCAGCGTCTTCATCTGAAGGCCGTGGAAATTCCGGTCGATCCGTACACGGGGCTCGATCTCGACGCGCTCGCCGCAGCGCTCGACCGCTATCCGATCCGCGCATGCTGGTTCATGACGTCGTTCCACAACCCGACCGGCGCGACGTTGTCCGACGAGCGCAAGCGTGCGCTGATCGATCTGCTCGCCGCGCATCGGGTGCCGCTGATCGAAGACGATGTCTATGGCGAGCTGTACTTCGGGGCCGCGCCGGTTCGCCCCGCCAAACTGTACGACGATAGCGGGCTCGTGCTGCATTGCGGATCGTTTTCGAAATGCCTGGCGCCGGGCTTCAGGATCGGCTGGGTGGCGGCGGGGCGTTACGTGCATCAGATCAGGCAGGCGAAATGCGTCGCCGCGCCGGCGGCCGATGTGCCTGCGCAACTGGCCATTTCGAACTATCTGCGCGAAGGCGGATACGATCGCTTCCTGCGAAAGCTGCGGCGCAGTCTCGCCGCGCACCAGGCGCAGATGCTGGCGGCCGTGCGCGCCTACTTTCCGCAGGGAACGGAAGTCATTGCGCCCCACGGCGGCTACTTCCTGTGGATCGAATTGCCGCCGCGCGTGGACGCGCTGCGCCTGTTCGGCGCCGCGATGGAGAACGGCATCAGCATCGCGCCGGGGCCGATCTTTTCCGCGACCGGTGGATTCCGCCGTTACGTGCGGCTCAACTACGGCCGTCCGTGGACGTCTGCCGTGGAGAACGCGATGCAGACCATCGGTACGCTCGCGGCGCGGCAGCGGCATGCGAGCTAGCGCGGGAAAGTCACTAGGTTCACGACCGGCGCGTGCCTTGCATTCCGGCTGTGCGGCGACCAAGAATGAGGATCAAAGGGCGCGCCGCAACGCGCGTCGAGCGGCGGACAACGCCGCATGCAAGGGAGGATCACATGAAAAACGGAAACGAACTCCAGGCGACGGTTCAGGCACTTGTTCAGGATGGCAAAGGTCTGCTGGCTGCCGACGAAAGCGGACCGACCATCGCGAAGCGCTTCAAGACGATTGCGGTCGAATCGACTGAAGAGAACCGGCGCGCGTGGCGCAGCCTGCTGCTGTCGACGCCGGGTCTGGGTGAATTCATCAGCGGCGTCATTCTGTATGAAGAGACGTTGGGGCAATGTGCGGACGACGGGACGCCGTTGCCCGAGGTCGCCGAGCGGCAGCGTATCGTGCCCGGCATCAAGGTCGACGCCGGCAAGATTCCGCTTGCGCACGCGCCCGGCGACGAAATCACGCAAGGGCTCGACGGGCTCGCGAAGCGTCTCGACGGCTACCGGCAGCAGGGCGCGCGTTTCGCGAAATGGCGCGCGGTGTACAACGTGTCGGGCACGTTACCGAGCCGATTGGCGATCGACGCGAACGCCGAATCGCTCGCCCGTTATGCGGCGATCTGCCAGGAATCGGGCATCGTGCCGATCGTCGAACCGGAAGTCCTGATGGACGGCGAGCATTCGATCGAGCGTTGCTCGGAGGTGTCCGACGCCGTGCTGCATGCGGTTTTCGACGCACTGCATCGACATCGCGTCGCGCTTGCCCACATGCTGCTCAAGCCCAGCATGGTCGTCCCGGGCAACGCGCACGAGACGCAAGCGACAGCCGCGGAGATCGCCGATGCGACGGTTCGCCTGTTGCGCGGTGTCGTGCCGGCCGACGTGCCCGGCATCTTCTTCCTGTCCGGCGGGCAAACGCCCGAGGAAGCCACGGCCAACCTCGACGCGATGAACCGCATCGCCGGGCGGCCGTGGCTGTTGAGCTTCTCCTATGGACGCGCGCTGCAGGAGCCGCCGCTTGCCGCATGGAAGGGGCAGGCGGCCAATGTGCGCGACGCGCAGCATGCGTTGCTCGAGCGCGCGCGACTGAACGGTGCGGCATGTCGTGGTCAATACGATGCCGCGATGGAGCGTCAGGCGTGAGCGGAGCCGGGCGGATTTCACGCGCGCAGCCGATCATGTCCGTCGTCGTCGAACGATGCGAGTCCTGCTCAAGCGAAAAGCCGGCGCACGCGACACGGTCGAACGCGTCCTGAACGCGCGCGCCCGGTCGCGGCCTGCTGTCTGCTGCCGCTGCAGACAGTGCGGCTTCGTTGCCTTTCGCGCGCTCGAACATTGTCCCGTTTGCGGCACGCGGAACTGGCCGTTCGAATGGCGTAACGTGCGTTCGGACGGTGCGTGCGCCGCCAGTCCGGCGCGTGCGTCCGCCAGTTGGTCCACACGCATCGCGCGTCTGCTGCATGATGCAGCAGTCCGTCAGCCTCGCGTGGGTGCCGCGCCCGCATTGAGCCTCGTGACGCTCATATTGCTGTTCGGCGGCTATGTCGCACTTGACCAGTTCTGCAAGGCCGACCCGGTCTGTCGGGCGCAGGACGGATCGGGCGTGCAGTCGGTCATCGTCGATTTGCCATCGGCAGCGGATTTTGCGGTGCTTTCGCGCGAACCGTCGACGCCGGCGCCGCCCGCCTTTTCATTGGGCTCGTCCGATGAAGCTCGTCTTGCGGATGCCGGAGACGGTGGGCCGAGTGCGAGCCAGGATGCAGAGCAGGGTGCGGGCCGAATGGTCGAAGGCACGGAGCCCGCCGATGCGCGGCGTGCGACCATTGCGAGCAAGCCGACCGACTTGCATGCCGCGCGTCCCTGCGCGAATCGCGCAGAATCCGGCTGTGCGCGCCCGCATGGCGGCGCAATACGCACCGCCGGATTGCAGGGCGGGCATGAAATGCCGCATCACTACCATGCGATACGCCGCGCGAGCGGGCACACCGACGGGGTACGGCGGCTCGCGTCGAATGACGTCGATACGGCGAAGCTCTATCGCGGGCACTGAGCGCTTGCGGATCGGTGTGCACGCGCCGCCGCGCCGCCATTCATGCGGTCCGGCTAGTACGCAGATTGCGCAACGCCGCTCGTTCGTCGAGCGATGCGCGTTGCCGCAGGCTCAAGCGCCGATCACCCCGGCAGTTCCCGCTGGGTGGCGTCCTGCTCGATACCCGCTGCGTTCAGGTATTCGATCTTTTCCAATCGCTGCTTCGCCAATTCGGGTTGCCGGTTCGTGACGCCGATCACCAGCGCTTCAGCGAGTGCAAGCGCCGGGACATTGGTCTGCAGCATCGCGAACGGGCGTCCCTGGATGCGGAGCGCGATCTCCGCAAACTCGCTGATCGGCGACATCCATTCGTCCGTGATCAGCACGATCCTCGCGCCAAGCTGATGCGCGCATTGTGCGAATCGAATGCTGTCCTTCTGATAGCGACGGAAATCGAAAATGACGAGAACGTCATTCGGTCCCATATCCGCCAGTGCAACCGACGCCAGGTTCAGGTTCGGCTCCACGTACTGAACTTGCGGCCGCGCGTACGCCAGCGTGAAGGAAAACAACGCGGCGAGCGGCGCCGTGTAGCGCCCGCCACCGCAGAAGATGCGGACGTCCGGCCGGGCGAGCAGCGTGACGGCTTCGTCGAAGGCTGTCGCGTCGAGCCCTTCGATCATCGTTGCCAACGATTGAGAGAGCCGCTGGAAAATCGCCGAATGACCGTCGCGCATGCTCGATTCGGCATGAAATGCTTCCATCCGGGCGAGCGGGGAATTCATCGCGGCATCGATTTCGTTATGCAGCGCTTGCTGGAACGACGAGTAATTGGGAAAGCCGATCCTGACGACGAAGCGAAAGACTGTCGGGTCGCTGACATCCGCGTGCTTGGCAAAGTTGGCAATCGGACCGAGCCCGAGACTGGGGTAGCGATCCAGTAACGCCTGCGCGACCTTCTGTTCCGACGGCGTGTAGCTATCCATCTGGGATAGCAGCAACGCCCTGATGCTTGTCCCCATCGGGCACTCCGACTCTCACATTGTTTGAATGACTCATGGCAGACATCCGTCTGCTCGTGATTGCACGAATGTTAGCCCATTGGCGCGCAACGATCCTCGCGACGTCCGAGAAATAGGGCTACAACGCCAGCGAGAACAAATCACATGCCTACTGTGTAATAACACAAACATTACGATTGAATCACATTTCAAGCTTTCTGTTCGAAATCAGGTGTTAACCCTAGGTTTTTGGCGCAAAAATCGGCGTGCTATGATCGCGGCCTCGCTGGGTTGTATCAGGCATTACACAAAAAAGTTGGCGGGGCAGGTAAGCCACGAAATGGCTTCGCATCCCGGCATCGCCCTGTTCTTGTTTGGAGGATTTCGTCATGAGGCGGCTCGCTGTACTCACCCTGTTGTCGGCAATGCATTTGTGTGCGGTCGCCGCTTCGGACCCTGCGGTTGAAGCCAGGAATGGCATGGTCGTTTCGTCGCAGCACCTCGCGTCGGAAATCGGCGTCGAGATCATGAAGGAGGGTGGCAACGCAGTGGATGCCGCTGTTGCGGTCGGCTACGCTCAGGCCGTCACGAATCCGTGCTGCGGCAATATCGGCGGCGGCGGTTTCATGACCATTCACCTGGCTGACGGTCGCGACCGGTTCATCAATTTCCGGGAAACCGCGCCGGCTGCCGCGTCGGCCAACATGTATCTCGACACGTCGGGCAATGTCCGTCCGGGCGAAAGCCTCTATGGCTATCGCGCGGTCGGCGTGCCGGGCACCGTCGCCGGCCTGGATCTCGCGCAGCGGAAATACGGCAACCTGACGCGCAAGCAGGTGATGGCGCCCGCGATTCGGCTCGCGCGTGACGGCTTCATCCTGACGCGGGGCGATACCGACATCCTCGACACGACGGTTCAGCGTTTCAAGTCGGATCCGGAGGCGGCCCGCATCTTCCTGCGGCCCGACGGCACGCCGCTCCAGCCGGGTGACCGTCTGGTCCAGAAGGATCTGGCGCGCACGCTGGAGCGAATCGCGGCGCAGGGGCCCGAGGCGTTCTATCGCGGAGACATTCCGAAGATCGTCGAGGCCGCTTCGAAGCAGGCGGGCGGCGTCATCACGGCCGGCGATTTCGCGTCCTATCGCGCAGAGGACATGGATCCGCTGAAATGCACGTATCGCGGCTACGAGTTCATCTCGGCCCCGCCTCCGAGCTCCGGCGGCGTGACGCTTTGCGAGACGCTGAACGTGCTGGAAGGGTATGACCTGCGCAAGCTTGGCTACCATTCCGCGTCTGCGCTTCACTACATGAGCGAAGCCATGCGGCACGCTTACGAGGACCGCAACACGCTGCTCGGCGATCCGAACTTCATCAGCAATCCGGTCGACAAGCTGACGAGCAAGGAATACGCGGCGGAAATCCGCAAGCGCATCAGCGGCGACGTGGCGACGGCGTCGGTCGATGTGCAGCCCGGTCTCGGTGTGCACGAGAAGCCGGAAACGACCCACTATTCGATCATCGATCGTGCGGGCAACGCGGTCTCGACCACTTATACGGTCAACGGTCGTTTCGGTGCGGTGGTCATTCCTCCGGGGACGGGCTTCTTCCTGAACGACGAAATGGACGACTTCACCGTGAAGGTCGGTGCGCAGAACCTGTTCGGCCTCGTGCAGGGAACGCGCAACGCGATCGCGCCGGGCAAGCGTCCGCTGTCGTCGATGGCGCCGACCATCGTGAAGAAGGACGGCAAGGTGTTCATGGTGGTCGGGTCGCCGGGCGGCTCGCGCATCATCACGATCACGCTGCAGACGGTGCTGAACGTGATCGACTACGGGATGACGCCGCAAGATGCGGTCGCTGCGCCGCGCATCCACCAGCAATGGCTGCCTGACGAGGTGTATTACGAAACGTACGGCCTGTCGCCCGACACGCTCGCGATCATGCGCAACATGGGCTACAAGATGGTCGAAGAAACGCCGTGGGGCGCCGCAGAGCTGATCCTGGTCGGCTTGCCGGGTACCGAGGCGGCGAGCCGGAAGAGTTCGGGGAACGACTCGTCGGTGTCCGGCAACGTACGCGTCGGCTTCATCTACGGCTACAACGACCCGCGCCGCCCGGCCGGATCGGCCCTCGGCTACTGACCGTTCGACGCTGCATCGCCAGGTTGACGCGTTCGCGATCCTGCGAATCCGGTCCTGGCGACAGTCCGGCCAGCACCTGGCCATCAACAGCAGTACGACATGTTCGCAACGCGCTCCTGCGGTACGCCACGGGAGCGCGTGTCTTATTCATTTTTGCGCGGTCACCGTGCACTGAATCTCCGTATGAACAAAAGAATACCCGCGGCAATCTGGATCCTGATCGCGATGGTGATCGGCATCATCATCGGCTACATGATCTACACGCAGTTTCCCGACAAGAAAGCCGCCGTGGAAATCGCCGGCTACATCTCGCTCGTATCCGATGTGTTCCTGCGCCTGATCAAGATGGTGATCGGGCCGCTCGTGTTCTCGACGCTCGTCGTCGGCATCGCGCACATGGGCGACGCGGCATCGGTGGGGCGCGTATTCGCGAAGGCGCTCGGCTGGTTCTTCACGGCGTCGCTGATCTCGCTGCTGCTCGGGCTGCTGATGGCAAACGTGCTCCAGCCCGGCCAGCACCTCGGCCTGCCGCTGCCGGACATTGGCGCGTCGGCGAACCTCGCGACGGCCAAGTTCACGCTGAAGGATTTCGTCGGCCACATGGTGCCGAAGTCGTTCGCCGAGGCGATGGCCAATAACGAGATCCTGCAGATCGTCGTGTTCTCGATGTTCTTCGGCATCGCGCTCGCGGCGCTCGGCGAGCGCGGGAAGATTCTCGTCGCCGCGATCGAGCAGCTGTCGCAAGTGATGCTCAAGATCACCGGCTACGTGATGAAGTTCGCACCGTTCGCGGTGCTGGCAGCGATGGCGTCGACCGTTGCGGTCAACGGTCTGTCGATCCTGCTGAAGTTCGCGGTGTTCATGGGCGACTTCTATGTGAGCCTGTTCCTGCTGTGGGCCACGCTCGTCGCCGCCGGACTGCTGTTCCTCGGCCGCCGCGTGTTCAAGCTGCTGGTGCTGATCAAGGAAGCGTTCATGCTGTCGTTCGCGACGGCGAGCTCCGAAGCGGCGTACCCGAAGATCCTCGATGCGCTCGATCGTTTTGGCGTCCGCCGCAAGATTTCGAGCTTCGTGATGCCGATGGGGTATTCGTTCAACCTTGACGGCTCGATGATGTACTGCACGTTCGCGTCGCTGTTCATCGCGCAGGCGTACGGCATTCACCTGTCGCTGGGCACGCAGATCACGATGCTGCTGATCCTGATGCTGACGTCGAAAGGGATGGCCGGCGTGCCGCGTGCGTCGCTCGTCGTGATCGCGGCGACGCTGCATCAGTTCGACATCCCGGAAGCGGGGCTGCTGCTCATTCTCGGCGTCGACACGTTCCTCGACATGGGTCGCTCGGCGACGAACGCGGTGGGCAACTCGATCGCCAGCGCGGTGGTCGCGAAGTGGGAAGGCGAACTGATGTCGGCGTCCGAGGCCGAGGCGAATGCTGCGCGTCTGGATGCGGACATCAAGGTGCGGGTCGCGGAATCGGCCTAGGGTTGACCCGCCGTCCGAAAATAAGGGGGCGAAAGTTCCAACCTCGCCCCGGCGGGCGCACATAATAGATGCTGGTTGCCCGCAAACGAACGCCGAACAAATGGGGAAAGCCATGACGCGCGTGGGTCGAATGCTTCGATGTATCGCCCTGATCGGCGCGGTGCTGATCGGCGCGACTCCCGACGCACGAGCGGCGGATGGCGCAACGCTTGGCCAGGTGCGCTCGCGCGGCGTGCTGCGCTGCGGCATCAGCGAGGGGATCGCGGGGTTTTCGGCTCGCGACGCATCGGGCACCTGGACCGGGATCGACGTCGATTTCTGCCGGGCAGTCGCGGCCGCCGCGCTGGGCAGTCCGGACAAGGTCGCTTACATTCCGCTTCGCGCATCGGAGCGCTTCCCGGCGCTGCGCGAAGGCGCGATCGATCTGCTCGCCCGCAACACGAGCTGGACGTTGCTCCGCGAAGGCACGCTCGGCGTGCAGTTCGCGGGCGTGCTCTTTTACGACGGCCAGACGTTCATGACGAAGGCGCAGGGCGCGCCGCAGACGTCAGAGGGCCTCAAGGGCGCGACCGTTTGCGTGAAGAAGGATACGACGAGCCAGGACCATCTGCTCGCGTATTCGGCCGCGAACGGCTTGAACCTGCTGCCGGTCGTGGTCGCGTCGACGGCCGACGCGACTGCCGCGCTATTCTCCGGCCGCTGTCGCGCGTGGACGAGCGATGCGTCGCAACTCGCCGCCGCGCGCGTGAATGCGCCGGGCGGCGCGGCGTCCTGGTTCATCATGCAGGAGCGCATTTCGCAGGAGCCGCTGGGCCCGGTCGTCCGGGACGACGATGCGAAATGGCTCGTTCTCGTGCGCTGGGTCCTGATCGCGCTGGTGCGTGCCGAACAACTCGGTCTCACCCGGGAGAATGTCGCGCACCGGTCGCAAGAGGCGGCGGTGCGGGCATCGCTCGTCGCCGACGACGAAGTCGACCGCAACCTGGGCGTTGCGCCCGGCTGGATGCTGCGCGCCGTGCAGGCGGCCGGCAACTACGGCGAAATGTTCGAGCGCAATCTCGGGCCGCGCAGCCCGCTCGGTCTCGAGCGCGGGCCGAACCGGCTTTGGACGCAGGGGGGGCTGATGTACGCGCCGCCCTTGCGCTAGCCCAGGAGACCCGGCTCATGAGCGAACTCCAGATCGTCGTCGTGCTTGCCGTCTTCTCGGCGGTCATTCTCGTCATTGCGTTCGATCTTGTCGACATGGCGGTTGCCGCGCTGGTCGGCAGTTGCTTGCTGGTCGCGCTCGGCATCCTGACCGCCCAGGACATTGCCGACGCGTTCCGTGGTTCGAGCGGGCCGCTGAGTCTGTTGTTCGGGGGAATGGTCGTGGCGCGCATTCTCGGCACGACCGGCATATTCGATGTGGTCGGCGACTACTACTTGCGTGCGACGCGAGGCAGCGGCAGGCGGTTCCTGCTTCTGCTGATCCTGATTGTCGCGCCGCTCTGCGCGGTGCTGCCGAATGCGACGACGGTCGTTCTGCTCGCGCCCGTCATCATTCGGGTCGCACAGGCGCTCGACGTGGACATCGCGCCACCGATGATCCTGACTGCGATCATCAGCAATTGCGCAGGCTTGCTGACGATCGTCGGCGACCCTGCGACCTACCTCGTCGGCAGCTCGGTCGGCATGACGTTCGGGTTCTATCTGCGCCATGTGAGCCTCGGCGGCGTCATGGCGATCGCGATCGTCGTGCCGCTCTTGCCCTGGTTGATGCCGGGCGTGTGGAATCTGCGGCGGTCGTTGCCGCCGGCACGCGCATCGGCGCGCATCGAGCGACCGGTCTATGCGAGCCTCACGCTCGCGGTGCTGGCGGCGATGGTGGGCCTGTTCGTGTTCGGCGAGCATCTTCCGTCGCCGATCGTACCCCCGGCCGCCGCGCTGATCGCCAGCGCGCTCGCATTGCTCGTCGGCTATGCGGCGCGCGTCGAGCCGACCGACAGCGTGTTGCGCGACGTCGACTGGAAGACGCTCGTGTTTCTGGCCAGCATCTTCTGTCTCGTTCAGGCGATCGTGAAGACGGGCATGCTCCAGGTCATGGCACTGCGGCTCCATAACCTGTTCGGCGCCCAGCTCACGCTCGTCGCACTGACCGTGATCGCGGCGATCGGCATCCTGTCGAGCCTGCTGGCGAACGTCCCCGTGGCCGCGGCGTCGATCGTGATGATCAAGGGCTATCTGGTGGCGGCCGAGGTCGTGCCCGAAACGGCGCTGTCGGCGCATTTCACGCATTGGCCGACCGTCGCGATTCCGGTATTCGTCGCGATGATGTTCGGCGCGACGCTCGGCGGCAACGCGACGCTGATCGGCGCGTCGGCCAATATCGTCTCGGCGGGCATCTGCGCGCGCCAGGGCGCGCCGGTCACTTTCGTGCGATTCCTGCGGATCGGGCTGCCGGTGACGCTGTGCCAGCTCGCCGCGTCGGCGCTGTACGTGATCGTGCTATCGCGATTGATGCGATGAACGGCGTCCCGGCATATCAATGACTTCGATCAAGCCAATTGAAAATAATCGCGTTACGACGGCGAAAGATGCCGTCGGAACTGGAATCGAATCATTCGGTATACCTAGAATTTCTTGCGTGTACGCGAGTAATCGCGGCTCACGTCGCGGATTTTCTGACGGCAGGTAGCGCAACGCAGCACCACGCATGAAGCGCCGGAACACGGTGGAGCATCGCGCTTGTCGCGGTCCGTTCAGCGGGCGGACTGCCGGAGCGACTGCGCGCCGCGGCAGGCGTCACAGCGCAGGGGCGCCGCGCGTCGCCACGGAGAAAAACAGTCATGTCTCTCCCTACGCTAGGTACCGAGGTTGTGCTGGCGGCGGCCATGACGTCGTTCGTGTGGCGCTTACATAACTTGCGCACGCAACGGCAATCGCCGGTCGGCGCGCGCAGCGGCCCGGCAGGCCGGCAATCATCTCGTCACGCGCGTGGGCGCAGTGTGCCGTCCGGCACCATGGCGCTGCAATGCGCCGCACCGCGGCGGGAACCCCGCGGCGAAGGCATCCTCGCGCATGCGGGCCTGCACATTCCGCCGGCACTGCGCCGCGCGACGGACGCGGCAGCGCGCATCCCCTGGTTCGGCAAGCGCTTGAAACACGATCCGGATCATCGCGAAACGGCAACGCCGATGCGCGATGCGTTCGAACGCGTGCCGGTGGCGATCGTCGGTTTCAACGAGCGTAATGAAATCGTTTTTGCCAATGAAAAGGCGAGGGCACTGTTCGGTTACCACGGCGACGGATTGACCGGCGCGTCCGGTCGGATGCTGTTTCCCGACTGTCCGGCGAGCGTCGAGTGGAATGCGCCGGCCGCGCAGGTTGCGCCACGCGTGCCGCCGCCGGTGCAGTCGATGCAGTCAGTGATGGCGAGACGCAGCGACGGAGCCGATTTCCCGGTGGAAGTGACGATCAGCGAATGCTGCGTCGACGGCGCGCCGACCCGGCTCGCGGTCATCGTCGATCGCAGCGAACGGGTCGAATTGCAGCGGAACCGGCAGGAGCTCGCGCATCTGACGCGCATCTCCGCGCTCGGCGAACTGGCGGGGTCGCTCGCGCACGAGCTGAACCAGCCGCTGACTGCGATCCTGAGCAACGCGCAGGCCGCGCAGCGTTTCCTGGAAGCGGATCCGATCGACCTGCCCGAGGTGCGGGAGACCCTGAAGGACATCGTGGACGACAATTGCCGCGCGGGTGAAATCATCCGGAAAATGCGGGCGCTCGTCCGCAAGGGCGACGTGGATCTGCAGCCGCTCGACGTCGGCGGCGTCGTTCGGGACGTCGTGCTGCTCGTGCATAGCGACGCGATCCTGCGCCGCATCCGGACGACGCTCGACATCGAAGATGCGTTGCCAGCCGTGCGGGGCGACCGTGTGCAGTTGCAGCAGGTCGTGCTCAATCTCCTGCTCAACGGATTCGACGCGGTGCATGACGGGCCTGCGGTGGATCGCGTCGTCACCGTGCGGGTGTGGGCCGAGCCCGAAGGCGCGGTGCGCATCTGCGTATGCGATCGCGGGCACGGACTGACGGTCGACCAGCTCGACAGGATCTTCAAGCCGTTCTTCACGTCGAAGCCGCACGGGCTGGGATTGGGCCTGTCGATCAGCCGGACGATCATCACCGCGCACGGTGGCCGTCTCTGGGCGGAAAACAACGCGGACCGCGGTGCGTCGTTCCATGTCGCGTTGCCTGCGACGGGCGCCGCCGAACCGAATCGCGCGTGCCGGCAGCCATGAACGATCCCGCTTCGATCGTCTTCATCGTGGACGACGACCCTTCGGTCCGGCAGGCGCTGTCGCGGCTCGTTCGCTCGGCGGGCTACCGGGCCGAGGCGTTCGATTCGGGGCGTGCGTTTCTCGCCGCGGCCGACCCGACGAATTGCCCCGCGTGCCTGCTGCTGGATCTCCAGCTGCCGGACGTGAACGGACTCGAATTGCAGCGCGAACTCGATGCGGCGCTGCCGATCATTTTCATTACCGGGCACGGCGACATCGGCACGACCGTGGACGCGATGAAGGCTGGCGCGGCCGACTTCCTGCCGAAGCCGGTCTCCGACACGGTTCTGCTCGATGCGATCGGGCGCGCGCTCGAACGTTCGATGCAGATGGGCGAACGCCGCCGGGAACTCGCGAGCCTCCAGGCGCGCGTCGACCGCCTGACGCCGCGAGAGCGGGAAGTCATGGCGCTCGTCGTGACGGGCCGCCTGAACAAACAGGTCGCCGACGATCTCGGCATCGCCGAAAAAACCATCAAGATTCACCGCGCGCGCGTGATGGAGAAAATGGAGGCGGCGTCGCTGGCGGACCTCGTGCGTCTCGCCGACAAACTCGGCATCGGCGCTTCGATATCCGTGCGCCCGGATCGCTGAGCGAGCGCTCGGCGCATCGTCCGTCACGGCGGTGGACCAAAGTCCTATACCGGTTTCGCGCTTCGCCTGATAGCCTCAATCTGCGGGATCGCTGTGACGCGGTCAACGGCCGAATCCGGAATTTTCACAATGGGTAACGTCAAGCCATTCGTTGCGGTCGTCGACGACGATGAATCGGTGGGCCGGGCGATCAAGCGTCTGTTGCGATCTGTCGGCATCGGCGCGGACACGTTTACGAACGGCGACGATTTTCTGGACACGCTTGCGTCGATGCCCTCATACCGCCCGGCTTGCGTGATTCTCGACATACAGATGCCCGGGCTCAACGGACTCGAGGTGCAGCGGCGCCTCGACGGCACGGGCGTGCCCGTCATCGTGATCACCGCCTACGACGACGTCGCCGTGCGCGAACAGGCGCTCGCGGCCGGGGCGATCGCGTATGTGCGCAAGCCGTTCAACGATGCGCTGCTGATCAAGACCGTGTGCACCGCGCTCGGCATCGCGTCGCCGCCGTGACGGCATATCCGCGCGCCGCTGTCCGCCGGTGTCATATGGGACCAAAGTCCCATTGTTCTTGATGTAGGCGGCAACCAAACTTGAATCCGACGACGTGCGGCCGATGCCATGGGGAATGGCGCGGGCTTGCACGATCGGGGGAATTCAACGGGAGTACGCATCATGATCGAATGCATTCGCAACCTGGCTGTGATCTCGCTGCTGGCCGTGACGGCAGCCTGCTCGACCGGTCAATCGTCGTCCGCATCCGGTACCGGGTCCGAGGACGCCGTCCTCGACCAGGATGCGCAGGCAGCGCTCGCGAATCTGTACGCCGCCACGCCGCAGGCGAAGGACGTCGCGGCCAAGGCCAAGGGCATTCTCGTGTTTCCGAGCGTGGTGAGAGCCGGGTTCATTGCCGGCGCGTCGCACGGCACGGGCGAATTGCTCGAGGGCGGCAAGGTCACCGGGTACTACGCGACGACATCGGTGACCTACGGTCTTCAGGCGGGTGTCCAGACATACGGCTACGTGATGATGTTCATGTCGGACAAGGCGCTCGACAACCTCAAGACGAGTGCCGGTTTCGAAGTCGGCATGGCGCCGACCGTCGTGATCGGCGATGCGGGCGCGGCCAGGAATCTGACAACGGCCACGCTGCAGTCCGATATCTACGCGTTCATCTTCGATCAGAAGGGCTTGATGGCCGGGATCGGCTTGAGAGGATCGAAGATTACCCGCCTCAATCGATGAAGCAGGCGTCCATCGCCTGCCGCATGCAGGCGAATGGCGGACTGGATTGCGATCGGAAGACAGCGTGGAAGCGAGGCCACACATGGAATTCGCGTTGCAGCAATCGAAGCCTGCACGGCCAGGCAAGCGTGGAGCGGCCCGCAAGCGGCGGTTCGCACCGTTCGCGATGGGGCTGATCGCATTGACGATTGCCGGCTTCGCGTGCGCGCAGCAGCCGATCTACTATCCCGCGAAGGGGCAGAGTCCGCAAAAGCAGCAGACCGACACGGCGGAATGCCAGGTGTGGGCAAAGCAGACCACGGGCGTCGATCCGGTTGCCCTCGCGCAGCGCGCCGCTTCTCCGTCCGCTCCGCCACCGCCACAGGGTGGCGTGGTGCGAGGCGCTGCAGGCGGTGCCGCCATGGGGGCCGCGATTGGTGCGATCGCCGGCGATGCCGGCAAGGGCGCGGCGATCGGCGCAATCACCGGCACGGCCGGCGGCGGCATGCGGCGGCTTCGCCGGGAGCAGGCCGCCGCCCAGCAGGAGCAGGCCACGCAGAGCAGCACCGCGAGCCAGCTGTCGACATTTACGCGCGCCGTGACCGCATGCATGAACGGGCGGGGCTACACGAGCCAATAGTATCGGAGCGAGCGGTGGAATCAGCCATGAACAACCTCGTACGTACGGCATGGGTGGCGACCTTCCTGCTGGATTGTGCAGGCGCATGCGCAGGCGATTTCGATGGAAGCAAGCCGTTGCTGTGCGCGACGGTCGAGGCTCACGCGTGCGATCCGGGTTTTCCTTGCGCGCGTGCGCTGCCCGCGGACCTCGGTGCGCCGAGGTTCCTGTCGATCGACTTCGTCAAGAAGACGATTGCCGGACCCGCGCGGAACTCACCGATTCAATTCATGGAGAAAGGCCAGAACCAGATCGCGATGCAGGGCACCGAACTCGGCTTCGCGTGGACACTCGTGCTCGATACGCGCGACGGGACGATGACTGCGACACTGGTCAATCGCGAAGACGCCGTGGTCGTGTTCGGAGACTGCACGGCGATGTAGCGTCGGGAATCATCCCATGAAGCCCGTAACCCTCATTTGTTCGATGCCGCTGATCGCGGCCCTCGCCGTCTGCGCAGGATGCAAGAAGCCGGCGGCGATCCCGAAGCTCGGCGCGCCTGACGTGACGGTTGTGACGGTCGCGCCACGCGATACACCGGTGGACTTCGAATTCACCGCGCAGACGCAGAGTTCGCACGAGGTCGAGATTCGTGCGCGGGTGGACGGATTCCTGGACAAGCGCACCTACGTCGAAGGGCAGATGGTGAAGTCTGGCCAGACGCTGTTCCTGATGGACCACAAGCCGTTCGATGCCGCGCTGCAGACTGCGAAGGGCCAGCTGGCGCAGCAGCAGGCGAGGCTCAACGTCGCGAAGGAAAACCTTGCACGCGTCAGGCCGCTCGCCGCGCAGAACGCGCTGAGCAAGAAGGACCTGGACGACGCGGTCGGCAACGTGCAGCAGGCCGAGGCCGCGGTGATCGCCGCACAGGGGCAGGTGCAGACGGCGCAGCTCAATCTCAGCTACACGACGATCAAGTCGCCGATCACCGGCCTGTCGAGCTTTGCCCGGCAGCAGGACGGCAGCTATGTCACGGCCACCGCCGCGGGACTGCTCACCTACGTGTACCAGCTCGACCCGATGTGGGTGAACTTCAGTATTTCGGAGAACGAGATGCTCAAGTACCGCGACGAAATCACGCGCGGGAAGCTGCGTTTTCCGGCGAACGACGATTTCGTCGTGACGCTCGTGCTTGCCGACGGCACGGAATTTCCGCAGCGCGGTCGGATCAACTTCGCGAACCCGGCATTCAGCACCGACACCGGAACGTTTCTGGTGCGCGCCGTGTTCGACAACCCGAACGGCACGTTGCGGCCCGGGCAGTTCGTGCGCGCGCGCGTGTCCGGCGCGACGCGGCCCGGCGCGGTGCTGGTGCCGCAGCGCGCCGTCCTGCAGGGCGCGAAGAGTCACTACGTATGGGTCGTCGACAATGAATCGAAGGCGCATCAGCGCGTCGTCGAAGTCGGGGAGTGGCACGGCGACGACTGGTTCATCACCGACGGGCTGAAGGCCGGCGAGCGCGTGGTGGTCGACGGGGCGATCCGCGTGGCGCCGGATACGCCGCTGAAGATCGTTCCCGCGGCGGCGCCGTCGGCCGCGAGCGGAGCCGGCGTCGCCGCGGCCCAGTGACGGGGCGGCTTCATGAACATCTCCCACTTCTGCATCGACCGGCCGATCTTCGCGTCCGTCATCTCGATCGTCATCACGCTGGGCGGCGCATTGACGATGCTCGCGCTGCCGGTGGCCCAGTACCCGGACGTCACGCCGCCGCAGATCACGATTGCGGCGTCCTATCCGGGCGCGAGCGCGGACGTCGTCGCCAACAACGTGGCCGCGCCGATCGAGCAGCAGGTCAACGGCGCGGACAACATGATCTACATGAACTCGTCCAGCTCGTCGACCGGCAACCTGACGATCAATGCGTTCTTCGAGATCGGCACCAACCCCGAACTCGCACAGGTGGACGTGCAGAACCGCGTGAACCTGGCGCTGCCGCAACTGCCGCAGTCGGTTCAGGCGCAGGGCGTGCAGATCCAGAAGAAATCGTCGGCGTTCATGATGGTCATCGCGATCTATTCGCCGCAGGAACGCTACGACGCGACCTATATCGCGAACTACGCGAACATCTACGTGCTCGATGCGATCAAGCGCATCGGCGGGGCCAACCAGTCCGCCATCTTCGGCACGCCGGACTATGCGATGCGCATCTGGCTGAAGCCGGACCGCATGGCGCAACTGAGCATCACCGCAGCCGACGTCCAGCGCGCGGTCGCCAACCAGAACCAGCAGTTCGCAGTCGGGCGGCTCGGTCAGGCGCCGACCGGCGGCGCGGTCGAGCAGTCGTTCGCGGTGACGACGCCGGGCCGCCTTGCCGAGCCCGCCGACTTCGACAACATCATCGTCCGGGCCGCGAGCCAGGGCACGGCGATCGTCCGCCTCAAGGACATCGGGCGGGCCGAGCTGGGGCAGAAGGACTATTCGATCCGCAGCCGCTTTCAGGGCAAGCCGGCCACGATCATCGCGGTCTACCAGCAGCCGGGCGCCAATGCGCTCGATGTGTCGAAACAGGTGCGCGCGACGCTCGCTGACATGAAGAAGTCGTTTCCCGAAGGACTCGATTACGAGATCGCGATGGACACGACGGAATTCACGCGCGCGTCGATCACCGACGTCGTGCACACCTTCTTCGAGGCGCTCGTACTGGTCGTGATCGTCGTGTTCGTGTTCCTGCAAAGCCTGCGCGCCACCCTCATCCCGGTGCTGGCCGTGCCGGTGTCGATTCTCGGCACGGCGATGGGCATGGCGCTGCTCGGCTTCTCGATCAACATGCTGACGCTGTTCGGGATGGTGCTCGCAATCGGCATCGTGGTCGACGACGCGATCGTCGTGATCGAGAACGTCGAGCGCAACATGACGGTGCACAAGCTCGATCCGAAGGCGGCCGCCAAGCGCGCGATGGACGAGGTGGCCGGGCCGGTGGTGGCGATCGTGCTGGTGCTGTGCGCGGTGTTCGTGCCGGTCGCGTTTCTCGGCGGCATCACGGGGCAGCTCTACAAGCAGTTCGCGATCACGATCGCGATTTCGGTGGTGATCTCGGGCGTCGTCGCGCTGACGTTGTCGCCGGCGCTGGCCGCGCTGCTGCTCACGAGCACGCACCACGAGAAGAAGGGCTTCTTCCGATGGTTCGAAAACGTGTTCGCGCGGCTGACGGCCGGTTACACGCGCGCGGTCAGGTTCGTCATCAAGCGCTTCGTGCTCGCGCTCGTGCTGTTCGGCGGCATGATCGTGCTGACGGTGTTGATGTTCAGGACGATTCCCGGTGCATTTCTGCCGCCGGAAGATCAGGGCTACCTGCTCGGCGCGATCATCATGCCGGATGCGGCGAGCCTCGACCGCACGGGCGACGTGTCGCAGCGGGTGGCCGACTACTTCATGAAGCAGGCGGCAGTGGGCAGCGTGACGACGGTCGACGGCTACAGTCTGCTCGACAGCCAGAACAAGAACAATGCCAGCACGTTCTTCGTCGGCCTGAAGGGCTTCGACGAGCGCTACAAGTTCGCGAACATCAGGACGCAGAACGCCCGCGCCGTGCTGGTCGATGCGTATCTGGCGCTGTCCAGGATCAAGGAGGGGATCGTCATTCCCGTCAACCCGCCATCGATTCCGGGGCTCGGTACGACCGGCGGCACCGAAGTATGGGTGCAGAGCAAGGGCGACGCGTCGATTGCGCAACTGGCGGGTGTCGTGCAGGAATTCGTGAACAAGGCGAAAGCACGGCCGGAGCTGTCGGGCGTGACGTCGACCTTCAACGCATCGTCGCAACAGCTTCTGGTCGATGTGGATCGCGACAAGTCCGAGACACTCGGCGTGCCGATCCAGGACGTGTACAGCGCGATGCAGACGATGTTCGGCTCGCTCTACGTGTCGCAATTCAACCGGGCGAGCCGGCTCTGGCAGGTCATCCTGCAGGCGGAGCCGTCCTACCGCCTCAAGCCGCAGGACCTGGACCAGATCTACGTGCGCAGCACGAACGGCAACATGGTGCCGCTCAAGTCCGTGGTGACCTACAAGTACGTGACGGGCCCGGACCTGATCACGCGATTCAACAACTTCCCCGCGGTCATGATCACGGCCAATGCGGCCCCCGGCTACAGCTCCGGCCAGGTCATCGCCGCGCTCGAGGAGATCGCCGCGCGGATGCCGCCAGGTTACGACGTCGCGTGGAGCGGCGAGGCCTACGAGGCACGCAAGTCGGGCGGCACGTCCGGCCTCGTGTTCGTGTTCGGTCTCATCATGGTGTTCCTGATTCTCGCGGCGCAATACGAGAAGTGGTCGCTGCCGTTCGGCGTGCTGATGGCGGTGCCGTTCGCGATGTTCGGCGCGCTGGTCGCGATCCTGCTGCGCGGGCTCAACAACGATGTCTACTTCCAGATCGGGCTGACCATGCTGGTGGCGCTGGCCGCCAAGAACGCGATCCTGATCTTCGAGTTCGCGGTGATCAACCGCGATGCGGGCGCGTCGCCCTACGACGCGGCGCTCACGGCCTCGGAAGAGCGCTTGCGGCCGATCGTCATGACCTCGCTCGCGTTCATCCTCGGCGTCGTGCCGCTGGCGATCGCGCTCGGCGCATCGGCGAACAGCCGTCACTCGATCGGCACGGGCGTCATCGGCGGGATGCTCGGGGCCACGGCGATCGCCGTGTTCTTCATCCCGATGTTCTATTACCTGCTCGAGGCGCTGTCGTCGCGCTCGCGCGGACAGGCCGCGCCGCCTCCGTCCGAGTCGGGGCCGGGCTCGCCGCATGCCGCGCCGTCGGCGCGGCGCGAGGACGACTGACATGCGCCGCGCTGCACTCTGGCGCCTCGGCGCGCCGATCCTGCTGGCGGGGTTGAGCGGCTGCCTGCTCGGCCCGGACTACGTGCGTCCGAAAGTGGACGTGCCGGCCACGTTCCGCTTCCAGTCGACGGAGGCGGCCGACGTCGCCAATACCGCGTGGTGGGAGCAGTTCCAGGATCCGGCGCTGAACGAACTGATTGCGACCGCGCTCGCGGAAAACCGCGACGTCAAGGTCGCGTCGGCGCGCGTCGACGAGTTCCTCGGCCAGTTCATGTCGACCCGCTCGGCGCTGTTCCCGCAGGTCGGCGCGGGCTTCGAAGCGTCGCGCCAGCGCTCGTCGCAAAGCGGTGCGATTCCGCTGCCGGCGACCGTATCGCCGGTCTCCAACCAGTTCCAGGCGAGCCTGTCCGCGGCGTGGGACATCGATCTGTTCGGCCAGGTCCGGCGCGAGACCGAGGCCGCGCGCGCGAACCTGCGCGCGAGCGAGGACGCGCGCCGCGCGACGATCCTCACGCTGGTGGCGTCGGTCGCGTCGTCCTACATCACGCTGCGCAGCCTCGACCGCCAGCTCGAAATCGCGAAAGCCACGACCATGAGCCGTGCCGAATCCGTCCGCGTGTTCACCGCGCGCTTCAAGGGCGGCGAGGTGTCGCAGATGGAACTGGCGCAAAGCCAGTCCGAATACGAGTCGACTCAGGCTTCCATCCCGCAGCTCGAAACGCAGATCGCGCAGCAGGAAGATGCGTTGTCCGTGCTGCTCGGCCGCAACCCGGGCCCGATCATGCGCGGTCGCGAGCTGGCCGATCTCGCGACTCCGGTCGTGCCCGCGGGCCTGCCGTCGGACCTGCTGGAGCGCCGGCCGGACCTGCTTCAGGCCGAGCAGAACCTGGTCGCGCAGAATGCGCTGATCGGCGCGGCGCGCGCACTGTACTTCCCGTCGATTTCGCTCACCGGACTGTTCGGCTCGGTCAGCGCGCGGTTCTCGAATCTCTTCACCGGGCCCGCGCGCGTATGGTCGTTTGCCGGCTCGGTCACGCAGCCGATCTTCACGGGCGGCAACATCGCGGGGCAGGTGCGCCAGGCGAACGCACGGCAGCAGGAAGCGCTCTACAGCTACCAGAAGGCGATCGAGGTGGCGTTCCAGCAGGTCGAGGACGCGCTGATCGCGCTGCAGAAATCGCGCGAGCAACTGGAGACGCAGGGCCGGCAGATCGACGCGTTGCGCACGTACGAGCACCTCGCGCGGATGCGCTACGAGGAAGGCTATACGAGCTACATCGAGGTCCTCGACGCGGAGCGCACGCTGTTCAATGCGGAGCTGTCGTACACACAGACGCGCGGCACGACGCTCACGTCGCTCGTCAATCTCTACATGGCGATGGGCGGGGGCTGGGTCGTCACGGCCGAGCGGATGACCGCGCCGCCGCACGCCGCCGCCGATCGGCCCGTGGCCGACGAGGGGCCGAAATGAACCGCGCCGGTCTTGTCGTCTGCCACGAATGCGACCTGCTCCAGCGCAACGTGCCGGTGGCGCCCGGCGGCGCGCTGCGCTGCCGGCGCTGCCACGCGGAGCTCTACCGGAACCGCGAGGACAGCCTGACGCGCGCGCTGGCGTTTGCCGCGGCCGCGGGCGTGCTGTTCGTCATTTCCAACCTGTACCCGATCGTCGGCCTGTCGGTCGGCGGGACGGTTGTCGAAACGACGCTGGCCGGATCCGTGCGCGTGCTGTATGCGGACGGGATCTGGCCGCTCGCCGGCCTCGTGTTCGCGACCACGATGCTGATGCCGTTCGTGCAGATCGCCGGCATGCTGTGGCTGCTGTTGCCGCTGCGGTCGAACCGCGTGCCCGCGGGCGCGGCGCTCGTGTTTCGGCTCTGCCACCTCGCGGCGCCGTGGGGGATGACGGAAGTGCTGATCCTCGGCTTGCTGGTGGCGCTGGTCAAGCTGGCCCACATCGCGAGCGTCGTGACAGGCGTCGCGCTCTATTCGTTCGGCGCGCTGATGCTCGTGCTCGCCGCCGCCGGCGCGGCATTCGATGCGCATGAACTGTGGTCGCGGATCGACGCGGCGCGGGGCGGTGGCGGGCGCGGCATCGGCAGCGGCGTGCCCGCGCCGCACGGCGGCGCTGTCACCGCAGCCGATTGCGGCCTCGTGCTGTGCCACGATTGCGGGCTGATCGCCCGCGCGCCGGCCGATGCGCACGACCTGGCCTGTCCGCGCTGCGGCGCCGCGCTGCATGTGCGCAAGCCCGCGAGCCTGTCGCGCACGTGGGCGCTCCTGATCGCCGCGATCGTCCTTTACATCCCCGCGAACGTGCTGCCGGTGATGTACACGAGCTCGCTGTTCGGTGCGCAGAAGGACACGATCCTGAGCGGCGTCGTCTATCTGTGGGTCTCCGGATCGTGGCCGCTCGCGGTCGTGGTGTTCGTCGCGAGCATCGCGGTGCCGCTGCTCAAGATCATTGCGCTCGCGTATCTCGCGTTCACGGCCCAGCGGCATTCGCGATGGCTGCCGGAGCAGCGCACGCGCATCTATCGAATGGTCGAATTCGTCGGGCGCTGGTCGATGCTCGACATCTACGTGATCACGATGCTCGTCGCGCTCGTTCAGTTCCAGGCGCTGGCGACGATCAAGGCCGGTCCTGCGGCGATCGCGTTCGGGGCGGTGGTCGTGCTGACGATGTTCGCAGCGACGACGTTCGACCCCCGCCTGATCTGGGACACTGGGGAGCAGCATCATGGGTGGCCCCGAGCAGAAGCCTGACATGCCGGACATACCGGACGCCGTCGCGACGACGCGCTCGCGCTGGCGCATGCAACTCGTGTGGCTCGTGCCGATCGTCGCGGTGCTGATCGGCGGATGGCTGGCGGTGAAGGCCGTCATCGAGCAAGGCCCGACGATCACGATCACCTTCCGGACCGGAGAAGGTCTCGAAGCCGGGAAGACGAAGATCAAGTTCAAGAACGTCGATATCGGCGTCGTCAGGTCGGTGGTGCTGTCCACCGATCACAAACGCGTGGTCGCGACCGCCGATATCTCCAAGGACGCGACGACGCTGCTGGTCGACAACACGCGCTTCTGGGTCGTGCGCCCGCGCATTTCCGGCGGCACGGTGTCGGGTCTCAACACGCTGTTGTCCGGTTCATTCATCGGCACCGACGTCGGCGATGCGAAGGCCGAGCGCCGCGCTTTCACCGGCCTCGAAGCCCCGCCGGTTTTCACGAGCGACGAGCCCGGTCACGAGTTCGTGCTGAAGAGCGAGAACATGGGATCGGTCGACGTCGGCTCGCCCGTCTATTTTCGGCGACTCCAGGTCGGACAGATCGTTAGCTACGCGCTCGATCCGGACGGCAAGGGCGTGACGCTGCGGGTGTTCATCAATGCGCCGTATGACCGGTTCGTGAATGCCGACTCGCGCTTCTGGCACGCGAGCGGCATCGACGTCGCGTTGAGCACCGACGGCTTGCGGGTCGAAACGCAATCGCTGGTGTCGATCATGATCGGCGGCATCGCGTTCGAGACGCCCGTCGATTCGCTCGATCAGCCGGTCGCGGCAACTGGCGCGCCGTTCACGCTGTTCCACGACCGGGCGGAGGCGATGAAGCGGCACGACCGGATCGTCGTGAAGTATCTGGTGAACTTCACCGAATCGGTGCGCGGCCTGGTGGTCGGGGCACCCGTCGATTTCCGCGGCGTGACGGTCGGCGAAGTGACGGGCATCTATACGCGCTTCGATCGCGAAACCCGCAAGTTCAGCATTCCCGTCGAAATCAACCTGTATCCGGAGCGTTTCACGTCGCGCTACCGGACCGGCGCAAAAGGCGGGCGCCTTTCCCAGCGTCCCGAACAATTGGGGAACGTGCTCGTGGAGTACGGGCTGCGCGCGCAGCTGAGGACCGGCAACCTGTTGACCGGGCAACTCTATGTCGCGCTCGATTTCTTTCCGGATGCACCGAAGGCGACGATCGACTGGGCCGCAAACCCGCCTGAATTGCCGGCGATTCCGGGATCGCTGCAATCGCTGCAGGATTCGGTAACACACCTGATAGCGAAACTCAACGGCATTCCGCTCGACAAGATCGGCAACAACGCGCAACAGACGCTGGCGAGCGCCAACCTGCTGCTCAAGCAGCTCGACACGGTGGTGCCGCAGGCGCGCGAAACGCTGGCATCGGCGCACTCCGCGCTCGATTCGGCGAACAGCGCGTTGCAGCCGGGCTCGGAGCTGCAGCAGAACACCGGCGACGCGATGCGGGAGATCGCCCGCACGGCCGCGGCGTTCAGGACGTTGGCGGACTACCTCGAGCGCCATCCGGAAGCACTGGTGCGGGGCAAGTCGGAGAGCAAGCCATGAAACGCATCCATACGCGCGTCGCAGTGTTGCTGCTCGCGGGGCTGCTTGTCGGGTGCGGCAGTTCGCCGACGGCCCGCTTCTACACGCTGAGTCCCGACGCGACGCTTACCGGCGCCGGCGCCGCTGCGCCGGTTCATGTCGTTGTCAGCCCGGTGACCGTGCCTGAAGTCGTCGACCGGCCGCAGATCGTCACGCGCGCGGCCGGCAGCCGCGTGGACATCGATGAATTCGCGCGCTGGGCCGAGCCGCTGAAGACGGATATCGCGCGCGTGATCGCGGCCGATATCGGCATGCTGCTCGGTTCGACCCAGGTGAACGTGTTCGATAGCGGCGTGGGTGCTACGCCGGCCTGGCGGGTCCGCGTGGACGTGATGAGGTTCGAGTCGCTTTCGGGCGATTCGGCCACGATCGAAGCACTGTGGGTGATATGGCCACCAGGAAAGGCAGCGACGATTACAGGCCGCTCAGTCGCGCACGAGGCCGTGCAGGGGCAGGGTTACGACGCGCTCATCGCCGCGCACAATCGTGCGATTGCTGCAGTGAGCCGCGATATCGTAGCGGCGATCCGAACGAACTTGCGTTAGCCAGGCGATTCGAACCGGATAACGCGCACAACGCGATCGCCATTTCCTGCTGTTGCTCGCACGCGACGTGATTGCGGCCGCGCATCGCCAGGATTGAACCACACGCGTCCGTCCGGTCCCTGGTAGCAGCTAGCCATGTGGGAAGGCGTGATGTGTCATTCGAGAGCCCGTTGCGGGAGATCCGCGCGAGGGGTTCGATGAAGTCCAGCCAGTCTTCCAGCCCCGCATCCGGGCAAGTCGACCGTATCTCGGCCTGGAGCCTGACCAGTCCGTACTGGGTCTCGGAAGAACGCGGCATCGCGTGGGGCCTGCTGATCGCGATCATCGGGATGGACCTGCTTCTGGTCGGCATCAACGCCCGGCTGAACACGTGGAACCGCGATTTCTACAACGCACTGGAACGCAGGGACATCCACGAATTCCCGCAACAGATGCTGGTTTTCAGTGTGCTTGCGATCGCGTTCGTCATCATCGCCATCTACAACCGCTATCTGCGCCAGAAGCTCGGCTTCCGGTGGCGCCAATGGTTGACCGCGCGCTACCTCCAGGAATGGCTGAGCGACAGCACCTTCTACCGCATCGAACGCGACCGCCTCGCCGACAACCCCGATCAGCGGATTGCCGTCGACCTCGGTTCGTTTGCCGCCACAACGCTTTCGCTCACGCTCGACCTGCTCTCGACAATCGAGACGCTCGCCTGGTTCTCGGTCGTGCTGTGGAGCACGGCGGGGGCGCTGACCGTCACGATCGGCAGCACGCCCGTCCAGATTCCCGGCTACATGTTTTGGGCAGCCATCGCGTATGCGATCGCGGGTTCGCTCGTCACCAACAAGGTCGGTCACCCGCTCGTGTCGATCAACTACCAGATGCAGCGTGTCGAGGCAGACTTTCGTTTCGGCCTGATCCGTCTGCGCGAAAACGCCGAGCAGATTGCGTTCCATGACGGCATGCGAACCGAGGAATCGAACGCGAAAGATCTGTTCGGCCGGATTCGCGAAAACTGGTGGCGCTTCATAAAGTACACGAGGCGCTACAGCTTCGTGGTCGACTTGTACGGCCAGATCGCCGACATCTTTCCGATCGCGGTAGCGTCGCCCCATTATTTCGCAGGCGCGTTCAGTTTCGGCACGCTGATGCAAGTCGCCGACGCGTTTGGTTCGGTTAGCGAATCACTTTCATGGTTCATCAATAGTTACGGCACGCTGGTCGAGTGGCGCGCGACGGTCAATCGCTTGCGTGAGTTCAAGCGCGTCATGCGGCACTCCCATCTGAAAGAGTCCGTGTCGCCCGCCACCGAGCATGGCGGCATCAACCTGCACTACGTCGACGAGCAGCAACTCGTTACGCACGATCTCACGCTCGCACTGCCCAACGGCGAGGTACTCGCGAATGTGCGCGACATCGCCGTCAAACCCGGTTCGCGCTGGCTCGTGTGCGGGCCGTCCGGCTCGGGAAGGAGCACGCTGTTGCGCGCGTTCGCCGGTCTCTGGCCATTCGGCAACGGCTCGATCGACGTGGCCGTGGACGCGCGCATGATGTTCATTCCGCAGCAGGGCTACCTGCCAATCGGCACGCTGAAGGCCGCGTTCACCTATCCTGCACCAGCCAGCACCTACAGCGACGACGAGTGCCGCGAGGTACTGCGCATGTGCCGGCTGGACGGCTACGTTGGCCGATTGCACGAATCTGACCACTGGACGCGTATTCTTTCTCCCGGGGAACTGCAGCAGCTGGCGGTAGCACGTGTGCTCTTGCACAAGCCTGACTACGTGTTTCTTGATGAAGCGACAAGCGCACTTGATGCGGCAAACGAAGCGCACTTGTATCGGCTGCTCAACGACCGGCTGCCGATGGCGGCGATCGTCAGCGTAGCGCACCGCGAGTCGCTTGCGCGGTTTCACCATGAGACGCTCGATCTCCGGCGTTCGATTGGGCAGGCAGGGGCGTGAACCTGGCCGCCATCGCCGTAACAGTGCAGTCACAGGCTGCTTCGTCATCAGCACGGTCGCTGTAGGTGCGCCCATCGACACGATCGAAGATACCGCTTTTGCGCTGGTCCTTCTTATCCTACCCGCCGCAGCCGCCAGCCCTGAGGCAGTCGATATATTTGTTATAGGCCTCCGCCCGACAAATCCCCGCACGCCGATCCGGGGAATCGCCGCATGCCTGGACGTAGCCGTTATAGGATTCGGCGCAATTGTTCTTTACCTGATCGCAATCCGTCGCGGCAAAGCATGCGCTTGAAAGGACCAATAGAGCAGCAATCAGAGGATGTCGCATGGCGGCCTTCCGATATCCAGTCAGCAATGGAACTGATCATCGGCCATTGTGGGCCAGGAAAGAATCGCATCGGGTGCTACTTGGCAAGATAATCGTGGACTACCGTGCCGAGGCCGAGCGTCAGATCCGACAGAATGTGCACGCCGGATATCACTTCGCGCACCGGCAGCGCAGCGACGGGCGCGAGCGCGTGATGGAAAAGCTCGAGTGCGGCGGGGCCCTCCCACGCGCCTTTGACGGTAATGTCCTCACAAAAATAACGAACCAGTTCGCAGATTCGTACTGTGCCATCCACGTGCGGAATGATCTTCAGCAGGTAGTTCGGCGCCGACAGCGACGCGAGAATCCTGTCGTGCGGCAGTTCGCGATGCTTGTAGCCCATCGTGGCCACTGCGATCGGAACCGGGCCGTATCGCAGCACGCCGCCGATCGTGTCCTTTTCGACGCGCAACTGGGGCGACGCAAGCTTCTTCGGGAATCCCCATATTTCGCGCCCGCCCGCGATCGGTGCCATGTCGTCCAGATACATGGCGTGCACGTAGCTGCCGGGCTGCCCCTGGAACCGCACCGGAATGACCTGGCCGCTTTCGGTGTAGTCGCCAAAACCGGTCGAATTGGGCATGCGGATGAATTCGAACTTGACGATCGGATCAGTCATTTCCAGTGGCTTCGGTATCACTTCGGCCAGTATGTCGGGATCGGTCCGGTAGGTCACGATCAGGAACTCGCGATCGACGAAACGATACGGTCCCGGTGGAAATGCGGGGCTCGTGAGCGGCATCGCGAAAGCACGCGCTTTCACTTCGGCTTCGGTCATGGTGTGTGCTCCTGTTGCGCGGGGTCTATGGGGGTGAGGTCGAACAAGTGAATCCCCCTGGCGAGCTCCACGACATTGCGCCACGCCTGTCGCGCGATCGCATTGCGCACGTCGCCAAGCCCCCCTTCCCACAAATCGTTCATGGTTGTTCGCGAGAACTCGTAGTCCTTGAAGTCTGACGAGCGCGTGTTGTGATGGTTGGTGAATCGCACCAGCGCAACCTCTCCCCGCGTGCTGACCGCAGCGAGCCGCTGCACATCGGGATCGGCCAGCAGCGCTTGCGGCAGTTTATCGAGCACCCGGCGAAGTGACGCACGCAGTTCCTCGATCTCGCTGACGCGGGTGGCGCTCAAGCGCGCCTTGCTCGCATACTGAATGTCCTTGGCCCGCTCCTGAACCTGCTGCAGGTTCTGCGGCAGCTCGCCGGCGCCGCTGAACACATCGACCTGCAGAACCAGCGCACTGATTCGTTGTGCCTCGTCAACCACGTACCACAACGGCGTATTGGACGAGATTCCGCCGTCCCAATACCACTCGCCGCCGATAGGCACAGGAGGGAAGCCCGGAGGCAGCGCGCCGCTTGCCATCACATGCTCGGGACCGATCAGGGTCTTCGTATTGTCGAAATAGACCGATGCGCCCGAGCGCACATTGACCGCACCCAGCGAAAGGCGCACCGTCTTGCGGTTGATGAGATCGAAGTCGACCAGTTCCTCGAGTGTTGCCTTCAGTGGCTGGGTGTCGTAGAAACTGAGCGCACCCAGGCTGCCCGGAGCGGCCAGAAATGGCGGCGGCACGCGCGGCACAAAAAAGCCCGGGACGCCAAGGATGACCGTCCACGCCGCGCTTACGGCATTGAATAGCGGACGTACGGGGTCCAGCGAAGCCGGTGGCGCGACCGATGTCCGCGCCGACGCGCGCTCCCAGAATTCGCGAAGTCGACCGACGCGTCGCTCCGGCGGATTGCCCGCAATCAGCGCGGCATTGATTGCCCCGATCGATATGCCGGCAATCCAGTCAGGGGCGATTCCAGCCTCGGTCAAGCCGGCGAATACACCGGCCTGATAAGCACCCAGTGCTCCACCGCCCTGCAACACAAGAACCGTGTGGTCGAACCTGGCAAGGTTTTCAGCCACCTCCGCAGGTAGCTTGTGCGTCTTGGTATTCATCCGCTCTTTACCCGATGTCCAATGAATGCGGTGGTGGCACAAGCGCCGTCAGTTGCAGCCGTGACTGTTCGCGGTCCGGTAACAGGTGGTCCCACCTGGGCCGCGAACCACACCTTTGCCGTTCTTCGTCTTCGCCTCGCCGCCGCGGTTGGTCTGGGTCGTCCGCACACCATTCTGGTTCGTCTGGGAGGTCCAGGCCGTGCCGGTGTTCCGGTTATAGCCGCCCGCGGTCTGCCCGTTGCCGCATACGGTTTCACCGCGGGCATTCGTCGCGCATTCTGCAAATGCGTTTGAGGTCACCATTAGGCACGCCAATATCACCAAAGTCTTCATGACTGTCTCCTTTGGGGGTGCGCCCGAAGATGATCCGCGCGTACCGACTGAATCCTGATCAGGATGACGACCGATCCGGCGCAAGCCTCCACACCCCAGTTTAGGTCTTTTGACGTCGCCCTCTGCACAGCCGCGGGTCGAGGATTCACTCATCCGCATGACGATGGCCATCTGCTCGCCATCTCCAGTCGGCACCAATTTTGTCGTCCCGTCTCGCCTGCCGTGCCCGGGCTCGGCCGAGGCGACCTCACCGACAGCAGCGGTCAATCCCGTGTCGTCCCGTCTCCTGCCGGCGCGGCTGGGCGGGATGCCGGCGTATCCGCGGCGCCCGAGGACGGCCCCGGCGTGTCGATCCATGCCAGCAGCAATTGGTAGGTGACGGCGAGAATCACGGGCCCGATAAACAGCCCGACCACGCCCATCGAAAGCAGGCCGCCGAGAACCCCCGAAAGAATGAGCACCATCGGCAGCGAGACGGCGCGCCGGATGAGCAACGGGCGCAAGATGTTGTCCAGCATGGCGACGCCGATGGACCAGACCAGCAACAGGATCGCCGTGAGCCGCGAGCCGTTCATGAACAGCCATGCCACACAGCCGAGCAACGGCAGCAGCGGGCCGATCTGTATGAGACACGCGATGAGCAAAAGCGCGGCCAGGACACCGGCAAACGGAACACCGGCGATCCAGATGCCGAGGGCGCCGAGCGCCGCCTGCACGACGGCCGTCACCACGACGCCGAGCGCGATCGCGCGAATCGACAGGCCAGCGAGATGGATCATGTCCGGCCCATTGTGAGGGGCGACGCGCTGGGCAAGACGGATCACCAACTGAGCGGCGGCTTCGCCTTTTGCATAGAGAAGGCCGCACACGATCAGCATGAGCAGCAGATGCAACATGAAGATGCTCAACTGGCTCACGCGCGCGAGGAGCCACCGCGCAGCGTTGGCCGCGTACGGCTGGAGCGTCGCGAGCACGCTCCCCGGCGCTGCGTCCGACAAGATCTGCCACTCGTGTGAGATCCGCGCGCCGACCAAAGGTATGCCCGCCACCCATCGTGGAGGTGACGGAAGCGCGTAGTCGGGCAAACCTTTGACAAAGGCCGTGATATCGGGGGCATGGTCGGCGAGCGTCGACACGGCCCCGTAAACAGGAACGATGATGACCACGATCTGCACGAGCAGCATGATCACGACCGCGGGCCCGCGCCTTTCGTGCAAGCGATGCTGCAGACCCAGCAGAGCAGGCCATGTCGTGACGACAATCATCGTGCCCCAGATAATCGCCGGCACGAAGGGATGCAGAACGTACAGGCTGCCGCCGATCAGCAGCAACAACGTGCCGATGGCGAGAACGACACGGGGAAGGTCGACAGGAGGACGGGCATCACTCATAGGCTGTTTCCCTCCGGCGATGCAGCTGGCGGCGAAGCACTGCCCATCGGGCAGCGACCTGATGAGGTGGATTCCTAGCCTACCATCGCGACGCCTGGCGAACATTGGACCTTGGTCCTACAGCGTCAACACCGCAGTGCTGTCGACGGCATGAACCCGGTCTCAGCGCAAAATGATTTGTTCAGGGGCGACTATCTGCTCGCAACACAGCGGGACCTCAGCCGGCGCGAGCTTGTCGGCCTTCGTCGTTGGTGGCGCGTCGGACGCTGGCGCAACGGGCGACGGCACAGCGGGCGACGGCGCACTCAATCCTTGTGCGCCGCTCGACGTCGTTCTGCGTTCGCCTTCAATACACCCGTGCATCCGGCTGGATGAGACCAAAGTCCAATTGCCCGAGCGTAGCGGCTGACCTAGATTCCAAGAGTTAAATCGAGCGACGCGACCGACCAAGAGGTTGATAGGGCCTCTCCGTATTCAACGGGTGACGAGCAGCTGCGAAGCGATCTGCGCCGCGTGATCAGCGATTCCTGCCGTATACCCACGTTCGGGTGCGCTGCAGGCAGGCCACGACGCTGGCGAGGAGCAAGACATGGCGCGATCAGCAATGCCGATCAGCGCATTGACACGGGCTTTGGCGCTTGCGCTGGTGCTATCGGTAGCGCTTCCGGGCCCCGCTGCGGCTCAAGACCCCGGTTGGCCGCGAGAGATCTCAAGAGACGACGCTACGCTCGTCTATTACCAACCGCAGATCGATGAATGGAAGGAATTCAAGGAAGTCACCGGTCGCATGGCGATAAACGTGACTCCGCGCGGCGGTAAGCCGCAGGTAGGCATTATCACGCTGCAGATGCACACGGATGTTGACGTCGACAGCCGTAACGTGCTCTTGAGCAATCCGCAAATTACCGGGACGACTTTTCCAGACACCGATCCGGCAACGGCCAAAAAGCTGGATCAGCTCGTGCGCAAATTTCTCAATCCGCAGGCTTCGCTGACCATATCGGTCGACCGCCTGGTCGCAAGTGTGGAGAAAAAGAACACGCCTCCGGTTGCAGCCGTCAAGAACGACCCGCCGGCAATCTTTGCGAGTTTCGGGCCGGCGATCCTGCTGCTTGTGGACGGTGAGCCGGTGCTGGCGCCGATTCAGAATTCCGACCTTGCGTTTGTCGTCAACGTCAACTGGCCGCTGTTTGTCGATAGCGCCAGCCACCAGTACTACTTGTTCACCGGGCAGTCATGGATGACGTCGACCGACGTGAAAAGCGGATGGGCAGAAGCGAAGACGCTGCCAGCCAAGATGTCAAAGGTTCCTGCCGATCCCACCTGGGCAGACTTGAAGCCCTATATTCCCTCGCCCAAAGGACAGCGGGCCAAAGCGCCCGGGGTGTTCTTCAGCAACACGCCCGCAGAACTGATCGTGTTTGACGGAAAGCCTGTTTATGCAACGATTCCCGGCACCCAACTGGTCTTCGCGAAAAATACCGACAGCGATGTGTTCGTCTATTCACCGACCAAAACGTACTATTACTTGAGCGGCGGTCGCTGGTTTTCCGCGCCCGGGCTCACCGGGCCGTGGACGTTCGCGACGAACCAGTTGCCGCCTGATTTCGCGAAGATTCCGCGCGATAGCGCGGTCGCCCGGGTCCTCAGTTCCGTGCCCGGGACGCCGGAAGCAGAAGACGCCGTGCTGCTCGCGCAGATCCCGACGACGGTGGAGGTCAACCCCGCCGCGGCTGCGGCCGCGGTCAAGGTTTCGTACAGCGGCGAGCCCCAGTTCCAGCCCATTCAAGGCACAACGCTCGCATACGCGGTGAACACGCCTGACAAAGTCATCAAAGTGCAAAATCGCTATTACGTTTGCTCTCAGGGTGTGTGGTTCGATTCTTCGTCGCCAACCGGGCCATGGAAAACCAGTACCACCGTGCCCCAAGTCATCTATACGATTCCACCGAGTTCGCCAGTCTATAACGTGACCTATGTCACGCAATCGGCGACCCCCACCGGCACGGTACAGGCAAGCTACACAGCAGGGTATCTCGGCGTTTTCATCGCAGGCGCTGCAGTCGGCGCGATTATCGCGCAGGGCAACGGGTACTACTATCCGCCCTACGTTGGCGCGGGGCGTGGACCTTACCCGGCTTACTACCCGCGTCCGGCGCCCTATGGCTATCGCACCTACAACCCCTATACGGGAGCGAGCGCCGTAAGAGGGGGCGTTTACGGGCCGAACGGGAGTGCTCAGTGGGGCACATCGTACAACCCGTACACAGGCACCTATGCACGTGGCGCGACTGCTTCCGGGCGATACGGCAGCGGAAGTGTTGCGCAAGCCTACAACCCGTACACCGGCGCCTATGCCGCTACGCGCCAAGGCTCGAACGCTTACGGCCAATGGGGGAGTTCGGTTGTCACGAAAGGTAACCAGTGGGCGGCGACCCAGCATGCGACGACGGCCAGGGGCTCGGTCGGTACGTATCAGAACTCCGCAGGGGGCAAGGCGATTGCCGGCACGAGCGCGAATGGCCGTGCGGTGGCGGGTAAAACCGCGAGCGGCGACATGTACGCTGGTCGTGACGGGAACGTCTATAAGAACACCAACGGTAGCTGGCAGAAATACGACAATGGCTCCTGGTCTCCTGTCAACAAGCCCACGCCACAGGCGGCGCAGAGCGCTCAGCAGCAGCGCTCCGCCGGGACCCAGACCACCAATTCGGCTACTGTCCAGCAAAGAGCGCAGAGCGCTCAGCAGCAGCGTTCCGCCGGGACCCAGACCGCCAATTCGGCTACTGTCCAGCAAAGAATGCAGAGCGCTCAGCAGCAGCGTTCCGCCGGGACCCAGACCGCCAATTCCGCGGCTGCTCAGCAAAAAGCACAAGGCTATCAACAGCAGCGTCGGACACCATCCGCTGCGAACCCGCCGGGCGGCGGCTCGCCCCAAAGTCCTGCGAGTGGATTTAACAGGACCGGCGGACAGTTTTCCTCCGGCGACCTGAACCGGGAAATGCAAAATCGACAGCGAGGGGCAGTCCAGAGCCAACGCTACGCTCAAGGCGAACGCGCGGGCGGTGGCGGCGGCTTTCGCCGCCGATAGTAGTCCGCATCGCGTGTGCATTGCGTCGTCTAATCCCTGGACTTCGGTGTTGCTGCGGCGACATGATGGATGGCCCGTCGGCGCCTTGTCGGCCAATTGGGAAATTTCCGAATGCAATTGGGAATCGGGTGAGTGAATCAGAGGGCGCGGTAAGTAGAATTGACCCTGCAGGACACCCCTCCTGCTCCGTGATCTCAAGTTGGTCCTGCTCCGTCACCCGGAGCAGGATTTTTTTTGTCTGGCCAGCTTTCAAGATTCACGGCATGACCCGCATGACCCTGCGCCAGGACAACAACCCGATGTGGCTGCGCGATGCTTGCCGGCATCGCATGGATATCCGGTCGTATGGTGCGCGTCGAGGCGGCGATGTGGTTTGCCCGCGTTTTCCGAACGAATCTGGGAATTTTCCGGTGCCGATCGTGCCGCCGCGAATGCACAATCGCATTCGCTTTTACCTTGCGTGAACAACCGGCTGCGGCTGCCGCAATTCTGGCCCGTCGAGACGAATTCCGGCGAGCTGGAACATATTCGCTGACTTCTTCCAAAAAAAGCAATGAGGATTACTGATGACGGATTCCGGTCCGGTCGCTGACGGCAAGCGCCCGAAGCATCCAGTCGGCACGACGCCGCTTGTGGCTGCGTTCGTCGCGGCAACACTCACGCTCGCCGGCTGCAAGCCGGCGGGCATTCCCCCCGCAACCGGCCCCGTGGAGGTCGCTGCGCTGAACGTCGTGGCGCACGCCACGCCCGCGGTGATGGAGTTCGTCGGACAAACCGAGAGCGGGCACGAGGTCGAGATCCGCGCTCGCGTATCGGGATTCATCGTCAAGCGGAACTACGTCGAGGGCGCATCGGTGAAGGCGGGCCAGGTGCTGTTCGAGATCGATCACGAGCCGTTCCAGGTGCAGGTCAACGCGGCCAAGGCGGAACTGGCCCAGCAGGAGGCAAGGCTCGCGCGTGCCAAGGCCAATCTTGCCCGCGTGCAGCCACTTGCCGAGCGGAACGCGCTCAGCGCGAAGGACCTCGACGACGCCGTCGCGAACGAGCACGAAGCGGCGGCGGCCGTGGATCGCGCGAAGGCGAACCTGGCTGCAAGGCAGCTCGATCTTTCGTATACCTACGTGCGTTCGCCCGTCGACGGCATGGCAAGTGCCGCGAGCCAGATGGAAGGCACGTACGTGAGCGCGCAGAACAGCCAGTTGACGACGGTGTCGTCGATGGACCGGATGCGCGTGAATTTCAGCGTGTCGGAAAACCAGCTTCTTCGGTTGCAGAGCGCGCGCGATTCGGGCCGCCTCGCGGTACCGCACGACGGCCAGTACGAGGTCGAGATCACGCTGAGCGACGGGACGATCTATCCGGAGCGCGGCCGTATCACATTCGCGGATCCGACCTACAGCCAGCAGACCGGCACGTTCCTCGTCCGCGCGGAAATGCCAAACCCGAAGCGGGTGCTGCGTCCCGGCCAGTTCGTGCGTGTGAGCGTGATCGGTGCGTCGTTTCCCGCAGCGATCGCCGTGCCGCAGCGTGCGGTGATGCGCGGGCCGAAGGGCGACTTCGTCTACGTCGTCATGTTGGCACCACGCGGCGCCGACGGGCAGGCGGCGTTCAAGGCGGAACAGCGTCCGGTCACGCTGGGCGACACGGTCGGCGACGACTGGCTGATCAGCGAGGGACTTCGCGCAGGCGACAACGTGGTCGTCGACGGCGCGCTCAAGCTGAGCGCGGGTGCCCCGGTTGCGGTTTCCAGGCAGTTGCCGTCGCAAGCGCCGGCCGCCGGCACGCACTGACGGGGGGCGCATGCTAGCTGCTTTTTGCGTGAAGCGCCCCGTATTCGCGGTGGTGCTGTCGCTCGTCATCGTGATCGGCGGCCTCGTCGCGATGTTCAATCTGCCGATCGCGCAGTATCCGGAATTGAGCCCGCCGCAGGTGACGGTGACGGCGACCTATCCGGGCGCGGATTCGCAGACGGTGGCCGAGGCGGTCGCCGCGCCGATCGAGACGCAGGTGAACGGCGTCGACAACATGATCTACATGCAGTCGACCAGTTCGCCGACGGGCCAGATGACGCTGAACGTCTTCTTCGACACCGGCACGGATCCGGACATCGCGCAGGTCCAGGTGCAGAACCGCGTGAACCTCGCGCTCGCGAAGTTGCCGCAGGCGGTCCAGCAGAACGGGATCAACGTTCAGAAGCGCTCGTCGAGCATCCTGATGCTGATTGCGGTTTCGTCGCCGGACGGCCGCTACGACCAGCAGTACGTCGGCAACTACGCGAATCTTTACGTGCTCGATGCGATCAAGCGCGTGCCCGGCGCGAACCAGGCGCAAATCATGGGCAACGCGGATCTGGCCATGCGCGTCTGGCTCAAGCCCGACCGGATGGCCGCACTCGGCATTACCGCGACCGACGTGCAGAACGCGGTGGCGAGCCACAACCAGCAATACGGCGCGGGGAGCATCGGGCAGACGCCCAGCCCGAAAGGGCAGGTGCTGAGCTTTCCGATCGTGACGCCGGGGCGACTGGCGAAACCCGAGGATTTCGACAACATCATCATCCGCGCTGCCAAGCATGACGTCGCCGCGGTGCGCATTCGCGACATCGGCCACGCCGAAGTCGGCCTGAACAGCTACGGGCTGCGGTCATCGCTGAACGGCAAGCCCGCGACGCTGATCGCCGTGTACCAGCAGCCCGGATCGAACGCGCTGCAAGTGGTGAAGGGCGTTCGCGACGAGCTCGAGAAGATGGAGCCGACGCTGCCGCAAGGGATCGCGACGAAGGTGTCGCTCGATACCACGAAGTTCGTGCAGGCCTCGATCGGCGAGGTCGTCCACACGCTGATCGAAGCCGTGGTGCTGGTCGTCGCGGTGGTGTTCCTGTTCCTGCAAAGCTGGCGCGCGACCGTGATTCCGGTTCTCGCGGTGTTCGTATCCGTGATCGGCACGTTCGCGGGACTGCTCGCGCTCGGCTTCTCGATCAACCTGCTCACGTTGTTCGCACTCGTGCTGGCGATCGGGATCGTCGTCGACGACGCGATCGTCGTCGTCGAGAACGTCGAGCGCAACATGCACGAATTCGGCCTGTCGCCGAGGGACGCGACGTTACGGGCGATGGAGGAGGTGACAGGCCCGGTGATCGCGATCGTCCTCGTGCTGTCGGCCGTCTTCATTCCGGTCGCGTTCGTCAGCGGCACGACGGGCATGCTCTACAAGCAGTTCGCGCTGACGCTCGTGGTATCGGTGACGATTTCCGGCATCGTCGCGCTGACGTTGTCGCCGGCGCTTGCCGCCCTGCTCCTGAAGCCCGCGCACGGCAAGCCGTGGCGCCTGTTCGCGTGGTTCAACGCGATGTTCGAGCGGCTCACCAGCCGCTACACGTCGGCGGTGCGCGTGGTCATGCGCCGCGCCGCGCTGTCGATCGTGCTGTGCGGCGCGATGCTCGTCGCGGTGTGGGGCCTCTTCGCGCACATCCCGGGCAGCTTCGTGCCGAAGGAGGACCAGGGCTATGCACTGTCCGGGATCTTCATGCCCGACGCGGCGAGCCTCGAGCGGTCCGAGAAGACGACCGAGCAGGTCGCGGAGCTGTTCAGGCAGCACCCGGCGGTCGAGGACGCGTCGGCGCTCGCCGGCTACAGCTTCATCGACGGTCAGTTCAAGACCAATGCGGGGACAGTGTTCGTCGGGCTGAAGGACTTCGATGAACGCGTCGGCAGCCTGGAGCTGTCGATCCTCGGCGTGATGCGCAAGCTCGTCCCGCAGTTGCGCGGCATGCAGGAGGCCATCGCGGTGCCCGTCATGCCGCCGTCGATTCCGGGGCTCGGCACGCAGGGCGGTTTTGAATTCTGGGTGCAGAACCGCGGCAACGGGACGGCGGCGCAGCTTGAGGCGACGACGCGCGAGTTCATCAAGGCGGCATCGAAGCGCCCCGAACTCGCGAACCTGATGACGACGATCAAGTCGTCGTCGCGCCAGCTGCGTGTGGAGGCCGACGCCGACAAGGCGGCAGCGCTCGGCGTGCCGATCGCGCAGGTGTACGGCACGCTGCAGGCGCTGTTCGGTTCGCTGTATGTGAGCCAGTACACGCTCGACAGCCGTGTGTGGCAGGTGATCCTGCAGGCGGAGCCGCAATACCGCGAACGCGTGCAGGATCTTCAGAGCCTCTACGTGCGCCAGGGTGACGACAAGATGGTGCCGGTCGCGGGCCTCGTGAAGGTGTCGTACGTGAGCGGCCCGGATCTCGAGACGCGCTTCAACGGCTTTCCGGCCGCGAAGGTGACCGGTGGCGCGGCGTCCGGCTACAGCTCGGGCCAGGCGCTTGCCGCGATGGAGGAGGTGGCGCGTGCCACCTTGCCTGCCGGCTACGCGTTCGAGTGGAGCGGGCAGTCATTCGAAGAGAAGAAGGCCGGCAACACGACGGTCGCCGTGTTCGCGTTCGGCATCCTGATGGTGTTCCTGATCCTCGCGGCCCAATACGAATCGTGGTCGCTGCCGTTGTCGATCCTGACGGCGATTCCGTTTGCGATCTTCGGGGCGCTCGTCGCGATCTGGCTGCGCGGACTCGAGAACGACGTCTATTTCCAGATCGGCCTCGTCACGCTGGTGGGGCTCGCCGCGAAGAACGCGATCCTGATCGTCGAGTTCGCGGTGGTCAAGCGAAGGGAAGGGATGAGCACGCTTGAGGCGGCCGTCGAAGCGGCGCGGCTGCGGTTGAGGCCGATCGTGATGACGTCGCTCGCATTCATTCTCGGTGCGGTTCCGCTTGCGATCGCGTATGGCGCGGGGGCGAATTCGCGGCATTCGATCGGCACCGGGATCATCGGCGGGATGATCGCGGCCACGACGCTGGCGCTGTTGTTCGTGCCGCTGTTCTTCCATTTGATCGCGTCAACGGCCGACCGCCTCGGCGGCAGGCGCGGCAAGACCGACAAGACCGACCGGACCGGCTCCGGCGACCTACAGCCGGCGACAGGGCATTCGCCCGCGCGAATCGGCGAAGGGGAGGCGCAATGAAGCGGATCAGCATGACTCTGGCCGCGTTGTCGATCGCACTGGCCGGCTGTGCGATCGGCCCAGACTACGAGCGTCCCGTCACGGCCGCGCCGCAGGCATACCGGCATGCGGAGACGGCAGACGCATCCGTCGATCACGACGGCGCGTGGTGGCTGGGCTTCGGCGATCCGGTGCTCGCGTCGCTCGTCGAGGAGGCGATGCGCAGCAACTACGACGCGCGCATCGCGGCGGCACGTATCGAACAGTTCAGCGGCCAGGTGCAGGCGACGCGCGCCGGCCTGTTTCCGAGCGTCGGAGCGTCTTTCGCGGCGAGCCGCGACAAGCGCTCGCTGTTCGCGGGCACGCCGCTCGAGGGCTTCGACGGACCGAACGACCGGTTCCAGGTGCAAGGCAGCGTGAACTGGGAAATCGATCTGTGGGGCAGGATTCGCCGGCAGACCGAAGCGGCGAAGGCGGACCTGTGGGCGGCCGAGTATGCGCGGCGCGGGATCGCGCTGTCGTTGGCGGCGAGCGTCGCGCAAGGCTATTTCACGCTGCGCGGGCTCGACGCGCAGCTCGAGATCGCACAGCGGACGCTCGATGCGCGCGGGCATGCGCTCGATATCTTCACGCTGCGCCGCGCGCACGGCGTCATCTCGGACATGGAGTTGAGCCAGGCGCAAGACGACTACTTCGCGACGCAAGCGGCGATTCCGCCGTTGCGCGCGAACATTGTCCGGATCGAAAACGCGCTGTCCGTGCTGCTCGGCCGCGAACCGGGACCGATCGAGCGGGGCAGGCCGATCGCGCTCATGACGCTGCCGCCTCTTGCGGCCGATCCGCCGATCAACCTGTTGAACCGGCGCCCCGACCTGCTGCGGGCGGAGCAGGGCGCGGTCGCTGCCAATGCGCTGTTCGGCGCGGCGCAGACGCTCTATCTTCCGTCGCTCAGCTTGTCGGGCTTTATCGGGCAGGCGGCGGGCGGCACCGGCGCGCTCTGGCATGGCGCTTCGCAGATCTGGGGGATTTCGGCCGGCCTGTCGCAGCCGATATTCCAGGGGGGCGCGATTCGCGGGCAGGTGCGCATCGCGGATTCGCAACGGGAGCAGGCGCTGCTTGCGTACCAGGGGGCGGTGCTCAAGGCGATTGCCGAAGTCGACGACGCGCTCGTCGGCGCGCAGCAATCGGCGGTGCGCGTGGGCAGCCTGAACAGCCAGAAGGACGCGCTCGCCGTCTACGCAAATCAGGCGAGTGCGCGCTACGAAAGCGGGTATTCGAGCTTTCTCGAAGTGACCAACGCGCAGGAGAAGCTGTTCAACGCCCAACTCTCGGACGTGCAGGGGCGCGTCGACCTGCTGAGCGCGTATGTCGCGCTTTACAAGGCGCTTGGCGGTGGCTGGGCGTCCGTGCCGGGCGACGTGCAGAAGGCGGGCGAGATGTCCGTCATGCCGCCCGCGACTCGCGCTTCGAAATAAGGCATTTCCCATCGAGTTTCGGAAAATTCGCAATGCCCGGCCCCTTCCGGGTTGCACAATCGTCAGCAAGCACCCCGGCATACCAACAACTGGACACGCTTGGCCCAGCAACTCGCCGCGTTGCGCAAGCAGCGTAACGAAATCGTCGCCGAAGTTGAGCGGCTGGTGCTTGCTCACCCTCTTTGGCCGGTCCTGACCAGCATGCCGGGAGTCGGCGTCAGGACCGCCGCCAGACTCGTGACTGAAGGCGCTCATATAGCCTTCGCTTCGGCTGCTCACCTCAATTCAGCCCCTGACGCTTGACGTACAACATATGGGCCTCCCCGCGACAGACGCGCTGGTCCGGCGCTGCACACTCATCCGCGGCCGCACGCGCGTGATTTCCCATCTGACAGAAACTCGTCTTGCCGCCAAAACGGAATCGCACGCCGTTTCATCGCATCCCGGAATCATCAAGATAAAAATTGAGAATTTTCTAATTCATATTCGTCTGAGTAGTTGATACATTGAAAACACGCAGCGATTCAGGTCGTTATTTTATATGGAGCATGGGTTCATTTAATCGTCTCGCCATTTGAAGCGCGGAACGTCCATCGGATCGTCAGTCATTTTCAACGGCTGATGGTGCATCTTCAGCCATGTCTTTTATCAGGATACAGGAGTCGAACAATGAATCTCTCGAATCGAATTGGTATCTCGACGAACATCTTGGACGACAGCGAGAATCTTTTTTCCTCGCTGGACCTGCTGAGCGAACGGTTCAAGACCATCGAAATCGAATTCGACAATGAGGCGCGATCGTATTTCGCGAAGACCGAAAGCGAAGTCGATCGGGAATTCGAGCGAATCCTTGCGCTCAAGGAGGCGCGTGGTCTCTATTTCAGCGTTCACGCGCCCTATATCGGCCGGGATACAGATATCTCGAGTCCGGAAGACGATCGGCGCGAGCAGGCGGTCGACCTGATGAAACGCACGATGCGGCTGACGGCGAAGCTCGGGGCCAGCCGCTTCACATGTCATCCGGGTTATCTGGCAAAGGATGCGGGCGAGCAGCAGCAACTTTTCGGTCAATTAAAGAAATCACTGACACAGCTTGCCGAAGAAGCATCCCGATTCGATATCGATATCTGTCTCGAGAACACCGGCAATGAGCGGCCGAACTATATCGTGCTGAGCGACGAAGAACAGGAAGAATTGTGCGCTTGTTACGGGGTTTTCATAACGATGGATATTATCCACTTCACATCCTTCCGGGGAATGGATGACACCTATTACGACAGGTTGAGCCCGATGATCAAGTGGATCAGGAACGTTCATTTTGCCGATATGCGGGTTCCGGATCACGTTCATCTTCCGTTGGGCAGCGGGGATTTCAAATATGAGGAAGTCATCGATCGTCTGAACGATGCGGGCTACACAGGCAATTTCATCGTGGAGGAGCGGGGCGGGAAGTTCAGCGAATCGGATTATCTGGATGCCGCGTTCCGGTTCCGGAGCGGCCTCGCATGATCTGGCCCGCCGATTCGATCGGTTCTGCCCGGCGTACGCGCCGGGCGATCGCCGGCGCCGGATGCGCGTGACTCGGCGTAGACCGGTAATGCCGCGTCGAATCGCCGACCGGCGTCGAGAAGCGGGCCTGTTCGCACTTCCTGGCGCCGATTTCCTGCAGGCAAGGTCTTTTGCGGCGCAGGTCATGCCTGCAATCCCGACTTACCGAGTGTGGGCGCATTCGCAGAGGTGTGCGGTCGTGCCGCAGATCATCCAGCCGATAAACAGTCAGCTCGAATCGTGAATATGAGAACCATCGCACGCATGAAGTCCGTACTCGATGGGGGGCGGGCACGAAGGTCGTTCTTTGTTGACGGAATGCGCGACTCCATTCCCGTCTCGTTGTCTTACGTGTTTCTGTTCTTCTCCGTCGGATCGCTTTGCGCTGGTGCCGGCTACAGCACCTTTCAGGCCGGCTTGATGACCGCGATCGTGTTTGCCGCTCCGCTTCAGGTATTCATCGTCCAGAACGGGGAGGCCATTTCCCTCGCTACGCTGTTGCTGGCGAGCGTAATGATCAATTTCAGATTTGTGATCATGGCGTCCGTGCTGGGGAGCCGATTAAGCGGAAATTCCCTGAAGAAGCTGCTGGCCGCGATATTCATGATATCAGCGTCGACGTTTGTCGTTTCGAATTCAAAGAAGGAAGCGTCGTCCACGGAATTGTTTGATTACTACATCGGAGTCGGCAGTATCTCGATTGGTACGGCGCTCGTCGCGACCCTCGTCGGCACGATGTTTGCCGGCGTGATCGATGGGATGCTGATGAAGGTCGTCGGCATGATCTTGCCGATTCATTTCGCAACCCTGACGGGCTTCCAATGGCCGAAGGCCAAGCCGGTGCTCATCACGATTGCCGCTGCAGCCTTCGCGCCGGTCCTGGGGAAATTCGTGGGCGGCGCGCAAGTGTTCATCTTGCCGTTCGCGCTGGCCTCGGTATTTCTGGCCGGCGATTACCTTGTGGGGAAGGCGCGTGGATAAATGGCAGATCCTGGTTTGGGCTGGCGTATTTTCATATGCACTTCGGGCACTTCCTGTCCTGGCGATGCAGAGAATCCGGTTTTCGGGCGAGTCACAGGTTGCCCGCTTTCTGAATTACGCGGCGCATGGTGTGATTGGCGGAATCATTTATTCATCATTGTTCAGCGAGAAATATTACGACAATCTCTCCGGTCACTTTGATTTCGACGGAGTGCTGAAGATTGCGGTGGTGATTGCCGCCGTGGTCATCTCTTCGAGAACAAGAAGCATTCTGAAGACGCTGTTCTTCTGTCTGGCGGCCTACGTCATTATTTTTTGGGGACGATCATGAGTTCACTTCTGATTCACGACACGACATTGAGGGACGGTGAGCAAGGCATCGGCAACACGATGTCGTTGTCCACAAAGCGGGCCATTCTCGAACAATTGAATCTGCTGCCGCTTGATTCCATCGAATTGGGGTTTCCTGCGAGTTCGGATGAGGACTTCGCATGGATCAGGGCGGTTTCGAGCATGCCACTGCGTGCGACACCTGTCGTCCTGCTGCGTCCGACGCCACACGACTTGCACAAGACGCTCAAGGCGACCGAGGGATTCGAATCGATCCAGTACCTGCTGCTGGGAACCGGGTCGGAGCTTCATCAGCAGAAGAAGAGAAATCAATCGCTGCATTATCTTTTGTGCGAAATCGAAGAAGCGGCGACGTGCTTGCGAAAAGCGGGGAGGGAGAACATCGCGGTCATTCTGGAAGACGCAAGCCGCGGCGGGCTTGCGTACATTCAGCGGGTTTCGGTCGCGTTGTCTGCATTGGGTATCCGGAGTATCGCGCTTGCGGATACCGTCGGCGCAATCACGCCGGAAGAAATCCGCACGCTCGTCGGCGAAGTCACCAGGAACGTCGCACCGGGGACCACCTGGGGGGTGCATTGCCACAACGATCTCGGGCTGGCCACCGCAAATACCTTGGCGGCGATCGCGGCAGGCGCGCAGATCGCACACGTCACGGTCGGCGGGCTGGGGGAGCGTGCGGGAAATTGCCCACTCGAAGAGGTCGTGGCGGTTTTGCACTATAAGGGCAACTGTCCCGGATTCGTCGGGCGGTTCGACCTGAAAGTGCTGCATGACGTGGCCGCAAGAATCTTCGCCTTGTTGGGAAAGTCGATTCCGTCGAACAAGCCGATACTCGGAAAGCATGTTTTCTCGACCGCGGCCGGCATTCACCAGAACGGCATGCTGAAGGACCCGGAGATATACGAATATGTCAGGCCGCATGACTTCGGGCGTGAAAGGCGACTGGTCGTCAATCGGCTGTCGGGGAGGTCGATCGTCAAGGCGCTATTGCCGGACGTCAGTGACGAAATCGTTGGCAGGTTCAGCACCTGGCTGATCGAACAGGAAAAGGAAATCGACGCGAGCGAGATATCGAATTACTTCGAGCGCTTCATCGGAGAAAAAGTGACTGGGTGAACGTGCGTTCAGCATATGGCCGACTGTTGAATCTCAAGGGGCTTTCTGGGCATTGGCTATGAAAAAAATGGAATGCTTGATTTGTGGATTTGTTTACGACGAGGGGCGTGGCCTGCCGGAGGAGGGAATCCCACCGGGAACCGTCTGGGAGGATCTGCCGTCGGACTGGTTGTGTCCCGAATGTGCGGTAGGCAAGCACGGCTTCGAGGAATCGGGCACGTGAAGGCGCGTGAGCGCAGGCGCCGATCGGGCAACCCGGCGACTGCGCGGCACCAGGCGTGATGTTCGAGAACAGGCGGAAGGTTTGAACGACAGGCGTCATCTGCGGACGTCAGAGAGCCGCCGGACATACCGGGAAATTCACATGTCAATGGACTACGTCACGATCGTGGGTGCAAGCCATGCCGGGCTTCAGGCGGCGGCGTCGCTGCGGCAGGAAGGCTTCAACGGCCAGATTACGCTGATTGGCGACGAGGCTGGCTTGCCGTATCGGAGGCCGCCCCTTTCCAAGGGCTGCCTGCTCGGCAAGACGGAGACGGAAGCGCTGCAACTTCAGCCGCCGGAATGGTTCGAACGACACCGTATCGTCCGTGTTGAAGCGCGGGTCGGCGCAATTGACCGGCGGACGCACCACGTCGAGTTGGTGAGCGGCGGTCGATTCCCGTACGATCACCTCGTACTTGCCACGGGGGCACGCGCACATGCGCCGAGCATGGAAGGCGCGGCGCTCGATGGCGTATTCACGCTTCGAACGCTCGCGGATGCGCACGCGTTGCGGCGCAAGATGCGGGGTGCGCGTGGCGCGGTTGTCATCGGTGCCGGTTTTATCGGGCTGGAATTTGCCGCCGTCGCGACCGAGCTGGGTCTCGCGGTGCACATCGTCGAGTCTGGCGAGCGGGCCATGATGCGTGCGCTGTCGCCGCAGATGTCGGACATTGTGGGCGCCGCGCATGCGGGCGGGGGTGTCGAATTGCATTTCGGCCAGACTGTTGTTCGCGTGCTCGGAGAGCGTGGCAGCGTCGTTGGTGTCGAAACGAGCGAGGGGCGACGGCTGCCGGCGGATCTCGTGGTGTTCTGCATTGGCGTCGTGCCCAATGTCGTGCTCGCGGCCGAGACGGGCCTCGTCGTGGAAAACGGGATCCGTGTGAATGGACTCCTGACGACCAGCAATTCGGCGATCTCCGCGATCGGCGATGTGGCCAACTTTCCAAGTGTCCATAGCGCTCGGCCGATACGACTGGAATCCGTACAGAACGCGGTCGACCAGGCGCGCTGCGTGGCCGCGCGGCTCGCAGGAAACGCGATGCCCTTTATGGCGTTGGCTCGATTCTGGAGCGACCAGGGTAGCGTCAAACTGCAGATCGCAGGGTTGGCCGATGGCGATGACTGTGCCGTGCAGGTGGGCTGCGCGCGAAGCCGGCGGCTCAGCGTGCTCCGCTTCCGCGACGAGCGCTTGATCGCGGTCGAGTCATGTAACCGGCCTGAAGATCATCTGGCTGCATGCAAGCTGTTGGCGCGCGCCGCTGAGCTCACGCCGGCGGACGCGTCCCGGAATGGTTTCGATCTCAACGAGCATGAAATGGCGACGCGAAAGCGCGGCTGAAGGCAATCCTGACGCGGCGATGAAATGTCGTGATCCGGGCAAACTGCTTGCATCCAGGAAAGGAGGGCAGGAATGGTGAAACCCGAGCGGGTTGACACGGCACTCTAAAAAACTCCTTTCATCAATATTGCATGCGATGAAAGATTGCTGCAAACTTTGTTCGAACAGAAAAGATGAAATCAGCGGCCGTATCGAAACGTGTCCAGGATTTTTATCATAAAACGAGAACATCAAACTTGAATCTGTTCGATACGTCGCATCCTGCACGTTGACCAGCGTGGTCGCGGATGAGGGGGAGAGAATGACGGGCCGGATGCAACGGAGTCCCCCGGTGCATGGTCTCGATGCAGACCTTGAAGCGCCGCCGGAACGCCTCGCCCGGCCCCCATCCAGTATCTCTAGACCTCGGTACAGAAACAATGCCAGGAAATCTACGTATCATCCTCGCCGACGGGCATCCGTTGTTTGCGCTTGGCGCCGAAACATTGATCGCGAAATGCGGTATCGGGACCGTGGTGCTCAGCGTGCGAGACACGGATACGCTCATCCCGCTTCTGCGTGAGACGCCGTGCGACATTCTGGTCACCGACTTCGCGATGCCAGGCCGGCGATACGGTGACGGGTTGAAGCTGCTGGCCTATCTGAAGCGTCATTTCCCGAACTTGCCGGTCGCCGTACAGACGATGGTCAACACGCCTGGCGTATTGCGTTCGATCTGGACGTGCGGGGTTTCCGCGTTATTGAGCAAGAGCGGTCTGCCGGACGAATTGCCGCTTGCGATCCAGGCGGCCGTATGCGGTCGGCGCTACCTGGGCTCGTCGATTCGCCCCAGCGTCGAGGAGACGACAGGGCGAAGCGAATTCGCGGGTGCACGGCTATCCATTCGAGAATCCGAGGTGTTGCGATTGTTTGGCGAGGGCCTGAGCGCGGATGACATCGCCGGGCGATTGCAGCGCAGTGTCAAGACGGTGAGCCGGCACAAGCGGTCGGGCATGGCCAAGCTGGGCGTCTCGACCGACGGCGAGCTGTTTCGCTACTTGAGCCTGCTTGAGACGGTGGATCACCCGAAATAAGGCATTTCCCATCGAGTTTCGGAAAATTCCCAATGCCCGGTCCCGTCCCGGCTTGCACAATTTTCAGCAAGCATTCCGGCGCACGCGCGTGGCATCGCCATCGCCAGAATACCGAAGATGCGGGATCAGGCAGGTGCATGCATGAATATTGACCAGATGAAGTCCGGGGCGCTCGCGACAGGCAGCGCGGATTGCGATGCGAGCAGGCGCGGGACCGACGTTGCGAGGCCGGCCGGGAAGTCGAAATCGAAGATCGCATCGCTGACGGTGCTCGATGCGCTGACGCAAGAGGAATGGGGGCGCATCCATGCTTGCCTGCGGGCGGGCGAAGGCGGCCCGCAACGGAGGCTGCGCGGAAGGCCGCGCACGGACGCGCGCGCCGTGCTCGGCGGCGTGATTTATGTGTTGGTAACCGGCTGCCCGTGGCCCCGGATGCCCGCCGATTACCCGCCGTACCAGACCTGTCACCGACGTTTCAAGGTATGGCGCGACGCAGGCGTGCTCGAACAGGCGCTGGCGATGCTGTATCGGGGAATGCATCACCACTTGCTGGCTGAAATCCGGCAACGCAAGAAGGTTCGGCGGCCGCGGCCCGAGAGGTCAGTCGCCGGCTCCCCGCCCGCGGCTCCTGCATACGTCTGAACATTGGCGCGTCGCCCGCGGCCACTGTGCCGGCCAACGCGCGCTCGGCTATCATTTTTGACAGCGGCATTGCTCGCGCATTGCCGGACACCACATGCGCGTCCCCGGCCCGCTTCCCGATCGTCTCAAACGTATTTCCGACGCCATGTCTTTCCGTCTCCGGTGGTGTGCTGCCCTGCTTTTCATGGCGCTGTCGACGTCGATCGGCGGCCGCGCCGTGCTGGCGGCGGAGGGCGCCGTTCCGGCCGCAGTCGACGTCAAGGTGCCCGTCACGCTGTCGCCCGAGCAGAAGGCGTGGCTTGCGGCCCGCGGTGGCAGGATCAAGGTGGGCATCGTGTCGCACGGCCTCGAGCCGTTCGATATCGTCGATTCGCAAGGTCGCCATGACGGGATCAGCGCGTCGTATCTGAACATCATTGAAAGGGCAACCGGCGCGAGTATCGACATCGTCCTGTACGGCAACGAATCCGAGCTCAGGGACGCCGTGCGCCAGCACAAGGTCGATATCGGGGCGAGCATGCAGCGGCATGGTGCCGATCCCGGTTTCGTCTACAGCGCACCTTATTTCACGAATCAGACCGTCGTCGCGAGCCGGCAAAAGGATTCGCTCTACGTGCCGGAGCGTGGTCGGGAAAACGAACATGTGCTGGCCTATGTACCGGACCTGATGCCCGCGGAGGAGGTGCGGCGCCTGTATCCCGAGATGACGGTCAAGCCATTTCCGACGATGGAGCGCGCGCTCAATGCCGTCGCGTTCGGCCAGGCGGAAAGCTTCGTCGGCAACGCGACGGCCATCAACTACCTGATCGAGCAGCTCCAGCTCCTGAACGTCAGGATTACCGATTTCGCGCGATTCGACGCAGACGATTTCCGCTTTGCCGCGACCGCGCGCAACCGGGTCGTGATCGGCATGATCGACCAGATACTCGCGGCAATCCCCGCGAGCCGGAAGATGGCGATCCAGGTGAGATGGAGCGCCATCTCCAATCACTACGGAATCTACAACCTGACGCTGACGGACGAAGAGCGGAACTGGGTGGCGGCGAACCCGGTGGTGCGCTATGCGGTGCCGCGCGATTCGCCGCCGTTCGTGTTCAGGACGTCCGACGGCGGCGCGGCAGGGCTTGCCGTCGATCTGCTGAAGGACATCGGCGAACTCACAGGGCTGACGTTCGAGCCGGTATTCGATCCTGCCGGCCTGAAGAGCGCCGAATTGCGGCTTGCCGTGCCGCGCTCGGACGCGGGCATGGGCGGCTGGCGGCCGTCGGCGCCGTATGCGATGTCGCCGTGGGTGATCGTGACGCGCGCGGATACGGAGCGTGCGAACGGGCTCGCCTCGCTCGATGGTCAATGGGTCGCGCTGGATACAGGCAATCCCGCCGCCGCCGAACTGGCGCGATTCGCGCCGAAGGCGCGCATCGTCGTCGCAGCCGATGTTTGGGCGGCCATGAGCGACGTGGCGGAGGGCCGCGCGACTGCGACCATTCAGAACATCGAAACCGCAAGCTACGTGATCCGCCAGAAGTATCGCGACCGGCTCGTGATCAGCCCGACCAACGGCGGCACGAATTTTCCGATCGGTTTCGCGGTACGTGATACCGCCGCGCCGCTGCTCACGCTTCTCGACAAGGGCGCTGCGCGCAACTCGCCGCTGCGCATGAACACGCTCAGGCAGAAATGGCAATCGGAGGGACTTCCCGAATCGATCTGGAGTGCCCGATTGCGCTACCTGCGTATCGCATTGCTCGTGATGGCGTTGCTGGGCGCGGGGAGCATCGCCTGGATCTACATTCTGCGCAGGCAGATTCGCGCGCGCAGGCTGGCGGAGTCGAACCTGGAGGAGCAATTGGCGTTTCAGGTCAACCTGTTCGCGAGCCTGCCGTTGCCGTTCTGCGTGATCGACAGGGACGGCCGCTTCCTGGAATGCAATGAAGCACTTGCGCGCGCTTACGACCGGACCCGCGACGCGTTGATCGGCCGCCTGATGTCCGAGCAGGACATGTGCGCCGCCGATGATCTTGCCTGGATCGACGAGCGCCGCAGCCAGGTGATGCGCACCGGACGGCCCGTATTCGAGGATCGTTCGTGGCGACCGCTCGGGCGCAGCATGGATGCCTACTTCTGGTTTGCGCCGCTTCATGACCGCGCGGGCGCGGTTGTCGGCACGATGGGCGGCTGGATCGACATGACACAGCGCGCGGAACTGGAGCGTGCGATGCAGCAGGCCAAGGACCGGGCGGAAGAGGCAAGCCTGGCGAAATCGACGTTCCTCGCGACGGTCAGTCACGAAATTCGTACACCGATGAATGCCGTCCTGGGTGTGCTTGAATTGCTGAAACAGTCGCCCGTCTCCGTCAATTCGCAGCGCGAATCGATCGAGGCGGCCTACGAATCGGCGAGCGGCCTGCTGACGTTGATCGACGACATTCTCGACCTGTCGAAGATCGAGGCGGGCAAGGTCGAGCTTGCGGCGGAGCCGTGCAATGTCGAAGCGGCGCTCCGCGGCATGGCGCGGATATTCGACGGGCCCGCACGCCAGAAGAACGTCGAATTCGCGGTCAACATCGACAATCCGGAGCAACTCGGTGCGGTGGTCGACGCGCATCGATTCAGGCAGGTGGTCGGCAACCTGTTGTCGAACGCGGTGAAGTTTACCGAGAAGGGACGCATCGCGTTGCACGCGAGCATCACGCGAACCGGCGAGAACCGGGTTCATGTCGACGTGACCGTGTCCGATACGGGAATCGGCATGACGGGCACGCAGCAAGCGCGCCTGTTCGAGCCGTTCGTCCAGGCGGATCAATCGATCGGCATCCGTTTCGGCGGCACCGGCCTCGGGCTGTCGATCTGCCGGTCGCTCGTCGACATGATGGGCGGCACGATCGAAGTGACGAGCACGGCCGGCATCGGAACCACGGTGCGCGTGGCATTCGATGCACCGGCTGCCGTGGGAGGCGGCGTTACACAAACGATCGAAGCCGTACCGCCGAACGCGTTCCTCGGCCATACGGCGCTCATCGTCGACGATCATCCCGCCAATCGCCTGGTGCTGCGCCGGCAACTCGAATATCTGGGCTTTCGGGTCGAAGCGGCAGCGGACGGCGCGAGCGCGCTCGACGCGTGGTGGCGAGGTTCCTTCGACGTGGTGGTCACCGATTGTCTGATGCCGGAGATGTCGGGCTATGAACTGACGCAGCGCCTGCGTGCCGAAGAGGCGCGAAGCGGCATCGCCAGGACGCCGATCGTCGGCTATACCGCGAACATCCAGCGCGACATGCTGGCTCGCGCACGCAGCGCGGGCATGGACATGTGCCTGATGAAGCCGCTCGGCCTGACCGCGCTGGCCGCAAGGCTCGCCGCACTCGGGCTGGAAAGAGGCGAAGGCGCCGATGGCCGCGACGGAGCCGCGAGCCGGGCCGAAGCGACAGAGCTGATCGACATGGCCGTCGTCGACGGCATTTCGGCGGGCGATGCCGCGCACGAGTGCAAGCTTCTCGGGACCATCCTGGATGCGAACCGCACCGATCTCGAACGCTTGCGGGGCGCCATCGAGCAAGGCGATCGTGCCGCGTTCGTGTCGATCGTCCACCATATGCGCAGTGCCATCCACCTGATCGGCGCACGGGCCGCGGTCCACGCGTGCAATGTCGCGGAAGCCGGTGTGCAGGACGGCGGCGACGTGCCGCTCGCGACGCTCGGCCAGCCGGTGTTCGAGCACATCGAGGCGCTCGATCGCGAACTCGTCACGCGGTGCTCGGGCTACGTTCGTTCGGTGTGAAAGGTCGCGGCGCGTGCGGCGGCACGGGTGCGGCCGCACGACGACGCGTGCGGTGCGCGGCCACCGGCGTCAGAGCAGGTCGTTCGCTTTCGCGAAGTGCGCGAGGTCGACGACGTTCGTGATCCCGAGCTTCGTCAGGATGCTGTTCTTGTGCGTGCTGACAGTCTTGTTGCTGATCGAGAGTGCATCGCCGATCTGCTTGTTGCTCCAGCCCCGCGCGAGGTACTTCAGGATGCAGACTTCGCGTTCGCTCAACAGGGAGATCGGGCCTTCGGCGGTGGCGGTGGACTTGATCGCGGGGAAGCAGTTGTAGCCGGAGAGCGTGGCCCTCACCGCGTTCTGGATCTGCGGGATGTCCTCGCCTTTCTCGACATAGCCGTTTGCGCCTGCCGCCTGGCAGCGCGTCGCGAATTGCGCGGCCTTTTGCGACGACACGACGAGAATTTTCACGTCGCTGTCCGCGCGCCGGATGGTCTCGATCAGGTTCAGGCCATCCAGCTCCGGCAGATCGAGATCGACGAGCAGCAGATCGGGCTTCAGCTCGCGATAGCGCTTCAGCGCAAGCTTGCCCGTCTCGGCGGTGCCGACAACCTTGAGCAGCGGATCACGCTCGAGGATGGTCGTCAGCGCGAAAACCATGGCGGGATGATCGTCGATCAGCAGGATGCGGCTCACCGACGCGGGGGCCGATCCGGAGTGATGCGCATAGTGCGTCATAAGGGCGAGCGGGAGCGTCCGGAGTGGCGCTCATCAGAAACAATCATTTTATCGCGATATGGCGTGCCGCGGCGGATCTGCATCGCGTGTTTTCGCAGCGTTGCGTGACGCCATCGGCACACGTGTCGCATCTGCCGAACGACGGCGATCGATCGGCCTCCATTCGATCCGGACGGAGCCGCGCACGAGTGCGTCGCCTGCATCGGCATGCCACGCATATTCCGAATTTTCCGACTCCGTTTGGGTTTTTTCCATCGTTCCGCCGGCGCGCGCATCGCGACAATTCGCTTTGTCTAAACGTGGAATTGAAGGGCTACCCATGAAGTACATCCGAACAGCGATGCTGTTTTCCGTCTCCGCCGTTTTTGCGGCTTCGGCACATGCGGCAGGGACGCTTGGCCTGGGCGTCAACGTCTCACCCAAATACGAAGGCGGATCGGAATATCGCGTCTTGCCGCTGCCGATCCTGAAATACGAAAAAGGTTACTTCTTCGTCGACGACCTCTCGACCGGCGTGCGCTTCCCGTTGGGCGCCGGTTTTTCGACGGGCCTGATGGCGACGGTCGCCTTCGGCCGCGACGAGGGCGATGCGGATCGGCTGGCCGGGACCGACGACATCTCGACCACGGCGCTGCTGGGCGGATTCGTCGACTGGCGGCATGGCCCATGGTCGGCGTCGGTCAAGGTATTGCAGGCGACGCACAGCGGCTATGGACTGACGGTGCGCGCGGGAGGCGCCTATACGGCGGCCCTGACGCAGAAGGACGTGTTGCGTGTCGGAGTCGGTACGACGTGGGGCAACAACGGTCATATGAGTACCTACTTCGGTGTGACGGACGCAGAGGCGATGCGCAGCAACGGCAACCTGACGCCGTACGCCATATCGCATGGCTTCAAGAGCGTCGAAGCAAACGTGGCGTGGATCCGCCATCTGAACAAGAACTGGAGCACCATCGCCTCCGTGGGCGTCAAGTCGCTCGTGGGTGACGCCGCGGACAGCCCGATCGTCGAAAAGCGGACTTCGGTGTTGTCCACGGTTGGGGTCACATACAGGTTCTAGAACCGTGCGATGAACGTCGCACCGCACGTTCCGGCTCATCTTCATGAAGCCTCTTCCGTCGAGCGAGGCGAGCCGGCTCGCTCGACGGGATCGAACGGCGATCGATCCTGTATCGAGCGAACAAGGGTGGCACGCCGAGGGGTGCGTGACGGGATCGCGCATCCCGGTATCGCGCGAGCATCAACCGCTTCCTGAACAGGACTAATGCGGATGCCGAAATAAAATTCCGAAGTTTCATAAAAACGAAAAGCTTTGCATAGGTGTCGGCGCAGATCGAACGGGAAAGCGTGATTGCGCCATCGGGAATCCCGAAAACCTGCAATGCGCTTGCTCAACTCGACTGTTCGGAACTGATCGATGAATCAACTGGTTGATACCGTCAACGGGATTGTCTGGAGTCCCGCGCTCATCTTCCTCTGCCTCGCGGCGGGGCTTTATTTCTCCGTGCGCACGCGCTTTGCGCAAGTTCGCCACTTCCTCGAGATGTTGCGCCTGATGCGCGCCGGCAAGGCATCCGATGCGGGCATTTCGTCGTTCCAGGCGCTGGCCCTGTCGTTGTCCGGACGCGTCGGCACCGGCAACATCGCGGGTGTCGCCACTGCAATCACGTTCGGCGGGCCGGGCGCGCTGCTGTGGATGTGGGTGGTCGCGTTTTTCGGTGCGAGCACCGCGTTCATCGAATCGACGCTGTCGCAGATCTACAAGGAGCGTCGCGACGGGCAGTACCGCGGGGGCCCTGCGTACTATATCGAGCGCGGGCTCGGGATGCGCTGGTACGCGGCGATCTTCGCGATCGCGACCGTGCTTGCGTGCGGCCTGCTCCTGCCGGGCGTTCAGGCGAACGGCATCTCGGCGGCAGTCGAGAATTCGTTCGGCATCGCGAAACCTGTCACGGGCGCCATCATCGTGCTGCTGCTCGGCCTGATCATCTTCGGCGGCGTGAAGCGCATCGCGCGCATCACGGAGATTGTCGTTCCCTTCATGGCGCTCGGCTATATCCTGATCGCGGGCGTCGTGATCGCACTGAACATCCAGCAATTGCCGGGCGTGATCGCGCTCGTGTTCAAGAGTGCGCTGGGCCTGGAAGCCGGCTTCGGCGCGGTGCTCGGCCTTGCCGTCCAGTGGGGCGTGAAGCGCGGCGTGTATTCGAACGAAGCAGGCCAGGGAACGGGGCCGCACGCGTCTGCCGCGGCGGAGGTCAAGCACCCGGCGCAACAGGGGCTCGTGCAGGCGTTCTCGGTGTATGTCGACACGCTGTTCCTGTGCTCGGCGACCGGCTTCATGATCCTGTTGAGCGGCGCGTACAACGTGGTTGCACCGACGGGCGACAAGCTGTTCTCGGGTGCCGCCGGTATCGAGGCGGGGCCGGGCTACACGCAGCTCGCGATCGAATCGGCCCTGCCTGGATTCGGCGCGGCGTTCGTCGCGCTCGCGCTGTTCTTCTTCGCGTTCACGACGATCCTCGCGTATTACTACATCGCGGAAACCAACGTGGCCTATCTCAGCCGCGGGCGCAGCGCTGCCGTCTGGACGTTCCTGTTGCGCGGCGGGATTCTCGTCGCGACGCTTTACGGTGCGGTCAAGAGCGCGAGCGTCGCCTGGGGGCTCGGCGATATCGGCGTCGGGCTGATGGCGTGGCTCAATCTCGTCGCGATCTTCCTGCTGCAGAAACCCGCACTCAGTGCGCTGCGCGATTTCGAGGCGCAAAGGCGCGCCGGAAAGCCGCTGACCTACGACCCGGTCGCACTTGGCGTGACGAATGCCACCTTCTGGGAAGGGGGCGATAACCGGCACGCGGAAGCGGAGATGAAACCGGCGGGTGCCGTCGCTCGCGAACGGCAATCCTAGCGGATCCTGAAGACGATACGTGCGCAGCGCGCTGTTCGACCCGGCGGTTTCCGTCGACGATGCGTCTGCGCCGCGACGTCGCCATGCATTCGACATTCAAACCCTCAGGCGGCAGGGGAGCGGCGTTGCCCGACGACCCGTGCTGCCGATTCGATCAGTTTGCTGGAGAACCAACATGATGCTTGTCGATCTTGCGCCCCTCATTGACCGCCTCAATGCGCATACGAGACGAGCGCTGGGGAACGGCATCGGGCAATGCGTCGCGTACGGACACCACGAAATTTCGGTCGAACATCTGCTTGTCAATCTGCTCGACGACGATCAGGCCGACATCCCGATGCTGCTGCACCGGCGAAACGTGGACGCAGCGCTCGTCAGACACGCGATCGGCCGATCGATCGAAACCAGGCGCGCCGGCAACGTTGGTCGGCCGGCGTTCTCGCCGCTGCTGTACGATCTGTTGCAGGACGCGTGGCTGATCGCGTCGGTCAACCTGAAGGAGTCGAGTATTCGCTCAGGGGCGATCCTGCTTGCGCTTGTCGCACGCTGGAACTATTACTCGCTCGGCAAGTACGCCCCCACGTTGGGCAAGCTCGATCGCAAGCTGATGCGCCGCGAGTTTCAGCAGATCTGCGACGTGTCGAGCGAGGCCCGCGTGCATGCGTGCGTGGCGGGGTGAACGTTGCGGTGTCAGTAGCGCGTCGCGCCTGTCGCCGCATCCGGCACCGAGATCGGAGCGTTCGCCACAGAACGCTCGACCGTCGGCGTCCGGCGTCCGCCTTGTCGGATGAACGATCGCGGGCGGCCGAGACCGCCGGCGCGATGCGGCAGAAGGGCGATGTCACCGGCTGGCGTCATCACTGCCATCGAGAAACGGGGCGCGAATGCCGCGGAGCGGCCGGTGACCGCGTGATAACATGTCACCGCACACTTACCTGTTACGAGACCGGCATGAGCACCACCGCACCGGCAAAGACCGAACTGGACGAGCGGAAATCGCTGCGGCTCGTCGCCTACGAAAATTTCACCCAGCAAATCCTCAATGCGAATGTCCGGCCCGGGCAATTCGTGTCCCAGCGCGAGCTGATGTCGCTGACGGACATGCCGCTCGGCGCGATCCGCGAGATGATTCCGCGCCTCGAAGCGGAGGGCCTGATCCGGACCGTGCCGAATCGCGGCCTGCAGGTCTGCCATGTCGATCTGAAGCTGATCCGCAATGCATTCCAGCTCCGTCTCGTGCTCGAACGCGAGGCCGTCGCGAACTTCGTGCGCGTTGCATCCGACGCCGATCTGGCCCGGATCGAGGCCGCCCATCGCGACATCGTCGAGCGTGCGCAGGCGGACGACATCGACGACCGCCTGCTCGACGATGCGCAAACGGTCGACTGGGGCCTGCACGACATGATGATCGACGCGATGGACAACGAGATCATCTCCGGGATCTACCGGGTCAACAGCCTGCGGATCCGCCTGATCCGCCTCGAGCATGTCGTTCTGAAGCCGAAGGTCGTGCTGCCGACCATGTACGAGCACCTCGAACTGATCGACGCATTGAAGGCACGCGATGCCGCGAAGGCGCTGAGCCTGCTCGACACCCATATCGAAAACGCGCGGCACCGGTCGATGGGCAATTTCCAGATCTGACGGCGTTCAGGCGTCGTCAGTTTTCCTTTGACGCCGCACCGCGCTCCAACTAACATGTCAGTTGAAACTCACTGATTGTTCGGCTCGCAATGACGAGCCGGGCGCACTTTTGGGAGATCACATGGCATTCGATGGAGGCGGCGTGTTCGCCGCGGTCGCGACACCGCTCGACACGGCAGGGCGCGTGGATGTCGCCCGGCTTGCCGCGCATTCTGCGGACCTGATGCGGCGCGGGTTGCACGGGGTCACGCTGTTCGGCACGACGGGCGAAGCGCCGTCGTTTTCGGTCGACGAGCGCCGCGCGGCGCTCGAGGGCATGCTCGCGAGCGGCATTGCGGCTGAGCGGGTGATCGTCGGCACCGGCGCGGCGGCGCTGCCCGACGCGATCGCACTGACCCGTCACGCGCTGGCGCACGGCTGCACGCGGGTGCTGCTCATGCCGCCGTTCTATTTCAAGGGCGTAACGAGCGCCGGCGTGGCGGACGCGATCGGCGCGGTCGTCGATGCGATTGACGATCCGCGTCTGCGCGTCGTGCTCTATCACATCCCGCAGGTGTCGGGCGTCGCCTTCGACGGCGCATCGATCGGCACGCTGCGCGCCCGCTACGGCGACGTGATCGAAGGGATCAAGGACAGCAGCGGCGACCTCGCGCATTCGCTCGGGCTGATCGATTGCCATCCCGCGCTCAACGTGTATGTCGGCGCCGAGCAGTCGATCGGCCGCGCGCGCGCCGCAGGCGGTGCAGGGACGATCTGCGGGCTCGCGAACGTCGTGCCGGAGGCCGTCCGGACGAGCTTCGACACGGCAAGCGACGACGCACATGGCGTGATCGCCGACCTGATCGCGGCGATCGACGGGCAGCCGTTCGTGCCGTGCCTGAAGGGCTGGCTCGCGGTGAGCCGTCGTCACGACGGCTGGCGGCGCGTCCGTGCGCCGCTCGTTGCGGCCGATCCGCACGCCCCGCTGCCCGCCGCGCTTGCCACGGCTTTGGCGGATTGACCGGCGCATGCGCGGGCCCCGCATTGCGGGTCGACAAAAACAACGAGGACTCGACATGACTGAACAGGTTTGCGCGCCTGCCTTGAGCGAAACCACGGCGGAGCTGTTCGCCGAACTGCGCGACGCACTCGGCGCATCCGCGGTGCTGACGGGCGACGCGATTCCCGTGCGTAACGAAAAGGACTGGAGCACGCTCGCGCCGCAGCGTCCGCTCGCCGTGCTGCGGCCGGCCGACACCGACGGCGTGGCCGCGGCGATGCGGATCTGCGCGCGCCATCGCGTGCCGGTTGTGCCGCAGGGCGGCCTCACGGGCCTCTGCGGCGGCGCGCGACCGGTCGACGGCGGCATCGCGCTGTCGCTGGAGCGGATGATCGGCATTGAGGAAATCGATCCGGCCTCCGCGACGATCACGGTCAAAGCCGGCACGCCGCTGCAGACGGTCCAGCAGGCCGCCGACGACGCAGGCTTCTTCATGCCGCTCGATCTCGGCGCGCGCGGTTCGTGCGCGGTCGGCGGCAACCTGTCGACCAATGCGGGCGGCAACCGCGTGATCCGCTATGGCATGACGCGAGACCTAGTGCTCGGACTCGAGGCGGTGCTCGCGGACGGCACGGTCGTCACGAACCTGAACAAGATGCTGAAGAACAATGCGGGCTACGACCTGAAGCATCTGTTCATCGGCAGCGAAGGGACGCTCGGCGTAATCACGCGTGTCGTGCTTCGGCTCGCGCCGAAACCGGGCTGCACGATGGTCGCGTTGTGCGCGCTCGACAGCTATGCGGCGCTCGTCGATCTGCTGAATGCTGCGCGCCGCGGGCTCGGGCCACTGCTGTCCGCGTTCGAGGTGATGTGGCCGGACTATTGGCAGACCGTCACGCAGCGCGTGCCGGGCGTGCGCTCGCCGTTCGCCGGCGAGCATGCGTGCTACGCGCTGATCGAGGTGCAGGGGATGGATCCGGCATTCGATGAGCCGCGCTTCGACGCGTGGCTCGAACGGCAACTCGAGGACGGCGTCGTGGCGGACGCGGCGCTCGCGCAATCGCTCGCCGACGCGCAGGCGTTCTGGGGCGTGCGCGACGCGTGCGCCGAGTTCCCGCAGGTGCTCGGCCCGCACGAACCGTTCGACATCGGCCTTCCGGTCGCCGGCATGGACGCATTCGTCGCCGAGTGCGGCGACGCGCTGCGCGCGCGCTTTCCGGATGCGATCGCGTTGTTCTACGGCCATATCGGCGACGGCAACCTGCATATCGTCGCCTGTGCGCCGGGCCACACGCCGCAGCCGACCGCAGAGATCGTGCGCATCGTCTACGAGTGCGTACGCCGCTTCGGCGGCACGATTTCGGCGGAACACGGCATCGGCATCACGAAGAAAGCGTGGCTCGGCTATACCCGCAGCGATGCCGAGCTGGCGCTGATGCGAAGGATCAAGCGGGCGCTCGATCCGGACGACCTGCTCAATCCGGGCAAGGTGATCTGACGCCCGCACGGCGGCGGGCAAAGCACTCGCCGTCGCCATCGAGTCGCACAAGACAATCAAGGAGACATGATGCAAACCAGCCGACAGCCGGCCGCGCAGGACGCGGTGCTCGAACGGGCGATTTCGCGCGCGAAGTGGCGGCTCGTGCCGTTCCTGATCCTGATGTACATGCTCGCGTATCTCGATCGCGCGAACATCGGTTTCGCGAAGCAGGCGTACCAGGCGTCGACGGGTGTCAGCGACGCGGCGTTCGCATTCGGCGCGGGGATCTTCTTCATCGCGTACGCGTTGTTCGAAGTGCCGAGCAACCTGATGATGCACCGGGTCGGCGCGCGCGTCTGGTTGTCGCGGATCATGGTCACCTGGGGGCTGCTGTCGGCGGCGACCGCGTATGCGACGACGGATTCGTGGTTCTCGTTCATCCGCTTCGTGCTCGGGGCCGCGGAAGCCGGCCTGTTTCCCGGCGCGGTGCTGTACATGACGCACTGGTTTCCCGCGCGAGCGCGCGGGCAGATCATGGGCATCTTCTATTTCGGCTCGCCGCTTGCGCTGATGCTGGGCGGCCCGCTGTCCGGTTACCTGCTCGAGCTCGACGGCACGTTCGGCCTGCATGGCTGGCAATTGATGTTCGTCGTCGAAGGGCTGCTCGCGTCGCTCGTCGGCGTGTGGAGCTACTTCTATCTGTGCAATCGCCCGCAGGACGCGAAGTGGTTGTCGGCCGACGAGGCGCGCGCGTTGACCGCCGCGCTTGCCGAGGAGGCGCGCGAGAAGCAGCGTACCGGCAAGACTAGCTTTCGCGCCGCGCTCGCGGATCCCAGGCTGCTGCATTTCGCGCTGCTGTATTTCTGCATCCAGATCGCCGGCTATGGCGTCGCGTTCTACCTGCCGACCCAGGTCAGCGCGCTGCTGCATCTGAAGGTCGGGCTGCACGTCGGCCTCGTGTCGGCGATTCCGTGGGCCTGCGCGATCGTCGCGGGTGCGATCTATCCCGGGATTGCCGTGAAGACCGGCTACCGGCGCACGTTTGCGGTGATTTCCGCGCTGTCTATCGCGGCCGGGCTCACGGTCTCCGCGCATACGGGGCCGGTCGCGGCGATCATCGCGCTATCGTTCGTGACGATGGGGATCATGACTGTGCAGCCGATCTTCTGGACTTTCCCGGCCGGCTATCTTGGCGGCGCGGCAGCGGCGGGCGGCTTTGCGGTGATCAATGCGATCGGCAATCTCGGCGGGTTCGTTGCGCCGAACGTGCGTGCGGCTGCCGAAGCCGCGTTTCAATCGCCGTCGGCAGGGTTGCATGTGCTCGCGGCGAGCGGCATCGCGTCGGCGCTGTTGATCGTTTCGTTGCGTGTCCGGGTCGCGAGAGATGCCGATCCGGAGCGGTCCGAGGCGCTCCAGGCACGCGGCTGATGCCGCGTGGTGCGGCCTGGTGAAACAACATTACGCAGTATCACGAATCGAGTCCGAGTGCGGATGGACAACGGCGGAATTTCGATAGAATAGCCGGATTGCCAGACAGGAGGACGTGACGGAAGCGGCGGATGAGGCCACCGCTTCCGGCGGGTGAGCAAGTGGTTCAGGTAAAAAAAGCAGAAGTCAAGGAAGCGATTCTCGCCGCGGCATTCGATCTCTTTTGCCGCAAGGGCTACACGTCGACGACGATGTCGGAGATTGCGCGCGCGTCGGGAACGACCGTTGCCAACCTCTATGTGTACTTCGACTCGAAGCTGCTGATTCTGTACGCGATCTATCAACCCTGGCTGGACGATCAGTTGCGCGTGCTGCGCGAATCCGTGTTCAAGCTGAGAACGCCAAGAACCCGACTGCGACGGCTGATCACCGGCCTGTGGGGCGACATCCCCGCGGCGGATCATTGCTTTGCGAACTCGCTGATCGACGCGCTGTCAGGCGCGCCGCAAGGCATGGAGAAGCCGAGCGCGCTGCTCGCGACGGTCGAAGGGGCACTTTCGTCGCTGCTGGGCGAGATCCTCCCGCCCGCACGGGCCGAGCTCGCGAAGGATCAGCTGCTCGCTCACGTGCTGTGGATGGCGTTCGACGGCTTCGTCGTCAACCAGCGGATCGGAGACGTGCGCGATGTCGGGCGGATCGCCGACTTGATGACCGACCTGCTGCTCGGCGACAGCGGCGAATCCGGGAAATGACCTGCGTGCGCGCGACGGAAATATCCGGCAACCGCTGAATACGCGCTGCTGCGTCAGAAGAAATGCTGGATGCCGACGCGCACCGAAGCCTGTTGGCTCCCGGACGCCGGCGCCAGCGACGGCATCGCAGCCTGAGCGCCGTTGCCCGCATGCTGGAAGGTCGCCTCGGCATACAGCAGCGTGCGTGCCGACAGGCGGTACAGGTCCGACAGGCCGGCGGTCGTATAGGTGCGGCCGGCCAACCAGGTCCTGAAGCCGCCGAGCACAATCGTGTTGAACGGCGACGTGTTCCAGTTTGCGCCCAGCTCGGCGGTCGTTGCGCGGGCAGTCTGCGACGCGCCCGCAAGGCGCGCGGTGTCGAGAATGCCATGGATCGACCAGGTCCGGTTCGGCGTCCACGTTCCGCCGAAGCCGACGATGCGGGTGCTGCTGGCACGAAACGGCGTGCTGCTCGAGAGGTTCTGTCCCAGGAACGACGTAAAGCCGAGCTGCGTGTTGAATGCGTAGGACTTGTCGCGCGTATCGCTGTACACGGCCCCGAGCTGCAGCGGGCCGGATGCATAGAGCAGGGCGGTCGCAATGTAGCGCCCCTGCATCGACGCCTGATCGGAGAAGCCGTACATCACGCGTGCCGACAGTCCTAGCCATGACGGACTCGCAATCTTCACCGTGTTGTTGACGGGCGTGACGGCGGCGTTGTCGACGTTGCCGGGGTGGTACAGCAGGTTGTTGAACTGAACTGCGCCGTTCGCGTTCGGCGTGAACACGTCGTTGGTCAGATCCCATTGCCGCCCGAGCGTGACGGTGCCGTACCGGTTGTCGCTCAGCCCGACCCAAGCCATCCGGTTGAACAGGATGCCGGCGGCCGCCAGGCTCCCGGTGTTGGAGAAATAGCCGTTCTCGAGCTGGAAGATCGCGCGCGTGCCGCCGCCGAGATCTTCGGCGCCCTTCAAACCGAATTTGTCGGGAACCGCGATCGGCCCGGTTACGACCGCATGTCCGCCCTTCATGTTGCTAACGTATCCGACACCTTCGTCGATACTGCCGTAGAGCGTGTAGCTGGATTGCGCATGCGCATTGCCCTGCGCAACGAAAGACACGAATACAATTCGGAGTGCGATAAATTTGACGTGCATGCAAAGCCTGCTGCGTTGAATGGGGGGAGGCGCCGACGAGGACCGCCGCGCGCCGTTGTTTCAGTGCGTGGAGAGCGGCGCCGTGGCGGACGAACCTTGCGACGCCGGCATCCGGGCGGCGTCGCGGCGCGGCACCATCAGGATCGCGATGCCCGCGCATACCGCCGCCGCGGCGAACACGAAGAAATTCCATTTGACGTCGACGCCCTGCCGGACGATGAACCCGCCAACGAGCGGCCCCGCCATCGCGCCGAAGCGGCCGATTCCGGCGGCCCATCCGGTCGCGCTGGCGCGCGCATGCGGCGCATAGAAGTTGGCGATGAGGCCGAGTTGAACCATCGCGACGCCGCCGCTGCCGAGGCCGGCACAGGCAACCAGCACGTAGGTTGCGGCGAGCGGGCCTTTCACCGACAGCGCGGCGAGGCAGGCCGCGCCGAACAGGTACGCGACGACCAGCGTCCGGCGGGGGCCGAACCGGTCCGCGAGGCGGCCGACGCCGATGCCGCCGATGGCCGAGCCGAGCATGAAGACGGCCAGGAACGACAGGCTCGAGCCGAGGTTGTAGCCGAGCTGGCGCATGATTTGCGGCAGCCAGGTGCCGAGTCCGTAGATGACCATGACTGCAGCGACCTGTGCGACCCAGAAGGCGAGCGTGGCGCGCAAGTTGCCGCGCGAAAACACTTCGCGCAGCACGTCGCGCAGCGGCTGCCGCGCGTCGGCGGCGCGGGGCGCCGCGCGAACCGTGTCCGCGGCGATGCCGAGCCGCGTGGCCAGGCGTTTCGCGTCGTCGATCCTGCCGCGGGCGCACAGAAACGAAATCGACTCGGGCAGCCAGACGATCAGCGCGGGTAGCGCGAGCAGCGGCATGGCGCCGACCATCACCACGAAGCGCCAGCCCAGTTCGTCGAGAAAGCCCATCGCGACCAGCGCCGACAGCAAGGCGCCGCAAAAGTACCCCGAATACATCAGCGCAAAATTCAGATTCTTTCGTTCCGGCGGCGAATACTCGACGGTCAGCGCGGCGGCAACCGAGATGACGCCGCCGAGGCCGAGGCCGCCGATGAAGCGCGCGACCGAAAAGAACCAGGGCGTGGGCGCCGTCGCCGCGGCCAGCATCGACAGCGAGAACAATGCGACGCATCCGATCAGCAGCGGCTTGCGGCCGGCGAGGTCGCTGAGCACGCCGATGAAGTAGCAACCGAACAGCGTGCCGAACAGCGCGGCACTTCCCATCGCGCCGATCTGCATCGCGTCGAGGTGCCACGGCTGGTAATGAATGAGTGCGGGAACGATCGCGCCCATGACGGCGGCGTCGTACCCCTCGGCCACGATCGCGAAGAAGCACAGCAGCAGCACGATAGAGGTCGTTCGGGGCGGCGGATGCATTGCGTTGCCGGAAGCGGACTGACTGACGTGAGTCATGAGGCACACCTGTTGGATGGGGCTGGGGACAAGCCGCCGGAACGCGCGGCAGCCGTGCGGCCGGTGCTGCGTGAGGTGCGATCGCCTTGATCACCGTTCCGGCCTTCAATAAAGAATGTACTTCGCTATTAGTCGAAGTCAAAGCATTTCAAAAACAACGCGCTAGGGGAATTCCCTGAATCGGCCTGAAATGCCTTATATAACGGCCATTGTCAGGGAATTTCCGCTCGCCGGCCGAGCCGTTGGGCCTTGACATGCGGATTCCTTGAAACAAGAATGGCATTCATTATTGAGACGTTGGCGTTCGGGCGTGCAAGCCTGGATGCCGCCCCATGAACAAGGAACCGCTATGAATCCGGCAAGTCCATCGCAGCATCCGTCCAGCATTCCGTTCGCCCGCCGGTATCCGGAACTGGGCAACGGGCCGATTCCGGTCGAGCCCTATGTGTCGCCCGACTACTTCGCCCGCGAGAAGGAAACGATCTTCAAGCGCACCTGGCTGCAGGTCGGGCGCGTCGAGGAGATTCCGACGCCCGGCGACTATTTCGTGCGGGATCTCGCCGCCTGCGACACGTCGATCATCGTCGTGCGCAACCGGCAGGGCGAGATTCGCGCGATGCACAACGTCTGCGCACACCGGCTCAACGAGATCGTGTATGACAAATGCGGCAACACGCGGAAGTTCTTCTGCAAGTTCCACGGCTGGGCCTACGATCTGGACGGCAACCTCACCGGCGTGCCCGAGGAGCGCTGCTTCCACGGCCTCGACAAGTCGGAGTACGGGCTGACGCGCGTCGCATGCGACGTGTGGCAGGGCTTCATCTTCGTCAACATGCAGGCGGAGCCCGAGCAGTCGCTCGACGAATTCATGCGGCCGATGTTCGGCGACATCGAGGGCTATCCGTTCGACAAGCTGACGACGGGATTCGCGTGGAGCACCGTCGTCGACTGCAACTGGAAGCTTGCGCTCGACGCGTTCCAGGAGGCGTATCACGTCGCTTACGTGCACGGCCGCTCGATCGCGGACGCGATCGACCGCGACGAAGCCGGCAGCATGCCGCCGCTCGACGCGCTGTGCGGCGAGCTTCATCGCCGGCTGTCGCTGCCGGGCAATCAGAAATCCGTGTACGGCAATCCGAAGGCGGTCACGGCGGGTGGCAGCGCCGCCGCCGACGCGCTATCCGACGCCGCGGGGGCGCGCCCGATCGCGGCCGCCGCGCTGCGCGCGGGCGTCGGCAGCGCGAAGCACGACTTTCCGCTCGACGCACTGCCGTCCGGCGTGAACTGGACCAAGAACCCGAACTGGCTGTTCGACATCAACGTCGTGTTCCCCGATTTCTACCTGTCGCTGCGGCCGAACTATTGCCAGGCCTACAACTTCCGGCCGATCTCGCACAACCGGACGCTGTTCGAGGCACGCGTGTACTACCCGGAGATGACCACGGCGGGCGGGCGCTTCTTCCTCGAATACATGAAAGTCGCGCTGCGCGACGTGTTGCTCGAGGATCTGAGCACGCTCGAACGCACGCAACGCGCTGCGGAGACCGGCGCGAAGAAACACATGATCCTGCAGGACAACGAGTTGCTCGTGCGCCACGCATACCACGTGGTCGAGCGGTTCGTGTCGAAGCAGGCTGCCTGACAGGAGAAACCGCCATGCAACAGCACCCGATCCAGCTTCACGCACCGCGCGCGAAGCACCTGCGCGTTCCGCAACGATTCGACGCGCTGCAACCGTTCGTCGAGCACTGGGCGCTCGCGACGGAAACCGAACGCAACGCGCAGCGCCATGCGATGCCGATGTCCGAGATCACGCGGTTCGGCACCGCGATGCTCGGCTGCGTCGACGAAGTGGTTGCCTATCTGAACGGATTCGAACTCGGCGCGCTCGCCGGGGACGATGCGACGCTGATGGTCCTGCTGCTGTCGTTCGCCGAGGTCGCGCCGGCGATCGAGTTCTACCGGCAGCCGGCCGTTGTCGACGGTTACGAGCCGGCAAGGTTCGCCGCCGACGAAACCTTCGTGATGCGGCCCGCGATCTGAGCGGCGAGGAGCGTGAACCATGGCCAAATGCCGCATATTTGCGATCGATGACGATCTGCACGAGGTCGTCGCCGACGGCCTGTACATGAAGACGATGACGGGCAGCACGATCAGCGTGGCCGTCGTCAAGTTCGTCCGCGAGGCAGGGGTGGATCTTCCCGCGAAGGCGCACAGCCACGGCGAGGAGGTATCGCTGCAGGTGACGGGCGGCTGCTCGATATTCGAGGTCCACGACACGGGCGAGCGGGAAACCGTGATGAACGACGGCGATGTCACGGTGATTCCCGCCGGATTGAGCCACTACGGCGTCAACCGTTTCGGCGGCGAAGGCGTGAGCCTCAGGCTGAATGTGGTCACGCCGCCGCGCGCCGAATACGCAGGCGGCGCGAACGACAAACCCTACTATCCCCTTGCCGAGCGGCACCCACGATCATGAACGAGTCCACTGTACGGCCGGCCGCAGCCGGCCATTGCACCAACCTGCCGGCCGGCACGCAATGGGCGGACGCCGCACTCGCGCCGGCCGCCTACGAGGTGAGCGGCGCATCGCTCGACGCGTCCGTCACGGTGCTCGAGGCCGATTGTGTCGTCGGATCCGACGCGCCGACGGCGGGCGAGGAAGTCGGTGCGGTGCTCGAGGGCCGGTTCGAAGTCGAAGCGGCCGGCGAGCGCTACGTGCTGTGCCGCGGCGAAGGGATCGTGATTCCGCCCGGCGCGCCGCGCCGCTGGCGGTGCCTGACCGCGCGGGGCGTGGTCTACCGCGTGAGCGTCAAGCCGGCGGCAGGGAGCGCGCAATGAGCGGGATCGCGCAATCGCTGCGCGTGGTCGTCGTCGGCGCCGGGCATGCCGGCGGCCGCGTCGCGCAGCATCTTCACGCGCTCGGCCACACCGGTCCGATCACGTTGATCGGCGAGGAGCCGCATGCGCCCTACGAACGTCCGGCACTGTCGAAGGAGCTGGTGACCGGACACAAGCATGCGCAGGAGCTGACGCTCGGGCCGAGCGAATTCTGGGCGCCGCGTGCATCCGCGGCGTCGAACGTGCAGCGGCTCGTCGCACGAGTCAGCGCGGTGGACCGCGACGAACGGCGGCTCGTGCTCGACGACGGGCATCACGTCGCCTTCGACCGCCTCGTGGTGGCGACGGGCGGCACGCCGCGCCGGCCGCCGATCGATGGCGCGGATCTGCCCGGCGTGCGCGTGTTGCGCACGCTCGACGACGCGCTTCGTCTGAAGGCCGATCTCGAACTGGCGCGGTCCATCGTGATCGTCGGTGCGGGCGTGATCGGGATGGAGGTTGCCGCCAGCGCCGCCGCGCTCGGTGTGCACGCGACGGTTCTGGAGGCAGGGGATCGCGTGATGGCGCGTTGCGTGCCGCCGGCAATCGGCGGGTGGCTCGCGGCCACGCATCGTGCGCACGGCGTGACGATCCACACCGGCGCGGCCGTTCGCGCGATCGCGGCGCGCGGCACCGGCGCGGCGGGATTTCGCGTCGACTTTGCCGATGCGGGCGGCGCGCGGCACGTCGACGCGGACCGTGTGCTGCTGGCCGCCGGCATCGACTTCAGCGCGCCGTTCCTCGACGGCACCGGTATCGCTACGGCAGCAGGCATCCCGGTCGATGCCGGCTGCCGTAGCCCGCTCGCCGACTGGTGCTACGCGGCGGGCGATGTCGCGCTGACCGAGAGTCGCCGCTACGGCCGCGCACTGCGGCAGGAAACGTGGCGCAATGCGGAGAACCAGGCGCGTGCGGTGGCGGAATTCATTCACGGGCGGTCGGAGCCATATGACGAAATCCCGTGGATGTGGACCGACCAGTTCGGCAGGAACATCCAGGTCGTCGGGCTGCCGGGCGCGGACGACGTGTCGGTCGTGCGCGGCGATGCCGCGTTCGACGGCCCGGCGACCGTCGTCCATCTGCGTGACGGCATCGTGACGGGCGCGGTCATGCTCGACCGCGGGCGCGACCGCCGGGCGCTCGAAGCGCTGCTGGGCATGGATGTGCGGGACCGCGTCGGCGCGCTGGCCGATGCGTCGGTCCCGCTCAAGGAGCTGGGCGCATGAGCGCGACACGTGACGATCTGGAAACGCGTGTCGCGCGGCTGGAAGCGATCGACGCGATCCGCGAACTGAAGGCGCGCTACACCGGCTGGGCCGACGCGAAATATACGCCTGACTACTGGCGCGTGGATGCCGGCACGATGTGCGAGACCGCGTGGCAGCAGGCGCTGTGCTTCACCGAGGATGCGGTGTGGCACGGCGGACAGGGCTTCGGCGACGATCTCGCCGGGCGTGCGGCGTTGCACGCGTGGTTCCAGCGTTCGCCGTGGCGCTACGCGCTGCACGTCTACGGCGGCGAATCGATCGAGATCGACGGCGACGCCGCGCGCGGCTGCTGGCGCCTCACGCAAATCGCGCTGCGAGACGACGACGGCACGGCCGTGCTGCTGGTCGGCGTGACCGATGAGGCGTATCGGCGCGACGCCGACGGCCAGTGGCGGATCAGTGCGATGCGCTTTGCGAAACTGCAGATGATGAGCCTCGGCGAAACGCCCCTCGCGCTCGCTGCGACCTTTGCCGGCCTCGATGCGAAGCGTTCGTGGCCCACCAATCAGGAGAACAGATGATGCAGTACGAACTATCCGAGCGACCCGCGACGCCTGCCGGTGGATGCTGTGGGGAGCTCATTCACCGGATCGCGGAGAACCAGTGCCGCGTGCTGCGCAACGAATGGGTGAACCCCGAATACAAGCACCTGGTGCTCGACGCGCCGGCCGCCGCGCTTGCGGCGAAGCCGGGCCAGTTCTTTCATCTCGCGTGTCCGGCCGTCGGCGGAGAAACGCCGTTCCTGCGCCGGCCGATGAGCGTGTACCGCGCGTCGCCCGCGTCCGGCCGGCTGGAGTTCCTCTACAAGGTGCAGGGAGCCGGCACGCGCGGCCTGGCCTTCCTCGCGGAGGGTGACGTGCTCGACGCGCTGGGCCCGCTCGGGCGCGGCTTCGACGTGCCGCCGCGCGCGCGCCACGTGCTGCTGCTCGCGCGCGGCGTCGGCCTCGCGACGCTCGCGCCGCTCGCCGACGCGTGCGCCGAGCGCGACATCGCGGTCAGCGCGATTCTGAGCGCGCGCGCGCCGGAACTGGTGATGTCCGCCGATTATCTGCGCAAGGTGCGCGCGTCGGTGCACATCGTCACGGATCTGGACGACAGCAGCGCCGTGCCGCGCGTCGAGCGGCTGATCCGCGGCATCCATGCGGAGCGCCCGGTCGATTACGCGGCAACCTGCGGGTCGAACCGGCTGCTGATCATGCTGCAGCAGCTCGCGAAGGAGCTGGCAATGGCGGGGCAGACCGCGCTAGAGCAGAACATGGGTTGCGCGCTCGGCGCGTGTTTCGCGTGCGTGCGCCCGTTCCGCAAGGAATCCGGGGCGAGCGATCTCACCTATCGCCGTGTCTGCTGGGAGGGGCCGGTGTTCGATCTTCAGGAAACCGTATCATGGTAGATCTCAGTGTTGACATTGGCGGCCTCAGGCTGGCCAACCCGGTGATGCCGGCCTCGGGCACCTTCAGCGAAGGGATGGCTGACGTCTTCGACCTGAACCGTCTCGGCGCGATCGTCACGAAGACGATCACCGACGACATCCGCGAAGGCAACCCGCTGCCGCGGCTCGCCGAGTTCCGTGACGCGACGCTGTTCTCGATCGGCATCCCGAGCAAGGGCAGCCGCCATTACGTCGAGACGCTCGTGCCGTTCTACCGCCGCTATACGGCACCGCTCGTCGCCAGCATTTCGGCCAACACGGTCGAGGAATTCGGCGCGCTCGCGAAGAAGATCGCGGTGCCGGGCGTCGCCGCGATCGAGGCGAACGTGTCCTGTCCGAACCTGAAGAAGGACGGCGAGGCGTTCGGCATGAATCCCGAGGCGACGGCCCAGGTGGTGCGCGCGATGCGCGAGTCGTCGGGCCTGCCGGTGTGGGCAAAGATGACGCCGAACGCGGGCAACGTGCGCGAGGTCGCGCAGGCGGCGGAGGCGGCCGGCGCCGCCGCGCTCGTCGTCAGCAACGCGATCCTCGCGATGGCGATCGACGTCGAGACCTTCCGTCCGCGCGTCGGCAACATGATGGGCGGGCTGACCGGCAGGGCGACGAAACCGATCCTGCTGCGCATCGCGTACCAGTGCGCGCAGGCGGTGTCGATTCCGGTGATCGGCTGCGGCGGCATCACCGACGCAGCCGATGCGATCGAGTACCTGCTTGCCGGCGCGAGCGCGGTCCAGGTCGGCACCGCGAACTTCCTGTCGCCGAACGCGATGATCCGCATCATCGACGACCTCACGCATTTCTGCGAACGCCGCGGTATCGCGCGCGTCACCGAGCTGGTCGGCGCAATGCGGCAGCACGACCCATTCGTACTCGAAAGGAGAGCCGGGTTATGAGCACCGAAACCGCTGTCTGGCACCGCGTCGGCGAGGTGGCCGCGCTGTTCGCCGAGCGCCGCTGCCACGGCATCGAGATCGCCGGCCGGCGCATCGGCCTGTTCCTGATCGATCAGTCGGTCTATGCGATCGACGACGTCTGCACGCACGGGCAGGCGTTGCTGACCGACGGCGAAGTCGAAGGCTACGAGGTCGAGTGCCCGCTGCACGCGGGGCTCTTCGACGTGCGCAGCGGCAAGGCGCTGACCGCGCCGCTGAGCCGCGACGCGCGGGTCTACGCGACCCGGATCGACGACGGCGTGCTGCACGTTGGCTATCCGGACGGCCAGGATGAGTGAGCGCACCGGCATGACAAGGCGCAGGCGCGTCGCCGTGATCGGCACGGGCGGTACGTTCGCGATGCGGGCGCGGCATCGCTTCGACTGGGTCGAGTATGGCGACAGCGGCATCGTCGAGCCGATCGACGCGCTGCTGTCGACGATGGGCGAACTGCTGCCCGAAGTCGGCGTGGTGCCGGTGCCGTTTCGCGCGCTCGGCAGCACCGCGATCGGGCCGGACGACTGGCGGGAGCTGTCGCGGCTGATTCACGAAACCGCGCAAGGCGATCCGTCGCTGGACGGCTTCGTGGTCACGCACGGCACCGCGACGCTCGAGGAAACCGCGTGGTTTCTGGCGTTGACGTTGCGCATCGCGCAGCCCGTGGTGGTGACGGGCGCGCAGCGTCCGAGCAATACCGAGGGTAGCGATGCGGTCGCCAATCTGCGCGCCGCACTCGCGGTCGCGGCGTCGCCCGATTCGCGCGGCGCCGGCGTCGTGGTCGTGATGGACGGCTCGATCTTCGACGCGCGCGACGTGTCGAAGACGTCGAGCTTCGATCTCGATGCGTTCGAATCGCGCCCATTCGGCCCGCTCGGGCTCGTCGACGCGAATGCGGGCGTGATCTGGCGCCGCCGTGCGGCCGACGGCCGCGCGGTGTTGCCCGATTTCCAGCCGTCATTGCGCGCGCCGCTGCCGCGCGTCGATATCGTGACGTCGTATGCGGGGGCCGACGGCGTGCAGATCGACGCTGCGGTGGCCGCCGGCGCGCGCGGGATCGTCAGCGCGGGCCTGCTGCCCGGCCGGCCGGCGAAAGGCGAGGCGGCCGCGCTGGCCGCTGCGGTCCGGCGCGGCGTCGTGGTGGTGCAGGCGACGCGCGGCAGCCGCGGCCGCGTCGTGCCGCAGCGATTCCTGCGCGACGACGGCCTGCTCGCGGCCGGTGATCTGTCAGCGCAGAAGGCGCGGATCCTGCTGATGCTTGCGCTCACGCGTACATCGGATCCCGGCGACCTCCAGCGCTGGTTCGACCTGAGCTGACGGGCGGCGTACGATGTTCCAATCATCCTGACGGAGGCGATCTTGCAGTTCTCATATCTGGTGACGTTCGAGCACGCGGACCCGACGGTCCGCCTGTCGGCGGCCGATTTCGGCGCGGTGGCGTCGATCGTCAAGAAAACGCCGGCGCTGCGGCGCGGCAGGCTCTACACGCCCGCTCAGGCAAGCGACTACTACACCGCCGACGGTCCGTCGCCGCCTTTTTCGATGCAACTGGATTTCGAGCGGCTGTCGGAACTGGAAGCGACCATCGCGGACGGCGGCCACCTTCAGCAGGTCGCCGCGCTCGCGCTGCCGAGCCTCGCCGGCGCGCGCGTGACGCAGCAGGTCATGCTGCGGCGGCCTTTCCCGGTCGCCGGGCCCGCAGATGCCGTTGCCGATCCTGGCGATCGCGTGCAATGCAGCTTTCTGGTTCACTACCCCGGCCGGGCGGCGGATTTCGACGCGTGGATCAATTACTACCTCGCGCACCATCCGCAGATCATGAAGGATTTCCCGGGCATCCGCGAAATCGAGATCTTCACGCGCGTCGACTGGATCGACGCAATGCCGTGGGAGCGCGTGCATTACATGCAGCGCAACCGGCAAGTGTTTGACGACCCGCAAGCGATCACTGCGGCGATGAATTCCGAGGTGCGGCATCGCATGCGCGCGGATTTCGAACGGTTTCCGCCGTTCGAGGGGGAGAACCTTCACCATCCGATGTATACGCACACGTTCCTCGGAGGCGACGATCCGCAATGATCGCGCCGCGCCGTCGGCGCTTCGCGCGGCCGTCAGGTCGCGCGCACGGCACATCGCGTGCCGGTGAGCGGTTGCGGCGCGGCGCTGCCGACTTCCGACCGCGGCCGACATCTGGCTCGTGCCGCAACTCTTCGCCGCGAGACGCCTGAACGTCGATCTCGCCGGCTATCCGCGCCTGCTCGGCATCGAGGCAGCCTGCCTCGGGCTGCGCGCGTTCCGTGCCGCAATCGCCGACGCGGGCTAGCGAGTCGAAACGGTACCGCATGCCGACGCGCGCGCCGCGAGCCGCCCGCATTCGTTGGCCACCGCGCGTACTGCTTTTCCGGCACGCGCGGCTAGGCTACCTTTGCACTATCACGATGTTTCGCGGTGAAGCGCCGCGCCCGCGCGCGTGGCGGCGTGGCCGTCGCGGTTCGCCCGTGCAGCCGACGCCGCGCGGGCGGCGCATGCGAGTATCCGCGGAAGTATCGCCGTTCACTTTTGGTTGCAGGCCCGCCGTGGAGAATCCAGTCAGATGAAGATCCATCAACTTCGCACGCTCGTCGCGATTTCCGATACCGGCAGCATCCGCAACGCCGCGAAGGCGCTCGAACTGTCGCCCGCGGCCGTGACCAAGGCGATGCGCGACCTGGAAGAGCAGGTCGGGGTCGCGCTGATCGTCCGCGAGGCATCGGGCGTCACGCTGACCGAGCCCGGGCAGGCGCTGCTCGCGCATGCGCGGCTGATGCTCGGCCAGTTGCGGCGCGCGCAGGATGAGATGGATCGCTTCTCGGGCGCCGGGCGCGAGCGCCTGACGGTGGCGCTGCCGACCTGGATCTCGATCGCGCTGCTGGGCGGCATCATGGCGCGCTTCGAACGCGAGATGCCCGATACGCGGCTCGTCTTCTACGAGAGCCTGCTCAGCATCGCGATCCCGAAGCTGCGCGACGGAACGCTCGACCTGTCCGTCAATCGCGCGTGCCCGCCGTCGTGCCGCGACGAATTCCAGCAGGAGCCGCTGTTCCTGACGAGCTATGCGATCGTCGGGCGGACCGGGCATCCGCTGGCCAAATGCCGGTCGCTGTCGCAGCTCAGGGGCGCGAGCTGGGTGCTGAACCGCGATTTCACCGAGAACGACGCCGAAGGCGAAGGGCCCGTCGGCGAGTATTTCCGGCGCTACAAGCCGCGCGTGCACATCGCGCACTCGTCGACGATGATGATCGGCCTGATCACGAATACCGACGCGCTGTCGATCATGCCGTGGCCGCTCGCGGAGTTGCTGGTCGCGAAGGAGGGCTTGTGCGTGCTGCCGGTGACCGAAACGATCCCCGAGGTGGAGGTCAACCTGATGTACCGGCGCGCGACGCCGTTGAGCGCCGCCGCCAAGGTGTTCATCCGCAGCCTGAAGGAAACCATCGTCGAGGGCACGCTCGCGTCCGACCCGATGAGCCGGCGCATCTTTCACGCGGTCGAATGCGTGATGCGCCAATGATGTGAGCAAAGGCGCGCGATAGCTTCAAGCAAGAGTCGGGCCATCAAGTTTTGACGCCGGTTTCCCGCACGGGCTTTTTGTCCGCGTTTGACCCGTCCAAAAATAAACATGACTATCTTTTCGCGCCGATGACAGAGCGTCGGCGCTCGTCATGGAGAGATAGTGTGTCGCAATTCCTTGCAGCCGCCGGCAGTCTGTCGGCGGCACGTGGCCGCACCGTGCATCGTCAGTCGACGCGCGGCATCGCGGCGGTCGTCCGATCGGTGCTCGACATGCTGACGCGCGCAGCCGCGCCGCAGCGAACGTTCTTCCACCGCCCGAGATCATGTTGAACCTGACAGAAATGGAACGCGACGTGGTGGCGCGCATCGAGGGCCACCGCGCGCTGTGCACGCATCTGAGCGACCGGCTTTGGGATCTCGCGGAGACGGCCTATGCCGAACACGCGTCCGCCGACCTGCAGATCCGCGAGCTGACGCGGCAGGGATTTCGCGTGACGCGCGAGCTCGCCGGCATTCCGACCGCGTTCGTCGCCGAGTGGGGCGACGGCGGGCCGGTGATCGGCCTGCTCGGCGAATACGATGCGCTGCCGCAGTTGAGCCAGGCCGCGGGCGTCGCGGCGCGCACGCCCGTCGCGCAGGCCGGCAACGGCCACGGCTGCGGCCACAACCTGCTCGGCGGCGCCACGCTGCTTGCCGCTTTGGCGGTGCGCGACCATCTGCGCGACGCGGGCGTCGCGGGGCGCGTCCGGTATTACGGCTGTCCCGCGGAAGAGGGCGGCGCGGGCAAGACCTTCATGACGCGCGCGGGCGTGTTCGACGACGTCGACGCCGCGTTGACGTGGCACCCGGCCAGCATTTACGCGATCGACGCGATGTCGACGCTGGCCACGCTGCACGCGCGCTTCACGTTCGTCGGGCGCGCCGCGCATGCGGCCGCGGCGCCGCATCTCGGGCGCAGCGCGCTGGACGCGGTCGCGCTGATGAACGTGGCGGCCAATTACCTGCGCGAGCACGTGCCGTCCGACGCGCGGCTGCATTACGCGATTCACGACACGGGCGGGCGCGCGCCGAACGTGGTGCAGGCGCGCGCGGAGGTCGTCTACCAGATCCGCGCGCCCGAGCTTGCGGTCGTGCAGTCGATCCATGCACGGCTGGCGCGGATCGCCGAAGGTGCCGCGATGATGACCGAGACGACGATGACCGCGCGCGTGGAGAAGGCGATGTCGAACATGCGCCCGAATCCGGTGCTGTCCGACCTGATGTACGCGCGCATGCAGGCGCTGGGGCCGGTGCCGTTCGACGACGCCGATCGTGCGTTCGCGCGCGACATGCGGCAGGCCATTTCCGCGGAAGAGGCGCACGCGAGTCTCGCGATCTTCGGCGCGGCGCAATTGAAGGGCGAACTCCACGACGCCGTGCTGCCCGCGGAACGGATGCCGGCCGTGCTGGCCGCGTCCACCGACGTGGGCGACGTGAGCTGGGTCGTGCCGACGGCCCGCTGCCTGGTGCCGTGCTTCGCGCTCGGCACGCCGTTTCATTCGTGGCAGCTCGTCGCGCAGGGCAAGTCGGCGCTTGCGCACAAGGGCATGACGCATACCGCGAAGGTGCTGGCCGTCACGGCGGCGGCGCTGTATCACGAACCCGCCACGCTCGACGCCGCGCGCAACGCACTGCGTGAGCAATCGGAGGAGGCGCAGTATCACTGCCCGATCCCGCCCGACATCGAGCCGCCGGTCGCGGCCCGGCCCGCAAACGTGCGGTCGCGCGGCACGTTGCGCGGCGCGTTTCCGTCACACTACGCAGGAGTGCAATCGTGAGTCAGTTGCCGAATCAACGCGTGGCCGAAATCGCCGCGCTCGTCGACGCGAAGCGCGATGCGCTGATCCGGCTGTCCGACGAGATCTGGGAACTGGCCGAGACGCGCTGGCAGGAGTTCCGGTCCGTCGCGGCGCAAATCGCCGTGCTGGAGCGAGAAGGCTTCCGCGTGACGCGCAATCTGGGCGGCATCCCGACAGCGTTCAGCGCCGAGTGCGGAGAAGGCGGTCCGGTCATCGGCTTCCTCGGCGAATACGACGCGCTGGCGGAGATGAGCCAGGTGGCGGGCGCGGTCGAGCCGGTCGCGTCGTGCGACGGCGCAAGCGGCCACGGTTGCGGACACCACCTGCTCGGGGCCGGCGCGATGCTGGCGGCGATCGCGGCACGCGACTATCTCGCGCGCCACGGCATCGCGGGCACCGTGCGCTATTACGGCTGTCCCGCGGAGGAAGGCGGCGCCGGCAAGACCTACATGGCGGGCGAGAAGGTGTTCGACGACCTCGACGCGGCGCTGACCTGGCATCCGGGCCCGTACTCGGGCGTGTTCAAATACCGGTCGCTCGCCGTGATCCAGACGGCGTTCCGCTTCTCGGGCATCGCATCGCACGCGGCCGCGTCGCCGCATCTCGGCCGCAGCGCGCTCGACGCGGTGGAACTGATGAACGTCGGCGTGAACTTCATGCGCGAGCACATGCCGCCCGATGCGCGCGTGCACTACGCGATCACGGATGCCGGCGGCCTGGCGCCGAACGTCGTGCAGGCCAGCGCCGAGGTGCTGTACGTCGTGCGCGCGCCGGAGCTGGACGACGCCCGCGAACTGGCGGCACGCGTCGAGCGGATCGCCGGTGCCGCGGCACTGATGACGGATACGCAGGTCGGCATCGCGTTCGACCGCGCGTGCTCGGACGTGCTGCGCAACGGCGTGCTTGAACGATTGATGATGGAGACGCTGGCGGCGCTTGGCCCGCCGCCGTTCGACGCCACGGACCAGGCGTTCGCGCGCGAACTGACGCAGCGCATGACCGAAGCCGAATTGCGCGAATGCATCGAATCCTATCGCGGCGCGCCGGACGAACGCGGACTGAGCATGAGCACGCTGCCGCTCGACGACGAGCCGGGCACGCTGACAGGGTCGAGCGACGTCGGCGACGTGAGCCGGATCGCGCCGACGACCCAGTATCTCGGTGCGTGCTACGCGATCGGCACCCACATGCATACGTGGCAGCTCGTTGCGCAGGGCAAGCTGCCGGCCGCCCACAAGGGGCTCGCGCACGCCGCGAAAGTCCTGGCCGACACGGCCGTGCAGCTCTGCATCGACCCCGCGCACCTCGACGCGGCAAAGGCCGAACTGTCGGCCCGAACCGGCGGGCGGCCTTACGTCAGCCCGATTCCTTCCGGCGTGCAGGCGCCGCCGAACCGCTCGGCGACGCAGCCGTCATCCGAAACGCAGACAGCCTGACGCAACCATGATGTCGATTTCCTATTTCCTGACCGCTGAAGATCATTCGTCCGCCCCGGAGGTGGACGCTTATGCCGAGTTCCGCGCGGAGCTGGCGCACATTCCCGATCTGCGCTTTGCCGAATTGCACCGGCCGGCGGCGATCGAAACCTATCACCGCGACGGCGCCGCGCCGCGCGTCGCAATGCGGCTCGTGTTCGATTCGATCGAGGCGCTCGAGTCGCAGCTGATGCCGGGCGGCCGGTTGCACGCGTTCGCGGGCTCCGCGCTGTGGCGGCACGTGGCCGGCGAGCGGATGACGCAGCAGGCCATGCTCACCCGGACCTTCATGCCGCTCGCAGACGCGGCGCGCAGCGCCGACGGCGAAGCGTGCAGCTATCTCGTGCATTACCCGGGACACGCGGCGGACTTCAACGCGTGGCTCGGCTACTACGTCAACCACCATCCGCAGATCATGCTCGACTATCCGGGCGTGCTGCAGGTGCAGGTTTTCACGCGTCTTGACTGGTGCGATGCGATGCCGTTCGAACGCGTGTCGTACATGCAGCGCAACCAGCTGTCATTCCGCTCCACCGATGCGCTGGCGCAGGCGCTCGAATCGCCGGTGCGTGCGCGCATGCGGGCGGACAACGCGAATTTCCCGGCGTTCTCCGGCGCCGCGAAGCACTACGCAATGCTGACGTCGTTCGTCGGCGCGGCCTGAGAAGCTGCGGGCCGATCGATAAAAAATGGGTTTTCGTTAGTCAATTGGTTTGGAGTGCAAAAAGATGAGAATGTGCGGGAAGACCTTGGTGGCGATCGCGATCGCGGAATTGGTGTGCGCATCGTCCGCTTCGGCCGGCGAATCGTTTCAGATCCTCGTTCCGGACGGGTTCGTCGGAACCAGCGGCACCGTCCTGTATGGGGTGGCCGATGCCGGCCTGCAATACACGCATGCCGGCAGCCGGCAGGTTGTCGCGATGGAAAGCGGCGCGGGCGCGACGTCGCGGTTCGGCTTGCTCGGCGTCGAGCAACTGGGCGACGGCCTGTCCGTGCGCTTCAACCTGGAGTCGGCGATCAAGCTGACGAACGGCACGGCGGGCGGCACCACCGCGCAGAACGAGAGCACGTTCTTCAGCCGGGAGGCGAACATCGCGCTCGTGTCGAAGCAGTGGGGGCGCCTCAAGCTCGGCCGCCAGTACCCGACGGAGCTGTCGCTGGCGCTCGATCCGTTCTACGGCGTCGGCGCATTCTCCCCGTACGGCTCGCTGTCGAGCTTCAGTTCGGATCTCGGTGCGGCCGCGACGATCGGCGATTACCGGATCAGCAATGCGATCGCGTACATGACCCCGATCGTCGGCGGATTCCAGCTCGAGCTGATGGGCGCGCCGCGCGGCACGACGACGCCGGGCTTTCCGGAGGCGTCCTTCAAGGGCGCCCAGCTGGAATACCAGAACGGGCCGCTGTATCTGGGGATGTTCTACGACCTGATCTACACCGATCCGACCGCCGCGTTGCCGTCGGTGAAGAACAAATGGCTGGGCGCGGGCGCCATGTACGACTTCGGCAAGGTGCGGCTGTCCTACGAGTTCAACATGACGGTTCCGGATTACGCGGGGTATTACGTTGCGACGACGCACATGATCGGCGTGAACGCGCAGCAAGGCACCAACGACGTGAAGTTCTCGGCTGTCTATCGCAACGTGGCGGGCCGGGCGGCATCCAATTCGCTGGCGTTCGGGCTCGGTTACGACTACAACCTGTCGAAGGTGACGGCGCTCTATGTGCGGCTCGGCTATGTCGTCAACCAGAAGCGGGCGGTCGCCACGCTCGCGAACGGATCGTTGAGCGCGCCGGGCGACGATCTCAGCGTCATTGCGATCGGCATCCGGAAGCGGTTCTGATGCGCCGCTCGGCAAACATGTAAAAGGCACTCCGTTTCCGGATTGGTTCGCTCGATCAGATTCGGAATGCTTACTGTATTTCAACGATGGAATTTGACCCGAACCGGCCGGATCGCGACGATCCGGCCGGTTGCTTTCGTCGGGCGGAAATCCGGCGTCTTGCCGTGGCTGCCGCGCTGTCGTCGACGACAGCGCGGCAGCGCCGTCAAGCGGCGGATGGCACCGGGCGCGGGGGGGCGGCAGCCGCGCGCGCCGGCGGCGGCGCAACGTCGGCCGGAATCGGGCAGCGATAGGGCTTCATGTCCCGCTTGCGCAGAAGTTCTTCCCGCGCAGCGCGCAGCACGTCGGGCCGGCCCGCGAGATCGATGCCGGTCGCCGCGAGCGTCTTCGCGGCAAGCAGCATGCCCTTGTGCGCGAGGGAAAGCTTGCCTTGCGACACCATCTGCCACGAATGGAACCCGGTGCCCCATGCATAGCAGGCGGTCAGGCACTGGGTCGTCGGCGCGGCCCAACTCACGTCGCCGACGTCCGTCGAGCCGGTAACCGGACGCTCGGCGTCCGGGCGGTAAGGCAGGATCTCCGGAATGATCGGACGCGGATCGCGCAGCGCCGCCGCGAAATGGCGCGACGCGTTCGCGAGGTCGTCCGGGTTGATGGTCTTCTGCATCTCGGCGGCGAACGCGATCTCGTCCGCCGACACGCGCATGCTGCCGATCGCCTGCATGTTCCGGTCCAGCACGGCGTCGAGCGTATCGTTGTGCAGCACGTTCGAGCACGCCTTGTCGAACACCATCTCGACGCGCGTGCCCGTCATCAGCGCGGCGCCTTCGGCGATCTGCGTGACGCGCTCGAACAGCTCGATCGCTTCCGGGCTCGTGCGGGCGCGGATCGTGTACAGCGTTTCCGCCAGCGCGGGCACCACGTTGGTCGAGATGCCGCCGGCGTTGATATACGCGAAGTGGATGCGGGCCTGGTCGGGCATGTGCTCGCGCAGATAGTTGACGCCGATGTTCATCAACTCGGCCGCGTCGAGCGCGCTGCGGCCGAGATGCGGCGCGAGCGCCGCGTGCGACGCCTTGCCGTGAAAGCGGAAGTAGGCCTGCACGTTGGCCAGCGTCGCGTTCATGAAGACGGAGTTGGCGACCGACGGATGCCAGCACAGCGCGACGTCGAGGTCGTCGAACAGGCCGGCGCGCGCCATGAAGGTCTTGCCGGCCGCGGCCTCTTCCGCAGGGCAGCCGTAGAAGCGCACGGTGGCCGGAATGCCGTTGGCCGCGAAATAGTCGCGCGCGACGACGGCCGCCAGGTGCGACGCGGTGCCGAGCAGATGATGGCCGCAGCCGTGGCCGTTGCCGTTTCGGGCGCCGGCCGCCGGCCGGCACGCGACGGCGCCGCTTTCCTGGTTCAGGCCCGCGAGCGCGTCGTATTCGCCGAGAAATCCGATCACGGGGCCGCCGCTGCCGGCTTCCGCGACGAACGCGGTCGGCATGCCCGCGACGCCGCGCGTGACGCGAAAGCCGGCGGCCTCGATCGCCGACGCATGACGTTCCGCCGATTCGAATTCGGCGTAGCGCATTTCGGCCAGCGACCAGATCTCGTCGGCCAGTGCGACGTAGTCGTCCTTTTTCGATTCGACGAGCTCGACCACTTTTGCAATGTGTTCCACTAGGGCTCCTGGCGGGGTGGCGTGCGCGATGCGCGCACGCGATGAGAGGACAAGGCGCGTGCCGCGACACGTTCCTTTATTTAGCGTATTGCGTCGCGATGACGAGCGGAAGGACGGTGCCGGTGTCGCTGTTCACTTTCGGTTGCGTACAGCGATGCAGGCGCGCATGGTGAAGGATGCGGCGTGGCCGCGGGCCGCACGGATCGATCGATGCAACCGTGACCCGGCAGCGGCATGCCGCGTGCCGGCAGAGCAAGAGTTGCGCCAGCGATGCTTTACGACGCGGATTTTTGACGCCGGTTTGACACTGCCAATACGGAACTTCACTATTTTTTCACGCGGACGTACTGGATATCGTCCACGCCCTGACCTGAATAGGAGACCGTTTGTGTCGCAATTTTCCGCTGCCACCGAGGGAGCTTCCGTGACGCGATCCGAGGTTCGCGCTTCGCCGTCCATGCGCGATGTCGTGGCGGTCGTCGCCGGCAATGCGCTCGAGTTCTACGACTTCACCGTTTACGCGTTCTTTTCGGTATTCATCGGACGCGCGTTCTTTCCGTCGTTCTCGCCGGCGACGCAGGTGATCGCGTCCGTGGCGGTGTTCGGCGTCGGTTTCGTCGCGCGGCCGCTCGGCGGCGTGATCATCGGCGCCTACGCCGATCGCCGCGGCCGCAAGGCCGCGCTGACGCTGACGTTCGCCTTGATGGCGATCGGCACGGCCATCATCGCGTTTACGCCGACTTATGCGCACATCGGCATTGCGGCGCCGCTGCTCGTCGTGGCCGGCCGGCTGCTGCAGGGCCTGTCGGCCGGCGGCGAGGCCGGCCCCGCGACGTCCTATCTGCTCGAAATGGCCACGTCGGGCCGGCGCGGCCTCTACACGAGCTGGCAGCTCGCGACGCAAGGCATCGCGGCGCTGCTCGGCGGGTCGGTCGGCTTCGTCGTGTCGTCGCTGCTGTCGCCCGCCGCGCTCAGCGACTGGGGATGGCGCATTCCGTTCCTGGTCGGCCTGCTGATCGCGCCGCTCGGCCTGTACATCCGCAACCGGCTGAACGAGACGCTGAACACAGCGCATGCGGTCAAGAGCAACCGCGAACTGTGGCGCGGCATCGTCGATGCGCACCTGTCCGATCTGGTGCTCGCGTGCTGCGTGCTGATTGGTCCGACGATTACCGTCTACGTGGTCGGCCACTACATGACGACGTACGGCATCCGCGTGCTGCATCTGCCGACGTCGACGTCGATGCTGGTTGGCTTCGTGACCGGCGGCGTCGGCATCGTCGCGTCGCTGGCGGCCGGCATGTATTTCGACCGTTTTCCGCGCACGCGTCTGCTGGTCGTGCCGCAGCTCCTGTCGATCGTTGCCGTGATCCCGATGTTCACGTGGGTGCTGCACGCGGGCACCGGCACGGTCTTTCTCGGCATGGTCGCGTTCCTCACGCTGCTGCGTGTGCTGATGTCGCCGTTCCATCTGTGCGTGATTCCGGAGATCTTCCCGCAGGCGATCCGCAGCACCTGCGTGTCGATCTGCTACAGCGTGCCGACGACGATCTTCGGCGGCACGGCGCAGCTGGTCGTCGCATGGCTTGCGACCATCACGCCGAACCCGATGGCGCCGGCGTGGTATCTGCTGGGCGCCAACGCGGTTTCGTTCGTCGCGGTCGTCATGCTTGCGCGTCGCCGCCGCGCGCGGCTGGCGACCGGCGCAGCGGCATGATTGCGGCCCCGGCGGCGCGCGCTGCCGTCGCGGCGCCGGGGGCGATGCGGGTCACCGGGTTCGTCGGTCGAGGTCGCGCCGGTATTGCGTCAATGTGTCGATCACCAGGGTCCGGAACCAGCGGTTGCCCTGTTCCGTATCGTAGGCGTCGTGCCAGTGCAGCGTGGACTCGAAGTGGGCGATGGGCACGGGTGTGGGAAAGACCGCGAACTGACCGGACGCGTTCAGTGCCTGGGCCACGCCACGCGGCAGCGTGACCATCCAGTCGGTGCGCTGCAGGATCAGCGGGATCACGGTGAAGTGCGGTACACGCAGCGCGATGCGGCGATGCAGGCCGCCGGCACGCATCGCTTCGTCGATCACGACGTGGCTGTTGTCGCTCGACATCACCGCGATGTGCTTCATCTCGACGAACTGCTTTGGCGAAAGCTTGCGCGACGGCAGCCCCGGACGCTTGCGCGTCATGCACGCGTACTCCTCATTGAACAGCAGCGCGAATCGTGTGACGGGCTTGAGTGCCGGCAGGTTGCCGATCGCGAAATCGAGCTGGCCCAGCCGCATCCGTTCCTCGATGTGGCTGAGCGGCACCTGGTCCGCCGAGATCTGGATCGACGGCGCGATGGTCTGCAGTTTCTCGCAAAGCAGCGGAAGAAATGCCTGCTCGCCGATGTCCGACATGGAGATCCGGAATTCGCGCGTGCTGGTGGCGGGATCGAACTGCTCGCCGTCCTGCAGCGCCTCTCTCACCGCAACGAGCGCGCGGCCGATCAGCGGTGCCAGCCGTTGCGCCGCCGGCGTGGGCAGCATGCCTTCCGGCGTACGCACGAACAGCGGATCGTTGAATAGCGCGCGCAGCCGCCCGAGTGCGTAGCTGACCGCGGGCTGCGACAGCCCGAGCCGGCCGCCGGCCCGCGTGAGGCCGCGTTCCTCGAGAATCGTCTGGAATACGCGCAACAGGTTCAGGTCGGCGTTGTTGAAATCAGTCATGTCGATGTGGACGACGAGGTTGATGCATTTGGCCGATATGGTAGCCGAGACGTTCGCCTGACGGAACGCACGCGCCCCTGATGGCCGGCGGCCGAGTCGCGATGATCCCGCCGCGCTGCCGGCACGTGTTGCGGTTTGCTTCAGCCCTTCATTCGTATCCATGCGTCCGGATAAACCCGGGGCGCTGCAAGCATCCGGATGGTCGATGCGGCCCGCGAGATCGCTTCGGTACACAGGCCGATCGGGCGCAATTCGCCAGCCGGCTGACGTGTCGGCGCCCGGGGAGCCGGGCGTACCGGATCCCTGCGCGCGAGTGCATCCAAAATTTGGATGATAGGCATATTAATGATGAATTTGACCGATATATAGGCGACTCCTAGACTGGGCTTCACACGATAACCCTGCTTGAAACGGTCCCATGCAAATGATGGTTGAACAGATCGACACCTCCTCCGATCGACACGCGAACCGCACGCTGCCTGCGATGCTGATGGCGCGCGTTGTGCGCAACGGGGCGGCTCCGCTTTTTTCCGATCGCACCACGCACTGGACGGCGGCCGATGCGATGACGGCTGCCGCCGGCCGGGCGGGCGCGCTCGCCGCACAGGGCATCGAGCGAGGCGACCGCGTCGCACTGCTGTGCTCGAACCGGGTCGAGTTCATCGAGACACTGCTCGGCTGCGCATGGCTGGGCGCGGTCGCGGTGCCGATCAACACCGCGTCGCGCGGCATGCAGTTGCAGCACATCCTGCGCAATTCGGGCGCGCGCCTGATTGTGGCGGAAGCCGCGCTGCTCGATGCCGTCTACGCGCTCGACGATGCGGATCTGCCGCTGGAAGCCGCGTGGGTCATCGACGGCCACGCGCCCGCGCGACGTGCGTCGTGCTTCGAAGCACGGCCGTTTCCCGCGCGTGGCGACGCGATCGCGCCTGCGGATCTCGCGAACGGCGATCCGTTCGTCATCCTCTATACGTCGGGTACGTCCGGCCTGTCGAAAGGCGTGATCTGTCCGCATGCGCAGTTCTACTGGTGGGGAATGAACACGGGCGGCGATCTCGAGGTGGGGCCGGGTGACGTGCTCTACACGTGCCTGCCGCTGTTCCATACGAACGCGCTGAACAGCTTCTTCCAGGCCCTCATGCACGATGCGCAACTCGTCGTGGATCGCCGCTTCTCGGCGAGCCGCTTTTTCGATTCGCTGATCGAAACGCGCGCGACGGTCACGTTCGTTCTCGGCGCGATGGTGCCGATTCTGCTGTCGCGCCCGGAGACGGCACAGGAGCGCGAACACCGGGTTCGCGTTGCGCTCGCGCCCGGCGTGCCCGCGCAGTTCCAGGACGCGTTCACGCGACGCACGGGCATCGGCCTGATCGACGGCTACGGCTCGACCGAAACGAACTCGGTGATCGGCGGCAAGCTCGGCACGAAGCGCGTCGGCTACATGGGCAAGCTGGCCGACGGTTTCGATGCGCGGGTCGTCGATGCCGACGACAACGCGGTGCCGGACGGGCAGGCGGGCGAGCTCGTGCTGCGCGCGAACGAACCGTATGCATTTGCGAACGGCTACTTCGCGATGCCGGAAAAGACGGTCGACGCGTGGCGCAACCTGTGGTTCCACACCGGCGACCGTGTGGTCCGAAGTTCCGAAGGCTATTTCCGCTTCGTCGATCGTCTGAAGGATGCGATCCGGCGCCGCGGCGAAAACATCTCGTCGTTCGAAGTCGAGCAGGTGCTGCTCGCGCATCCGTCGATCGAGCTGGCGGCCGTATTCGCGGTGCAGTCGAACCTGGCCGAGGACGAGGTGATGGCCGCGCTGGTGCTGCGCGAGGGCGAGGTGCTGGACCCGCTCGACCTGGTGAAGTACTGCGAGCCGCGTCTGCCGTATTTCGCCGTGCCGCGCTTCATCGATTTTGCGCCGGACCTGCCGAAGACGGAGAACGGGAAGATCAAGAAGTACCAGCTCAGGGAGCAAGGCGTGACGCCGACGACGTGGGACCTCGAGCGTTCGGGCTATCGGTTGAAGCGCGCATAGACGAGCGCGCCGCCGGACGATGCGGCGCCAGCATCGCCGCGGGACGTCCGAAGGACGAAGGACGGAATTCGCACGTGCTTTCCAGCGATACATCAATTGCCACGAGTATCACCATACGGAGTACGACATGGGACGTAGCATGCATACTGCATCCGCGAGCAGTCCGCACCCGCGGGAGATGAGTGTCACGATGGAGACGAGTAGCGACAGGTCGTCGCTTCGGCGGATCGTATTTGCGTCCGTGGCCGGCAACGCACTCGAATGGTACGACTTCTTCCTGTACAGCACCGCGGCCGCGCTGGTGTTCGGCGACCTGTTCTTTCCAAAGGGCACGGACCCGCTCGTCGGCACGATCGCCGCGTTCGCCGGCTTCGCGGTGGGTTTCGCCGCCCGCCCGCTGGGCGGTGTGATATTCGGCCACATCGGCGACCGCTTCGGCAGAAAGGGGGCCCTCGTCTGGACGCTTGCCATCATGGGCGCGTCGACATTCCTGATCGGGCTGCTTCCGACCTACGGTTCCGTCGGCCTGTGGGCGCCCGCGCTGCTGCTGGCCCTGCGCGTGCTGCAGGGCATTGCGGCTGGCGGCGAATGGGGCGGCGGCGTGCTGATGATTAGCGAATCGGCGCCGGCCGACAAGCGCGGCTACTACGCGTCGCTGAGCCAGATCGGCGTCGGCGCCGGCTTCGTCCTGTCGGCCGCGGTGTTCTATGCGGTCCAGATGCTGCCGAGGGACGCGTTCATCGACTGGGGATGGCGCGTTCCGTTCCTGCTCTCCATCATCATCTTCGGCATCGGCGTGTATATCCGCTCGCACCTGCCGGAGAGCGCCGAATACGCGCGCGCCGAAGCGGCCGGCAGGAAATCCGGCATGCCGGTCGTCGACGTCGTCCGCAAGCATCCGAAGGAAGTGCTGATCGCGATGGGCCTGCGCGTTGCGGAGAACGGCGGCTCCTATATCGTGCTGGCGTTCTCGCTCGCGTACGGCAAGTTCATCGGCGTGCCGGCACAGGTCATGCTGGCGGGCGTGATGGTGTCCATGACCGCCGAGCTTTTCACGATGATGCTCTGGGGGCGGTTGTCCGACCGCATCGGCAGAAAGCCGGTCTACATGATCGGCGCGCTGGGGTTCGTCGTCATCGCGTTTCCGTTCTTCTGGCTGCTCGACAGCAAGGTGCCGGCGCTGATCTGGATCGCGTTTCTGCTCGGCAACGCGATCTGTCACGGCGCGATGATCGGCACGCAGCCGAGCCTGATGGGCGAGCTCTTCAGTACCGAGGTGCGGTATTCGGGGATGGCGCTGGGTCACGAGATCGCGTCGGTGTTCGCCGGCGGTCTGTCGCCGATGATCGCCACGGCGCTGCTCGCGCACTACCACGCGGCATGGCCGGTCGCGCTGCTGCTCGTCGGTCTCTCGCTGGTCACGGTGATCACGCTGCTGTTCACGCGCGAAACCGCCGTCCGTAAAACGCAGTGATGTCCGACCGTACATGAGTGACTCAATGAACCCGCCAATTTTCGACGATGTGCTGATCGCCGGTGCCGTGGAGGTTGCGTACCGCCGCACGCCGGACGCGCTGACGACGAGCGACTTGCTTGCGCAGGCTTTCGCGGACGCGATCGGGAAAGCCGGCTTCTCGATCAAGGATGTCGACGGGCTCGGCGTCGCATCGTTCACGTTGGCGCCCGATCATGCGATCGATCTGGCCTGGCGCCTGGGCATCAGCCCGCGCTGGTGCATGGACGATTGCCACGGCGGCGCGAGCGGAATCAATCTGCTGCAGCACGCGGTGCGCGCGATCCAGAGCGGCGACGCGAACGTCATCGTGCTGGTGTCCGGCGACCGGTTTGCGCCCGAGGATTTCAGGCGCCTCGTCGAGAATTACAACCGCACGACCGCCACGTACTTGCGGCCATTGCCCAACGGCGGGCCGAACAGCCTGTTCGCGATGCTGACCCAACGCCACGCCGCGCATCACGGGCTCGAGCGGTCCGACTACGGCGCGATCTGCGTCGCGCAACGTGCATGGGCCGCGCAGAATCCGGGTGCCGTGTATCGCGCGCCGATGCGGATGGACGACTATCTGGCGGCCCCGCCCGTGGCCGATCCGCTCGGCCGCTTCGATTGCGTGCCGGTCGTGAGCGGCGCCAATGCGGTGGTGCTCGCGCGCGCCGACCGCGCGCCGGCGCCGGTGAACGTGAAGGTGCGCGCGCTGCAAAACCTTTACAACTTCGACCATCAGAAGGAGGACGGATGGCGGACATCGCTGGCCGTCATCGCGGCGGATCTGTGGAAGCAGGCGGGGGCACTGCCGCGCGAGATGGACGTGATCTCGGTGTACGACGATTACCCGGTCATGGTGCTGGCGCAGCTCGCGGATCTCGGCTTCGCGCCGGACGGCGATCTTCGCGCGCTGATCGGCCGCATCGGCGCGCGCGAGCTGCGGGTCAACACGTCGGGCGGGCAACTGTCGGCCGGGCAGGCGGGCGCCGCGGGCGGCATGCACGGGCTCGTCGAGGCGATCGTGCAATTGCGCGGCGACGCGGGGGAGCGGCAGGTGCAGGACGCGCGGCTGGCGGTGGTCAGCGGCTACGGCATGGTGCAATACCGCTACGGAATGTGCGCGAACGCGGTCGTTCTGGAGCGCAGCGAGCAGGGAGGCCGGCGATGAAACTCGCGGTGTTTCGGTGTGTGCAATGCGGGGAGGCACTCTTTCCGGCGCGCTATTTCTGCCCGACGTGCGGCGGTGCGGCGTGGGAGAGCGTAGAGGTCGAACGCGGGACCGTCTGCGAGTCGACCGTCTTGCGGCATCGCGTGGCCGGCAGCGGCGATGCTGGCGTGAACATCGCCAGCGTCAGAACCGATCGCGGGCCGGTGGTCATCGCCGCGATGGAATACGCGCCGGCGGACGGCGAGGCCGTGTCGCTGGCCATCGACGAGAACGCGCGGATTACGGCATGGGCGACGGGAACACGCCGGCCCGAGACAGGAGAACCCGATGAACATTGACGGATGCGTTGCGCTGGTGACCGGCGCGAATCGCGGGGTCGGCGCCGCCTTCGTGGAAGGCCTGCTTGCCGCCGGCGCCAGAAAGGTCTATGCGGCCGCGCGCGATCCGGAGGCAATCGTGCTACGCGATCCGCGTGTCGTGCCGGTCGAGCTGGACGTCACGAACGCGCAGCAGATCCAGCGTGCCGCGCGGAACGCATCGGACGTGACGCTGCTGGTCAACAACGCGGGCGTCAACCGGATCGCGCCGTGCCTGTCGCTCGTCGATCCCGACGCCGCGACGCACGAGATGGACGTCAATTACTTCGGCTCGCTGAACATGATCCGCGCGTTTGCGCCCGCGTTGCGCGAGAACGGTGGCGCGATCGTCAACATGCTGTCGATCCTTGCGCGGATCGCATTGCCGTCGATGGGCTCGCTCTGCGCGTCAAAGGCTGCCGCGTTGCGGATGACCGAAAGCGTACGCGCGGAACTCGCGAAAGACGGCGTGAGCGTGCTCGCGATCATGCCCGGTGCGATCGACACCGACATGAGCCGCGACTTTCCGGGGCCGAAGATTCCGGCGCTCGACGTCGTGAGCGCGACGCTCGACGCGCTCACGGCCGGTGCCGACGACGTGTATGTGGGCAACATGGCAAAGTCGATCGCCGCGGAACTCGCGAGCGATCGCATCGCGGTGCAACGGCGTGTCGCGTCGGCCTGACGCGACCGGCGCATTCATTTCGAACGAACGGAGCAGATCGTGAGCGGCAACCATATCGATGTGAAATCCACCGACGGGCGCAGCTTCTCGGCCTATCTTGCGGTTCCGACGCAAGGATCCGGCCCGGGCCTCGTGCTTCTGCAGGAAATATTCGGCATCAACGGCTACATGAAATCGATGGCCGACCGCTTCGCGGAAGAAGGCTATGTCGTGCTGGTTCCCGATCTGTTCTGGCGGATCAAGCCGGGCGTCGTGCTTGCGTATGACGGCGACGATCTGGCCACCGCGCTGGCATACAACGAGCAACTCGATCTCGACCTCGCCGTGGCGGACATCGCGGCGACGATCGACACGCTTCGGGCGGTGCCGCAGCACGCCGGGAAGGTGGGTGCGATCGGCTACTGTCTTGGCGGCAAGCTGGCGATGCTGGCCGCCGCGAAGACCGGGCTCGATTGCGCGGTGAGCTATTACGGCGTCGGGCTGGATGCGTACCTCGACCGGATTCCGGCGATCGGCTGCCCGATGGTTTTTCATTTCGCGGGCGACGACGCGCTCTGCCCGCCCGCGACGCGGGAAAGGATCCAGGCCGCGCTGTCCGCGAACACCGCAATCGAGCAATACGTCTATCCGGGTTGCAACCATGCATTCGCGACGCCCGAGCGCGCGTCGTTCGACAAGCCGGCCGCGATGATGGCGTATTCGCGCACGATCGCGCTGCTTCGCAAGGTGCTCGGGCCGGTCCACGATCTGAACAGCCTGTGGGAACGCCACTGTTACTACGAGTTCGCGACGCGCGACGTGGATGCAGTCATGCCTACGATGGTCGCGCAGCCGTACGTGAATCACGTTCCGACCATGACCGGCGGCGTCGGGCACGATCAGTTGAAGCGCTTCTACCGCTATCACTTCGTGGACGCCAATCCGGAAGACACGCGCCTGATTCCCGTGTCGCGCACGATCGGCGCCGATCGCATCGTCGACGAATTCATCTTCTGTGCGACGCACAGCCGCGAGATCGACTGGCTGGTGCCCGGCTTGCCGCCGACCGGGAGGTACTTCGAGATTCCGATGCTGGCCGTGGTCTGCTTCCGCGGCGACAAGCTGTACAACGAGCATATCTACTGGGATCAGGCTTCGGTTCTCGTTCAACTCGGTGTGCTCGATCCGGCCGGGCTGCCGATCGCGGGCATCGCCACCGCGAAGAAGATGGTCGACGAGACGCTGCCGAGCAATGAACTGATGCGCAATTGGGCGTCGAGCGAAGGCAAGCCGATCTGACGCGGCGCCGCCCCTGACGCGCCGCGGCAGAGGCTGCACGCGGCGCGATTCCCCGTACGCCGGATCGTCCGGCCGGATAAAGCTGCGGGCCGCGCTGGTCCGTTGATACAACCGGCTCGCGACCGCTTTCCGGGGCGTACACGCACGCGACCGGTCTCAACCCGTGTGCGTCATCACGCAGCACGTAACAATGGTCGAAGCCGCATGCGCGCGCGAGCTGTGCATCCGGCCAGTGGACGGCGTCCGTCATGCATTTAGGTGTTTATACGTATGCCGATAGCGATATCGGTTCGATCCAAATATTCATTGGAAGGTTATCGAACTTGTTTCTAGACTGATCCGGGGCACGCATATCGGACCGGCCGCAAGCGTCGGCGGAACAGCCCCGAACCCCGATTCCAGCCCGCGCCGACGAGAATCAGATCCGCGCCGGGCCGGCACCGCGGCGAACAACGACAAAATTGGAGACGGACCATGACACTCATCAGGAAGCTTGCGGCCGGTGCGATCGTCGCGACGGCGACGTTGCTGGCGCCTGGCGCGTTCGCGCAGCAAAAGCCGATCACGCTCGGGTTTTCGCAGGTCGGCGCGGAGAGCGCGTGGCGCACCGCGAACACCGTGTCGGTCAAGAGCGCGGGGAAGGACGCCGGCATCAACCTCAAGTTCTCGGACGCGCAGCAGAAGCAGGAGAACCAGATTCGCGCGATCCGCTCGTTCATCGCGCAGAAGGTCGACGTGATCGCGTTCTCGCCGGTCGTCGAATCCGGCTGGGAGCCGGTGCTGACCGAAGCGAAGGCCGCGCACATTCCGGTGATCCTGACCGACCGCGCGGTCGACGTGAAGGATCCGTCGCTGTACGTGACGATGATCGGTTCCGACTTCCTCGAGGAAGGCCGGCGTGCGGGCCGCTGGCTCGACGAGCGCTACAGGAACGACACGGGCCCGATCAATATCGTCGAGCTGCAGGGCACGGTCGGCTCGGCGCCCGCCAACGATCGCCGCGCGGGCCTGCTCGAGGTGATCCGGAACAACCCGAAATTCAAGATCATCGCTTCGCAGAGCGGCGACTTCACGCTTGCGGGCGGCAAGCAGGTGATGGAAGCGTTTGCGAAGACCTACGGCAAGCAGATCAACGTCGTCTACGCGCACAACGACGACATGGCGCTAGGCGCGATCCAGGCGATGGAGGAGGCCGGGATCAAGCCCGGCAAGGACGTGAGCGTCGTGTCGTTCGACGCGACGAAGGCCGGCTTTCAGGCGATGGTCGCCGGCAAGATCAACGTCGACGTCGAATGCAGCCCGCTGCTCGGTCCGCAACTGATGAGCGCGGTGAAGGACGTGGTCGCCGGCAAGCCGCTGCCGAAGCGGATCGTGACGAACGAGACGGTGTTCCCGATGAACGTCGCGGCGCAAACGCTGCCCACTCGCAAATATTGATGTTGGCCGGGCGGCGCGGTCGCCGCCGTTCGCGTTCGGCAATCTCTTCGACGGAGTGTCCATGACGAATTCGCCGGTGGTCGAGATGATCGACATCGACAAGACGTTTCCGGGTGTCAGCGCGCTGCGGCGCGTGAGCTTTCGGCTGTTTCCGGGCGAGATCCACGCGTTGATGGGCCAGAATGGCGCGGGCAAGTCGACGTTGATCAACGTGCTCACCGGCGTGCACGCGCACGATGCGGGCGAGATCCGCGTCGGCGGCAGGCCCGTGCGCTTCGTCGCGCCACGGGAAGCCGAGACGGCCGGCATCCAGACGCTCTATCAGGAAGTGAACCTGTGCCCGAACCTGTCCGTTGCCGAGAACATCTTCGCCGGCCGGCAGCCGATGAAGCGTGGTGCGATCGACTGGAGGACGATTCATGCGCGTGCACGCGATGCGCTTGCCGACCTGAGGCTGTCGCTCGACGTCACGCGCTCGCTCGACGCGTATCCGATCGCGGTTCAGCAGATGGTCGCGATCGCGCGGGCCGTGTCCGTCGACGCGCGCGTGCTGATTCTCGACGAGCCGACATCGAGCCTCGACGACGGCGAGGTCGCGCGGCTGTTCGACGTGCTGCGCAGGCTGAAGGCGTCGGGCATTGCGATCCTGTTCGTCACGCACTTTCTCGAGCAGACCTACGCGATCTCCGACCGGATCACCGTGATGCGAAACGGCGAGCGCGAAGGCGAGTATCTCGTCCGCGACCTGCCGGTCGATGTGCTCGTCGCGAAGATGACCGGCCGCGAACGGATGTCCGATGCGCTGCAGGCGGGGGCGGCGGCCGTCGTGCGCGACGCCGGCGCGGCCGCGCCGTTCCTGTCGATGCAACGGGTCAGCCGGCGCGGGATGATGAGTCCGCTCGACCTCGACGTGCGGCCTGGTGAAATTGTCGGCCTGGCCGGGCTGCTCGGCTCGGGCCGCACGGAAACGGCGCGGCTCGCGTTTGCCGCGGAGCGCACGGACACCGGCGCGATCGAGATCGGCGGCGCGCGCACGCGGCTCACGTCGCCGCACGACGCGGTCCGGCACGGGATCGCTTACTGCCCGGAAGACCGCAAGAAGGAAGGGATCGTCGCCGCGCTGTCGATCCGCGAGAACATCATCCTCGCGCTGCAGGCGCGGCGCGGATGGTGGCGGTTGATCGGGCGCGCGCGCCAGCGCGAGATCGCCGACACGTACATCGCGCGGCTCGGCATCAAGGCGCGCGACGCGGAGCAGCCGATCGGCCTGCTGTCGGGCGGCAACCAGCAGAAGGTGCTGCTCGCGCGCTGGCTCGCGACGGATCCGAAGCTGCTGATTCTCGACGAGCCGACGCGCGGGATCGACGTCGCCGCAAAATTCGACATCATGGAGCGCGTGCTCGCGCTTTGCGCGAAAGGGCTCGCGATCCTGTTCATCTCATCGGAGATCGGCGAGGTGGTGCGCGTGAGCCACCGGATCGCGGTGCTGCGCGACCGTCGCAAGGTCGCCGAGCTGTCCGGCGGCGTCGCATCCGAGGAACAGGTCTACCGGCTGATCGCGGGAGGTCAGTGATGACGCAATTGCGCATGCTGTTCCGCCATCCGCTCGCGTGGCCGGCGCTGACGCTCGCGCTGCTGTTCGCGATCGACGTCGCGCATCGCCCGGGCTTCCTGTCGATCGTGCTCGTCGACGGTCACCTGTTCGGTGCACCGATCGACATCCTGAACCGCGCGGCGCCGCTCGTGATCGTGTCGCTCGGGATGACGCTCGTGATCGCGACGCGCGGCATCGACATTTCGGTCGGCGCGATCGTCGCGATTGCCGGCGCGGCCGCGGCGATCGTCCTCGATGCGGACCCGTCGCGCGTGGGCACGGCGCTCGCCGCCGCAGTGGGTGTCGGCGTCCTTGCGGGGGCGTGGAACGGCGTGCTCGTCGCGTTCGTCGGGATGCAGCCGATCATCGCGACGCTGATCCTGATGGTCGCTGGCCGGGGCGTCGCGCAACTGCTGACGGGCGGCCAGATCATTCCGATCGGCGCGCCGGGGTACCTGGCGCTCGGCGGCGCCTATCTCGCGACGGTGCCGTGCGCAGTGTGGATCGCGATCGCGACGATCGCCGCGACCACGCTGCTCGTGAATCGGACCGCGCTCGGACTGTTCATCCGCGCGATCGGCGTGAACCCCGTCGCGACGCGGCTCGTCGGGCTGCGATCCGGCGCGGTCGTGTTCGGCGTCTATCTGTGCTCCGGCGTGATGGCCGCGATCGCCGGGATCCTCGCGAGCTCGAACGTGCGCAGCGCTGACGGCAACAATGCGGGCCTGCTGCTCGAACTCGACGCGATTCTCGCGGTGACGCTCGGCGGCACGTCGCTGCTCGGCGGCCGCTTCAGTCTCGCGGGCTCGGTGCTCGGCGCGCTGATCATCCAGACGCTGACCTACACGACGTATTCGATCGGCGTGCCGCCGGAAGCGACACTCGTCGTCAAGGCGATGGTCGTGCTCGTCGTCACGCTGATCCAGTCGGATGCGGCGCGCGCGCTCGTCGTCCGGTACGCGTCGCGGCTGCTGTCCTTCGCGCGTTCGCGCGCCGCCACCGGAGCGACGCCGCGATGAACAGGTTCCTTGGCCGGCTTGCCGACCCGCGCACGTTGCCGATCGTCGTGACGATCGTGCTGTTCGCCGCGCTGTTCGGATTCGGATCCGTGACGTACACGGGATTCTTCTCGATGCAGGTGCTGACAGGGCTGCTGGTCGACAACGCGTTTCTGCTGATCGTCGCGATCGGGATGACGTTCGTGATCGTCTCGGGTGGCATCGACCTGTCGGTCGGCTCGGTGGTCGCACTGACGACGATCTTCTGCGCGGTGGGTGCCGAGCGGCTGCACTGGCCGGTCTGGGTGATCGTGCCGCTCGTGCTCGCGTTCGGCGCGCTGTACGGCGCGGCGATGGGCGCGCTGATCCATTTCTTCCGGCTGCAGCCGTTCATCGTCACGCTGGCCGGGATGTTTCTCGCGCGCGGCGCATGCTTCCTGATCACGACGCAGTCGATCACGATCAACGAGCCGACGTTTCATGCGATCGCGGGCATCAGCGTGCCGATCGGCGGCGGCACGCTGAGTGCGGGTGCGCTGATCGCGCTCGCGACGCTGGCCGCCGCGATCTACGTCGCGCATTTCACGCGCTTCGGACGCAACGTGTACGCGATCGGCGGCAACGAGCGCTCGGCGCTGCTGATGGGCCTGCCGGTCGCGCGCACGAAGATCGGCGTCTATGCGCTGAGCGGGCTGTGCTCGGCGCTCGGCGGCGTCGTGTTCACGCTCTACGTGCTGTCGGGCTACGGGCTGCAGGCACAAGGGATGGAACTCGACGCGATCGCGGCGACCGTGATTGGCGGCACGTTGCTCACGGGCGGCGTCGGGTATGTGATCGGCTCGGTGTTCGGTGTCGGCATCCTCGGCACGATCCAGGTGCTGATCACGTTCGACGGCACGCTGAGTTCCTGGTGGACGCGGATCGTGATCGGTGCGCTGCTGTGCGTATTCTGCCTGCTGCAGCGGATCATCGAGCGGCATGCGGCGCGGCAGCGCACGGGCGGCACGGGGCTCGGCGCGCTGCGCGGGCCGCCGGAACCGGTGCGACCGCGGCCGGATGCGCCGGGCGAGGACGCAGCGCTTGTCTCGACGATGCGGCGCAACTCGCTGTTGCGGGTCGGGAAACAGGGACGTGCAACGTAGCGGCTGCACTATGCGGAACCCTCGCTGATCACCTAGGCCGCGAGTCCCTTCGACGATTTGCTTCGCACGCGCTTCGGGCTGGCCACGTTGCCACATGGCAGCAGCTGCGCAATCTCTTCCAGGTGCGACGGCCCTGCCACGATGGCGCTGAGGAATATGCCGATCGAGAAGCGGATCATGTGCTCCAGGTCAACGGGCAGGTCCGATCGAGGCACGCGATCCGACAGAATCAACGTGGCCAACCCGTGCTCCATGCTCCATGCGGCATGCGTCACGAGGGTGAGCGAAGTCTCGGGCCAGCCATGTTCGAGCGCCAGTTGCTCGACCGATGACGCGAAAAGCCGGAACGATCTCGCACCAATCTCGTTCAGTTCGGGGAAGGAATCCCGCGCGACGATGCGTGGTCCTACCATCAGGTCGAACAGCCCTTTGTGGCGCTGCGCGAAATCGACATAGGCGCGCATCATGCTGTACGCCTTGACCATTGCAGTGTCGTCGCGCGCCTGGATCTCGTCACGCTGCTTCGCGAGATCCTGGAAGCCATCCGCGGCAATCGCCGCAAGCAAACCCTCCTTGCCCGCGAAATGCCGGGAAGGGGCCGCTTCCGATACACCGACGAGGCGTGCGAGATAGCGAAGGCTCAGTTCGCGTGCGCCAATCTCTTCCAGTGCCCGGCGTCCCTCTGCGATCAGCGCGTTACGCAGGTTTCCATGGTGGTATGGCACGGCCGGCGGAGCAGACGATTTGGAAGTCACGGTATCGCCAGAGGACAGTCGGAAACCGGGAATTATAGGCGTGCGATTCCCTCGGACGCAATGCGCGCATGGGCGCCGGCGCTGTCGGGCAGATGAGCCGTCGACCGTCGTCACAGCCTTTTCATGGCCACAGCAACGCATGTCGGGAATACCCTGATTCGCATTTAAGTTAACACCGTTATCATTCGACTCAGACGGGATCGTGCTGATGGTGCCGCGGGCGTGGTGCCGAACAATCTGCTCCGGTGCGTCGCGTCGGTATTTTGGATATCTACGTATGTCGATCCGCGTTATCAGGACCGTTTCCCGATATCGCGTTCGGTCAGCCTACAGGACGAAAAATGAGTACTGTCGTATTTGAGAAGGATGGCGCCGTTGGCGTCGTCACGATGTCGAAGCCTCCGCATAACCTCATCGAGGACGTGTTCCTGAAGGATCTGCTGGACGCCTATGGCCAAGCGGTCGAACAGGGGTGCCGCTCGATCCTGCTGCGTAGCGCGATGCGCCATTTCTGCGCCGGCGCCGACGTTGCCGGGTTTGCAGGCGGCGGGCGCCGCCGCGACCAGGCCGGTCTCGAAGCGTTGCTTGACGCGCTCGAAAACGTACCGCTTCCGTCCGTTGCCGCGGTCCATGGCGGTGCGCTCGGTGGTGGCTTCGAGCTCGCATTGACCTGCGACATGATTGTCGCCGCCGATACGGCTTTCTTCGGCATGGCGGAGTCGTCGCTTGGACTGCTCCCGCTTCTCGGTGGCGTGCAACGTGTCGTCCAGCGTGCCGGCCCGGCTCGCGCGAAGGAAATGGCGATGTTCGGCCGGCGCCACGATCCGGCGGCGCTCGAGCGCTGGGGCGTGATCAACCTCGTCACCGCCGAGGCCGAGCTGCCGGCCGTGTCGATGTCGTGGGCGCGGCAGCTGGCGGCGGGCCCGACAGTTGCGCTACGCGGCATCAAGGCATTGGCCAATCTGTCGGCGCGCCACGGAATCGCAGGCGCGGATGCGCGGCAGACCGACACGAACAACATGATGTGGGCGAGTGCCGACCAGAAGCGCGGCCTCGAAGCGTTCGCGAAGACGGGCCCAGGCTCGGCAGTGTTCGAGGGGAACTGATCATGGGTGCACCTCTCGACGGAATCAAAGTCATCGACTTCACGCGGGTCCTTGCCGGCCCCCTGTGTACCAAGACGCTGCGCGACCTCGGCGCGGAAGTGGTCAAGATCGAGCCGCCCAGCGGCGACACGGGGCGTGGTGGCGTGCCGCATATCGGCACGATGTCGGTGTACTACGCGCAGCAGAATGCCGGGAAGCGCAATCTCAGCCTCGATCTCAACTGGCCCGAGGCCCGCTCGATCGTGGCGGACTTGTGCCGCGAAGCGGACATCATCGTGGAGAACTTCCGGCCCGGTACGCTCGCCCGATTCGGCCTCGGCTATGAACAGGTACGCGCGTTCAATCCGTCGGTCGTCTATGTGTCGATGAGTGGCTACGGGCAGACCGGCCCGTGGCGCAACCGGCCCGCTTTCGCACCAACGGTGCAGGCGGAGACGGGCCTCACCGACATCCTGCGCGAGCATTACGGCCACGAGCCCGACGAATTGCGAAACGATGCGTGCAGTCATGCGGACGTGTATACCGGCCTGCATGGCGCGATTGCCGTACTCGCCGCACTTCAGCATCGCAACCGGACCGGTGAAGGGCAGCATGTCGATGTCTCGATGGCGGCCACCATGCTGGCGGTCAACGAGCGGGCAGGCGCACAGCTTTCGGGTGTGGACACGAATGGCGAGCCCCCTGCATTGAGTGCGACGGAGTCGCATATCTTCATGATGCCGGACGGCCGCCATGTCACGATTGCTGCCAGCCCGATCTATTCGCCGATGTTCGTTCGCTTCTGCTCGATGATGAGACGCACGGATCTCCTGCTCGATCCACGTTTCGCCACGGCACACCTGCGCAGGCAGAATCTCGACGCGTTGCTGGCTGAAGTTCGCGCATGGATTCTGACGTTCAACGACCTGGAAGAACTGCAGGCGCAGGTCAGCGAGCAAGGTCTTGCGATCGGCGTGGTGCGCACGACGAGCGAACTGGCCGAGTCCGAATGGGCGGCGGACTGGGGCGCAATCGTGGACGTGGACGACCGCTCCGGAGGAACGATGCGGATGCCAGGCCCGCCGTGGCGATTCAGCGGCGCGACGTTGCCTGCTCCCGGCATTCCTGCATTCCAGGGAGAACACAATGTCGAATTGCTCACGGAGCGCAACGTGGATCCGGCGCAGATTCAGGCACTCCGTGAGCGCAAGATTCTGCTGAGCCGCCGCAGCCTTCGCGGAGATTTCGATGCGCCTTGACCATACGCACGACGTCGCCGCCAGGAGCTGGCTCGCATCGGCGAACGAACCCGGGACGCCATTTCCGCTGCAAAACCTGCCGTTCGGCGCATTTCGGCGCACCGGTGCGGACGAGGCATTCCGATGCGGGGTTGCGCTCGGCGATCAGGTGATCGATCTGGCTGCGGCACTCGAGGCGGGCGGGCTGTCAGGCACCGCAGCTCAGGCTGCGCGTGCCTGTGCCGGGCCGACGCTGAACGCGTTCTTTGCGATGGGACCGGGGGCGTGGCGCGCGCTTCGGCACGCGCTGTTCGATCTCTTCAACGCGCGGCGAGCAGGATCACGATCGGGCGTGGGGGGCGAATCGCTCGAAAAGTGCCTGGTGCCGCAGGCGGCGATCGAACATGGTCTGCCGGCGCAGATCGGGGACTATACCGACTTCTACACGTCGATCGACCATGCACGCAACATCGTGAAGCTATTGCGGCCGGATGGCACGGTCTCGCCCAATTTCGAGTGGATGCCTGTCGCTTATCACGGTCGCGTGTCGAGTATCGGCGTGTCGGGGCAACAGGTCCGTCGTCCGGTCGGCCAACGGTTGATGCCGGGCCAGTGCGAGCCACTGGTCGGGCCTTGCGAGCGCCTCGACTACGAGCTCGAACTCGGCATCTTCATTGGCGCCGGAAACCAGCAGGGCGAGCGCATCCCGGTCGAACGCGCGGATGAGAGCGTGTTCGGCCTGTGCATCCTCAATGATTGGTCGGCACGCGATATCCAGTCATGGGAATCCGTTCCACTCGGGCCATTTCTCGCAAAGAACTTTGCGACCACGCTGTCCCCGTGGATCGTGACCATGGATGCGCTTGCGCCGTTTCGTGAACCGTGGGCGCGATCGCCGGCGGCACCTCAGCCGCTCGCCTATCTGTCTGCGCCGGAGATAGGCGCACATGGCGCGATCGACATCCAGCTGGAAGTGGCGCTCGAGACGGCTGCGCATCGTCGCCGCGCAATCGCACCGACCCGTCTCTGTCGCACGAGTTTCCGTCATCAATACTGGACGGTCGCACAGATGGTTGCACACCACACGGTCGGTGGATGCAACCTTCGCGCAGGCGACTTGCTCGGAAGCGGGACGGTCTCCGGACCGACCTGGTCCGAGGCAGGCGCGTTGATCGAGCTCACCGAAGGCGGCCGCTCTCCGGTTCAATTGCCGACCGGGGAGAGCCGCGCATTTCTGGAGGACGGCGACGCCGTCGTGATGACAGGCTGGTGCGAACGGCCCGGATACAGGCGGATCGGCTTTGGTGAGAACCGGGGTGAAGTCATCCCCGCAGGATGGGCCTGATCACGCTCGGCACTGGCTTGGGCGAGCGAGACTAACCATGCGTCCGGGGAAGGCGGCACAAGACCTGAACCCCCGGACCAGGCAGGAGACGATGGAATGAGCGCGATGTGGGAAGCAGAGACGGGTGAACCCGGTTCGGATGCCGGGGATGCGTTACGCAAGGCCTATGTATCGACCGAGTGGCGCATCATGCCGCTTCTGTTCGGATTGTGGATGCTGGCGTGGGTGGATCGTGCAAACGTGGCATTCGCCAAGCTGCAAATGCTGTCGGATCTGCGGTTCAGCGAGACAGTGTATGGGCTGGGTGCGGGGTTGTTCTTTCTCGGCTACGTGCTGCTGGGCGTACCGAGCTCGATGATTCAGCAACGTGCAGGCGCGCGCGTGACGATCGCGTCCATGGCCTTGGGCTGGGGGGTGACCAGCGTTGCAATGATGTTCGTCAGGAATGCCGGAACCTTCTACCTATTGCGTTTCCTGCTTGGCGCGTTCGAGGCCGGCTTTTATCCGGGCGTCATCCTGTACTTCGGTCAATGGTTTCCGACGAAACGGCGGACCCGCAATTTCAGCATTTTCCATTCGGCGGCAATTTGCTCGACCATCGCCGTCGGCCTGAGCGGCGGCTTCATACTCGATCACATGAGCGGCCTGTGGAGCATCGCCGGCTGGCGCTGGATGTTTCTCGTCCAGGCCGTCCCGACGATCCTGCTTGGATGGGTTGCGTTCAATGTTCTCCCGGACGGTCCTGCCGCTGCGAAATGGTTATCCGTGCAACAACGGCGTCTGATACTCGAGGATCTCGAACGCGACGGCGCACGCTTCGCATCCCAGGCCGTTGCAGCGCCGTCGTTGATCGGCAATCCAATGCTCTGGGCGCTCGCCACGGTTTACTTCTGCATTCTGACCGCGAACTCGGCGCTGGGATTCTTTATGCCGACGATATTGCATGAGGCGGGTTTCGGCGACTTCCATGCGATCGGCAACACGATCGCCGTGATTTGCGTGCTGGGTGCTTTCGGGAATATCGCGTTCTGCACGTTTGCCAGTCGCTTTCGTGATGTTCGGTGGCATTGCGCGATCGCGTCGCTGGCCAGCGTCGCGAACCTCCTCGCGCTGGTCTTCGTCTGGCATGGCAGCCGTCCACTGACATTTGCGACGCTGGTTCTGGCGCTGGCCGGAACGGGGGCAGGCGTGTCGCTTTTCTGGCAGATTCCAGGGCGTCTCCTGCAGCGCAGCTCGGCGGCGCTGGCCGTGCCGACAATCAGTTCGATCGCGAACCTCGCGGGCTTTCTGACGCCATGGCTGATCGGTTACGTTCGCGACGTATCGGGCACCTATGCGAGCGGATTTGTCGCGTCTGCCTGCGTGCAGGCGCTCGCTGCGATCGTCCTGGTCATCGTCATTCCAGTCGTCATCAGAAAGCAGCAGCCTGCTCGCGGCGCGACCGAAGAAGAACTTGCCTGATCCGCGTCGGAATCAACGCCATGGTTGAGAACGAACGTCGGAGCAGGGGCTGTCGGCGGCACGACACCATCACGACGCGCGCAGCGCGCACCGGCCTTGCCGTTGCAGCGCGCTGCGTCCCCTCAAAAAACCGCTTCAACGCGACATATATTGGAAATTGCCTGAATGGGAGCGCTTGATCATATTCGTGTGCTCGACCTGACGCGAGTCCTCGCGGGCCCGTGGTGTGCACAGACACTCGCGGATTTCGGTGCCGACGTCATCAAGGTGGAGAGGCCGGAAGGCGGGGATGACACGCGTCATTGGGGGCCGCCTTACTTCCGGACGCCGGACGGCGAGGAGACGCGCGAGGCCGCCTATTACCTTGCCGCCAACCGGAACAAACGGTCCGTGACCGTCGACATTGCCACCGCGGACGGGCAGCGGATCGTACGCGAGCTCGTTGCTCGCAGTGACGTGATTCTGGAAAACTACAAGGTCGGCCAACTGAAGAAGTATGGGCTGGACTATCTGTCGCTGAAAGCGATCAAGCCGGACATCGTCTATTGCTCGATTACCGGCTTCGGGCAGACCGGCCCCTATGCGCCCAGGGCAGGATACGATTTTATCGTCCAGGGGATCGGCGGGTTCATGAGCATCACCGGCGAACATGACGATCGCCCGGGGGGCGGCCCGCAAAAGGCCGGCGTGGCGATCGCAGACCTGATGACGGGCATGTACGCTTCGGTCGCGGTGCTCGCGGCGTTGGCACATCGGGAGCGCACGGGTGAAGGGCAGCATATCGACATGGCGCTGCTCGACGTGCAGGTGGCGATGCTCGCCAACGTTGGCGCAAACTTCCTCGCGAGCGCAACGGTACCGGCCCGGTGGGGGAACGCCCATGCGAACATCGTCCCGTATCAGGCGTTCGAGGCAAGCGATGGCTGGATTATCGTCGCGGTTGGAAACGACGCGCAATTCAGGAAGTTCGTTCAGGCCGGCGGGCATGGAGCGTTGGCTGACGACGCGCGATTTTCGACCAATCCGGCCCGCGTGCGGAACCGGGACATTCTTGTGCCGATGCTGTCCGACATGGTCCGTACCCGAAGCAAGCGCGACTGGATTGCGCACCTGGAAGAAGGTGGGGTGCCATGCGGCCCGATCAATGACCTGGCCGAGGTATTCGACAACGAGCAGGTCGCGGCGCGCGGCCTGAAAGTCGCGGTGAATCATCCTCTGGGAGGCGCGGTTCAGTTGATCCGCAATCCGGTCAGAATGAGCGCGACGCCGCCTGAAATCGTCGCGCATCCGCCCATGCTCGGCGAGCATACGGACGACGTTCTGAAATCCGTGCTGGGCTACGACGAGCACATCATCCGGTCGTTGCGCGAAAGATCGATCATCTGATGGCGATTCACGGATCCGTGATCTGTCCGATGTGCGATCCGATGGCAGATCGAATTCCGTAGGGATGAAGTTGAACGGCCGTGTACGCGGCGTAATGGAAATAATTAGACATGCATAGTAATTGGGGGTTGGAGATGAGGCGAGGTGCAGTGCTGTCCATGATGGTCGCTGGTCTTGCGCCAGCGGGTGCGTCTGCTCAAAGCAGCGTCACGCTATACGGGATCGTCGATTCCGGCATCAGCTATGTGAACAACGTGGCGTCGAGTCCAGGCGGGGCCGGGGGACGCAAGGTGCAGGAAACGAGTGGGGTAGGGATCCCGTCACGGTGGGGCATGCGAGGTGTCGAAGACCTGGGCGCTGGCAATATGGCCGTATTCGTGCTCGAGAACGGATTCAGCGTGGCCAACGGGACGATGCTGCAAGGCGGGCGCGAATTTGGCCGGCAAGCCTATGTCGGTCTCGGCAACAAGTCGTATGGCACGGTTACATTCGGGCGCCAATACGAGTCTGTCGTGGACTTCGTCGGGCCGTTCGTGTCTGCAAGGCAGTGGGGCACGCAGTATGGCGCGCACGTCGGCGATATCGACAATCTTTACACGTCGTTTCGCCTGAACAACGCGGTCAAATACACCAGCGCCACAGTGTCAGGATTCACGTTCGGCGGTTTGTATGCATTCAGCAATCAGGCGCCGGGCCCGGACGCCGGCTTTGCAAACAACAGTGCATGGAGCGCGGGAGCCAGCTTTTCCCGCGGGCCGATGTCGGTCGGCGTCGGTCATTTTCACCTGAGCAACCCGTCGGCCGGGAGCACGAACGGCAACAACACGGCGGGTGCGGTCGTCGGCGACTATACCAGCCCGACTGACATTTTCTATGGCAAGCCGGTGACCTCTCATGACGTCACCGGAGCGGGCATTGCCTACACGGCAGGCGATTTGACAGTCGGCGGCGCTTACACCTACGCAAAGCTTCACTACGCAGACCACACGGGCTTTGCGATGTCGACCTACGAGGTCAACGGGAAGTACGCGTTCACGCCTGCCCTCGTCGCCGGGTTGGCGGCGATCTATAGCATCGGCAATATCAGCGGTGCGTCGTCGTTTGCGCACGTCAGTGCCGGCGCGCACCCGCACTGGCTGCAGTTGAATGCCGGATTCGTGTATCTGCTCAGCAAACGCACCGAGCTCTATGGCGCAGTGGTTTACCAGAAAGCACTGAACGACGCGCTGACCGCGGCGATCGACAACGTAGGCGGGCCAAGCGGCATCAATTCTCGATACCAGATTGCAACGACGGCGGGGCTGAGGCACCGGTTCTAGGCGATGGGGTTGCCGGCGTGACGGCTTGGCGCCGGCGCAAGGACCGGGGAAGCGACTCCCCGTTCCTTGCATGACGGGTGGATTCGCACGTCGGCACGCCGGGTGCAGGACGCGACCAGCAACCAGTCTATGGTCCGATGCCGGGGGAGGCACGTCGGTTTGCGAAACCGCGCTGCTGTCGTCAGCCATCACAGTACCGATCGGCATGCCGCGCAAGGGTGGACTACCATTTCGGCGCCGTGTCCGCCAGTTGAGCGATGCCGCGACCAAACGAGAAGTTTTCGTTGGGCACGGGAACGAGCGCGATGAAGACGTCGTCCTGCGAGATGCCGACATCTCGTTCCAGGATGCGCGGGATGGCTGCGAGCAGCGCCTTCTTGTCCGAGGTTGGCCGGTGCGCGCCGATGAGGACGGTCACGATCATCGCGTTTGGCGTCCGGTTCATGTCCATGAATGTCGGATGAATGAACAACTCGTCTTCGCCATGTTCGCTCAGGATGACGAACCGGTCTTCCTTGGGGATGTTGAGCGATTCGACGAGCGACTGGTTCAGCGCATTGCCCATCGCAATTTTCTGCTCTCTGGAAAAGCGACCTTTGGGAATGTGGGCGTGGAATACAGGCATGTTTCTCTCCGGTGTCAATTGAAGTGAATTGCAGTGTCGATCGATCAGTTCGATCGGCTCGATGCCGTGCCGAGAACGGCAAGATGCTCGGTGAACCCGTCGCGTGCAGCGCTGCCGGACGTCGAAAACGCCGTTACGTGTGGATCGACGTGATGCCCGCGCGGCTGTGTGCCGGCGTCGCCGGGAAACTGTACGTCGATACCGAAACTCACGGTCCGCACCCGCCTTTACAATAGGAGCATATGCGCATAATATGGCTCGGCATGACGTTTGACAAGTACCACGTGGAGACGGAGACACCGCCTATGAACACCGCACTTGACGCGAACAAGGTCTCGGGTCGGGAGGCCCGATCAGGTCGCGTCGACTTCGACGCAATCGTATTCGTTCACGGATTTCTGGATAGTCGTTCGGTCTGGGATCCGCTGATCAATGGACTGTCCGGTACCGGCATTCCGTCTGTCGCGATCGACTTGCGGGGAGCGGGGGAGCGGCGTGCTGACGACGACCGATGCACGCTTGCGCAAGCCGTGGCCGATATCGAGGCGCTATTCGACGCATCGGGGCTTTCTCGAGTGGCGCTCGTCGGGCACAGCATGGGTGCCCAGATCGCGGAGCTGGTTGCGATGGAGCGCCCCGGATCAGTTGCGGCGCTTGTGCTCATCACGCCTGCGCCGTTGCGCGGGAACGCGCTGCCTGACGATATCCGGATGCTGCTGCGAGAAAGCGGTGCGGACCCTGTCGCGCAAAGGCATATCCGCGCGATGTTCTCGAAGAATCTGCCGGAAGCTCAACTGGATGCGCTGGTTGCTCCCGACGCGTTGATGGGCAAGCGGGCGGTGCGTCAGTACTATGACGCATTTTCGGTCGGCGATCGGCGCGGCGACGCACCGTGCCGCTACACAGGCCCGACGCTGATCATTGGCGCACAGGATGACCCGGTGATCCCGCCCGAGCAAGTGGCTGCGACACATAGGGAGCGCTTTCCCGAAGCGGCGCTGCGGCTGATTGCGAATTCGGGTCACTGGCCGCATCTGGAGCAACCCGCTATCACGACAGGCGTCATCGCGGCACATCTCGGTGTGCGTCAGCCGCTCGCGGCTCCTGCGTGAGGACAGGACCTGCGCTTGCGCTTGCGTCGACAGAACCTGCGCCAGTCCGCCTGTCGAAAACGAGTAGTTGCGCGTATATTCCTGTTTCGAGCAACGATCGAGCATACACGGAGCTTCTGATGCGCAGAGATTCAATAGACGATATCGACGGGCGCTGCAACTGTCTCGCCGCGCGCCAGGCTTCCCGGTACCTGACGGCGGTATACGACCAGGCGCTGGGGCCGGCAGGCATTCGAGTGACCCAATTCTCGATCTTGCACAAGCTTGTCAGGAACGGTCCGCTCGCCATTGGCGAGCTGGCGGCAGCCATGGCAATGGATCGGACGACGTTGTCGGCAAACCTGAGGCCGCTCGAGCGGGATGGTCTGATCGATATGGTGCCAGGTGAGGATCGGCGCATGAAAAATGCCGTTCTGACGAAGGCGGGACTGGCGCGCTACAAGGAAGCGCTTCCGCTCTGGCGATCGGTTCAGGTTCAGTTCGAAGGTCGTTATGGCGTGAGAAAGGCGGAGGATTTGCGCAAGTCCCTGCGTGACGTGCTTGGCAGCGGGTTCGAGCCGTGGGCGGAAGGCGAGGCGAGTCTGGCAGTGCAGTAGATCGATCGCAGGGCACTGCTGTGCAGGGAATGTGATGCGGGCGTGGCCGCGAATGCCGTTGTGCGGCCATTTTTGTCCGATAAAAGGAGTATATGCGCGTATTTGGTGACGATGATGTTCCAATCAAAGGAGACGAGAGATGAAACATCCAGCAATCATTGAGGCATGCCGGAAGGCCTTTACGGGATTTGATCGCAACGACAAGTCCGACCTCGTGGCGCTGTTGGCGGACGACATCACATTCGAGTTTTCGGACTCGCTTCCCTACGGTGGCACCTATCATGGCAAGGAGGAGTTCCTTGCGTTCTGGAAGCACGTGTACCACGAATGGGAATACTTCAATTACGACGCCCGGGCAATTCTCGAGGCGGAAGACTTCGTGATCGTGCCCGTGATTGCACGTGCGAAAGCGACCAATGGGTACTCGATGCAGAACGAGCATCTTTTCCTGTTTCAGGTTCGCGACGGGAAGATCATCCACGGTCGACTCTACGCCGACACGGCGCGCGGCCGCGACGTTCTTGAGGGAAGGGAGCCGCGTCGCTATCCGAAGGTCATCCTCGGTTGAGAATGCCGTCGCCGCGTGATCGGCCGGCGTTATCCGGCCGTGACGTTGTCAAACGGCTGAAGCCGATACTCGGCCTTGATGCTAGCGGCAGGGCCTGGCCGATCACTTCTGCATGAAGTATTTCGCGTGAACGCCGATATCTGCACTTCATCGGCTTCTGTTCCTTGCGCTTTCCATGGCCTCCAGATGGCAGGCAGCACTGTTGTCACGGACGCAAAAGGCGATTGCATCCGACGGCATCGACGCTCAAATGTTATCGATGGTAGCGTGTGCATATGCAGCTTTGTGATCCGCTGCATGAATTTTCTGAATGGCAAATATTCATTCTCGAACGATGATGGAAGACCGGAAACGACTGATGGTTCTGCTGTGCGTGTCAGTGCCATCCTTCATGATCAACCTCGACGCAAACATCGTTGCCGTCGCGCTATCTTCGATCGCGCGTTCATTGAACGCGGATTTCGCTGCGATCGAATGGGTCGTCAGCGCGTATACGCTCGCATTCGCTACGCTATTGATGACGGCGGGCGCGATGGCGGATCGTTTCGGCCGAAAGAGGATGCTTGTGACGGGCCTCACGATATTTACCGTCGCATCGGGTATCTGTGGTGCGGCTCAATCGGCGACCCTGCTGAACTGCGCGAGGGCCCTGCAGGGTGTCGGCGCCGCCTTTCAGCTGAGTGCCGCGCTTGCGATTCTGTCGCATGGTTTTCACGGAAGGGAACGCGCGCGAGCATTTGCGTTTTGGGGATCCGTGATCGGCATCGGCATCATGCTCGGCCCGGTGATCGGAGGTTTCATCACCCAGGTCATCGGTTGGCGGTGGGCTTTCTACATCAATCTGCCGGTTGGTATCGCTCTGGTTGCACTGACTGGCTATGCCGTCACCGAGTCGAAGGACCCGAATGCGATGCGAATCGACTATGCCGGTGTACTCACGTTCAGTGGCTTTCTCGGGCTTCTGACGCTCGCGTTGATTTCCGGCAATCAGAGGGGATGGGGCAGCCCCGGGATTGTCGGAGAAGCGTGCGGCGCCGCTGCATTCTTCGCGGCGTTCCTGGTCCTGGAAAGCGTGCAGAAGCGACCGATGGTGGATCTCAGGTACTTCCGGCAGCGCACCTATGTCGGGGCGAATATCGCGGGGATTGCATTTGCGGCCGCATTCCTGACCCTGCTCACCTATCTGCCGTTCTATTTTCAAAGCGCGCTTGGCTACACGCCGTTCATCGCGGGGGGACTCATGCTGCCGCTTGCGGTGCCGCTTTTCGTGATGCCTCGTGTGGTGACGCTGTATCTCGACCATCGGCTGTCGGGCCGCGCACTCCTGACGATCGGGCTGGCCATGGTGGGGTGCGGGCTGGTGATCACGAGCGACAGAATTGCGTCGTTCCATTACCTGTCGATCGTTGCGGGGATGTTCGTGGCTTCAGTGGGCGCAGGAATTCTCAACGGCCAGATCGCCAAGGTTGGAATGACCGTGATTCCCATTGAGCGTGCCGGCATGGCATCTGGTGTATCCGGGACGATGCGGTTCAGTGGAATCGTCATCGGATTTGCGTCGCTGGGTGCCATATTGTTCGCGCGCATTGACCACCTCGTCCGTAGTGCGCTGCCCAACCTGGGTGGCGACGCGAGGTTCGGAATTGTTCATGCGATCGCGGATGGCAGGCTGTCGATTGCTGAATCGCAAATCGTCGCATACGGCGGCGCGGATACGCTTGCCAGAGCCAGTCTCGCCAATGGGTACGAGTACGTGATGCTGACGGGCGCGGTGGTCGCGCTGACTGGTGCCTTGATGGCGTGGCTCTTTATCAGCGAGAAGGAGACCGCGCCTCACGCGCATTCGAATGCGCTCGAACTCGAACTCTCTGTCGATTGACGCGGCGTGAGGCAGGGCGGGTCCAGCTGTTGCGCCGTGTGACGGTACGCCGAACTATTGCAAAGCGCATTTGGGCATCGGCGCCATTCCAGCGCGTGCGCCGGTACAGATTCGATGAGTGTCGTCGGAACCGACCGTGCACACGCAACGTCTTCGCGAACCAAGGCGATCACAATCAGGGTCGCCGTCCTGTTCTGCGGGCTCGACATTGACGATCCCGCCTTCGACGTACATCAAAGCGGCTGAGTGGCACGCTCGATTCCACGCTTTCACGCTGGATTTTCCACCCTGTTCCATGTGGCGTCGCGATGCCGCGTGGTTGGGCTGCAACGAGATTTGCCGGGCGGCGCTCAGGCGATGATCCACGCGCGCGCCTGCTCCAGCTCGTTGACGTGGAACGCCTTGACTTCGGCCTTCGTAAAGAACCGAGCCAGATGCATCGACGCGCGGATCCAGCCCGCGTCGGCCACCACGGCGGCGCGCGTGATCTTGCGGGCCAGTGAAACGCCGAGCGTGATATCGGTCCATAGTGCCTTCGGCTCGATGCCCGTGAAATGCTCGATGTGTTCGAGCACGCGGGTCTTGCCGTTCAGGTCGAGATCGCCACGCATGCGCTCGATGGCTTCGCGCAGATCGTGATCGGTGACTTTGCCTTCGACGAAAATTTCGATGACCGGGGAATCGGGGTCGGTTTGATATCGAATCATGGCAGTACCGCCTGGTTGGGGGGAGGTTACACGCTCAGGCACGGATAAACCTGATTTTCAATACTACCCCTTTCCGCGCGCCTCGCGAGCGGCCGTTCTCGTCGCAACGCATGCGTGTTCCGAATGTAAGCAGACCCTAGGCCCGAAGAGATGGCGCGACCTGGGCTTCCACTTGCCCTGACCTCGACAGTGCGTCTGCAACGAATCCGGAAAGCTTTGCTCGTTCGATGAAATCGCGGATATAGGCGAGCGCGACGCGCCTCGCTTTTCGTACGACCATCGCTTGCTGGATGACCATGAAATGGCCGTCTGCCATCCGGAAGCCGGGTTCTCTTGCTGCCACTTGGGCGAGCGGCTCGCAGATTCCCGCGGCGACGTCCGCTTCACCATTGACAAGCAAGTCGACAGTGTCGGCAGACGTGGTTGTGTGAACAAGTGACGCATGCTTCAACGTGCGGGACAGGTGGAGGTCATACGCCGTGTTTCGACCTGCAGAAACCTTCACTCCGGGCTTGTCGACATCGTTCACCGACAGAAACGCCGAGTCCTTGCGAACCAGATATCCACCGTGAATCAGGACATACGGTGCGGTGTAGCTCACCTTTTCTGCCCGTACCGGGTCAATGGCAAGGAACCCGATGTCGCAACGACCCGATGCAACGGATTCAAAGGCGTTTCCCGCGGTGCCGAATGGCACGAGTTCCGCTTCGACGTGCAACTCTCGAGCGAGCTCACGGGCGAGGTCGACGGATACTCCGCCAAGCGCTTTGCTCTCGGGGTCTTGCTGCGCAAGAACGGGATTGCCGTGGTTGATCGCAACGCGCAGCGATCCGGATGGTGCAAGCTCATGCAGCACCTCCAGGGCGATTTCGCCGGCGTACCTTTTCACGCTGAATCTCCCGTATCTGCAACGAGCGCGACGCTCGCAATGCCGGCGAGTGCACATTCCTCGTCCGTCGGAGACGTGTCGCCGCTGATTCCGACTGCACCGAGCAGAACGCCGTCGTGGTCGCGGATCAGCACCCCGCCAGGCACGGGCACAACCTTTCCTCCAGTCAACCCCGACAGGGCGGCCAGAAAGGGAGCGGACGTTTTCGCACGCCTTGCAAGCTCACGTCCACCGAATCCCATGGCGAGGCACCCATACGCCTTACCCGTCGCGATGTCGGGGCGCAGCAAACTTGCGCCATCCTCCCGCTTGGCAACAATCAAGTGTCCGCCAGCGTCCAGCACGACGACGCAGAGGGGCGCCGCTTTGATCTCGCGTCCTTTCTGCAGCGCGCTGTCGACAAGCCGGGTAGCTGTTTCGAGGTTGAGTGGGTTCATGTTGTGGTCCGATTGATGGTGGAATGACGCGATCGCATCAGCCCACACGACGTGGGCCTTGATCGAACGGGTCGCCTCGTCGATCCACCCGTATCTTTGGGCTGCCGTGATCATCGCCGACACGCCGTCTTGCCATGCCGAGGTGTCGATCCGGCCCGGTGCATTCCGGAGCCACGCCTCTTTCACCCACATGGTTTCCGCGTCGACCAGATTCCCGGCATGCATGACAGCATCTCGAATCCGAGGGTGGTCTGCGGGTCGTCCGTCGACGTGCACGCTGAATCGCTTGAAATCTTCGGGCGAATCGAGCGTCACGGAAAGATCCTTGGCTATCGCTATAAGCATCGGGGTGTACCTCTGTCTAGTGACGAATTTCAATGGTTGCTGGCGCGGTGGCGGCGCATCCGGACGTCGGATGCGCATGCCGCCAGCCACGTATTTGCGCTGAAATCGTCATTCGTGGCGATCCATTGCAGATGTTTTGAGCGTGTCGCGCATGAACAGATAGACGATCAGCGAGATCGCGATGCAGCCGGTCAGGTAGTAGTAGAACCAGTCTTCATGGCCCGTCGACTTCAGCCACAATGCGATCATCTCGGTTGTGCCGCCGAAGAGGGATACGGTAAGTGCATACGGCAGGCCCACTCCGGTCGCACGGACATTCGTGGGGAAAAGTTCGGCCTTCACCACACCGCTGATCGACGTATACGCGGAGACGATCAACCACGCGGCTGCGATGAGGAAGAACGCCTGAAGCGGTCCCGTCGCGGATTGCAGCTTCGTCATCAACGGGACGGTGAAGAGCGTGCCCGCAACACCGAAGCCGATCAACAGGCGCTTGCGGCCGATGATGTCGGACAGCCAGCCGTAGAACGGCTGGAGCATCATCGCGACGAGCAGACTGCCCGCGGTCACCATCGTCGTCTGGTCGTCCGTCAATTTGACGGAGAGCTTGAGGAACTTCTGCATGTACACCGTGTAGGTGTAGAAGGCTGCCGATCCGCCGATTGTGATGCCGATGACGAGAAACACTTCGCGCGGGTACTTGAATACTTCGCCCAGCGAGTTGCGCGGGCTACCGACCCGCTTCTTCTTCCGGTAGGCGTCGGTTTCATGCATGTTTCGACGCATGTACGCGGCAAATACGGCAAGCGCTGCACCAATCAGGAACGGAATTCGCCATCCCCACACGCTAAGCTCGTCGGGGGTGAGAAAGAACTTCTGCAGGAGAAGCAAGACGATGATGGCGCTCATCTGTCCGCCGATGAGTGTCACGTACTGAAAGCTTGCATAGAACCCGCGCCGCTTGTCGTGGGCGATCTCGGACAGATACGTTGCGCTCGTACCATACTCGCCGCCCAGACTGAGCCCTTGAATCATGCGAGCGAAGCCGAGCAGGATCGGAGCCGCGACCCCGATCGATGAATACGTCGGCGTCACCGCAATGATCAGCGAGCCCCCGCACATCATGAGCACGGAGACAGTCAGCGCGTTGCGTCGCCCAAAGGAGTCGGCCAGGTGGCCGAACACCCAGCCGCCGATCGGACGCATGATGAAGCCGGCGGCAAACAGCAGTGCGGCGTTCAGCTGCTGCGTGACAGGATTGCCGTGCGGAAAGAATTGATCAGCGAAGTAGAGCGCAAATGCCGCGTACGCGTAGAAGTCGTACCACTCAACCAGGTTACCCATCGAGCCGACAAAGATCGCTCTCAATCGGCGGGCCGTACCGATCTGCTGGCCATGGCTCGCGGACGCCTCTGGCAAAGCAGAACTCAGTGTTTCCTGCGAAGTCATGTCTCCTCCGGTGCATTTCACGAATGCATGACTGAGTGAAGGGACGAGCGATCCGTGACCTTCTCTGGCGGAAAGTTGTGGACGGATCGCTCGCTTTGAGCTGCCAGCCAGGTGGCTCAGGCGATCGAGAGGTCGGCCTCATTCGATGCCGTTTGGAACTCCGGCAGGATTTCGTCGGCAAATCGCCGGAGGGTGTCGGTCGATCCGCCGAGAATGCTGCAGATGAGATAGCCTGCGCCAGCTTCCTGCAACGCATGCAGCTTGTCGCGAATCTCGTCGACCGTGCCGATCAGGGCGCTCTCGGTCGACGGCATCTGACCACCCTTCGCATACGAGAGAATGTGCGAGCCGCCGGCCTGATTGGGCGCACGGGCATGTTCGATGGTGCGCAGTCGCGACTGGTTGAGACGCTCGATCGCAGCCTGCTTGTCCTGTTCGTCCGTCGCGATGAAGAGATCACGCGCTACTGCGACTTCATTCGGGTTATACGGGCGACCGTGTTCGGCGATGGCCTGCTTGAACATCTCGATGCGTTGCCCGGTGAGCGTTGCGTCGGCGAACTGATCGAGCAGAAGATTGAAACCGCGGTTCGCCACCTTCCGAATGGACGGCTCGCTGCCCGCGCCCATCCACATGGCGGGCCTCTTCGAGACGGTGGGTTCGACCACGATATCGTTGAAGTTCCAGAACTTTCCGTGGTGCGAGAAGCGTTCGTTCGCCCCCCATCCCTTGAGCATCACATCGAGGCATTCCTCGAAACGCGCCTCGGCTTCTTCGATGGGAATATTGAAACCGCTGAACTCCGCATGCCGATACCCTTTGCCCACTCCGAGGTCGAGTCGGCCACCAGAGAGGAGGTCGAGCGTAGCGGCTTGTTCGGCGAGGAGAACGGGGTTGTGCCACGGAAGCACCATCGTGGCGGTACCCAGCCGAAGCTTGCGGGTACGCGCTGCCAACCACGTCAGCAGATTCAGCGTCGAAGACACTTGACCCCAGCCCGTGAAGTGGTGTTCCACGAGGAAAGTGCTGTAGAACCCGAGCTTTTCCGCTTCGACGTTGAAGTCGATGTACTCGTGGAAACCTTGACCGATACCTGTGCCCAGCGTCGAACCGTCTGCCTGCGCGCTTCCAAACAAACCAATAAGCATGTCTATCTCCTTTGGCGGTCACAACCGCGATGTCTGTAGCGGAAGTATCACGCGATGAATCAGCAGGCAGAAGACGACTGGGTGGCAACCATCCTTGCAGGATTTACGCAATTGAACGCATGGCATTGGCTGAACAATCCGATGAAGGAATGCAGGCGTGGAGGAATTGTCGAGGCGGTTTCGGGCAGGTACAGCGGTGAGGTGGACGCGTGGAACCGACGGGGGGCGGGCGATTGCCGCCATACCCTGATCGGTTTGGGTGGGGTTGTTTTCCGCTTAGTCGCGGGACAGCGCGCTTCCGAATTCGGGAACCGTGTCGAAATCCGTCCTGGACAGATGATCGACGAAGTAGTCGAGCAGGGATCGCACTTTCACCGCCATCAGGCGATTGTGGGTAAACACGGCGTTGATGGGGCGAGGCGGCAACTCGAATGCCCGGAGCACAACTTGAAGGCGACCGGCCGCGACGTGGTCCGCGACCGTCCACGCCGGCGCATAAACGAGACCCGCACCTTCGACAGCCGCTGCGACAACCCCATCGAGCGTATTCGAGCGCATGCGTACGGGTACATGAACGTGCGTCGGCTTTCCATCGGTCAGCATCAGCCATTCAGAGCTGATGGATTGCTGTCCGTATATGAGGCAGTCGTGTTTGTCGAGGTCGGCGATCGTCTTCGGGATACCACGTTCCTCCAGGTAAGCGGGAGACGCGCTGATGACCCAGCGCAGCGCCCCGAGCTTTCGGGCGATGAGGCTCGAATCCTCCATTGCACCGATGCGAATGGCGATGTCTATCCCTTCCTCGACCAGATTGACCTGGCGATCGAGCAGCATGACGTCCAGTGTCACCTTGGGGTAGGCGACCAGGAATTTCGCAAGTATCGGCAGCATGAACACGCGGCCGAACAGCGTGGGGCCGCAGACATGAATCTTGCCGATCGGCGCCTCGGACGCCTGGGTGAGGCTCGCCTCCATTTCATCGATTTCGGCGAGCAGGCGCTTTGCCTTCTCGTAGTAGGCGCGACCGGCCTCCGTCAGGGCGAGCATTCGCGTTGAGCGAATGATCAGCCGAGTACCGATCCGCTCTTCCAGCATCGTCAGGTAGCGGCTCACCGACGACAGCGAGAGACCGCGCTCTCGGGCAGCGGCTGAAAGGCTTCCCGCATCAATTGCCGCGACGAAGAGTGCCATCGCGTCGATCCGATTCATCAGCATGATAGTCAGTTAATCATTTCGGATAGCAGGTCCTGGAAAAAGTACCCGAATTCCGTCATGGGTGAAAGGGTGGTTCGCAGTTTCTCGTCTTCTCTCGCGGGATTCCCGAAGCAATACTGAAGTCGTGGGGCAACGGGCAGGCGCAATCGAATGCCGTTGACACCGAACTTCGTACCGAGCTGTCGGCTCACCCGAAATGGAGAAGATCATGTCTGTTGAACGTCAAGACTTTCGTAACGCGATGGCGCAGCTGGGTGCTGCGGTCAATGTGATCACGACCGATGGGGCGGCAGGGCGCTCGGGAATGACTGCCAGCGCGGTCTGTAGCGTGACCGATGAACCACCTACCATTGCGGTTTGCATCAACCGCTCCAGCCGAAGCAATCCCTTCTTCAAGGAGAATGGCGTGCTTTGCGTCAACACGCTCAGTTCCTCGCAGGCGGAGATCTCGTCGGTTTTCGCCGGCGCGACCCGGTGTGCTCCCGAAGCGCGTTTCGAGACGGGAGAGTGGATCGAGCTGGCGACCGGTGCGCCGGTCTTGCAGGGCGCACTGGTGTCCTTTGACGGTCGCATTACTGATGTGGTCGAGAAGGGCACGCATACGGTTTTCTTCGTCGAGATCGAAGCGGTACGGCATAGCGACTCTGCAGGACTGGTTTACTTTCGCCGCAGCTTCCATCCGATCGGCGACGCGCAGGAAGAGCGTGCCGCCGCGTGACGCCAAGTATCGTTCCTCGGATCGGCGGCACGCCGGTAGTGTCTGCCGCCGAGGTGCACCCTTCGTGTCGGGCTTCCGTGTCCCGACGCTGCTCTCGATGATTTCGCAGTACTACTGGATGAGAAATGAACAAAGTTCGGTCCGCGCGTAGCGGGCACCCCGAATTCCGCGCTGTCGCAACTCACTATCAGAGGTCCGATCGTTGCTCACCGGCAAATCGCGGGAAGGGCGCGCGCTACCGCGAAACGTTATCCGTCACTGCGCAGCCGCTTGCTTCATGGCGGGCTCAGGGTAGTGGAGCGAAGACGCCTCGTGGATGTTGCGAACCGTACTCACACACGCGAGTGCGACTTCGCGACCCTTGGTCACAAAGTGCGAAAGAAAGAACTCACGATGCTCGGCACACTCGTGGAAATTGTGCGGTGTGAGCACTGCAGAAAGGACCGGTGTAAGCGTCTCGAGCTGAACCTGCATGAGCCCGCTAATGACCGCCTGAGCGACAAACTCATGGCGATAAATGCCGCCATTCACGACCAGTCCCGCTCCGACGATCGCGGCGTACTTCCCGCTTTGGGCCAACACTTTTGCCTGGAGCGGGATTTCGAACGCACCAGGTACGGTGTACAAGTCGACGCGCGTCGGGTCGACGCCGTGCTCGTCCACAGTGCAGAGAAACGCATCCCTGCATTGATCGACGATGTCTTGATGCCAGCACGACTGGATGAATGCAATGCGGCGCTTCTCGGCCGCGAAGGTATTGAGGCTCATGGTCGTCACCAACGAAGTTCGATGGTTGGACTGTAGGCCCTATCTGATTTCGACAGAATATTCTCAAATGGCAATCATCCTTGCAGATTCTTGCTAGCCGGCCCCAATTCGATTCTCGTTTGCCTTGCTGCATTCGTGCGCTGCACCGAGCAACGCACGTCTTCAATTTCCGATGCTGAACCCGAGCAGCGTCGCTTCAGCGCGGGGAGCCCACTCAAATCTGCAAGGAAGCTTGCCAGCTCACCTTGTTCTGACGGAAATGACGTCATGTGATACTTGGCACGACAGGCGTCGAATGGTCCTTCAGCCACAAGCGCGGTAGCGAAAACGCGAGCGAGGACCGATGAACCGATGCTTGGGCACCCGTATGCATGTCGCATTGGACGCCGTTTCCGCCATTGGCTCATGTGAATCCGCCAATGGACTTCAACGCATTTCGCACGACAACCCGCCATGACCGACTCAAGCTATCACTATTACGAACCCTCGCAAGGCCACGGATTGCCGCACGATCCGCTGAATTCGATCGTGGGCCCGCGACCTATCGGCTGGATCTCCTCCCGCGGCAAGGATGGCACGCTCAATCTCGCGCCCTACAGCTTCTTCAACGCCTTCAACTACCATCCGCCGATCATCGGCTTTTCGAGCACCAGCGCAAAGGACAGTCTGCGCAACGTACAGGAGACTGGCGAGTTTGTGTGGAACCTCGCGACGCGTGATCTCGCGGAGAGGATGAATGAGACGTGTGCCGTGGTGCCGTACGAAGTCAACGAGTTCGAACTCGGCGGGTTGACTCCCGTTGCATCCCGGTTGGTCGACGTTCCTCGTGTGGCGGAAAGCGGAGTCAACTTCGAATGCAAGGTTGCCGACGTGATCCAGCTTCGTGATCACAAGGGTCTGGCGACTCCTGCCTGGCTGGTATTGGGCGAGGTCGTTGCCGTCCATATCCGCAATGACTTGCTCAAGGACGGCATCTTCGACACCTTCGGAGCGGGCATCATTCTTCGAGCAGGCGGCCCTTCGGCCTATGTCCATGTCAGACCCGAAAGCCGGTTCGACATCGCCCGTCCCGAGGGGGTGGTTCATCCTGCGTCGTAACGGCTTGGCAAGCGAGCGCGGCTCGCTTTATCGCGTTCAGCGCATCCTTGTCGACCTGTGGCGGAGTTTTGTGACCAGTCAGCCAGTGAGTCTTGCGTCGATATTATCGGAAGCCAGCCAGGCTCGACGGACCGTGGCCGGAGGTTGATGGCGATGTGCGCTGTGGGACGTCGCTGTCATGCGCATTCGGGCCGTTCGTGAAAATACCAACAGACCCCAACACTTCACCCCGTAATTTGGAGCAATCGCCATTTCATGAATGAATCATTTTTACGGCATTTCTGGTGAAATCCATATGCTCGCTGCGCGCTGTCGTGATCGGATCAATACGCGACGTGCTGTCATGCCAACGGGGTAGGTGTTAATGCCCATCGCGTCGCAGCGCAGGCCACTGAGTCAAAACGGGTATGGATACGGTTTCGTCTATATATAATGCGCGGCGCAACCGACTATTCACGAATGCAACGTTTTCGCGACGTTTCGTGCTGCGGTACAGCAAAGCGTTCCCGCGAGCCACCCGAATTCAGTAGCGTTCCGGCCTCTGCGTCCCTTTGGGTACAAGTCTTGCTGCGGTGCATCCCGGTTTTCGCATTTTCAAGTGACTGCGGTCGTCTGAAATGGGAGCGTCAGCCATGACACGCATGCGATTTCGGGACAGCAAGGATACGCCGACCGCAATGGTGACAGGCGGCGCCGGCTTTCTTGGCAGCTATGTCTGCGAGCGGCTCCTCGCGGAGGGGGCGCAGGTCCTCTGCGTTGACAACCTGATGACGGGCAGGCGCTGCAACGTGGCACATCTGCGCGCTTCGCCACGCTTTGCCCTGGTCGAGGCGGACATCTGCGCGAGCTTGCCGGATACCGACGTCGACGAGATCTGGAATCTCGCTTGCCCGGCGTCCCCACCCAGCTATCAGGTCGATCCTACCCACACGTTGCTGACAAACGTGATGGGGATGAAAAACTGCCTCGATCTCGGCCGGAAGACCGGCGCTCGCGTATTTCAGGCATCGACGAGCGAGGTATACGGCGATCCCGAAGTTCATCCGCAGGTCGAAACGTATTGCGGCCATGTCAATTCCACCGGCCCGCGAGCGTGTTATGACGAGGGAAAACGTGCCGCGGAAACCCTCTGTTTCGACTACAAGCGTCGCTATGGCGTCGACATCCGCGTGGCGAGGATTTTCAATACGTACGGGCCGCGCATGAATCCCAAAGACGGGCGGGTGGTGTCCAATTTCATCGTGCAGGCCCTGTTGGGGGACCCCATTGAAATTTATGGCGATGGTCAGCAGACGCGCTCGTTCTGCTTCGTCACGGATATCATCGACGGCTTTTTTCGCCTGATGCGGTCGCCGGCCGAGGTCACCGGGCCGATCAATCTGGGTAACCCGAGCGAGTTCACCATGCAGGCGCTCGCCGGGCTCGTGATCGAAATGACCCGGTCGGCATCGCGCATCAGCGCGATGCCGCTGCCGATCGACGACCCCAAAAAGCGGTGCCCGGACATCAGCTTGGCCGAGCAACTGCTCGACTGGCGGCCAACGGTCTCACTCAAGGAAGGCCTCGGTGCAACCATAGACTATTTTTGTCATGAGCTATGGCTGTCTCCCGTTGCAGCGCCGGAGTCGACGCGATGAGAGTCCTTGTCACCGGCGGTGCCGGCTACATCGGGAGCCACACCTGCAAATCGTTGGCACGCGCCGCGCACACGCCAATCGCCTTCGACAACCTGAGTTCCGGTCACCCGGACGCAGTGTGCTGGGGGCCACTCCATGTGGGCGATATCCTCGATGCCGATGCATTGGACGCAGCGTTCGCCGAGCATCGCCCGGAGATGGTGATCCATTTTGCGGCTTTGGCTTATGTCGGCGAGTCGGTGATCGAGCCCGGCAAATACTATCGCAACAACATTGCGGGCACGCAGACGCTGCTCGATGCGATGCGGCGGCACGACGTGATGCGGATCGTGCTGTCGTCGAGCTGTGCCACCTACGGCATTCCATCCATGCTGCCCATCTCGGAAGCGACGCTCCAGGCGCCGGTGAATGTCTACGGTTTCACCAAGCTCGTCACGGAGAGAATGGTCGCCGATTACGCGCGTGCCTATGGTCTGCGCTGGATCGCCTTGCGGTATTTCAATGCGGCGGGCGCCGATCCCGACGGGGAACTGGGCGAACGCCACCAACCGGAGACGCATGCGATCCCGCTGGCCATCGGGGCCGCGCTCGGGACGGCCCCGCCGTTTTCCGTGCTGGGCGTGGACTATCCCACTGCGGACGGCTCGGCCGTCCGTGACTACGTACATGTCAGCGATCTCGCCGAGGCGCATGTTCTGTCGACGAACCATCTGGCGGAGGGCGGCGCCAGCGCGGCCTTCAACCTCGGGACAGGGAAGGGGACATCCGTGTTCGAGGTCATCAAGGCGGTCGAGGCGGTAACCGCCCGCCGTGTTCCGGTGTTGCTGGCTGCACGCCGAGCCGGCGATCCGCCGTCGCTTTATGCGAACGCGGAGCTGGCGCGGAAAGTTCTGGGCTGGCAGCCGCGCTTCGTCGAGATCCAACAGATGGTGGAGACGGCGGCCGACTGGTTTCGGCGTGCAGCCGGGCACGAAGGCAGCGAGTCCGCATGACCCCGTATTCACTACGCCGAATCACAGTGAGGCTGATATGTCTGTTCAAATCGCCATTATCGGAACCGGCTATGTTGGCCTCGTGTCGGGCGCCTGCCTGGCCGAACTCGGCCATGACGTGATCTGCGTCGATAACGACACGGACAAGATCAACGCGCTGAACAACGGGCGTGTACCCATTTTCGAACCCGGGCTCGACGAACTGGTGAGCCGCAACGTAGGCAAGGGGAGTCTGCGCTTCAGTTTTGATCTTCCCGGCAGCGTCCGCGGTCGCGATGCGGTGTTCATCACGGTCGGGACACCGTCGCACGCCGAATCGGATCGGGCGAATCTGGACGCCGTGATGGCGGCGGCGGAACAGATCGCGTCCAATCTCGATCAATTCGCCGTCGTTGTGATGAAGTCGACGGTGCCCGTCGGAACCAGCCGGATCGTCCAGGGCGTGGTGGAGCGTTGCGTGCCCGCCGGCCAGGCAGTGGCCGTGGCATCCAATCCGGAGTTCCTGCGCCAGGGCTGCGCGATCAACGATTTCATGCACCCGGATCGCATCGTCATCGGTGCGGAGCACGAGCAAGCCATTGCGGTCCTGAAGCGGATCTTCGATCCGCTCGAACGGCAGGGATGCGATGTCCTGCTCACGGAAATCGAAACCGCCGAGGTGATCAAATATGCTTCCAACGCCTTCCTTGCCGTGAAGATCAGCTACATCAACGAGATTGCGGATCTGTGCGAGGCCGTCGGCGCCGATGTGGACCGTGTTGCCGCCGCCATGGGACTGGATCATCGTATCGGGGCCGCGTGCCTGAAGGCCGGGCCTGGCTGGGGCGGATCCTGCTTTCCGAAGGATACGCGTGCACTGCGGGCGATCGCCGCCGACCACGTCGTGTCGCTGCGCATCGTCGATGCGGCAATCGAGGCCAACATGATGCGCAGGGACACCATCGTGAAAAAGATCGAGGCTGCCTGCGGAGGGGGCGTCGCCCGCAAACGGCTGGCCGTTTTCGGCCTCACGTTCAAAGGGGAAACCGACGATGTGCGCGAAAGCCCGAGCATCGAAGTGATCCGGACGCTCGCCGAGCGTGGCGCCAGGATCCGGGCCTACGACCCGTCCCGGCCGGCCGGCGCCGTCCGGATCCTCCCCGGCCTCGTCATGGCGTCGTGTGCGGTCGACGCGATCAAAAGTGCCGACGCCCTCATCGTGTTGACGGACTGGAAGGCGTTCCGCGATTGCGATCTGGAGGAACTGGTCGCCTATATGTCCGATCCCGTCCTGATCGATCTGCGCAATCTTTTTGATGAGGACGTCGTGCGTAGCAGCGGTTTTCGCCACTACGTGCGGATCGGGCGGAAGGCGCCAAGTCCGCGGCAGCCGGCCCAGACGAACATCCCGCAACCAGCGGCGATCGCGGAGTGGGTACCGCCCAAGGCGGGTAGCACCCTGTGCCGCTCCATCTTTCCGTTGGCGGAATAGGAGAGGGCCAACGCGGGCCGGTGGCCGGCACGAGCGGCTGCACGGCTCGATACACGCCCACGTGTTGCCATGAGCGAATACCCATCCGGCAGGTCGGTGGATCCAAGGTGGCTGCAAGTCGGGGCCCAGGCCGAACAGCCCTTGCTTGTGCCGCTCATGTCCGCGCGCGCGCGCACCGGCTATGCGTTGCTTGCAGCGCTGTGGGTGGCCTGCCTGCTGATATTCTGGTTTTGGTGGTTGCGTCCGGAGCACAAGGTCGATGGATTCAGATTCGCCGTCAACTGCGCGTTTCTCTTCTGGACCACAGTCATCCCCGGCTATTTCCTGGCCATCGCGTGGCGCGCGCGCGTTGTGCATCCGGCACGGCCCGTCCCCGCGGGGCTGCGCGTGGCGATGGTCGTCACCAAGGCGCCATCCGAACCCTTTGAAATCGTCGAGCAGACGCTCGTCGGCATGTTGAATCAGACGTACCCGCACGATACGTGGCTGGCCGACGAGGATCCGTCGGCGGACACCGTTGCCTGGTGTGCGCGTCACGGCGTGCATATCTCGACGCGAAAGGGGGTGGCGGCCTACCACAACGCGTCATGGCCCAGGCGTACGAAGTGCAAGGAAGGGAATCTGGCGTACTTCTACGATCGGCATGGCTACGAGCGCTATGAATTCGTATCGCAACTGGACGCGGATCATGTGCCGACCGCGACGTATCTCGAGGAGATGCTTCGCCCGTTTGCCGACAGGCAGGTCGGATACGTTAGCGCCCCCAGCATTTGCGACAGCAACCGCGCATCGAGCTGGAGCGCGAGAGGACGACTTTACAATGAAGGACCCTTTCACGGCGTCCTGCAGGCAGGCTATAGCGGCGGTCTCGCACCGCTTTGCATCGGATCGCACTATGCGGTCAGGACCGCGGCCCTGCGCGATATCGGCGGTCTCGGCCCGGAGCTGGCGGAGGATCACTCGACCACGCTCATGATGAACGCCGGCGGGTGGCGCGGCGTTCACGCACTTGACGCAATCGCGCATGGGGAAGGGCCGCGCACTTTCGCCGATATGGCCACGCAGGAATACCAGTGGTCCAGGAGCCTGATGCTGATCCTGTTGCGTTATACCAGGCATTACTACGCACCGCTGCCGCTGCGCCTGAAGGCCCAGTTTCTCTTTTGCCAGCTCTGGTACACGCTGTTTTCCATGTCGATGGTCGCTGCGTGCATCATTCCCGCCGTGGCGCTTTGGACCCACAAAGTCTGGGCTCATGTCGACTACGGCACGTACTTCCTGCATGCCTTCCCGATCGTGGCAAGCCTGGCTGCGCTGCTGGCATGGCTGAGAAAGACCGGCTCGTTTCGCCCGCGCGACACGAAGCTGCTGACATGGGAGGGGGTGTTGTTCCTTTTCGCGCGGTGGCCGTGGGATTTGTTAGGCACGCTGTCGGCAATCAGCGACTGCATTCGCGGGCGCGAATTCAGCTTTCGCGTGACGGCGAAGGGCAATGTCACGGAAAGGCAGGTGCCGCTTCGTCTGGTGATGCCATACCTGCTGATTTCGCTGTTCTGCGCAATCCCGGTGCTCGCGGTGCGCAATGCGCAGGCCGCCGGCGGGTTTTACGTCTTCTCACTCGTGACCTGCCTCACGTACCTGTTGATCGCCATCGTCATTGTCGTCGCTCACGATCGCGAGCGGGGGCAGCGAACCGCTCCGATCAATCTGCTGATTGGCAACCGGTCGCTCGCGCGCAACGTCCTGTTTGCCGTCGCGTTCACAGTGACGCTGTCGGGTTTCGTCCTGCGCTTCACGACCGGCATTCAGGCGATGATGTGGCGGCCGGCAACGGCCCATGAGCGGGTGGCGGGGCATCGTGCCGCCACCGAGCCGGTACTGGGCGTCTACGATCCCAGCCACGATTTTTCCGACAGCGACGACTTGGCGATCGAACAGATATTCGTGTCCTGGTCCGATCCCGGCGCGATGTCATACATTATGCAATCCTATGATTATGCGGCTTACCGAAACCGTTGGTTGATGATCACCATCGAACCCTGGCCCGCTGCAGGGCGCGCGCGCGGCACGTTACTCGCAGACATCGGCGGGGGCATGTACGATCCCGAGATACATGCGATCTGCAAAGGCATGGCCGCGCTCAATGCCCCCTTGTTCGTGCGTTGGGGCCATGAAATGGAGGCTTCGTCCGGGCGGTACCCGTGGGCAGGCAGCGAGCCGGCGCATTACATCGGCGCCTATCGGCACTTCGTCGATCAATGCCGTCGCTTCACGGGAAAACTGCTTTATGTCTGGTCGCCTGCGGGCGACCCAAATCTCGATGCGTATTTTCCCGGCAGGCCGTATGCCGATTTTATCGGCGTCTCCGTGTACGATTGCCCCCGCTGCAACGCAGCGCCTGCGGGCGGCGTTTTCTCGGTGGCGAGCATATTCCGGGAAAAATACCGGCGCGTACAGCGATACGATCGACCTGTCATGATTGCCGAACTCGGTGTCGATGGCGAGTCTGAGCACAAGCGAAAAGCGATCGACCAGCTGCAAGCGACGCTTTGGCGTTACCCGCTGTTGAGATCCGTGTTCTACTTCAACGCCAAGGATACCCCGGGTGCCTGGCCGACACAGTACGTGCCGAACTGGCGGATAGACCCGATGTTTTTCCGCCTGGCCGGCGCTGACTGACCCTGTCGCGGGTGCCCCCCAACGCACGTTCACGAAGTGCCGGCGAGCGCCGAGCTGGTGCCGAATTGCGAGATTGAGGTTGTGGTCGGCATGCGCCACATCCGCATTCGAGGCGTGTCGCAGGAATTCGCCGCACGGTTTCTTCGGGACCGCCTGAAATGATTCCGCCGAATACCCGGATCTCGATCGCCGCAGGGGGGGACTGATATGCGCTGCGGCTTCAATTCTCTGGCAGCGATGGTGCAAACCGCAAAGGATCGCTTACCGAAAGGACACGGGGTCAGCCACAGTTCAGATTATTAGCCGGCTGGCGTAGCACGACTGCAGTTCCATTCCTGTCAGAGCGCATCGCGACTGAAACAAATTCAGTTGTCTCAAATAGAGCAGGAAGCCTGATTGCAGGCGGCGGAACCGCTGTCAAACACATTGAAAACAAGCAGTTGGCGCGTTGTGCCTTCGCGACAGGGGGCAGGCGAGCGTTCGCAAAACGATAACGCCAATACCTTGCCTGCCTTCATGTATCGGGGATGAAACGACTTTTTACGTTCCCGGTGCCATTCCGCCATCCCGCATCGCTCAAATCAGGCCCAAATCAACGCCGGGGCGCAGGTGGCACGTTACTCGCTGCGGTTGCGTCGTTGGCTTGAATCCGCGGCAAGCATGGAGCGAAAACATCGGTTGCCCGAACAGCCGCCCGAGAATGCCTGCGGCAAGCTTGTTGCGGCCACCACCGCCCGGCCCACGTACAACTCACTAGGCTCGCACGTTACGCGTCAAGGCGGACGAGTTGTGCCCCAAGCCGGTCGGTTTTCCGTCAGACGTGACCCGGATGCTTTCGATCGGGCGAATTTCATACGGCTGATGCGAGCGTGCAAGCGGGGGAAATCTCACATCCGTCCGGTACGGCCGAAAACACAATGCTTGGCCCAACGTCACGAGGTTCACCATGGCAACAGTCTATGATCGACGCGCATATGCCAGATTCGGAGCCGTCCTTCGCGTTCTGGCTGTCCTGCTCTCGTTGGTCGTGACCGCTGAAGAGGCGGTCGGGCAACATGCTTTTGTAACCAACGCTGCCTCGAGCACGGTATCTGTCATCGACAGGACGACCTCCGCGATCGTCGCGACGATCGCGGTCGGCTCAGGTCCGGTTGCCGTCGCAGTCACGCCGGATGGGGCGCACGCCTATGTCGCCAACAGCGGCTCGAACACCGTGTCAGTCATCGCCACGGCAAGCAATACCGTGGTCGCCACGGTGCGAGTAGGCTTGAGCCCGGTGAGTATCGCCATCACGCCAGACGGAAAACACGCGTACGTCGCTAACGTTCGCGCCAATTCCGTTTCCGTCATCGACACGGCTACGCAGACGGTAGTCGTCACCGTGCCGGTTGGTTCCCTTCCTGAAAAGGTCGCCATTACACCGGATGGGGCGAGCGCTTGGGTAACGAATGCTGGCGCACACACGGTATCAGTCATCTCCACGACGACCAATACCGTCACGGCCACTGTGTCGGTTGGGTCGGCTCCGGTCGACGTCGTCACTCCGCCCGCGACCACTTCGTCCGGGACGTGCATGGACGGTGTCAAGGACGGTCAGGAGACCGATGTCGATTGCGGTGGGCCGACTTGTCCGCCATGCGCCGCAGGCCAAAAGTGTTTGACGCAATCGGACTGCCAGAGCGGCGTTTGTGGTGCCAATGGCACCTGCCAAGCACCGACGTGTACTGATCATGTCAAGAACGGCTCGGAGACCGATGTCGATTGCGGCGGGGGAACCTGCCCAACGTGCGCCTCAGGCAAGAATTGTCTGGTGAATTCTGACTGCACGAGCGGCGTGTGTCATGTCATGGGCAGCGTCGGTATCTGCCAGTGATGGATTTTTCGGCGATCCAAGGCTGACACGGGTGCAGCGCCTGGTTCGCAACGCGCTGCGTTAGCGTAAGCGATCGAAGCAGGCCAGCTGCGTGGTGTCCACCATGCATTACCGGTAATCGAAAGCTGGGTGGTCCATGTGACATCGAGCGGGAACAGCCGCACGGCCATAATGAAGTGCAGGAAAGCAAATGAAGACATTGAGACGCTACATTGCAGCGGGTGCCGCGGCCTTGACGCTGACGACCGGCATCGATGGCCTGGCGCAGTCCGATCCTGTCACGGAGAAGTTGGCGGTGACGCTGCAAGTCCGGCTCGGAATGGAAACGTCGATCAAGAGCATTACCAAAACACCGATTGCTGGACTGTTTGAGGTAAATCTCGGCAAGCGAGTCATTTACAGCGACGCGACTGGCAACTATCTGATTCTCGGCGATATCGTCGACGCCCGCACCCGAGCGAATCTCACGCAGGCGCGAAATGACGAACTAAACAAGATCGACTTCGCCAGCCTGCCATTCGATAACGCGGTGAAGCACGTCAAAGGCAACGGCGCACGCAAGATCGCGGTGTTTGCAGATCCGAACTGCGGCTACTGCAAGCAACTTGAGTCAACGCTGATCAACGTCGACAACGTTACCGTGTACACGTTCCTGTACCCGATCCTCACGCCGGATTCGAAGATCAAGGCGAAATCGATCTGGTGCGCCCCGGATCGGGAGAAAGCATGGCAAGCCTGGATGCTCGAGGGGCGTGCACCTAGTGCTGCGGGTACCTGTGACACCGCGGCAATTCAGAGCAACCTCGCACTCGGCCAGCAACTGAACGTCGCCGGCACGCCGACCATCATCCTCGCGGACGGCCGCCGATTGCCGGGCGTGGTGAAGGCCGATCAACTCGATAAGGCGCTCGCGGCGATCCGTTGATCGCGTGTGGGGACCCGGTGCTTCCTGCACGTGCGGATGAAGCACATGCTTGCCCAGATCGATGCCGATCAGCGTGACCTCGCTCATGGCGCGCTCCTCTACCTTCGAACGAACCTCCTATCGTAGAACGGTCGCTGGGATCGGGCTGGCCATTTCATTATGTCCGCTTGCGCGCCGCGTAAGCTATCCGGCCGACCTTATCCATGCGCATGCCCGAAGGGCAAATTTCGACATTATAGAAATAATGTCAAATTGACGGTGCCTGATGATTGGATATCTAACGGTTTACGTTGTATTATTCACAAAAATCCAACCGTCCAGACCATGTCCGACATCGCCGCCGACGAAACCCGCCTCGCCGCCGAGATCGAGCGCCTGAAGGCCGATTTCCCGAAAACCCGCGAGCTGTACCGCGAAGCCTGCGCGCTGCTGTTTTTCCGGTTCGGCATCACGCCGACCGCGAACCGCCTGTACCAGCTCGTCCGCAAAGGCAGCATGAGCACGCCCACGGCCGTGCTCGGCGAGTTCTGGGCCGAACTCCGGGAAAAGAGCCGGGTGCGGATCGAGCATCCGGATTTGCCGTCCGACCTGCAGGCGGCTGCGGGCGAACTGGTCGCGGCGCTATGGCAGCGCTCGACGGCCGCGGCGGAAACGGCACTCGACGCGTTGCGCGCGGAGGTGGAGGCGGAAAGGGTGGCCGCGCGTGCGGAGGTCGCGTCAATGCAGGCCGAACTGGCGCGCACCGAGACGGCGCTGGAGCAACGCACGGCTGCGCTGCTGGCCGCGCAGGTGCGGATTCAGGAACTCGAGCAGGCGCGGGCGGCTGATGGCGCGTCGCAGCGCGCGCTGGCCGCAGAGGTCGAGCGCCTGCAGGCCGACAACGCGGAAGGCGACCGCGCGCTGGCGCAGGCGCGTGCGGATTTCACCGCGCAGCTCGATCGGCTGCGCGACGATGCGAATCGCGCCGAGGACCGGCTGCGCGCATCGGAGAAGCGTGCGCTTCAGGAGATCGATCGCGAGCGGACGGCGGCCGCGCGGCTGCAGAGAGAGATCGACGCGATGGCCGCGCGCGCCGAGCAGCGCCAATTGCAGAACGACTTGCAGCATCGCAACGATGTCGCTGCGCTACAGGCGCAACTCGGCGACGCGCTGCACCGGTGCGGGGTGCTCCAGGGGCAGCTCGACGGCGCACAGGCGGCAAATGCGACGTATGCCGGCGAACTCGAAGCGTTGCGCAGCGCGCGCGCGATTCGGCCGCCTGCGCGCCGCGCGCCGGCACGGGCGGCAGGCGGTGGCGGTCATGCGGCGAAGCCGGGCGCCAAGCGGCGTTCGCCGAAGGGGATCTGATGCCGGATGCGGCCACATGGCCACTGCGCCGGCGTCGACTTCGATGCACGTCGGCTGCCCGCCAGCATCGCGCCCCTGCGCTTCGCGTGAAGCCATTGGGGTAAAGTGCCACTCAAAATGCGGTCCGTCCGTTACTAGACGACCGGTCTAATCGTTTGCTACCATACGCCACCATGAATGCATCTTCAGGCGCGGAAGTCCGCCAGCACATCCTGAATATCGCGAAGCCGATCATGCTCCACAAGGGGTTTTCGGCGGTCGGTCTGAACGAGATTCTCGCAGCGGCGGGCATCCCGAAGGGCTCGTTCTATCACTATTTCGGCTCGAAGGAGGCGTTCGGGGAAGCGCTGCTCGAAGCGTACTTCGACGGCTATCGCGAGCATCTCGACAATCTGCTGGTCCGGCAGCCGGGCACTGCCGCCGAGCGCCTGATGAGCTACTGGGGCAACTGGCTGCACACGCAGTGTGCGGACGATCCGGAAGGCAAGTGCCTCGCGGTGAAGCTCGGCGCCGAGGTGGCCGACCTGTCCGAGGCGATGCGCGCGGTCCTGCGGCGCGGCACCGGCCAGATCATCGACCGGCTCGCGGCCGGCATCGAAGCGGGGCTTGCGGACGGCTCGCTGCACGGGATCGACGATCCGCTGCACACGGCGTCGACGCTGTATGAGCTGTGGCTCGGCGCGACGCTGCTGGAAAAGATCCATCGCAATCGCAAGCCGCTCGAAACGGCAATGGCCGCGACGCTGCGGATGCTGAATCTGCCGCAACCGGACATGCCCGGAGAGCGGTCGTAACCAGGGCGCGCATTGGCGCGCCTTATTTTGTGCCAGTCTCTAGACGACTGGTCTACTAAGAATGGTCGTATCCACGTTGATGGAGGTTCACATGCCGCAAAGCAAGACCGCAAACCGCAGGATCGTCCTCGCTTCGCGCCCGGCGGGCGCGCCCACGCCGGACAATTTCCGCACCGAGACCGCTGCGGTGCCGGTGCCCGCGCCGGGGCAGGTGCTGCTGCGCACGGTCTGGCTGTCGCTCGACCCGTACATGCGCGGCCGGATGAGCGATGCGCCGTCCTATGCGCCGCCGGTGGAACTCGGCGACGTGATGGTCGGCGGGACAGTGAGCGAGGTCGTGTCATCGAACCTGCCCGCGTACCGGGCCGGCGACCTGGTGGTCACGGGCGGCGGCTGGCAGGACTATGCGGTTTCGGACGGCTCCGGCCTGATTCCGCTCGGCCGCGAGTTCGCGCACCCGTCGCATGCGCTCGGCGTGCTCGGCATGCCGGGCTTCACCGCGTACGTCGGGCTGCTCAAGCTCGGCGAGCCGAAAGCCGGCGAGACCGTCGTCGTCGCGGCGGCGAGCGGCGCGGTGGGCGCGGTCGTCGGCCAGATCGCGAAGCTGAAGGGCTGCCGCGTGGTCGGCATTGCCGGCGGCGTGGACAAGTGCGAGTACGTGACCGGTACGCTCGGCTTCGACGCGTGCATCGACCATCGCGATCCGGCATTTGCGCGCAAGCTGGCCGACGCGTGCCCGGACGGCATCGACGTCTATTTCGAAAACGTCGGCGGCGCGGTGTTCGACGCGGTGCTGCCGCTGCTGAATCTCCACGCGCGCGTGCCGGTCTGCGGGCTGATCGCGCATTACAACGACAGCGCGCTGCCGGCCGGCCCCAACCGCCTGCCGCTGTTGATGGCCGCGGTGCTGCGCAAGCGCATCCGGATGCAGGGCTTCATCATCTTCGATCACTACGCGGACAGCCATGCCGCGTTCGTGAAGGACATGAGCGAATGGGTCGTGCAGGGCAAGGTGAAGGCGCGCGAGGACGTCGTCGCCGATCTGGCCGACGCGCCCGCCGCACTGATCGGGCTGCTCGCCGGCGAGAACTTCGGCAAGGTCGTCGTGCGCGTCGGCCCGGACGAACTGGCCTGACTGGCCCGACTGACCTGACCCAGTAAAGCCGCTTTGCACGCCGGCGTCGCATGACGCCGGCTTGTGGCATTCTCGATCCAGCTTCGAAGGAGAAACGACATGCCTGTCTATGTGTTTGCCTCGCTGATCCCGAAGCCCGAATACGCGGAGCGCGTCGAAGCGGAACTGCGCGGCATGGTCGCCGCGTCGCGCACCGAACCGGGCAACCGCCGCTACGACCTGTTCCGTCAGGCGGACGGCGCACCGGGCTTTCACCTGTTCGAGATCTACGACGACGCGCAGGCGCTCGACGCACACCGCGCGAGCGCGCACTACGTCGCGTATCGCGCGCAGGCCGGCGAATGGCTCGCGGAACCGCCGGTCGTCAAGGTGCTGACGGCCGTCGACGCCGTGCAGCCGTAAGGGGGCCGCAGCCCGACTGCCGGGCGTGCTGGACGTCGACCACCGAGTCGCACCACCTCGTCGCACCACCCGGCGCGCGCGTGCCGCGCGCCATCCCCACACCACATCGGCCCCGGAGGCTGAATGATCAATCTGAATATCAACGGCACGACCCATGCAGTCGATGCGCCCGACGACATGCCGCTGCTGTGGGTGCTGCGCGACGTCGTCGGCCTGACCGGCACCAAATTCGGCTGCGGCATCGCGCAGTGCGGCGCGTGCACCGTGCACCTCGACGGTGTCGCGGCGCGTTCGTGCGTGTTGCCGGTCGCCGCGGTCGGCAACCGGAAGATCACGACGATTGAAGCAGTGGGCGCGACGCCGGCCGGACGCAAGGTGCAGCAGGCCTGGCGCGAGCTCGACGTCGTCCAGTGCGGCTACTGCCAGTCGGGCCAGGTGATGGCGGCGAGCGCGCTGATTGCGTCGACCCCGCACCCGAGCGACGCCGATATCGACGCCGCGATGGCCGGCAACATCTGCCGCTGCGGCACCTACAACCGCGTGCGTGCGGCGATCAAGCAAGCCGCGAAGGAGGCCTGAGATGAACGGACGCTCAAGCCAGCTTTGCGCGCTGCCGCCTGAAGGGGCGTTCAGCGTCATTTCCCCGAGGGGACTTCGTTCGGACTGTGGGATTGCGCTGCGGAGGCCGACATGTCACGCGGCCTGATCGAAGCGGGCCGGGCCCGCACGGCGGTGTCGCGCCGCACGTTCCTCAAGGTCGGGATGTCGCTCGGCGCGGCGGCGGGCGGCGGACTGCTGCTCGGCTTCAGCGTGCCGGCGATGGGCGGCGACGCACGGCGCTCGGTGATCGGCGGCGATGCGGACGAAACGCCGCGCCCGGGCGTGTTCGCGCCGAATGCGTTCGTGCAGATCGACCGCAACGGGCAGGTCACGCTCGTGATGCCGAAGGTCGAGATGGGACAGGGCGTGTACACGTCGATTCCGATGCTGATCGCCGAGGAGCTCGACGTGCCGCTGTCGAGCGTGATGCTCGACCACGCGCCGCCCAATGAAAAGCTGTTCTTCGACCCGCTGCTCGGCGGCCAGCTCACCGGCGGCTCGACGTCGATCCGCTACGCATGGGAGCCATTGCGGCGTGCGGGCGCGACCGCGCGCACGCTGCTGGTCGCGGCGGCCGCGAAACAGTGGCGCGTCGATCCGGCAACCTGCCGCGCGGAAAACGGCGAGGTGCAGCATCCGCCGAGCGGGCGCCGCGCGTCGTACGGGCAGCTTGCGGATGCCGCCGCAAAGCTGCCGGTGCCGACGGACGTCGCGCTGAAGAAGCCTGACGAATTCAAGCTGATCGGCAAGCCGGTCAAGCGTCTCGATTCGCCGGAGAAGGTCGACGGCACTGCGCAGTTCGGCCTCGACGTGCGGTTGCCGGGCATGCTGTACGCGGTGATCGTCAACAGCCCCGTGTTCGGCGGCACGGTCGAGAGCGTCGACGACACGGCCGCGAAGCAGATTCGCGGCGTGCGGCAGATCGTGCGCGCCGACAACGCCGTTGCGGTGGTCGGCGATCACACGTGGGCGGCGAAGCGCGGCGCGTCGGCACTCGTCGTGAAGTGGAACGAGGGCGCGGGCGCGAAGGTGTCGACGCAGGACATCGCCGCGGATCACGCGCGGGCCGCGGACAGCGGCAAGGGCGCGGTCGCGCGCAAGGACGGCAACGTCGACAGCGCGTTTGCCGGCGCGAAGACGCGCGTCGACGCGGTCTACGAGCAGCCGTTGCTCGCGCACGCGACGATGGAGCCCGTCAACTGCACGGTGCACGTGCGGCCCGACGGCTGCGAGATCTGGGTCGGCACGCAGGTGCCGACGCGCGTGGTCGATACCGCGCAGCGCATCACGGGCTTTCCGGCCGAGAAGATCGTCGTCAACAACCATCTGCTCGGCGGCGGCTTCGGCCGGCGTCTCGAGACCGACATGGTCACGCAGGCGCTCAAGGTCGGCCGGCAGGTGAACGCGCCGGTGAAGGTCGTGTGGACGCGCGAGGAAGACATCCAGCACGACATGTACCGGCCGTATTACTACGACCGGATTTCCGCGGGCCTCGACGCGAACGGCAAGCCGGTCGCGTGGCGGCACCGGATCGTCGGCTCGTCGATCCTCGCGCGTTTCGCGCCGCCGGCCGTCAAGGACGGCGTCGATCCGGACGCAGTCGAGGTCGCGGCCGAGCTGCCGTACGACCTGCCGAACCAGCTCGTCGACTACGTGCGGCAGGAGCCGCGCCACGTGCCGACCGCGTTTTGGCGCGGCGTCGGGCCGACGCGCAGCACGTTCGTCGTCGAGAGCTTCATCGACGAACTCGCCGCGCAGACGAAAACCGATCCCGTGCAATACCGCCGCGCGCTGCTCGGCAAGACGCCGCGCGCGCGCAACGTGCTCGACGTCGCCGCGCAGGCGGCGGGCTGGGGCGGCGCGCTGCCGAAGGGGCAAGGGCGCGGCGTGTCGGTGATGCACGCGTTCGGCAGCTTCTTTTCGATCGTCGTCGACGTCGCGGTCGACGACGGCGACGTGCAGGTGAAGCGCGTCGTGTGCGCGGTCGACTGCGGGATGGCCGTGAACCCGAACACGATCGAGGCGCAGGTGCAGGGCGGCATCATCTTCGGGATCACGGGTGCGCTCTACGGCGAGATCACGATCGAGAACGGCCGCGTGATGCAGAGCAACTTCACCGACTACCGGATGCTGCGGATCAACGAGACGCCGCCGATCGACGTGCATATCGTGAAGAGCGGCGAAGCGCCGGGCGGGATCGGCGAGCCGGGCACGGCCGCGACGGCGGCCGCGCTGTCGAACGCGATCTTCGCGGCGACCGGCAAGCGGCTGCGCAAGCTGCCGGTCGGCAACCAGTTGAAAACCGCGTGACATCGAGGATCCGGATGAGTCGAATCACAAGACTGGCACGCGCGGTGAGCCTGATCGGCGCGGCCGTCGTCGCGCTGATGGCCGGCACGGCCGCGCAGGCCGCCGCGCCTGACGACGCGCTTGCCGCGCGCGGCGCGTATCTCGCGAAAGCGGGCGATTGCGTCGCTTGCCACACCGCGCCGAACGGCACGCCGTTCGCCGGCGGCCTGAAGATGGAGACGCCGCTCGGCGCGATCTACGCGACCAACCTCACGCCGGACCCGGACACGGGCATCGGCCGCTACACCGAGGCGGAGTTCGCGCGTGCGTTGCGCGCGGGCGTCGCGAAGGACGGCCACAACCTGTATCCGGCGATGCCGTATCCGTCGTACGCGAAGCTCCGGGACGACGACGTGAAGGCCCTCTATGCGTACTTCATGCACGGCGTCGAACCCGTGAAGCAGGCGAACCGCGTGTCCGACATCCCGTGGCCGCTCAACATGCGCTGGCCGCTGAAGTTGTGGAACGCGGTGTTCCTCGACACGACGGCCTACGCGGACAAGGCCGGCAAGGATCCGATGTGGAATCGCGGCGCGTATCTCGTGCAGGGCCTCGGGCACTGCGGGTCGTGCCATACGCCGCGCGGCGTGGGCTTCCAGGAGAAGGCGCTCGACGAGCGTGGCGCGGCATTCCTGTCCGGCGCGCCGATCGACAACTGGTTCGCGTCGAACCTGACGGGCGAGCACAACACGGGGCTCGGCCGCTGGAGCGACGCGGACGTCGCGCAGTTCCTGAAGACCGGCGCGAACCAGCATGCGACCGCGTTCGGCTCGATGGTGAGCGTGATCAACCACAGCACGCAGGCGCTTACCGACGACGACCTGGCGGCGATCGCCCGCTACCTGAAGTCGCTGCCGGCGGCCGGCGGCACGGGCGCGCCGCCTTACCGGTACGATCCTCAGGCGACGCAGGTGTCGCTCGGCCGGCCGGCGAACGATCCGGGTGCGAAGGTGTATAACGCATTCTGTCTGCATTGCCACGGCGCGGACGGGCGCGGTTACGCGCCGCTGCTCGCGCCGCTCGCGGGCAATCCGAACCTGCTCGAGCAGGACGCGACGTCGCTGATCAACGTGACGCTGAACGGCAGCGATACGCTGGTGATCGACGGCGTGCCGTCCGCGTATCCGATGCCGGCGTTCTCGAACGTGCTGACCGACCGGCAGATCGCCGACGTGCTGACGTTCATGCGCGCCGGCTGGAACAACGGCGCGCCCGCCGTGCAGGCGGCGGACGTCGCGAAGCTTCGGAAGGCGACCCGGGCGGCGCGTTGAGCGCGCCCGGTGCCGCACGTGAAGGACGAAACGCGGGTATGCTGCCCGCACATGAAGCCGCCATGCGCGCTGCGCGCCGGCGGCGTTTCCGGTGATCCGCGCGCGCTCGTTCGCGAGGCCGCGCGCTTTTTTGACGCAAAGTAGGGGTGTCTGGATGGCTAACGTGACTTATACGGATACACAACTCCTGATCGACGGCGAGTGGACCGATGCCGTGAGCGGCAAGACAATCGACGTCGTGAACCCGGCGACCGGCAAGGTGATCGGCAAGGTGGCCCATGCGGGCGTGGCCGACCTCGACCGCGCGCTGGCCGCTGCGCAGCGCGGCTTCGAAGCGTGGCGCCGGGTGCCCGCGCACGAGCGCGCGGCGACGATGCGCAAGGCTGCCGCGCTCGTGCGCGAACGCGCCGACACGATCGCGCAGCTGATGACGCAGGAGCAGGGCAAGCCGCTCGTCGAAGCGCGCGTCGAAGTGCTGTCGGCCGCGGACATCATCGAGTGGTTCGCGGACGAAGGGCGCCGTGTCTACGGCCGGATCGTGCCGCCGCGCAACCTCGGCGCGCAGCAGACGGTCGTGAAGGAGCCGGTCGGCCCGGTCGCCGCGTTCACGCCGTGGAACTTCCCGGTCAACCAGGTCGTGCGCAAGCTGAGCGCCGCGCTCGCGACGGGCTGCTCGTTCCTCGTGAAGGCGCCGGAGGAAACGCCGGCGTCGCCGGCCGCGCTGCTGCGCGCGTTCGCCGATGCGGGCGTGCCGGCCGGCGTGATCGGCCTCGTGTTCGGCGATCCGGCCGAGATCTCGTCGTACCTGATCCCGCATCCGGTGATCCGCAAGGTGACGTTCACGGGCTCGACGCCGGTCGGCAAGCAGCTCGCGGCGCTCGCGGGCCTGCACATGAAGCGCGCGACGATGGAGCTCGGCGGCCATGCGCCGGTGATCGTCGCCGAGGACGCGGACGTCGCGCTCGCGGTGAAGGCCGCCGGCGGCGCGAAATTCCGCAACGCGGGCCAGGTCTGCATCTCGCCGACGCGCTTCCTCGTGCACAACAGCATCCGCGACGAATTCACGCGCGCGCTCGTCAAGCATGCGGAAGGGCTGAAGGTCGGCAACGGCCTCGAGGAAGGCACGACGCTCGGCGCGCTCGCGAATCCGCGCCGTCTCACCGCGATGGCGTCCGTCGTGGACAACGCGCGCAAGGTCGGCGCGAGCGTCGAGACAGGCGGCGAGCGGATCGGCTCGGAAGGCAACTTCTTCGCGCCGACCGTGCTCGCGAACGTGCCGCTCGAGGCGGACGTGTTCAACAACGAGCCGTTCGGCCCGGTTGCGGCAATCCGTGGCTTCGACCAACTCGAGGATGCGATCGCGGAAGCGAACCGCCTGCCTTACGGTCTCGCCGGTTATGCGTTCACGCGTTCGTTCGCGAACGTCCATCTGCTCACGCAGCGCCTCGAGGTCGGGATGCTGTGGATCAACCAGCCGGCGACGCCGTGGCCCGAAATGCCGTTCGGCGGCGTGAAGGATTCGGGCTATGGCTCCGAAGGCGGGCCGGAAGCGCTCGAGCCGTATCTCGTCACGAAGTCGGTGACGGTCATGGCCGTGTGACGGGTGGTTGAGTACAGGTAGGCCGCTGCCCCGCGTGTGGTGGGGCGGCGGTCTTTTTTTTGCGCGTTGAACGGGGCGGGATTGTGTCCTTCACGGGTTCCAGGGGCGCGGCCGGCGCCCCGTTTGCGCATGCTGCACAAGAACTTGCAACAGGCATGCGACATATTTTCACTGTGGCCTCTCGGACCGGCGAATGCAGGCTGCGGATTCGAGCGTCATTGCGGGGTGCCGATCCATCGCCTATCCTCTGATCAATACGAATATCGAGATTTCACGGACGGCAAGGGCGCTTGCAATAGATGAATGACAACTGCGCCACAGGCTGTAAATGGCGGCCGTCACCGGAGCATGACCGCAGCGCGACGCGGCATTGCGGTACGTGGTCTACGGAACGGGGATCAAGCTGACGGAACTTGCAACAATCACCGCGCGGCGCTGCCTGATTGAAACAGGCAGCCCGTGGTTGGCTGCGCCTGCGATTTGGCGATCCGTTTGAATCGGGCGAATTGGGCGATCAGCACGGGATCAATTCAGCTCTCCGGCATCCAGGTCAGGACCTTGCACTTTCTACCAAGAAGAAAAAACAGAGGGAGGCAGTTCGGGCATCAACCATCCATTCGGAGATATCGTCATGGCCAACTCGGTAGCGAATCAATTTGTCGATTGGGGTTCAGAATTTCACAATCCGCCGTGGCAAGCGAACGACCGCATCGCGATTGCCCCTGGCGTTACGACTGTATTCGATCTTCTGACGGCCGACGGCGTGTCGCCTGCCCTCAGCCCGCAATGGCAGGGCTCGGGCGCCAGCCTGTTCGTTACGGCCTTGGGTGGCGTAGAGGCTAACCAGGGCGGCAATGGATATTGGTGGGTGTATTTCGTCAACGGCCAGATGCCCGACGTCTCATGCGCGGTCTACACACTGCAACCCGGCGATAGCGTGGCTTGGGACTACAAGCACTACTCGAGCGGATTGAAGCAGGCTGTTCATCCGCCGCTGGTTTGACGTTCGACGCGCAGACTCATGCGGCGCGGCCGGCATCCATCCAGTCAATGCCGGCCGCTCCCCCGATAACTCTCGACTTCCGCGTCGTACGCGGCCAGGAACGCCCTGCCGAACACCGACGCGAAATCGTCCTCGATCGCGAACACCGTGTCGCGATGCGCCGCCGCGTAGCGATCCCACATCCGCGCCTTGTACAGCGCCGGCAGGTGCTTTTCGTACCACTGCTTCGCATCGTCCCGCTCGCGCAGGCGCTGCGGCGAGAAGCGCGTCAGCAGGTCCATCAAGGCCGCGCGCATGCCGGCGACCATGCCGATCTGGTGCGCGTGCAGATCCTGGAACGCATCGTGAACCGCGCTCTGCGGCGACATGAAGCCCGGCAGCGGCAGGCCGAACATCTGCCGCAGCACCGCGCCGCCGTCCGGCAGCATCTTCAGCGGATTGTTCTCGCGGTCCAGCAGCATCGTCATGTGGGCTTTCACCTCGCGCTTCAGGATGCTGCGCGACGACAGCAGCTCCACCGTGCCGTTCGCGAACAACGCAAGCAGCTGGCCCGCGATGAAGAGCTGCTCCGTCGACCAGCGATGCGGATCGGCGGCCGCGTCGAGCCCGGCGCCTTCGAAGAACGCGCGCAGCAGCGCGTTGGGCGTCGCAGGTTCGGCGGACGGTGGGGCGGACGACGCAGCTGACGACGAGGCTGACGACGCAGCATCGTGCGCCGGCTGCGGCGCGTCGGCGGGCGTTGCCGCCGGCTGCACGCGCATGGGCTGCGTCCATTCCGGCGCGTGGTCCGCTTGCGTGAAGGACGTGCCCGAACCGGCGGTATCGCGCGGCATGCCGGCCGGCGAATCGGCGGGGGCAGCGGAATGCGCGAACAGGTCGAGCGGATCGGTCGACAGCTGATGCAGGTCGCGCGGCGCTGCAGCGGCATGTGCGGCAGGCGTGGCGGGGTGCTCCGGTGCCGCGCCGCGCGGCGGGTCGGCGAGGTTGCCGTCCGCTTGCGTCCCTGCTGACTTGCCCGACTGCGGGCCCGAGTCGGCGGCACCAGGTGCGCGGCCGAAGCGGTCGTGCAGCCGCCCCCAGAGCCGGTTGCCCGAGCCTTTCGCGTCGCCGGGAGGTTCTGCGGCGGCGCGCGCGTCCATGTCGACGGTCCGCTCGCGCGCCGCGGCGTCGTCATCGTCGCGCTCCGCTCGCAGCACGTACGGGCCGATCCGGATGATGTCGCCTGAATTGAGCGGCCGCTCCTGCGCATAGCCGATCGGCACGCGGTTCACTTCGATCGTCGACACGCTGCTCAGGTTCTTCAGCAGGCACGCGTCGTCGCCGACCTGCAGCAGCGCCTGCAGGCGCGAGATCTGCCGGGTGTCGTCGTGCAGCACGAGGTGGTTGTCGGTGGCCCGGCCGATGGTGCCGCCCGGCGGGTGAAACACGACGGCGTCGTAATGGTCGTCGTCGACCGGTTCACCGGCGTGTTCGATCACGATCAGTTGCATGGCATGCATCGCCCGATGGATGAAGCGCTTGCGGAGAAACCGGTTCGATCAGGACGACGACGCATGTTTGCGGCGCGCGGCCTCGAACGCGGGCCCCCAGATCGGATGCCCCCGCTCGGCGGGGGACAGGTCGAAGCGCGGATTGAGATCGAGAATCTTCGAGAACTCGGCCCGGCACAGCGTGACGCGGTTCGTCACGCAATAGCTGAACGCGAGCAGCTTGTGCGCGGCCACCTGCGTGTCGGCGTCGGCGCCGTCGATTTCGCGCGCGTGGACGAGGATCGCGATCGTGCGCCCGTAATCGCCTGCGTCGTACGCGGCACGCGCGCTGTCGACCGTCGCGTGCGCGGCCGACACGGTCGGCGACGGTGGCGGCGTTGGCGACATCATGCTGCAGCCGCCGATCCCCAGTAACAGGACGCCAACGAAAACGACGAGCGTCGAACGGCCGTTCATTGTTGAAATGGATGGTCGGGTTGATTTGAATGGTCACTTGCAATGCTGTTGGATTCTAGTGCCAATAATCCGGCGCGGATTCGCTGTTACGTTTTGTTTCATCTTGAAACAATAATCCGAGTCGAGTGCCTTCTCGTATTTCGTCTGCGCCTTGTGAATCCGTAAAATCGAAACTATAGTTCGGTGTGCTTTTGGGTTTCGTCAGTTGTTTGGCAGCGCTTGTCCATGTGCGTAAAAGCGGGCCGTTTATTCCGGCGGCATGAACAGCTTGGCACGTCATCCGCGTCGCGTGCTGACGCCTGTCTCCGGGCCGGCGGAGGCGCGTCGTGCCTGCCTGGCGGCTGGTCCCGCGCCGGAACCGGACGGCCGGCGCGAACCGATGCGGTAAACGACTCCTCGAATTGGTCGACATTAACTGAATAATCAATCGCTTCCCCAATTTCATCTTCGAAAATATTTGGTGATTTGACCCGGCTTTTTGTATGAACAAATTGCCGGATGAAATTGCCGCGAAAGGATATCGAAATTACGTAATTACCGATCTAGAAATTTCCCCTTTATTAAAGAGCGATCCGGATTCCGTCGACGGGAAACCGGGGGAGTTTTATTGCGCTGCGAGGATGGAATATGCGACGGCGGGCCGGTGGTTTCATCGTAGTGGGATGCGTGCTGCTGTTCTCGGGGTGCGGGGCGACCGAGCGGAATGTCGCGGTGCCGTATGCGATCACGGTCGACGTCGCGCCCGATGTGAATCCGGATCGCAACCGGAAGCCGTCGCCGATCGTGCTGAAGGTGTTCCAGCTCAAGACGGCGTCGTCGTTCGAGAGCGCCGATTTCTTCTCGCTGCAGGACAAGCCGGAGAGCGTGCTCGGCGCGGACCTGCTCGCGGTCGACCGCGTCATCCTGCGGCCCGGCGATGCGCGCACGCTGCACTACCCGGGCAACGTCGAAGCGGGGACGCTCGGCGTCGTCGCCGAATACCGCGTGCTCGACAAGAACCGCTGGCGTCTGACGGTGCCGCTGCCGCGCGCGAAACAGCTGAACCTCTACAAGTTCTGGCAGACGTCGCCGGGCGAAATGAAAGTGTCGATCGTGGTCCGCAATGGCGGCATCGGGATCGGCGGCGATGCGCGGGGGCGGCCATGAACGAACCGACGTTGTCCGCGACGCCCGTCGCCGCGCTGCGCCAGCGCGTGGTATGGACCGAGGGGATGTTCCTGCGGCCGCAGCATTTCCAGCAGCTCGAGCGCCATTGGGAGCGCTACGTCGGGATGCGCTGCCTGCCGCTGCAAGGCTTCTACTGGGGCTTCGACGCACTGGAGATCGATCGCGAACGGCTCGCGCTCGGCCAGGTCGCGCTGCGCGCGGCGTCGGGCGTGATGCGCGACGGCACGCCGTTCGACCTGTCGCATCCTGACGATCTGCCCGAGCCGCTCGACGTGCCGGCCGATGCGAAGGACGCGCTCGTCGTGCTCGCATTGCCGCACTGGCGCGGCGGTGCGGAGGACGTGTCGTTCGGCGCAGCAGGCGAAGCGGGTGACGCGGAGATCGCGCGCTATGTCGTGCGCGAATACGAGGTGGCCGATGCGAACGCGGTCGCGCTCGGCCCCGCGCTGCTGCAGACCGGCCGCCTGAACGTGCGGCTGATGCTTGAAACGCAACGGTCGGGCGACTGGCACGCGCTCGGCGTCGCGCGGATCGTCGAGCGCCGCACGGACGGACGGCTCGTCGTCGACGACGGCTACGTGTCGCCGCGGCTCGTCGCGCAGCACGATCCGCTGCTGCTGCGCTTCACGCGCGAGCTGCACGGGCTCCTCACGCAGCGCAGCGAGGCGCTGGCGGCGCGGCTGTCGGAACCCGGGCGCGGCGGCGTGTCGGAGGTTGCGGATTTCCTGCTGCTGCAGCTCGTGAACCGCTATCTGGCGCTCACGTGGCACGCGCAGCAGGATGTCGCCACGCATCCGGAGACGCTGTTCTGCGACTGGCTGAAGCTCGCGTGCGACCTGAGCACGTTCACGGCGGCCGGCCGGCGGCCGCAGGCGCTCGCCGTCTATCGGCACGACGACCTGCGCTCGAGCTTCGGCGAGCTGATGGCGGAGCTGCGCCGGTCGTTGTCGACCGTGCTCGAGCAGAACGCGATCCAGATCGAGCTGCGCGATGCGGGCAACGGGATGAAGGTCGCGACGATCGCCGATCCGGCGCTGCGCGACACGGCCGGCTTCGTGCTCGCGGTGCGCGCGGACGTGCCGGCCGACAGCCTGCGCACGCGGTTTCCGGCGCAGGCCAAGCTCGGGCCCGTCGAGCGGATCCGCGATCTCGTGCAGCTTCAGCTGCCGGGCATCGGGATGCGCCAGCTGCCGGTCGCGCCGCGGCAGATTCCGTATCACGCGGGCCATACGTACTTCGAGATCGACAAGGGGGGCGACCTGTGGAAGCAGCTCGCGCGCTCCGGCGGGCTCGCATTTCATCTGGCCGGCGAATTCCCGGGACTCTCGATGGAGTTCTGGGCGATTCGCGGGTGACGGCGGGAGGGCGCGATGAACTCATCTCCCGATTCGATTTCCGCCGGCGCAGGCGGGTTCGTGCCGCCGAATCCGGGGGGCACGTATCCTGCGGCGGGGGCAGGCGCGGCCGGCCCCGCCGCGACGCAGCCGAGGCCCGGCCGCTGGGCCGCGAGCGGCACGAATCCGCTCGTCGCGGCCGCGAATCCGCTGCTCAACCTCGTGCCGCAGATCCGCTCGACCGTCCATCACCCGAACCCCGCGTGGCTGCGCGAGCATCTCGTCGTCGAGATCCGGCAGTTCGAAGCACGCGCGCAGGAGGCGGGCGTTGCGTCCGAGGCGATCATCGGCGCGCGCTACTGCCTGTGCACGGCGCTCGACGAGGCCGCCGCGCTGACGCCGTGGGGCGGCAGCGTGTGGTCGTCGCACAGCCTGCTCGTGTCGTTCCACAACGAGACCTGGGGCGGCGAGAAATTCTTCCACCTGCTCGAGCGGCTGTCGCAGCAGCCGCGCCAGCATCTCGATCTGCTAGAGCTGCTGTATTACTGCCTCGCGCTCGGCTTCGAGGGCCGCTATCGCGTGCTCGACAACGGCCATGCGCAGATCGACGCGCTCAGGCACCAGCTCGCGCTGACGATCCGCTCGGTGCGCGGCGAGTTCGATCCGGCGCTGTCGCCGCACTGGCGCGACGTCGTCACGCGCGACGTCGCGCGCCGCTTCACGGTGCCGCTGTGGGTCTGCGCGGCGCTCGCGCTGCTGATCGGGTTCGGCCTGTTCGCCGGTTTGCGGATCGCGCTGGCCGGCCATTCTGACCGATTGTTCGCGTCGATCGATGCGCTGCACGTGCCGCGGCTGCAGCCTGCGCAACCGGCGCCGCATCCCGCGCCCGCGCCGCGCATCGCGAAGTTCCTCGAGCCGGAAATCGCGGCGGGCCTCGTGTCCGTGCGCGACGAAGCGGATCGCAGCGTGATCGTGCTGCGCGGCGACGGGCTGTTCCAGTCGGGTTCGACGTCGGTGATCGACCGCTACCTGCCGGTGTTGTCGCGCGTCGCGGACGCGCTGAACCAGGTGCCCGGCAACGTACGCGTGAGCGGCTATACGGACGACACGCCGGTGCACACCGCGCGCTTCGCGTCGAACTGGGACCTGTCCCGGGAGCGCGCGGAAGCGGTCCGCAGCCTGCTCGCGGCGCGGCTCGCGCATCCCGAGCGGCTTTCGGCGGAAGGCCGCGGCACGCTCGATCCGGTCGCGCCGAACGACACGCCCGCCAACCGCGCGCGCAACCGGCGCGTCGAGATCACGCTGATGCTCGCGCCCGGCGCGGACAACACGGCCAACACGGCCGCAGACAACGCCGCGACGACGAAGGAGGCGCCCGGAGCATGAACCAGGCCATTGCCCGCTTCCGCTTCGTCCGCCCGCTGCCGTCGCGGGCCGTCTGGACGTTCGCCGGCCTCGCCGTGCTGGCATGCTTCATCTGGCTCGCGGGCCCGCTGCTCGCGTTCGCGGACGTCCGGCCGCTCGACAGCGGCTGGGCGCGCGCGCTGACGATCGCCGCGCTGTTCGCCGTGTGGGGCGCGCGCATCGCGTGGCGCAGCTGGCGGGCCGGGCAGCTCAACGCGCAACTGCTGAACCAGCTGCGCGAAGCGGCGCCGCATCCGGCCGCCGGCGATCCCGCGAAGGCGCAGCTCGACGAACTGCGCAGCCGTTTCGACGAAGCCGCGACGCTGCTGAAGAAGGTCCGCTTCGGGCAGGCCGACGGCGCGCGCAGCCGCGGCTGGTCGCGCTGGCTCGGGCGGCTGTCGCGTCAGTACCTGTACCAGCTCCCGTGGTACGTGTTCATCGGCGCGCCGGGCTCGGGCAAGACGACGGCGCTCGTCAACTCGGGGCTCACCTTTCCGCTTGCCGAGCAGTTCGGCCGCGCGGCGATCCGCGGCGTCGGCGGCACGCGGCACTGCGACTGGTGGTTTACGAACGACGCGGTGCTGATCGACACGGCCGGCCGCTATACGACGCACGAAGGCAACCGCGCGCTCGACGAGGCCGAGTGGAAGGGCTTCGTCGACCTGCTGAAGAAATACCGCGCGCGCCAGCCGCTGAACGGCGCGATGCTGACGATCAGCGTCGCGGACCTGCTCGGCGCGTCGGAGGCCGAACGCACGCAGCACGCGATGGTGCTGCGCAAGCGCCTGCTCGAACTGCGCGCGCAGCTCGGGATCCGCTTCCCCGTGTATCTGCTCGTGACGAAGGCCGATCTGCTCGCGGGTTTCGCCGAGTATTTCGGCGGGTACGGCCGCGTGGAGTGCGCGCAGGTATGGGGTTTCACGTTCCCGCTCGCCGACAGCGAGAAGCCGGGCTTCGACCTGCGCGCGGCGTTCGACAGCGAGTACCGGCTGCTGCACCGGCGGCTCAACGACGCGCTGCCCGAGCTGCTCGCGTCGCAGACTGATGCGCGGCAGCGCGAGATGACCTATCTGCTGCCGCAGCAGATCGCGGATCTGCAGGACCTGCTCGGCCAGTTCGTCGCCGAGGTGTTCTCGGTGTCGAGCTTCGAGCCGATGCCGATGCTGCGCGGCGTCTACCTGACGAGCGGCACGCAGGAGGGCACCGCGTTCGACCGCGTGATGAGCGGCATCAAGCGCTTCCTGAAGATCGAGGGCGTGCCGCCCGTCGCGCAGGCGGGCTTGGCCGGGCGCAGCTTCTTCCTGAAGTCGCTGCTGCAGGAGCACATCTTCCGCGAGGCGGCGCTCGCGGGCAGCAACCTGCGCTGGCACCGGCGGCGGCGCGTGCTGCAGGCCACCGGCTACGTCGCGCTCGCGCTCGTGTGCATCGCGGTGCTGTTCGCGTGGCTGCGCAGCTATTCGAACAACCGCGCGTATCTGGATGAAGTCGCCGCGCGCGTGCCGGCCGTCGACGCGGAGATCGGCCGCGCGAAGATCGCGGACGCGGCCGACGTCGCGCGGCTGTTGCCCGTGCTCGATGCGCTCGGCAACCTGTCGAACGCAGGCGGCCTCGATCTCGCCCATCCGCCGCTCGCGTACCGCTGGGGGCTGTTCCAGGGCGAGAAGATCGAGGAGGCGGTCGACGTCGTCTACCGGCGCGCGCTCGACGACGTGCTGCTGCCGATCGCCGCGAACCGGATGGAAGCCGCGCTGCGCGACGCGCGGCCCGGCGACAGCGAATACGCGTACGCGGCGTTGAAGGCGTACCTGATGCTGTACGACAGCGCGCATTACGACCCCGCGTTCGTGCAGGCCGTCGTCGACCTCGAGATGGAACGCGCGCTGCCCGCCGATTTCTCGCCGGCACAGCGTGCCGCGCTGCGTGCGCATCTCGCGGCGCTGTTCGGCAATCGCGTCGCGGTGTCGCCGTTCCCGATGAACGAGCGGCTCGTCGCGGACGTGCGCGAGCGGCTGCGGCAGGTACCGTTCTCGCAGCGGCTGTACAGCCAGCTCACGCGCACACTGCGCGCGGCCACCGCGTCGTACGACTTCAGCGTCGCGCGTGCGGTCGGCCCCGATGCGTCGCTCGTGTTCCGGCGCGAGAGCGGCAAGCCGCTCGCCGACGGCGTGCCGGGCCTCTACACGCGCAACGGCTACCGGAACGTGTTCGCGCCGCACCTGCCGGGCGCGATCGAGCAGTACGGACGCGAGGAGGTGTGGGTGCTGAACCTCGGCGCGTCGGAGATTCCGAACGCGAACGACGCGGCCGCGTGGGCGCGCGACGTCCGGCAGCGCTACCTGAACGACTACCTGAAGACCTGGGACGACTATCTGGCCGACATCCGGCTGCAGCACACGGCGACGCTCGCGCAGAGCATCCAGGTCGCGCGGATGCTGTCGTCGGCGGATTCGCCGCTGACCCGGCTGATGGTCGCGCTCGCGCGCGACACCGCGCTCGGCGATGCGCCGGGAGGCGCGCGCAACCTCGCGTCGCGCGCGCAGGACAAGGTCGACGAGGCGCGCAGTTCGCTCGCGCAGATCTTCGCGGGACAGCCGGGCAGCGACGCGGGGGCGGCGGCCGCCCCCGCGAGCCCCGAGCAGGTCGTCGACAGCCACTTCGCGGGGCTGCGTGCGTTCGCGCCGGGCAGCGGCGACCAGGCCGCGGCGTTCGACGCGGTGCTGAAGGCGATCGACGCGCTGTACACGTACCTGACCGCGACCGACGACGCGGTGCGCAGCGGCGCGACGCCGCCGCCGTCCGACGCGCCGGCGCGGCTGCGTGCACAGGCCGGGCGGCTGCCGACACCGTTCCGCGAAGTGCTCGACGACCTGTCGAACGTCGCGAACGGCAGCGTCGCGACCGTCGAGCAGCGCAGCGTCGCGCAGCGCGCGGGCGCGAACGTCGGCGAGTTCTGCCGGCAGGCGATCACGGGCCGCTATCCGTTCGCGCACGGTTCGGCGCGCGACGTCGCGCCGTCCGATTTCGCGCAGCTCTTTGCGCCGGGCGGCCTGATGGACGACTTCTTCCAGAAGAACCTGCAGCCGATCGTCGACACGACGTCGCATCCGTGGCGATTCGCGAACCGCAACGCCGACGCCGATCCGTCGGCCGCCGCGATGCTCGCGTCGTTCGAGAAGGCGGCGGTGATCCGCGACGTGTATTTCGCGGGCGGCGCGCGGACCGCCCAGCTGAAGGTGCAGATCGAGCCGCTCGAAATGGACCCGTCGATCTCCGAGATGGTGCTCGACGTCGACGGGCAGATCGTCCGTTACGCGCACGGGCCGCTCGTGCCGAGCGCCGTGCAGTGGCCGGGCCCGCGCGGCAGCAACCAGGTGCGGCTGCAGGCGACCGGGCTTTCCGGCGCCGCGGACGGCTTGACGACCGACGGGCCGTGGGCGCTGCACCGGCTGTTCGACCGCGCGGCGCTTTCGGCCGGGCGCGGGCCGGAGCAGTTGATCGCGCGCCTGTCCGTCGACGGGAAGCCGATCGTGCTGCAGGTGACGGCAGACAGTGTGCGCAATCCGTTCAGGTTGGCCCAGATGGAGTCCTTCACATGCCCTCCGAAGCCATGAGCCCGACGCCGCCGCTCGCCTACGACGGCGCACCGCCCGCGTGGTACGGAAAGATCCCCGGCGCCGGCGACTTCGTCAACCGCCGGCTACCGCACGCGCTCGCCGGCTGGTGGGAGCGCTGGTTCCAGCAGGGCATGGCCGCGATGCGCCAGCGCGGCAAGGACGACATCGAGCGCTACTACACGATCGCGCCGGTCTGGAATTTCCTGATTCCGGCGGGCGCCGGCGCGCAATGCGTGCAGCCCGGCTGCCTCGCGCCGAGCTGCGATCGCGTCGGGCGCTATTACCCGTTGCTCGTCACGCTGCCGTTGCGCGAGATCGATTACTGGAGCGGGCTGCCGGACGCGGCGGACGCGTTCTACTGGCAGGTCGGCAGCGCGTTGCTCGATGCGATCCGGCATGCGCGCGCGCCCGTCGATCTCGACGAATCGCTGGAAAAGGTGCGGCTCGTGCCGGGCGATCCGTCCGTCATGCCGCCGCGCGTGCAGGGCGGCGTGGCGGACGGATCGTCGGTGGAGCCGGAGCCGGCGCCGTTGGCGACGCCCGCGTGGCCCGGGCTGTCGGGCTATTTCGATCCGCACGGCGCGACGAGCTTCTGGTGGACGAATCGCGCCGACGGCTCACCGCTGCGCACGCACGCGCATACGGGCGTGCCGGACAGCTTGCTGTTCCTGCGGCTGTTCGGCGACGGCATCTAGCGCCGAAGGGTGCACCAGGTGACGCGGCGCTGGCTGCCGCGCGCCGGCACGCAACGCACCGGGACGCGCCATGCGGGCGCGCGTCGGCCGCAGCAAGCGGTAACGAGAGGTGGACATGAAGGACACGGTTTCGAAAGACAACGAGCAGGAGACGGCAACCCGCGGCAGCGCGGCCGAGGTCGCGGTGCGGCCGCTGCCGCTCGGGCATCGGCTTGGCGAGCTGCAGCTCGACGAGGTGCTGGGCGTCGGCGGTTTCGGGATCGTTTATCGCGCGTTCGACCGCACGCTGCGCCGCGCGGTGGCGATCAAGGAATACATGCCGTCGATGCTCGCGACGCGCGGCGGCGACTACACGGTGTCGCTGCGCTCCGAGCGGTTCGCGCAGGCGTTCGACGCGGGACGCGGCGCGTTCCTCAACGAGGCGCGGCTGCTCGCGCAGTTCGATCACCCCGGGCTCGTGAAGGTGCTGCACTTCTGGGAAAGCCACGGCACCGCGTACATGGTGATGCCGTTCTACGAAGGGCGCACGCTCAAGCAGTTGCTCGACAGCGGCGTGCAGATGGGCGAGACGCAATTGCGCCACGTCGTCGGTGCGCTGCTCGGCGCACTCGACACGCTGCATCGCGCGCAGTGCTTCCATCGCGACATCGCGCTCGACAACGTGCTGATCCGTCCCGATGGCAACGCGATCCTGCTCGACTTCGGCGCGGCGCGCAAACGGATCGGCGATCTCGTCGACGACGGCGCGATGATGATCAAGCCCGGCTACGCGCCGATCGAGCAGTACACCGACGACCCCGCGTTCAGCCAGGGGCCGTGGACCGACCTGTACGCGCTCGGCGCGGTGATGCACGCGATGATCACCGGCGAGCTGCCGCCCGCGGCGGTGGTGCGCAGCATCCAGGACACGTACCGGCCGCTCGCGACGCGCGAACTGGCCGTGCGCGAGCTGTACAGCCCGGCGCTGCTCGCGGCGGTCGATCATGCGCTGCAGGTGCGGATCGGGGATCGGCCCGACTCGGTCGCCGCGTTCGCGGCGGAACTCGGGCTGCGTGAGCCGGAGCGGCACGGATTCGGCGCGACGCCGGCGAGCGCGCGGCAAGGGGCGGGCGAGGAGGGCGCGAAGGCGGTGGAGGGCGGGCCGGCGCAGCAACCGCAGCCGGCATCGAACACGCCCGACGAACATCAAGCCGCCGCGAATGCCGCGCCGGCCACCGCGCCTGATGCAGCGGGAGCGGGCGCCGCATATCGAAACGAAGTGAGGAACGAGGCAAGAGGCGCTTCGGCGACGGCGGCCGCAGCGTCGCCCGCCGCCTACGCCGCGTCAACGGACTCGCGGGCGAGCATCATCCGGCGCCTGCCGGGCGACCGCCGTACCCGCCTCTACGTCGGCGGCGCGCTTGCGCTGTTGCTCGTGATCGGCATTGGCACCGCGTATCTTTTGAAGCCCGCGCAGCTGGCGGACACGCAAGCATCGGGCGCGAGCCTGCCGGTGGCGGCCGTGCCGTCGCCGGAGCCCGGCAGCAATCCGGCCGCGGCGCTCGCGCAGCAGGGCCCGACGTCCGCGCTTGCTCAGCCGCAAATGCCAGTGGAGTCGTCCGTGCAAGCGTCCGCACCTGTCGTCGCTGCGGTGCCGGCCAGCGAGCCCGTCGTGTCGCCTCCACCGCCCATCGCGACGAACGATGCCGGCACTGCATCGCCGTCGGCCGCGCCCGGTTCGCGCCTCGCGCCGGCCGGGAGTCTCGATGCGTCGGAGCACGTCGTCAGTGTGCCGCCGGCCGACAACGGCGCACCGACAGCCGCCGCGCCTGCCGCAGCGACCCCAGCCGCCACGACTGCCACGACCGCGGCGACCAATATGGTGACCACCGCGATGACCCCCGCACCGACCGCCTTTGCGCCCGAGCCGCCGCCGGAAACCATCGCGGTGCGCTTCCACGTGCGCCCGTGGGGCGATATCTACGTGAGCGGCGTGCGGCGCGGCGCGAGCCCGCCGCTGCGCTCGGTGTCGCTGTCGCCGGGCACGTACCAGATCGAGATCCGCAACGGCACGCTGCCGCCGTTGCGGCGCACCGTGAAGATCGAACCAGGCAGCAAGCCCATCAGCATCGACTATGCCTTCGAATGACGCCGGCCGGCCGCCGCGCCGCCTTCAGCCACGGGAACGTTCATGCCGCACGCAGACCTGATCGAACGATTGCTTGCCCGCGTCGCTCCCGACGCGCCGTGCGGCGCGAATCTCGAGTACGACGCGGATTTCCTGCTGCTGCGGGAACGCGCGACGCCGCGCGCCGAACAGCAGTACGGCGACACCGTGATCCCGGCCGAAGCGCCGGACTGGGCGGCCGTCGGGCAGCGCGCGCTCGCGCTGGCCGAGCGGACGAAGGATCTGCGCGTCGCCGCGCACCTGGCGCGGAGCTGGACCGAACTGCGCGGCCTGCCCGGTCATGCGGACGGGCTGGCACTTGTCGCAGGGCTGCTCGAGCGCTGGTGGGACGACGTGCATCCGCGCCTCGACGCCGACGGCGACATGGAGCCGGGCCCGCGCATCAACGCGCTGGCCGAGATCGCGGGCGCGCACGACTGCGCACGTGCGGCGCGGCGCCAGCCGCTGCTCGACGGCGGTCCGAGCGTGCGCGACGCAGAGCGCATCCTCGACGGCCGCGACGACGCCGCGACGCGCTATCCGGGCGGCCGCGATCGGCTGATCGCCGATCTGGCGCACGCGCGCGACACGGGGCAGCCGCCGCTTCGCGCGGCGCTTGCCGTGCTCGACGCGCTCGATGCGATCCGTGCGCAGGTCAGCACAAAGCTCGGCGCCGAATGGGCGCCCGAGACCAGCGACTTCGAGAAGGCGCTGCGGCGGATCGTGCACGACACGTTGCCGCCTGCAGCACTGCACGCGAACGCCGACGCGGACGGCGCGCCGGCAACGGCCGCGTTCGCGGCAACGGCAGCCGACTCCGCGACACCCGGTGCCGCACCGGCAGCGACGCTGCCTGACGGCCGTGCGTGGCGCGACGCCGAGGTGACGAGCCGCGACGACGTGCGGATCGGCCTCGAGAAATTCTGCCGCTACTTCGAGCAGCACGAGCCGAGCCATCCCGCGCCACTGCTGATGCGGCGCGCGCAGCGGCTGCTCGCGCTCGATTTCTACGAAATCATGCGGGACCTCGCGCCCGAGAGCCTGCCGAAGCTGGATCTGTTGAGCGGCGAACGGAGCGAATGACGCGAATGGCGCGGACATGAACAGCGCAACCTGACGTAAAGGAGCAGACGATGACGGACAGAACCAAGGCAGCAGGCAGCGGACAGAAATTCATCGCGCGCAACCGGGCGCCGCGCGTGCAGATCGAGTACGACGTCGAGACCTACGGCGCCGAACGCAAGGTGCAGCTGCCGTTCGTGATGGGCGTGATGGCGGATCTCGCCGGCAGGCGTGCGGAGCCGCTGCCGGATCTGGCGGACCGCAAGTTCCTCGAGATCGACGTCGACAACTTCGACGAACGGATGAAGTCGGTCGCGCCGCGCGTCGCGTTCCAGGTGCCGAACACGCTGACGGGCGACGGGATGCTCAGCGTCGACATGACGTTCGAGCGGATCGACGATTTCTCGCCGGCGGCGATCGCGCGCAACGTCGACGCGCTGCGCCGGTTGCTGGACGCACGCACGGAACTGTCGAACCTGCTGTCGTACATGGACGGCAAGCACGGCGCCGAGCAGCTGATCGAGCAGGCGATCAACGATCCCGAACTGCTGAAGGCGCTCGTGCGGCAGCCGGCGGCCGAATCTGCGGCGAACGAAGCGCCGGCCGCACCGAATGGCGGCGCCGCCAGCCCGGAGGCCCGCCATGAATGAACGCGCTCACACCCGCGCCGACGCGCGCGACGCTGCGCAGCCGGTCGTTGCCCACAACGAGTTCGCCGCGCTGCTGCAGAAGGAGTTCAAGCCGAAGACCGCCGAAGCGCGCGAATCGGTCGAGCGGGCCGTGCGCACGCTCGCGCAGCAGGCGCTGGAAAACACCGTCGGCATGACGACCGACGCGTACGGCAGCGTCAAGCAGATCATCGCGGAGATCGACCGCAAGCTGACCGAGCAGATCAACCTGATCCTGCATCACGGCGAGTTCCAGACGCTCGAAGGCGCATGGCGCGGGCTGTACTACCTGGTCACGCACACCGAGACCGACGAGTTGCTGAAGATCAAGGCGCTGCCCGTGTCGCGCAACGAGCTCGCGCGCACGCTGAAGCGCTACAAGGGCGTCGCGTGGGACCAGAGCCCGCTGTTCCGCAAGGTCTATGAAGAGGAATACGGGCAGTTCGGCGGCGAGCCGTTCGGCTGCCTCGTTGGCGATTTCCACTTCAACCACAGTCCGCCCGACGTCGAGATGCTCGGCGAGCTGTCGAAGATCGCGGCGGCCGCGCACGCGCCGTTCATCGCGGGTGCGTCGCCGGAGCTGATGCAGATGGACTCGTGGCAGGAGCTGTCGAATCCGCGCGACCTGACGAAGATCTTCCAGAACACCGAATACGCGGCGTGGCGCAGTCTGCGGCAGTCGGACGACTCGCGCTACGTCGGCCTCGCGATGCCGCGCTTCCTCGCGCGTCTGCCGTACGGCGCGCGCACCAACCCGGTCGACGAATTCGACTTCGAGGAAGACACCGAAGCCGCGAGCCACGACCGCTACACATGGGCGAATTCCGCGTATGCGATGGCCGCGAACATCAACCGCTCGTTCAAGCTGTACGGCTGGTGCTCGTCGATTCGCGGCGTCGAATCGGGCGGCGCGGTCGAGGGGCTGCCGTGCCACACGTTCCCGACCGACGACGGCGGTGTCGACCAGAAATGCCCGACCGAGATCGCGATCAGCGACCGCCGCGAGGCCGAGCTCGCGAAGAACGGCTTCATGCCGTTCGTGCACCGGAAGAACTCGGATTTCGCGGCGTTCATCGGCGCGCAGTCGCTGTACCAGCCGGCCGAGTACCACGATCCCGACGCGACCGCGAACGCGCGGCTGTCCGGCCGCCTGCCGTACCTGTTCGCGTGCTGCCGCTTCGCGCATTACCTGAAGTGCATCGTGCGCGACAAGATCGGCTCGTTCCGCGAACGCAGCGACATGGAGCGCTGGCTGAACGACTGGATCATGAACTACGTCGACGGCGACCCGGCGAACTCGTCGCAGGAAACCAAGGCGCGCAAGCCGCTCGCGGCGGCGCAGGTCGTCGTCGACGAGGTCGAGGACAACCCCGGCTACTACGCGTCGAAGTTTTTCCTGCGGCCGCATTACCAGCTCGAAGGGCTCACCGTGTCGTTGCGGCTCATCTCGAAGCTGCCGTCGGCGAAGGCGGTGAACGAATGAGCGTCGGCTCACCTCAACCGGAATGGAGATAGCGATGGGCGTGGCAATGTTTATGAAGGTGGATGGCGTGTCCGGCGAATCGGCGGACGCGCAGCACAAGGGCTGGACCGACATCCAGACGTTCTCGTGGGGCGCGAGCCAGCCGGGCGCGATGGCGAGCGGCAGCGGCGGCAACGCGGGCAAGGCGAGCTTCAACGATCTTGTCGTGGCTGCGTACATGGACAAGGGGACGCCCGCGATCATCAAGTACTGCGCGAACGGCAAGCACCTGCCGACGGTCGAGATCTCGGCGTGCAAGACGGGCGGCTCGCAGGTCGAGTTCATGCGCGTGACGCTGCAGGAAGTGCTCGTCACGTCCGCGCAAGTCGCGGGCGTCGACCCCGGCGACACGGCCGACCGGCTGCTGATGCACTACGGCTTCCAGGCCGCGAAGGTCAAGAAGCAGTACTGGCAGCAGAACGACAACGGCGGCAAGGGTGCCGAGGTGTCGGTCGGCTGGAACATCAAGGAAAACACCGAGATGTGACCGCGCGGAGGCGAACCGATGAGCGATGCGCGAACCCGTGACGACCGGGCGGGCGGCCTGCGCGACCGGCTGCAGCCCGCGCTGCTCGACCGCCTGACCGACGCCGACCCGCAGCGGCGCACGGAGCCGCCGGGCGCGCAGGCGGTCGGCGCCGAGCCGCTGCGCGCGGCGGTGCTGCGCGACCTGGCGTGGCTGCTCAATACGCGCAACGCGGAAGACGGCTTCGTCGACTGGTCGGCGTTCCCGCATGCGCAGGCGTCGGTGCTGAATTACGGGATGCGGCCGCTCGTCGGCAAGCCGATGTCCGGCGTCGAGCGGATGTCGGTCGAGGCGTCGATCCGCGATGCGATCGTCCGTTTCGAGCCGCGCATCGCGCCGGACAGCGTCGACGTGCGCAGCGTGCTCGACGCGCCCGGCGATGCGGTCGGCGAGGGGCGGCACAACGTGCTGATGTTCGAGATCCGCGGCACGCTGTGGTCGGTGCCGTATCCGGTCGAGTTCGTGCTGCGCTCGGATCTCGATCTCGAGACCGGCGCGATGTCGCTGCAATCGGCGGCGGGAGGCTGACGCGATGGATACGCGCCTGCTCGAATACTACAACCGCGAACTCGCATACCTGCGGGAGCTCGGCGGCGAGTTCGCGCAGCAGTTCCCGAAGGTCGCCGCGCGGCTGCGGCTGACCGATTCGGGGCCGCCCGATCCGTACGTCGAGCGGTTGCTCGAAGGCTTCAGCTTCCTCACCGCGCGCGTGCAGCTCAAGATGGATGCGGAGTTTCCGCGTTTCACGCAGGCGCTGCTCGACGCCGTGTATCCGGGCTACGTCGCGCCGCTGCCGTCGATGGCGATCGTGCAGTTCGCGCCGCTGATGAACGAGGGCAGTCTCGCGCAGGGCTGGCGGCTGCCGGCCGGCACCGCGCTGCGCGCGCGGCCGGCGGCGTCCGAGCAGACCGCGTGCGAGTTCCGTACCGCGCACGACCTGACGCTGTGGCCGCTCGAACTGACGAGCGCAGCCGTGACGGGCGCGCCCGCCTACCTGCCGCGCGGCGCTGTCGCGGCGCGGCACGACGTGCGCGGCGCGCTGCGGATCCGGCTGAAGGCGCGCGGCGGCGCGCGCCTCGCCCAGATGCCGGCCGACCGGCTGACGTTCCACCTCGCGGGACCCGAGCGCGACGCGCTGCATCTGCTCGAGCTGGTCGCCGCGCACACGCTCGGCGTCGTCGTGCACGACCCCGGCCAACCGCCGCGCTGGCTGCACACGCTCGCGCCCGACGCGATCGTCCATCAGGGCTTTGACGCCAACCAGGCGCTGCTGCCCGACGACGGGCGCAGCTTCCAGGGCTACCGGCTGCTGCGCGAGTATTTCGCGTTCCCGGCGCGGTTCCTGTTCTTCAGCGTCGACGGCCTGCGGCCGGCGCTCGCGCATGCGAGCGGCGACGAATGCGAGCTGACGCTGCTGTTCGACCGGCACGACGCGGCGCTCGAAGCGGCCGTCGATGCGCGACACCTCGCGCTGAACTGCACGCCGGCCATCAACCTGTTCGCGCGCCGCGCGGACCGGATTCCGGTGCAGCCGGGCGCACGCGAGCATCACGTCGTCGTCGACCGCAGCCGGCCGCTCGACTACGAGGTCTACGCGGTCGAGCGGCTCGCGAGTGAGCAGCGCGACGACGGGCAGGCGCGCGAATTCCGGCCGTTCCATGCGTCATTTGCGGACGACGACGGCAACTTCGGCGCGTATTACACGGTGCGCCGCGAGCCGCGCCTCGTGTCCGCGCAGGCGCGCGCGAACGGCACGCGCACCGGCTACGCAGGCAGCGAGACCTACCTGTCGCTCGTCGACAGCCAGTGCGCGCCGTACGACGCAACGATGCGCTATCTGGCCGTCGACACGCTGTGCACGAACCGCGACCTCGTGCTGCTGCAGCCGCAGGGCGACGCGAACACGTTCACGCTGCGCGTGTCGGCGCCCGTCGAGCGGATCGTTGCGATCCGCGGGCCGACGCGGCCGCGCCCGCCGATCGCCGAGGCGCAGACCGCGTGGCGGCTGATCCGCCATCTCGGACTCGCGCGGCAGACGCTGACCGATCTCGACGACGAAGAGGGCGCGCGCGTGCTGCGCGAGCTGCTCGGCCTGCATGCGGACCCGACCGACGCCGCGATGCGCCGGCAGATCGACGGTGTGCGGCGCGTCGCGTTCGCGCCCGTGTTCCGCCGCCTGCCGGTGGCCGGGCCGCTGATGTTCGGACGCGGCGTGCAGGTCGACGTGACCGTCGACGACCATGCGTTTTCCGGCGACAGCCCGTTCCTGCTCGGCGCGGTGCTCGAGCAGTTTTTTGCGCGCCATGTGTCGATCAACGCGTTCTCCGAATGCGTGCTGACGAGCGCACAGCGCGGCACGCTCGCACACTGGCCGGCGCGCGTCGGCAGGCGGCCCGCGGCATGAAGCGCGACACGCCGCCCACTGCGAACCCGGCGTCCGACGCGGCACGGCGCGACGCGTTCTGGGCGTGCCTGCGTGCGGCGCCGCACGGCTACGACCTGTTCCAGGCGCTGCGCTGGCTCGACGCGCTGTCGCCCGGACACGCGCCGCTCGGCCATGCGGCGCGGCCGCGCGACGAGCCCGTGCGGCTCGGCCAGGCGCCGTCGCTCGCGTTCGCGGCCGCGATGCTGGCCGGCGTGAAGGACGGCGGCGCGCTGCCGCACGTGACGATTCACGGCTTCGGGCTGTTCGGGCCGAACGGGCCGCTGCCCACGCACCTGACCGACTTCGCGTACGAGCGCGCGACGCAGCACGACGACCCGACGTTCGCCGCGTTCGCGGACCTGTTCCATCACCGGCTGATCCTGCTGTTCTACCGTGCGTGGGCCGACGCGCAGCCGACGGTGAGCCTCGACCGGCCGGCGCGCGCACGGTTCGACGGGTATGTCGCGAGCCTGATCGGGCGCACAGCGTCCGCGTCTGCGTCCGGATCCGCTTCGCCTTCCACATCCACATCCACATCCACATCCGCGGACGACCGGCTGTCCGGCCCGGTCGATGCACTTGCGCCGCACGCACGCCTCTTCCACGCCGGACACCTCGTGCGCCACACGCGCAACCCGGAAGGGCTCGCGCAGATCCTGCGGCGGCATTTCGGCGTCGCGGTCCGGATCGTCGAGCACGTGCCGCAGTGGGTGACGATCAAGCGCGCGCAGCGCTGCGCGATCCGTGCAGCGCGGCCGACGCTGCCGCTCGGCGGCGTGGTGCTCGGGATCGCGGTGCGCGATGCGCAGTCGCGCTTCCGGATCGTGCTCGGTCCGCTGTCGCTCGACGCGTACCGGCGGTTCCTGCCGGGCGGCGTGCATGCGCGGCAGCTCGAGCAGTGGGTGCGCGAATACGTCGGCATCGAATTCGACTGGGATGTGCAGCTTGAACTCGCGCACGACGCGGTGCCGACGCTCGCGCTCGGTAGCCCGCACGGGATCGGCCGCGCCGCATGGCTAGGGCAGCGGCTCGAGCCGGGCCCCGCGCGCGATCTCGTGATCCGCTGCGACGCGCGGCGTGCCGGTACGGTCCCGGCGGCCGGCGACGCTGCTTTGCAACGCGAACCTGACTGAACGGAAACCAATATGTCCGATATCGGCCGCGTCACGCTGTTCGGCAAACTGAATCCCTTTCTCTACGAGACGCTGGAGCAGTCGACCGGCTTTTGCCGGCTGCGCGGCAATCCGTACGTCGAGCTCGCGCACTGGCTGAGCCAGATCCTGCGGCGGCCGGACAGCGACCTGCACAGGATCCTGCGCCGCTTCGACATCGACGCCGCGACGGTCGAGCGCGGGCTCGTCGCGGCGCTTGACCGGTTGCCGCGCGGCGCCGGCTCGGTCTCGGACCTGTCGGCTCACATCGACGACGCGGTCGAGCGCGCGTGGGTTTACGCGACGCTGAAGTACGAGGCAACGCAGATCCGCGGCGCGACGCTGCTGCTCGCGATCGTGAAGACGCCGCCACTGTGCAACGTGCTGCATGCGATCACGCGCGAGTTCGAGCGTGTCGTGCCGGACGTGCTGGCCGATGGGCTTGCCCAGATCGTCGATGGTTCGCCCGAGGCGCCGTCGGCAGGCGCGCACGGGACGCCGGGCGATGCACGCACGGCCGCGTCCGCGTCGGCCGACGGTTCCGCGCTTTCGCGCTTCGCGGTCGACCTGACGGCCCGGGCGCGCGCGGGCGAGATCGACCCCGTGGTCGGGCGCGACGGCGAGATCCGGCAGATCGTCGACATCCTGCTGCGGCGCCGGCAGAACAATCCGCTGCTCGTCGGCGAAGCAGGCGTCGGCAAGACGGCTGTCGCCGAGGGCTTCGCGCTGCGGATCGTCGCGGGCGACGTGCCGCCGTCGCTGCGCGACGTTGCGCTGTACCTGCTCGACATCGGGCTGCTGCAGGCCGGCGCGGGCGTGAAGGGCGAGTTCGAGAGCCGCCTGCGCGGCGTGATCGACGAGGTGATGTCGAGCGAGCGGCCGGTGATCCTGTTCATCGACGAAGTGCACACGCTCGTTGGCGCGGGCGGCGCGGCGGGCACCGGCGATGCGGCGAACCTGCTGAAGCCCGCGCTCGCGCGCGGGCTGCTGCGCACGATCGGCGCGACCACGTGGTCGGAATACAAGCAGCACATCGAGAAGGACCCTGCGCTGACGCGGCGCTTCCAGCTCGTGCAGGTGCGCGAGCCCGAGGAGGACGCGGCGCTGACGATGCTGCGCGGGCTCGCCGCCAGACTGGAAGCGCATCACCGCGTGCTCGTGCTCGACGACGCGCTGCAGGCCGCCGTCACGCTGTCGCATCGCTATATCCCGGCACGCCAGTTGCCGGACAAGGCGATCAGCCTGCTCGACACGGCTTGCGCGCGGGTTGCCGTCAGCCAGCATGCGGTGCCTGCGCCGATTGAAGATGCGCGGCGGCGCATCGACAGCCTGCGTGTCGAACGCGAGCGGGTTGCGCGCGAGTGCATGCTCGGCACCGGCGACACGGCGCGGCTTGCTGATATCGACGCGGCGATCGCCGGCGGGCAGGCCGAGCTCGACCGGCTCGATGCGCGCTGGCACACGGAGCGCAACGCGTTCGAGGCCATTGCCGAATCGCGTGCGGCGTTGCTCGACACGCAGGTTGCCGATGTGCGATCGCCGGGGACCGGCGAATCTGCGCGCGCCGACCTGCACGCGAAGCTTGCCGGCGCGCAGGCTGTCGATGCACCGTCGCAGGCGACCGACGCACCGGCGCGCGCCTATCTGCAGGCGAAGCTCGCCGATGCGCAGGCGGCGCTCGCCGCGCTGCAGGGTGAAGCACCGCTCGTGCTGCCGGCAGTCGACACGCATGCGGTCGCGGCTGTCGTCGCGGACTGGACCGGGATCCCGCTCGGCCGGATGGTGCGCGACGAGATGCAGTCGGTGCTGACGCTCGCCGACACGCTCGGCGAACGCGTGATCGGCCAGCGGCACGCGGTCGAGCTGATCGCCGAGCGGATCCAGACCGCCCGCGCGCGGCTCGACGATCCCGCGAAGCCGCACGGCGTGTTCCTGCTGTGCGGGCCGTCCGGCGTCGGCAAGACCGAGACCGCGCTCGCGCTTGCCGACATGCTGTACGGCGGCGAGCACAACGCGATCACGATCAACATGAGCGAATTCCAGGAGGCGCACACCGTGTCGACGCTGAAGGGGGCGCCGCCCGGCTATGTCGGCTACGGACAGGGCGGCGTGCTGACCGAGGCCGTGCGGCGGCGGCCGTACAGCGTCGTGCTGCTCGACGAGATCGAGAAGGCGCATCGCGACGTGCACGAGCTGTTCTTCCAGGTGTTCGACAAGGGCTGGATGGAGGACGGCGAGGGCCGCGACATCGACTTTCGGCATACGGTGATCCTGCTGACGTCGAACGTCGGCTCGGAGCGCGTGATGCAGCTGTGCCGCGATCCGGCGCACCTGCCCGATGCGCAATCGCTCGCCGATGCGCTGCGCGCGCCGCTCCTCGACGTGTTTCCGGCCGCGCTGCTCGGCCGGCTGACCGTCGTTCCCTATTACCCGCTGACCGACGCGACGCTCGCGCGGATCGTTGCGCTGCAGGTGCGGCGCATCGAGCGGCGGATCGAAGCGCATCACGGCATTCGGCTGCATTGCGCGGATTCCGCGACTGCGCTGATCGTCGAGCGTTGCCGGACGATCGAGTCCGGCGGCCGGATGGTCGACGCCATCCTTACGCATACCGTGCTGCCGCGGATCAGCCAGGCGATCCTGCGCGCGACTGTCGAGGGGCATGCGCTGGCGTCGATCGACGTGGGCGCGGCCGACGGCCAGTTCGTTTACCGGTTCGACGAGGAGGAGACGACGTGACCCGCGTGTTCACACTCGACAGCCCGCACGGCGACGACCTGAAATTCCACAGCCTCGACGGCGACGAGGAACTCGGCCGCCTGTTCGAATACCGGATCGAGGCGCTTGCGGACAACTACAGCCTGTCGCTGAAGGACCTGCTCGGCAAACCGGTGACCGTGCGGGTCGAACAGCAGGACGGTACGACGCGCTACCTGAACGGCATCGTCGCGCGCGCGTCGCTCGTCGGGCGACGCGCGGAGCGTCACTATGGTTATCTGCTCGTGGTGCGGCCGTGGCTGTGGCTCGCGACGCGCCGCTCCGACTGCCGGATCTTCCAGAACCGGACCGTGCCGGAAATCGTGCAGGACGTGCTCGCGCCGTATGGTTTTCCGGTCGAGAACCGGTTGACCGAGGCGTATGCGCCGCGCGATTACTGCGTGCAGTACAACGAGACCGATGCGGCGTTCGTGTCGCGACTCATGGAGTTCGAGGGCATCTATTTCTATTTCAGGCACGCGGCGGACAGCCATACGCTCGTGCTGTGCGATGCGATGTCGTCGCATACGGCGCTGCCCGGCTACGAGACGATTCCGTTCATCGCGCGCGACCGCACGGCGATTGCGGACGAGGAGCATATCGACAGTTGGCTGCCAGCGCAGGAGGTGAGCGTCGGCAAGCACCAGACGAACGATTACGACTACACGAAGCCACGCGCGGACCTGTCGACACAGAAAGTCGATCCGCGTGGCCACGATCACGACGGCTTCGAATCGTTCGAATGGCCGGGCGGGTATCGAGACGATGCGCCCGGCGCGCATTACAGCCGCGTGCGGCTCGAGGAACAGCAGGCGGAGCACGAGCGTGCGAGCGCGAGCACGGAAGTGCGCGGGATCGCGCCCGGCTACCTGTTCACGCTCGCGCATTGCCCGCGCGCCGATCAGAACCGCGAATACCTGATCGTGCGGTGCATTTACCGGTTTCAGGAGAACGCGTATGCGAGCGACAGCGGTAACGAGGCCGTCGTGCATGAATCGCAAGTGCTCGTACAGCCGTCGAGCCTGCCGTACCGGTCGCCGCGCGTGACGCCGCGGCCGCGCACGAACGGCCCGCAGACGGCCACCGTCGTCGGCCCGCCGGGCGAGGAGATCTGGACCGACCAGTACGGGCGCATCAAGCTGCAGTTTCGCTGGGACCGGTACGGGCAGAGCAACCAGGATTCGTCATGCTGGGTGCGCGTGTCGAGCCCGTGGGCCGGGGGCGGGTTCGGCGGCGTGCAGATTCCGCGGGTTGGCGATGAGGTGGTGGTCGATTTCCTGAACGGCGATCCCGATCAGCCGATCGTGACGGGGCGTGTGTACAACGGCGAAAAGATGCCGCCGTGGGGGTTGCCGGCGAGTGCGACGCAGAGCGGGCTGTTGTCGAGGTCGTCACCGGGCGGGACGACCGAGCACGCGAATGCGTTTCGGTTCGAGGACAAGAAGGGAGCCGAGCAGCTTTGGATGCATGCGGAGCGGAATTTCGATGCGGAGACGGAGGCTGATCATTCGCTGTCGGTCGGGCATGACCACACGCATTCGGTCGGCAACGACGAGACGATGCAGGTGAAGAACAACCGGCAGAGGAGCGTCGGGCAGAACGAGACGGTGAATATCGGACAGCATCGGGTTGCGCAGATCGGGGGGAATGAGACGCATGGGGTGGTCGGCAACCGGGCGCGCTCGGTTGGGCAGAGCGAAACCGTGACGATTGCCGCCAATCGCGATGCGACCATCGGCGGCGCACACAACGAGACGGTCGCGAAAGGCAAGACGGAAACGATCGGGGAAGGAAAGACACTGAACGTCGGTCAGCTTTATCAAACGACGTCGCAAGACATGAAGACGCTGGTTGCGTCGTCGCACACCGAGGAAATCGGTGCACGTACATCGACGATTGCGAACGCGCATACGCTCACGGTCGGCGGTGAACATACCGTGAGTGTCGGCGCGAACCACACGACGAGCGTGCAGCATCAGGTGCTCGTCAATGCCGGCGATCAGCTTTCGCTCGTCTGCGGGATGTCGAGCATCGTGATGAAGAGCGATGGCACTATCACGATCCAGGGCGTCAATGTCGCATCGACCGGCACGAACACCCACAGCATCAATGGCAAGACGGTGACGTCGTCGGCGACGGGCGAGCACACGGTCGAAGGGACCGTTTTGAAACTGAATCCGTGACGGAGGTCCGCACGAATGCAGAAATGGCAGCCGACCAATCCGGTGGAGCGCAGGTTCATGGATGCGCATACGGACTGGATAAGTTTCGCGAAGGACTGCGACGCGCGATTGATGATCTGGCAGACCGACGAGACGGATGCGCAGCTCGTGCGGCTGTATTTCCAGGTTCAGGACGAGACGTCGTGTGCGGTGCGGACGATGCGTGCGTCGTTCGTCAATGAATCGGGTTATGCGAAGGCGCTGACGGACGAGCTTATTGCGTTCTACGACAGCCGGCGTGAAGGGTCCGATGCGCAGGGTGTGCATGCCGACTGGCAAGCGCCGTATGACGATGGCAAGAATCATTTGCTGTATCTGTTCACGGTTGCCGACAGCCTGATGCAGCACCATCCGGACATTTTTCCAGCGATGGTTTTCGTGCTGGAGCCGGCGAAAGTGCGGGATGAAGCGGCATGGGTGCGCTGGATGGATGGATTGCTGTTGATCGTCGCTGCCGCCCCGAAACTTGGCGAGCGCTTGCGCTTTGTCGTGCCGCGCACGGATATCACACCGTTCGCGGCACTGATGCTAAGGCATCGGGCTGTGGTGCGCGTCGTGCAAGGCAAATATTCGATGGCGAGTGTGCCGCGCGAATTGCTGGCGGAATCGGGCGAGCGCGGGCCGAGCGGCGAATTTCGACGGCAGTTCGTGATGTTGACCGAGACGATCGAAGGCGGAAATCCGGCGCAGCTTGAGGAATTGCGCATGGTTGCGTTGAAGGTTGCCGAACGCGAGCAGTGGTTCGATCAGTGCGTCGTCGTGCATTTGATTGCCGGTGCCGCGTATCTGAAATGGCGCGATTGGGAACGCGCGATCGATGCGTACCGGAGCGCCGCCAGCAACGGTATGCGCGCGGTTGAAGCAGGGCACCCGGCAGGACACAAGCTCGTCGCGAACGGGTTGTTCGGCGAGGCGAGCGTGCATCTGACACACAAGAATTACGCGCACGCGGCGTATTGCTATGAGCGCGCTGCGACATCGACCACGGCCGCGCGGGACGGGCTGATGACGGTGGAGGCGTGGCGCATGAGCGCCGTGTGCTGGGAGCGGGCAGGGGAGCGCGAGCATGCGCTGGAAGCCGGATTCAATGCGCTCGATGCGGGGTTGATGATCGGTGAACCGATGCGTGTGAACAGCAGTCTGCCGCTCGTCGTCGAATGGATGGTTTCGCAGTTGGGGGCATTGGACCGGCGGCGCAAAGCGCTCAGCGAGAAAGTCGCTGCATTGCGCGGCGGACGCTGAGCAGGAGGGCGACGTGGGGCTGCTCGCGGTCAAACATCTGGATCCGGTTGTCGGGATCGATGTTCATTCGGTATTGGTCGCACCAAGTCCGACGCCCGTTCTTCTGCCGCATCCACACGTCGGGTTCATGCTCGATCTGCGAGAGTACGTCGAGGCGGCGAAGGGTGTGGTCGGCAGCATCGCAATGATGATCGCGCAGGAGAAGGTGACCGAATACATCGAAGCTCATCCAGACGATGTGAAAAAGCTCGAACACCTGACCGATTCCGCCATGCAGCAGCTCAATGACTTGGCCGGTGTAATGGGGGGCAAGCTTCCGGACATCAAGGACAACCCGATTGTCGCGGAAGGGTTGAAGCTGAATAGGAAGCGCAAGGCGCTCCAGAGTCGTATCAGCAATGATCTCGGCTCGAACGTCGGTATGGGCGGGAGCAGCGGCAGACCGATTTTCGTAAATGGCTTGATGCGGGCCACGGCAGGGACGCACTCTTATCACGTTCCAGGGCTTCATTTTCCGCTTGGCGAATCGTTTGCGCCACCGCCGAAGGAGGATCCAGAGCCTTCGAATGACGGTGAATCGTTTATGGGCAGCAAGACGGTGCTTGCCAACAACGATCCGATGTCGTTCATGGCGTTGCAGGCGTTGAGTTGCTGGTCGATCGGTATGGAGCCGCCTTCGCACAATAGCGCGCACACGGATCGAACCTATCCGTCGATGCCGAGTTCCGTGATGCTGCCGATTCCGGCAGGGCGGCCGGTGATGGTGGGCGGGCAGCCGGTCATGAACATGGTTGCGGCGGCGAAGGGGTTGTTCAAATCATTTCAAGGATCGGATTGGGCGCATGCACTGGCGGACAAACTGCATTTGAAGCCGGGGTTCTTGCGATGCAACGTGTTGAAGGCAGAACCGGTCGACGTCACGACGGGGGAAGTCATCGTTCGGCAGAGCGATTTCACCGTATCAGGTCGGCTACCACTAGTGTGGGAACGGCACTACGCCAGTCATAACGCCTATGGCGGAGCGGTCGGGGTAGGTTGGCAGACACCTGCCGATATCCGGCTCGAATTGATGCGGCACGATCGGGAAATCGGTGCGGTGGCATGCTTCCCTGATCACACGACCGCATTTGATCTGTTGCCGGGAGACGATGGCTGGTCAGCGCGCGTTTACGACTGGCAGTACGGATATGCGCTACACCGACAGTGCGACAGGTTGATGCTTCGCACGCGCGACGCAATCGAATACACGTTCATGCTGCCGCGGAGATGGTCAGAAACGATCGATACGCTCGACGGCCATTTCCGCCTCACTTTACCCATCGAACGCATGGCCGACTTGAACGGCAATGCGTGGGTCTTTGAGCGCAACATTTGCGGATACATTGATCGCATTACAGAGTGGATGAAAGACGGCCCAGCGGCGCGCGTGATCGAATGCAACATACGAGACAGAACGTATTGTGGCTCGAATGATATCCATGACGTGGCAGCCTGGATGACGGCACTGAGCTTGATCGACAGAGATGGCTGTGCTCATCCACTCGTCACGTACGAGCAAGACGATGCGGGAAATCTGCGCGCAGCGGTCGATGCGATGGCACAACCGCACCGCTTCGACTACACGGATGACCACCGAATGGTCGGTCACACCAGCGCCCGTGGCGTTTCGTTCCATTACAGCTATTGCGTCAGCGACGACAACGTATGGCGAGTCGATCGAGCATGGGGTGACGAGGGCCTGTTCGATTATCGCTTCATGTACGACCCACGGCGAAAGGAGACGCGAATCACCGATTCGCGCGGCTTTACCACTATCCTGCAACTGAACGGGCGAGACATGCCGGTCGCCGAGATCGATCCGCTCGGCGGTGTGACCGCTTATCGGTATGACGCCCAAGGGCGCGCGAATGCACGAACCGATCCCGCCGGCCGCACGATCACGTGGGACTATGACCCGTACGGCAACGTCGTCGCGCATACGCTACCCGACGGCAGCGTGATCCGCGCGCAATACGATGCCGAACACCGTCCTTTTTGTGTGGCGTCAATAGGCGGCCGGCAGTGGCGCTACGAATGGGACGCGCCCGGCAACCTGCTCGCGCATATCGCGCCCTCCGGTGCCACCTCGCGCTACACATACGACAGATACGGCCAACTCGTCGAACATACCGGGCCGCGCGGCGCGTTCACGCGGCTCGACTACGACAATGATGGCCATCCTGCAGCGCTGACCAATGCGCTTGGCCATCGCACCCTGTATCGGCATGACGCGCGCGGTAACCTCGCCGAAACCATCGATGCGCTTGGACAGCGCACTCGCTACGAGTACGACCGCAATGGCAACCTGACTCGAGCAATCGAACCCGGCGGGCGCGAGGTTCATTGTGTGTACGACGCCGACGGAAACCTGGTCAGGTATCGCGACGCGGCCGGCCACGTGACGCAAATGGAGTATTCGGCGCTCGGGCAGGTGCGCCGACGGCTCGCCCCAGACGGCAGAACCGTCGAATATCGGTACGACACCGAAGAGCAGTTGGTCGGCATTGTCAACGAGCGTGGTGAGCTCTACGCGTTGGAGCGTGACGCGCTGGGGCAGATCGTCACGGAGACGGACTACTGGGGGCAAGCGCGGCGATATCGCTACGGCGCTGCGGGCGAACTTGTGGAAAGCACGAATCCATTGGGGCATACGATCGAGTATCGATATGACCGGCTCGGACGCATCGTACAGAAGAGTGTGCCGGACCCAAGTTACGACGACGGCGTACGGATCGACAGCTTTACATATGACCGGAACGGTGATTTGGTGCTCGCGCAGAACCCATGCAGTCGCGTCGAGTTCCGCCACGACGAGGTGGGCCGGGTGATTGAGGAGCGACAGGGCAAAGACTTCACGATTACCAGCGATTACGACGCAGCCGGCAACCGGACAGAACGCAGGACCCGGCTCGTGGCCGGTAGCGAGGAGGTTGAGCATACCGTCCGCTATGCATACGACGCTTTAGATGCGGCGACTTCAATTCAGATCGACGATTCCGCGCCTGTCGTCCTCGAGCGGGACGCAATGGGGCGGATCCGTTCCGAGCAATTGGGCCCGGACCTGCGGCGCGAACTGTCGTACCAGGCGAGCGGCCAGCTTGCCTCGCAGCAGACGCTGCTGGCGGGTACCGGCGTGCTGTTCGCACGCGAATATGCGTACGATGCGAACGGCGAACTGGTCGAGAAGCGCGACTTGCGCGGCGGCATCGAGCGCTTTCACTACGATCCCGTGGGCCGGATCACTGCGTACGTTGATCCATCCGGGCGGCTGCGTCGCTTCCTGTACGACCCGGCTGGTGACCTGCTGAGAACGCAAATCCGCGAACGCCGCACCGCGGGCGCCGCCGACACCACGCAGACTGGCGCGTGGGTGCGTGAAGGTGAATACGACGGCTGCTACTACGCGTATGACGGGGTCGGCAACCTGATTCGCAAGCTGGACGCCTCACTGGATCTGATGCTGCATTGGAACACGGCGGGGCAGCTCGTTGAGACGGTGGCGGTTCGGTCGACTGTTGCCGCCTCAGGGGGCGTACCAGCCCACATCCGCGCACAGTACGAATACGACCCATTCGGGCGGCGGGCGCGCAAGGTCGTACATGCCGGGGCGGCATGCGGGGTGCCGCAGGAGCAGCCGTCGCGCGTGAGTCGCTTCTTCTGGGACGGCAATACGCTCGTGGCGGAGATTGCTACGGGCGGAGGGAGGCGAGGTTATGCGGGTCCGGACATGGACGACTCAATGCAGCCGTCGTCACGGGTTTCGCCAAAGCAGCGCCGCATTGAGGCGGGTGCGTCTCCTGCAAATGGCCGCGTGTACGAATGGATCCATTACCCGGAAACGTTCCGTCCGTTTGCGACAGTGCAGGACGATTTGGCAGCGGTTGGGGTATCAGCGCGGGCGCTGGCTCAACTGGCACAGGATCCAGGAGCAGTGTGCTTTTACGAGAATGATCCGAACGGAGCGCCCGTGCGGCTGCACGATGCTAGCGGGGACATTGTATGGGAGGCGCGTTATGGACCAACGGGTGGGGTTAATTGCATTGGGCAGCCGATCATGCAGCCGCTCAGGTTACAGGGCCAGTACGAAGACGAAGAGACGGGGCTGCACTACAACCGCTACCGGTACTATGATCCACATAGCGGGTCATTCATCAGTCAGGACCCCATCGGCTTGGCAGGAGGTATCAATCCATATCAATACGCGCCCAACCAGATTGGCTGGATCGATCCGTTAGGGCTGGCACGAGCTATTTACCGAGGAGATGACTCGTATGAAGGTGGACCAATTGGTGAGCCCGGAACTGGGAATTTTACGGCCAAAGACATTTGGAATCATGTGCGGGAACATGGAGATGGCACATTCACGTCTTTTTCGGAAGTTTTAAACGGCCCGGGCGCTGACAGGAGAGGGGGAGCCAGCTTCTTCGGAAGCAAAATAATTGCAGTTTCTTCGGATGACATTGATGCCTTGAAAGAATCTGGCGCGATCAAAACGGTTAACGCTGAAGAGGCAAGGGCTATTTTTCAGGCCGATCGCAAGCTTAGGACGAAGGCAAATGACGTTTTCACAATAATGAAAAAAAACAATGAAATTCTCGTACATGGTCAGATACCAGAAGAAAATTTGAAAATCAGTGGAAATGGTAATGGGAGAAACGCTAAAAAGAGAGGGTGTTAGATGGAAGGATTTCGCGTGAAAATCAGGGTGGCGGGCAACACATCAGTACCTGCGCTGGCCTCAATAAGGAAAAAGGGATATAGGGTGGAATATTCCGCTCTAGCCATAGATGGGGATATCGGAAATTGTACTTATCAATATGATGCCATAAAGGATGATTGTTTTTTTAGTGCAACTACCCCGGAAGAGCTTTTGGGGCTTATAGCCATGTGGGAAACTCGCGGCGATGATTGGAAGGCAAAGGATGAAGATTTCGCCTTCGCAGAAAAATTGGACGAAAGCATGATTATTTACGATGCAGACGGAAATATAATTAATGGGAAGTAGCAAGAATTTTTTATGATCTTCGATGGCTGATCATGGCAAAGGGCCGTACGGTGCCTTACTCTCCATGCAGCGGCTTCAGGCCGAAGGCCCACCAGATTCGCGGCACCGCAGTCTGCGAAAGGCTCCGGTGCCGAGCTGGGCCAGCTTTATTCGTCCGCAAGCCGCAATAGTCACGCGTCGCCGTCAATTGCTCGGCATGCCGCTGTTCGAGCGGCAACACCTGCAAAAGGCGATTTCTGTCGTGCGGCGGATCATCGAGGCCGTGATCGACGCAATCGGTAAACATCGGGGCGATGTCGATACCCAGATGGTCATCCATGTGCGCGAGCACTACATTGCGCCCGATTTGTAGCTGCGCTTCGCGCGCGGAATCGGGCTGGGGGTCAGTGCTACGTTGTACACGCCTTGGAACGGTTTGCTTCATTCTGCGTGACTCGGTAGACAAGTACTCAAAAATATAATTTTACATAACGTGAATTATCGACATGGATTAGGTGTAGGTCCCAAGTTCAAATGTCGTGTTTTGGCTTGTAGGTTGAGCGCCGACACCCCTCAGGGAGCGCCGGCGATGAGTGCTCGAAATACAACGACCGGTGGCAACGCGCAGCTCAATCAACTTTTTACTGCGGCGAGTGCCTCCGCGTGACGTGCTAACCAATCACGGCCTGTCTGGGTACGCGGACGGCGGGTCAGATCGTAGAATCTGGCTTCGATCTGTTCTCGAGACGGTATTTCGTTGCGGCGGGACGACTCGTCGTCGGCTGCAATACCGCCGGGAGATTCAACCTGAGGCTTTCGATGGAACTTCGACAGTTGCGCTATTTCGTCAGCGTCGTGGAGCACGGCAGCATGGGCAAGGCGGCGCTGGAGCTAGGCGTGGTGACGTCGGCACTGAGCCAGCAGATCAGCCGGCTCGAAAGTGAGCTGTCGACTCGCCTGCTCCAACGCACCTCGGGCGGCGTCGTGCCCACCGATGCAGGGCTCGCCTTCTGGCGGCAGGCGCAACTCGCCTTGCGCCATGTCGATGACGCCGCGCTCGCTGCCCGTCAGGCGCGCCTCTCGGGCCACGTGAGTGTGGGGCTCGCACCGAGCACGACGGGTGTGCTCGGCCTCGCCTTCATGCGGGCGATGCGCCAGCGTTATCCGGAGGTGCGGCTGCGCATGGTCGAAAGCCTGTCGGGGTATCTGGGCTCGATGCTCGGCGCACGACAAATCGACCTGGCGATCCTGTTCCGTGAAGAGCCCGCGCAGCGCTGGAGCGTCATGCCGTTGCTCGACGAGCACCTTTTCGTGATCGGCGCCACGACGCTGCCCGGCATGCCCGAGGGGTCGCAGGTCCGCATCGCAGAACTCGGCGCGTTGCCTCTCATCCTGCCGAGCGGCCCTCATGGGTTGCGCGCTTTGCTCGACGCCGCCTTCAGGCGCACCGGCTTCGAGCCGTGCATCGCGGCTGAAGTGGATGGCCTTGCCATGCTGATGGACGCCGTGCGTGGCGGGCTTGGTGCGACCATCCAGCCGGGCGCGGCGCTCGCGCGCCTGGAGAACGCCACGCTCGCAAGCGTCCCGGTCGCCGACACGCACGCGACGCGACCGAACCTGATCGCCAGCGTGTCGGACGACGAACTGTCACCCGCGGGACTGGCCGCACGCGTCGTGCTTGCTGACGTTGCGCGCGAGATTGTGACCGCTGGCGGGTGGCCTGGCGCCACCCTGCGCACGTCACCTCTTCACGAAAACTGAAGACCCGTTGCCGCTTTGCTGATGGCGGCGCCTGGCGTTGATCCCTAGAGTTCGTCTCAAAGGAGACAACTCACATGGTCGACGTTCTCGTTATCGGCGGAGGCAACGCGGCGCTGTGCGCCGCCTTGATGGCGCGCGAAGCCGGCGCCTCGGTCCTGCTTCTCGAATCGGCCCCGCGCGAATGGCGCGGCGGAAACTCCCAGCACACCCGCAATCTGCGCTGCATGCACGATGCGCCGCAGGACGTGCTGGTCGACGCCTATCCCGAAGAGGATTACTGGCAAGACCTGCTCAAGGTCACCGGCGGCATCACGAACGAAGCGCTCGCCCGGCTCGTGATCCGTGCGTCATCGACGTGCCGTCCGTGGATGCGCAAGCACGGTGTGCGCTTCCAGCCCCCGCTCTCCGGCGCGCTGCACGTGGCGCGCACCAATGCGTTCTTCATGGGCGGCGGCAAGGCGCTCGTGAACGCCTACTACCGCAGCGCCGAAGCGCTCGGCGTACAGATCCGCTACGACACGCCGGTGGACGCGATCGAGCTCGACGGCGCGCGCTTCGTCGCGGCACGCAGCGGAGCACAACGGTTCGAAGCGCGCGCCTGCGTGCTTGCGGCGGGAGGGTTCGAATCAAATCGCGAATGGCTGCGGAAAGCCTGGGGGCAGAATCAGCGTGGCGAGTGGCCCGCCGATAACTTCCTCATTCGCGGCACGCGCTTCAATCAGGGCGTGCTGCTCAAATACATGATCGACGCGGGCGCCGATGCGATCGGCGACCCGTCGCAGTCGCACTGCGTCGCCATCGACGCCCGCGCGCCGCTCTACGACGGCGGCATCTGCACGCGCATCGACTGCGTGTCGCTGGGCGTCGTCGTGAACCGTGACGCGCAGCGCTTCTACGATGAAGGCGAAGACTTCTGGCCGAAGCGTTATGCAATCTGGGGACGGCTCGTCGCGCACCAGCCGGGCCAGATCGGCTATTCGATCATCGATGCAAAGGCCATCGGCCGCTTCATGCCCCCGGTTTTTCCGGGCGCGAAAGCCGATTCGCTATTGGAGCTGTCGCGCCAGCTGAAGCTGCCCGAGGCCCCGTTCGTCGAGACCCTCCGCGCCTACAACGCCGCATGCCAGGTTGGCACGTTCGATCACACCACACTTGACGACTGCCGCACCGAAGGCATTACACCCGCGAAAACCCACTGGGCGCGGCCCATCGACACACCACCCTTTTTCGGCTATGCGTTGCGGCCGGGCATCACGTTCACCTATCTCGGGCTCAGGGTTAACGACCGCGCGCAAGTGCATTTTGGCGGACGACCGAGTGACAACCTGTTCGTGGCCGGCGAAATGATGGCCGGCAACGTACTCGGCAAGGGTTATACGGCGGGCGTGGGCATGTCGATCGGCACCGCCTTCGGACGCATCGCCGGCACACAGGCTGCTATGGCCGCTCACCACACTGGAGCTCAACGTGCAGAAGCTTGAAGCACTTGCCCGCGAGGCGCGGGATCTCACCTCGCCTTCCCGTTGGCCTAACGCTGGCGAACAGCCGGCCTCGGTCATTCGCGTCCTTCCCCTCACACAGAACGAAGCGGAAGTCGCGCGGCAGATGCAGATCTGCAATGCATGCAGATACTGCGAAGGATTCTGCGCGGTCTTTCCCGCGATGACGCGTCACCTCGAATTCGCCAAGGCGGACGTCAACTACCTCGCCAACCTGTGCCATAACTGCGGCGCGTGCTATCACGCCTGTCAATACGCACCACCGCACGAATTCGCCGTGAATGTGCCGAAGGCGATGGCGCAAGTCCGCGTCGAAACGTACGCCGAGTACGCATGGCCCCCTGCGATGGGGGCACTCTACAAGCGCAACGGGTTGACCGTCGCGCTCGCGCTCACGATCGGACTCGCGCTCTTTCTGCTGCTCGGCATCGCGCTGAAGGGCTCGCTGCTTACCGGGCCGCTGGGTGGCAATTTTTATGCGATCTTCCCGCACAACCTGTTGGCGGCGATGTTCGGCGCGGTGTTGGGCTTTGCGGTGCTCGCGCTCGGCGTCGGCGTAACGCGATTCTGGCGGGACGTGTCGGCGGGAACGGCAAGCGTGCCAGCTATCGCCGAGGCGACCGGGAACGCGCTTGCGCTGACCTATCTCGACGGCGGTCACGGCGACGGCTGCAATGAGTCTGACGATGCCTTCACGCTCGCGCGGCGGCGCTTCCATCATTTCACGTTCTATGGCTTCATGTTGTGCTTCGCGGCCACCGTAGTCGCAACCTTCTATCACTACGCGCTGCACCTGCACGCGCCCTACCCCCTCCTGAGCCTGCCCGTGGTGCTCGGCGCGGCGGGGGGAATCGGCCTGCTCATCGGGCCGGCGGGCCTGCTCTGGCTCAATGTGCGTCGCGATCCGAACCGGGGCGACCCGAAGCAGCGTCCCATGGACCGCGGTTTCATCGCGCTGCTGCTGCTCACCAGCGCGTCGGGGCTCGCGCTGCTCGCGTGGCGCGACACCGCCGCGATGGCGTGGCTCCTGGCCGTCCACCTCGGCGTCGTGATGGCGCTCTTTGCAACGCTGCCCTGCGGCAAATTCGGCCACGGGATCTATCGCTGTGCGGCGCTGCTCAAGTCATCGATCGAAAAGCGGCAAGCCAACCGCCTGCAACTCGGCTCAGATTGAGTGCGGTCCGCACGAGATTAGTTTGACGTGCGGCCGTATTCGCATAACACATCCACGGAGACAACTCATGCACCCCTCATCGTTCACCGCGCAGGATAGCGCTCGCGACCGAATGTCGAAGGTCGGCGCGGTCCTGCGCGTGACCAGCGGCAATTTCCTAGAGCAGTTCGACTTCTTCCTGTTCGGCTTTTATGCGACTTATATCTCACGGGTCTTCTTCCCGACGACGAGCGAGTTCGCCTCCCTGATGCTCACCTTCGCCGTGTTCGGCGCAGGTTTCCTGATGCGCCCGCTTGGCGCGATCGTGCTGGGCGCGTACATCGACGAAGTGGGTCGTCGCAATGGGCTGATCGTGACGCTCTCGATCATGGCGAGCGGCACCATCCTGATTGCCTGCGTGCCCGGATACGAGACGATCGGGCTCCTCGCGCCCGCCCTCGTGCTGCTTGGACGCCTGCTGCAGGGCTTTTCCGCTGGAGCCGAGCTGGGTGGCGTCTCCGTCTACCTCGCGGAAATGGCAACGCCGGGACGCAAGGGCTTTTACACGAGCTGGCAATCCGCGAGCCAGCAGGTCGCGATCGTAATCGCAGCGGCCCTCGGCTATCTGATCAATCATTTGCTGACCGCGCAGGAGATCGGTGCATGGGGCTGGCGCATCCCGTTCTTTATTGGTTGTGCGATCGTGCCGGTGATTTTTCTGCTGCGCCGGACCCTTCAGGAAACCGACGAGTTCAAGGCCCGCACCCACCATCCGCGCGCACGCGAAGTATTCGCAACGATGCTGCAAAACTGGCGCACGGTGTTCGCGGGCATGCTGCTCGTCGCGATGACCACCACCACGTTCTATCTCATCACGGTCTACACGCCGACCTTCGGCAAGGCCGTGCTGAAGCTCACCACCGCCGACAGCCTGATCGTCACGTTGTGCGTGGGAATTTCGAACTTTTTGTGGCTGCCGATTGGAGGCGCACTTTCGGACCGCATCGGACGCAAGCCGATTCTCGTTGGCATCACGGTGCTCGCCATTTGCTCATCGTATCCGGCGCTCTCCTGGCTCTCATCCGCGCCGAGCTTTGGCCGCATGCTCGCCGTGCTGCTGTGGCTCTCGTTCTTCTTCGGGATGTATAACGGCGCAATGGTTGCGGCCCTCACCGAAGTGATGCCCGCCAACGTTCGCGTGGCCGGCTTCTCGCTCGCGTTCAGTCTGGCTACGGCGGTTTTCGGCGGTTTTACGCCCGCCGTGTCGACGTATCTGATCGAAGTCACAGGCGACAAGGCCGCCCCAGGCTACTGGCTGAGTTTCGCCGCCGTTTGTGGACTGGTTGCGACGCTCGCGCTGTATCGCCGAGGGGGCACTGCCGACCGCTCCGCTTCGCTCATCTGAGCGCCGCCGGCCGCAGGGTTTGCGTCAGATGTGACCGCTACGCCGATTTCGGCCCAACGCTGGCCTGCGAGAAGCGCTATGAACGGCCCATCTCGCACGCGAGCGGGCCGTCTCACCCCCCTGTTCTTCGAGAATGGCGCGGCCCAAACCTCGGGACGCACCCGTAATCAACCAGACCTGGGACATGATCGTCTACCTTTGACGTGCACCAATATGAGTGCCTTGAGGAAGCGGGCGATTCTCGAACAACGCAATATCGCCCGCGAATTCAGGCGTCTGTCGAATGAACCAGACGCGCATTTCGTTTCTGCCGTGCGGCACGCTTCCGAGCACCCGCCCTGCTGCCGTATGCTCGCCGACAGCCGAGCACGGCGCGTTCGCAACTGCTCGTCGAGCCTTCCGGCAATGCTCACTCGGGCATGAAGCCGGCCTTGCCGTCGAACATCACCGACTCGGCGAGCGCCTTTTGCGCCTGCAGCGCGGTCAGGCTCCGGGTATAGCTGGCTTCCAGTACCGCATAGGAATCCGCGCCGAGGACGGTGCGCAGCGGCGGCTCCGGCATCTGGCTGATCGTGTAGATGGCGTCGGCCATTTTCACCGGATCGCCCGAGGCACTCTCCTCGCCGTTTTCCTGGATCCAGCGGCGCAGCTTGCCGACTGCGCTGTCGTGGTAGTCGTCGAGTTGCCGGGTCCAGCGGATATTCGCCACGAAGCCCGTCTTGATGGAGCCCGGTTCGATGATGATGGTCTTGATGCCGAACTCGGCCACTTCCTGGCTCACGGCCTCGGCAAAGCCTTCGAGACCGAACTTCGCGGCGTGGTACAGCGAGCCGCTCGGGAACGCTGCGCGTCCGCCGACGCTGCTGACATAGATGAGCGTGCCGCCCCTCCTTGCGCGGAGCGCACCGAGGAACGCGCGCGTGACATCGATCGGCGCCAGCAGATTCAGCCCGATCTGCTGCTCGATGTCGGCTTCGCTCATTTCCTCCATCGCGCCGATCACGGCGCCGCCCGCATTGTTGACGACGACGTCGACATCGGCATGTCGCGCCGCGACGGCCCCAACCTGGTCGCGGTTGGTCAAATCGACCGCCTCCACCTCGAGCCGATCCGGATAGGCCTGCTTCAACACCTGCATCGCGTCGACACGGCGCACCGCGGCAACCACTCGATGCCCCTGGGTCAACACGTGTTCCGTGAGCGCGAGCCCCAGACCGCCGGACGCACCGGTAATGAACCACTTCTGACTGGACATGACGCCGTTCCCCTTGCGAATAATGAGTGACTACGCACTCAATAAAAACAGAAAATTTTTACGCCGTAATGGCCCGCCATACGGCACGAAATCCCAGTTGCCGGTGACGTTCGGCGTCATCGGGGTGCTTGCCGGCGTAGTCGATTGTATTATCGGCAATGCCCTCGATCACGGAAAACAGAAAGGCGATCGGCGCATCTGCAAGCACACCATCGCGCACCGCGTCGTCCATCATCTGCGACACCGCCAGAAACGGCTCCATGCCCTGCGCCCGGGTGTCGTCCAGGATCTGCCCGGATGCCGCAAGCCGGGCGACGGCAAGCCGCGCGTCCGAATGGGTCAGCCCCCAACCCACATAGCGCTGGAACATGTGCTCCATGCGGTGCCGGTAGTCCGCGTCGTGCGGAAAGTCCGGCATCATGGCTTCCGCCAGGCTCCGCTTGAGGTGCAGATACAACTCCTGGAACAGCACGTCCTTGCTCTCGAAGTAGGTGAACAAGGTGCCCTCGGCTACGCCGGCACGCCGCGCAATGCTCGCGGTGGACGCAAGCACGCCTTGCTCGGCAACGGCCTGCGTTGCGGACAGCAGCAGCGCGTTGCGCTTTTCCGGACTCAAAGGGCGTGCCATCGCGTATCTGCAGAAAAATAGAGTGAGTAAGCGCTCAATTATAGTTGCTTTTCGAGATAGCGCAAGCAGGCAATGACCTCGCCCGATCCCGTGTCGTCCGCCGACATGCGCAACCTTTGTCACGGCTGGCCATACGGCAGGTGGCAGGACTCGGCGAATCCGACCTTGCGCTCTCCCCCACGCCGACAGCGACGGGTGAACGCTCACGCGATCAGCATCGCGCGAGCGCCCGGCCATCGCTTGACTTACTTCAGACGCGTCGCCAGTTCGTTGGCCATCGCCTTGAGCGCTGCCTTCGTCGGCGGATCGTTGGCGAGCGCATTGAGCAACCCGAAGTCATGGATCGTACCGTCGTACCGCGTCGTCGTTGCTTCAACCCCCGCCGCATCCAGCTTGCGGCCGTATGCCTCGCCTTCATCGCGCAGCACGTCGAACTGAGCGACCTGGATCAGCGCCGGCGGCAGGCCTTTCAGCTGCGCTTCGGTCGCACGCAACGGCGACGCGTAGATGTCGTTGCGCCGCGTGTCGTTCTTCGTATAGGCGCCCCAGAACCACTTCATCATCGGCCGGGTCAGGAAATGATCCTTCTGGTATGCGTTGTACGACCCGTCGTTGAAGTCGTGATCGGTGACAGGCCACAGCAGCCCCTGGAAGCGGATTGCCGGACCGCCCTTGTCCTTCGCCATCAGCGATACGACGGCCGCCATGTTGCCGCCGACGCTGTTGCCGACCACCGCGAGCCGGCTTCCATCGACGCCGATTTCGGCACCGTGCGCGGCGACCCATTTCGTCGCCGCATAGGCCTGGTTGATGGCAACCGGGTAACGCGCTTCCGGCGACGGCGTGTAGTTGACGAACACGGCGACCGCGCCCGACTGGACGACGAGATCGCGCACGAGCCGCTCATGCGTCGGGAAATCGCCAAGGATCCAGCCGCCGCCGTGGAAGAACATGAACACCGGCAGCGTGCCCGTCACGCCCTGCGGACGCACGATCGTGATCGGCACGCTGATGCCGTCCTGCTCGATCGTGCGGTTCGTGACGTCGATGCCGGACAGGTCGACTTTCGCGCCATTCTGCGCGTCGACGAGTACCTGGCGCGCCTTCGCGGGGCTCAGCGTTTCGAGGCCGGGCCCCTTTTGGCTGTTGAGCGCAGCGAGGAACTGCGTGGTGACCGCGTCGGGATGAGCTGTCGTGGCCGGCTCGGCGGCGAATGCGGTCGACACTGCCGCGGCAACGGTGGCGACGGCGGCAGCGATCAGCAGGGGCTTGACGATTTTCATGATGGATTCCTGAATGGATGGACGTGCGAGAGATCGGGGATCCTCAAGCCAGCGTGAGCGTGACGTCGATGTTGCCGCGCGTTGCATTCGAGTACGGGCACACGATGTGCGCACGGTCGACCAGCGTTTGCGCAGTCTCGCGATCGAGGCCGGGCAGCGAGATCTTCAGTTCCACCTCGATGCCGAAGCCATTCGGAATCGCGCCGATCCCGACGCTGCCTTCGACGGATACGTCCGCCGGGATCGCGATCTTGTCGCGGGCGGCGACGAACTTCATCGCGCCGATGAAGCACGCGCTGTAGCCGGCCGCAAACAGTTGCTCGGGGTTGGCGCCCGCGCCGCCGGCGCCGCCCAGCTCGCGCGGCGTCGTGAGCTTCAGGTCCAGATTGCTCTCGGGCACCACGGCACGGCCGTCGCGGCCGCCGGTTGCCTTTGCGTGAGCACGGTAGAGAACGTTTTCGATCGACATGACAGACTCCTTTTCCAACGGATCAATCCAGCGACAGTCAAATGGGGCCGGCACCTCGCCGGCTCCTTCGGTCGGAGCAGTGCGTCTATCTACACGTAGGTAGACACACTGCCCCAAAAAATGCGGATGCCGAAGCGTCCGCCACTACCAATGCAATCTATCTACTAAGAGATAGATTGCGGATCCAAATATAAGGCGGCAAGCCGCCCTTACATCCTTTTCAAGGCCTCGCTTTCCAGACCGCCTCGATATCTTCGAGACGCGCCCGCGTCTGAAACAGACGACTCGCCAGCACGCTGCCCTGGTACGCCGCATAGAGTGTGCGCGCAGCGTTTTCCGGACTGCCGCTGAACGTCAGCGTACCCTCCAGCGCACCTTGCTTCAGCACATCCGCGAGCCAGTTCTCGTTGGCCTTGAAGAACGCCTGCACCGCTTGCCGCACGTTCTCCGGCAACGATTCGATATCCGCCGCGAGCATGCCGCACAGACAAATCTGGTTCCCGTCGCCGAGCGTCTTGCCGAACAGCTTCGTGTACAGGCTGAGCTTCGCGTCGGCCGGCAGTTCGGCATCGATCATGCGCATGGCCGCCAGCACCTCATTGCTGTATTCCCCGACCGCTTCCAGGACGAGATCGTCCTTTGACGGGAAATAGTAGTGAATGCTGGACGTCTTCACGCCGATCAGATCGGACAGATCGCGATAGCTGAACCCGTTGTAGCCACGCAGCATCATCAACGTGATCGCGTGATCGAGAATCTGTTCGCGGACGGTCGGCTTCGTTTCCATGGGTCGAACTATATCTACCAGTAGATAGATTGTCAAGCGGCCGCCAGCGAAAGCATGACGGCCATTCAAAAGCCCGCGCGGCCACGCCACATATGGGTCTCGCCGGGAATCGGCAGACGCTTCGGCTGCTTTCGAGTCGTTCCTCTAATCACGCGAGCGACGTTCGTCCACCGGCATCCTGTCGTGCCGGGCGCGTGTCGATGCGATCGCCGCCGAATGGACGGACGCGATCGCGTCCGTCATCGCCCCAACCCGCCGCGACCACCGCATCGTCCCGCGCGAACGGCGCGCATCACGCATTATTTCTCCAGCTGTTTCTGGACCGACTCTTCGGTCTGAATCACGAAAGTGCCCATCGGCAAGCTCGAGATCGTGATCCCGAAGTTGCCCAGGCGCGTCGACGCATTCGGCAGATGCGACGTGACGCGGCTCGCGCCGAGCGCGGCCGACGCCACGATCGTCGTGCTGCCGCCGACCCAGTCGCCGCTGAACAGCTTGATCGAGCCGCCCCACATGCCGCCCGCGACCGACGTCACGTCGCCCCATGCGCTGACGCCCCGCACGAAGCGGCTGCGCTGCTCGACGTTGCGGCCGCGCGCAAACAGCACGGCCGACGTGTAGGCGCCGGACAGCGACGCGGTCGCGATCGGCAAGCCATACGTGATCGCCGCCGACCACCCGAACGGATGCGACCATAGCAATTCCGTGTTGACGCCGATCGACGTGCCGGACGCCGCCAGCGACGTAAAGCGCCCGGCCCAGCCGATGAACCGGTGCGGATGCCCCGGATGGATCTGCGACAGCGGTATGCCGCCGAACACGCCTTCGATCTGCGTGACCATGTCCGCCGCGACCCGCTTCGCCTGCGTGGCCGCGTCGTCGGCCGTGATCTGCTTGCGAGCGAGCCGCTGCTGGATCACGTACATGCTCCACTGCGCCTCGTCCTTGAACTGGCGCAGCTGATCGATCGCCTGATTGGTCTGCTCGCCGCTTTCGTCGTCTTTCGCGCGGAATTTCGGCAGTTCACGTTCGAGCCGCTTCACGAGCACGTCGGACGCGCGCACGAACACGCGCGGATCGCCGTCCTGGACCGTCTTGATCGACGCCTGATGGACGACCTGGAACCACCGGCCGAGCCGCGCGCCAACGTTCAGCGTGCTGTAGTTCTTCCCGTAGAGCTCGAGCAAGCCCTTCGCGCCGGATGGGTGTTTCAACGCGCCTTCGTGGGTGTACGCGACGCCCAGCAAAAAGGTGCCGCCGCCCGCGGCGGCCGCCGCAAGCAGAGACAGGCGTTTCTTCGCGCGCTCGCTCTTGCCCCACTCCGGCGGCTTGACGCCGAGCGCCGTCAGTTCGGCCTTGGCCTTCTCGTTTTCGGTCAGATTGCCGGGGCTGTAATTCTGCGTGGTGAGCTGACGGCCGGCGCTCTCGCGCGTGCTCACGTTGTTCAGCACGCTATCCTCGACGACCTGATTCCACGGTTTCGCGTCGTTTGCCGCGTCGCGCGCGGCGGTGGCATCGATCTTGACTCGCTCGTCGGGCACGGTTGACCCGATGTATTGCTTCCAGAGCGCCGCGAAGGTCTCGGCGCCCGGCTGGAGTTTCGGCACGTCGTTCGCGCGCGTGTTCTGCTCCCAGAACCGTTCCGCGTAGTTGATCTGCGCGCCGCGCGCCCGGTTGACCAGCGCTGTCGTGTTGCCGCGGAACACCCGCATGACGATTTCCTTGATCTCGTCGTCGGACTTCCCGCCCGCACGGCCCTGACGGACGATCTCGGCCAGCAGCGGCTGCAGTTGCGCTTCGTAGTCGCTCTTCGACGGCCGGTTGAACACCCGTGTCAGCGGATCGTCGCCGTGCAGGCGGCCTTGGGTGGCGGGATTGGCATCGCTCTTGAGCACGAGCCTCGCAACGGCGCTCGTCAGTTCTTCGTTCGCAATCGAATCCGCGCCGTTCGTCGCATACGACACGCTCATGTGCACCCACGGCAGCGACTGCCGCTTGAGCACGCTGTCGACCAGCGTCGCATGGCCGGAACCGGGCACCGGTTCGAGCAGCACGTCGCCGCCGTGGAAGCTGACGAGCACGTTCGGTGCGGGCTTGCCATCGTTCTCGGGCGCGCTGCCCCACTTCTCGAACATCGAGAACATCCGCTCATATTCGTGATAGGCGTTGCTGCTGCGCGCGGTGAAGTAGCCGTCCTCACCGATGCTCGGCCGCATTGGCGCGAACTCGAAGCGAAGTATCACGCCGGTTTCGGACGACAGCTTCAGCCATTTCTGCAGGTTCTCGTAGCTCAGGTCGTCGAGCGCGACCACCGCGTCGGGGGCGCCTTCCGGGCCGGACTCGATGCGCCCGTCCCGATAGTTGACGCGCATGGTTTCGGCGTCGAGCTTGGTCGCGTCCTTTACCAGGTTCGGATGCTGCCGCTTGCCGGCGGCCGCGCGCAGCGAGTACGGATCCACCACCAGCGCGATGATCGGCTGCGCGGCGCCCGTCTCCTCGATGAATTCGCGCGCGGCATCCGTGTCGTCGCGCAACTGGTGCGCGCGTGCCATCGGCGCGAGCCGGAGCAACTGCGCCTGTTGCTTCTCGTCCAGGGTCGTCACCGAGTCGAGGAGGTGCGCGACCATCCGGCTATCCCCCATCGCGGCGGCGGAATACCGCTGCGGCCTGAACGGGAAACGGCGGGACACCGTATTCGCCCCCACATCGCGCGCCATGCCGAGCTTGAGCTTCAGCTTCTGCCACATCGACGCGTCCGCGACCACGACGTCGGGCGGCACGCCCTCGACGACTTCGGGCAGGTCCGCATCGCTGGCTTTCCGATCGAGCTTGCGGCCGGCGACGGTCTCGATGTCGCCGTAGTCGTCGAACAGGCCCTTGATCGGTTGCGGCTGCGTGGAATCGACGGTTGCGATCGTCGTGCTGACGAGCGTCGGCTGAAAGACGGAGATCCTTTCACCGAAGTCGCGCTTTCCGAACGCGTTCTCGAATTCCTTGGGCGTCATCGCGCTCACGAGGAAATGCACATCGGGGCCGGCCGCGCCGTGCGCGAACGGCGCCTGATCCGCCGGCTTGCCGCCGGGACCCGCGGGGTCCGCCTTCCAGTCATCGAACCAGATCAGCGAGCCGTCCGCCTGCGGGTCCAGACGGCCGATCGGCTTCGGCCGGCCGGTCACTCTCCCGCCCAGCTTCCTGCCAGCATTCGCGGTGTTGTCGTAGACATAGACGTGATGCTCGCCTTGGGTCAATTGCCTCATGTCGACGAGGTCGCGGAAGTGCCTGACGTTGACCCCCGCGTAATCCATGGCCTGCCCTTGCTCGGGCAGCATCCATTTTCGCGCGTACGCTCTTCCCCGCTCATCCAGGCCGTAGTACTCGACGAACGGCTTCTTCGCGCCGACGGGCAGCTTGCGGCCCGCCTCGCGCGCGATGAACGCGCTGCCCTGCACCGGATGCAGCCCCCACGCCGCACGCGCGGCCGCGACGACGCCGAGCTTCTTGTATTCGTACGCCTTGTCGTGGTCCTTCGGCTTGCCGGGCTGGAATCCGCCGAGCTCCTTCACCGTGTCGACCGGCATGTCGCCGACGACGAAGCGCACCTTGCCGAGCGTCGCGCGGACGTTGCGCGCGGCGCGCACCGTGCGGGCGTCGTGCGCGGTCCGTTTCGGAAACGCGTCGCGCAGCGGCCGGTCGGGGATCGTCACGCGGCTGTTGGGCGGTTCTTCCTTGTAGGTCCATTGGCCTGTCGACGGATCCTTGACCGCGTGACCCTGCAATTCGCCGGTCTTGCGATCGATCGCGTAGATCAGGTCGCTGTCTTGTGCCGCCTGCTCGGCCGCGTCGACCGATTTGTGCATCTTCGGCTCGGCCAGCTTGCTGATCGTGTCGATCACCGTCTGGTGGGGCGGCTCGACCTGGAGATTGGGCACCGGGTTCCTGTCGCCGCCGGTCCAGACGTTTTTGATGTGCGTGACGCCGCCGAATTGCTGCAGCCGGTCATGGGAGACCGGGGACACGTAGAAGTCGTACTGGCTGCGGGCAGCAAGCGCTTCGTCGTGGTTGTCGGCCGACAGCGCTTGCGCGATGTCTGCGGAAAGCGGGTGCTGCGGGTCCACGCTCTCGGGCAGCGCGAATCCGCCATCGGAGGCCTTTTGCGTGGTGGCGACGAAGGCCGGCCTGCCGTTCGCGTCGAGCACACCTTTCGGCGCGATCAGCACGTGCGTCCCGGTGCTCAGCCTGTCGGCGAGCATGTGCAGGTCCGACAGGGTCTCGCCTCCGGCCTTGTCCAGCGTCCGCAGGTCGTGCCGGTCGAGCCATTCCGCCGCCTGTCGCGCGTGGCTCGGCGCACCAGACGCCGACGCGGGCATCGCATCGGGGATGCCGGACGCATCGGCTGTCCGCAGCCCCGCGTAATACGCGCCGTAGGCCTGCCGGCCGGGCAAGGACACCGGCACGCCGGCCATTGTCGCGGCAAGCCGTTCGATCGCCGCCGGATCGTGCGGCTGCCATTCCCCATACGCGCGCTCCAGCTCGACCGGAGCCTTCGCGTTCGCGCCGATGTCCGTGCCGGTCGCCGCGAGGATCTCGTCGCGGACGTTGAATGCGTTGCCCTGTGCGCGCGCTTCGGCGTGCAGCGCGTTCGGCACGTCGATTGCATTGCCGTTCGCACGCAGGTTCAGGAGGCCGAGCTCGGCATCGACCGCGTGCGCGGCTTCGTGCCCGAGCGTGTAGACGAACGAGCCCATGTCGACGGCGTTGCCGTCCAGCGTGATGTGCTTGTTCGCGGCGTCGGTGTGCGAGCCGCCGCCGCGCCGGCCGACGCCGATCGTCCAGCCCGCCGCGTCCAGCAGGCGCATCTGCGATGCGAGCGTGCCGGACGACGACGCGAGCGCCAGCGCGGACGCCGGTACCTCGACGCCGCCCGTGCGCATCCTGACGCGCTCGAACGGGCTTGGCCGGTACCGCCCGTCAGGCGCGACGCGCCGCCAGCCGACGTGGCCACGGTCGAGCGCACCTGCGGGCCGGGCAACAGCGGGCTCGACCGCTGCCACCGGGGCCGCGTGTGCCGGAACGGCCGGACTGCGAGCCTCGTTGGCCGGATCGGTCGATCCCAAATTGCGCGCCGGGTTGGCCGGATCGACGCCGATTTCCGCGAAGCGCCTGAGCACTGCTTCGCGCAGCGCGGCCTTCGCATCGAACGCGGGATCGCCCGCCCGGGTCAGCTGCATTTCCGCGACGTCGTGCGACGCCATCGCGATCGCGAACGCGCGCGCCGAGCCGAAGCTTTCGGGGTCGTCGACGCGCCCCACCGCGCCGCTCCCGAACACGGTGTTCTCGTCGAAGGCCGCGACCGTCTGCGTGAGCCGCGTGTGCAGTTCCGGCGACGGCTCGGCTGCGGTCGACACGCCCCGCATCTGCGGCTCGGTCATCGCCGGAACCGTGTCGTTGAAATGATCCGGATGCGCTTGCTGATAGTGGCGCAGCGCCTGGAGCACGCGCTCGGCGGCGGCCGTGTCGGTCGCGTACAGCACGACGTTGTCCGCGCGTGCGCCGACCGCGGCCGGCCCGGCCACCTTGACGGTCTCGACGCCGGGAAACAGCTCGGGACGATCGATGACGTTGCGCACGAGAAACTCGGCGATATCCGGCAGATGCGCACCGGCCGCGTGGATGTAGATGCGTTCGCCCGCCTCCTCCTGCGGCATGTGATCCGGATGCCGCTGGAAGTGATAGAAGGTGGCGTCCGCGCCCGGCACCGACGCCGATTCGCCGTCGATCGGCACACCGTCCTGCGACGCGCTGTACGTGCCCTCCGGACGCTGTGCGGCCAGATCGACGATGCGCGGGAAATAAAGCGACGCGGGAATCGCGCCGCGCTGCTCGGCCGCCGCGCCGGTCGTGCGGTAGAGCCGGTACACGTCCCGCATTCTCAGCGGGCCGCCGGCATCGGCCACCCGCGCGAGCAAGGCATCCAGCGAGCCGAGCGAAGCGTCGGCGCCGCGCGGCCCGGTCTCGGGCAGGACGCGCAAAACCGGTACGCCGGACGAGTCGGCGGCAGGATGCGGCAGGATTGCGCCGGGCAGCTCGCCCGATGCGTGCAGATCGGCGACCGCCTGCTCGTGCGCGCTCCGGTGCGCGGCGCCGTGCAGGCGTGCGACGCCGGAGCCCGCGCCCATCATGCCGGCCGACGTGAGGAATTGCAGCCAGTCATCCGGCGACGCCTGACTGCCCGCCGACGACAGCTCGACGCCCTGATGAATCATCGTCGCGAGGTTCGCATCGAACGCGGCCGCGCCGAGCAGCCGATACGCGAGGCCGCCCTTCCCGGCGATGCGCAAGCCTGCGAGACGGCGCAGGCGCGCGGGCAGCTGCGAGAGCAGATCGGCGCGGTCGACGAGCGGCAGCGCGTCGTTCAGATTGCTCAGGCGCCGGGTGCCGAGCGCGACGTCGCCGACAACGCCCGGGTTGCGCGTCACGCTGAAAATCCGCGCCAGCCGGTCGGCCGTCCGCGCGCTGGCTTCAGGCGTGCCGAACAGCGCGCGGTTGAGCGCGCCCTGCATCCGCGTGTCCTTGAAATTGCGCAGCGCCCAGCGGCCGTCCGACAGGACGCTCGCGCGCGCAGCCGTGACCGCGTCGGCACCGTGCGCGAGCCGCACCGCGTTGAGCGCATCCGTGACGGTGCGGTCCGCCGCGCCGACCCGCGCCGCCGCGACGGCGGTCCGGTTGATCACGCCGCCCGCGCCCGCCGCGCCGCCGAGCACGTTCGCGCCGAGGCCGATCCAGTTCCACACGTTGCTGCGCCCTTGCGCGGTCGACAGCGCGCGGACCGATTGCACCGTGCCCGTGACGGCCGTCACCGCGAAGTACGCATCCGCGAGATCCGACAGCATCACCGCCCACAATGCCGCCGTCTCCGGCTGGATCGCGATCGTCGCGATGCCCGCGAGCACCGTCGCGCCGATCTCGAGATCGGTCTTCAGGTGGTCCCAGTCGTACCAGTGGTCGTCGGGCTTGTAGATCGTGAAGTAGCCGTCGCCCGACATCAGGCTGCCGTTCGCGTCGAGCACCCAATGCGGCTGCGCGACCAGCAGACCCTTGTCGAGCCCGCTGTGCGACTGCCAGTCGTCGTAGCCGTGACGCACGGTCGTATCGGCCGGACCGACGTCGATCGTGCTGCCGTCCGCGCCGATGCCTTCGAGGATCGCGAGCTGCTGCGCGTTGCCGGTGCCTTCGCGGTTGTTCCACCATTGCATCGACAACGACGTGACCGACACCGGGTTCAGGCTGCTCACCTGCGTGACGCCTTCGCCCTGCATCAGCTGGTCGGCGAGCTGGCCGATCGTGGTCTTCTGGTGCTTGTGGTCGTACACGACCTCGTTGCCGCTGTACAGCGCGAACTCGCCGAGCGTCGCCGCCTGCTGCTGGTCCAGCGTGCCCGGTGTGTAGGTCGGCTGGACGTTGAATGCCTGGCCGATGATGTCGAGCAGTTGCGCGCGGCTCGTCACGGTCTGCATGCCGTCCCGCTCGTTCAGGCCCGCGAGGTGGCCGCCCGCCGTGTAGCCGGTCGTGCCGGGCTGCCATGCGGGCACGGGCGGCAGCGTCACGCCAGGGCCTTGCGCGGGGTCGGGCGCCGCGACCTTCGCAGGATCCTGCGCGACGGCCAACGGCGCGGCCGGCTTCGCACTGTCCTTGAAGCCCGTTTCGCGCTCGATTTCCTTCGTCACGTCCGGGGCGATGTTGTCGCCGATGATGTCCTGCGTAAGCTGCATGTCGACGTGCTTGTTCTTCACGTCGCCGAGGCCGAAGTCCTGGCCCATCACGATCGCCATCCCGTCGCCGCCGACGAGCACGTCGACGTTCAGCCGCGAATCGGTGCTTTCGGCGCCCAGGCCGCCCTTGTCGACCGGCTTCAGCATCAGCCCCTCGACCTTCTGGCGCAGCGCGGTCATGTCCGCGTTCTGCGCGCCGCCCGCCGACACGTAGATACGCGACAGCGCCGCCAGGTTCGACACGTCGTCGATCTTGCCCGCGAACTGGTCGTGATACAGCGCCGCCGCGAGATCGGGATTCAGGCCGTCCATCTGGTCGGCGAGTACGCCGAGCTGGTCCGACGCGCTCTTCTTGTCGAAGACTTTCGCGTGGATCTCGGTGAACAGCGTCCTGACTTGCGGCGCGCCGATCGCGCCGTCCAGCAGCTGCCCGTAGAACAGCGTCCCCTTGTACTCGCTCAGATGCTTGCCGATGTCGGCGAGCCGCGCGTGCGGGTCCGTCGCGCACGCGTCGGGGCCCACGACCGCCGCGAGCGCGCGCTGCCGGAGCGCGGCAATCGCGCCGTCGTTCATCACTTCGTCGTAGAACGGATTGCCGGGCCCCATGCCGGCCATCAGCCCGGACAGCATCTTCGCAGCCGACACGTCGCCCGCGCCTTCGCCGCCGCCGAGCGCCTGCGCATGCGCGACCTGCTGCAGCGCATCCACCGCACCGAGCGATTGCTGCCATTGCTGGAACACCGTCTGCAGTTGCTTGAACTCCGGTGAATCCTTGCCGGCTTCGCGTGCCGCTTCGAGCTCCGGCGCGACGCCATCCATCGTCACCGCGTATTGCGCTTTCCACAGCGTGTCGACCTTGCCGGGGTCGGTCTGCCAGTTCGGATCGGCCGGGTTGCCCGCGGCGGCGTCGAGCGCCTTCTTCAGATCGTCGTGATACTTGCTCAGCGCGTCGGCGGCGGCCTTCGCGAGCGCGGGATCGTTCTTCGCGTTGTCGGCCTTCGACTTCGCGTCCTGCCACGTCCGATAGTCGTCGCGAGCGTGGCCGACCGCATCGTCGAGTGCTTTCTGGTCGGGCTGCAGGTCCTGCTTCATCTGGCCGGCAGTGACGCGCAGCACGTCCGGGTCGAGCACGTTCAGCGCGCCGAGGTCGTCCTTCGCCGCATCGATCGGGTCCTTCGCGGTGTCCGGATTCTGGTAGTACGGCGCCAGGTATTGCTGCTGCGCGACGACGGTCAGCGCGGCCTGCGTGATCATCGCTTCGTTCTTCTCGTTGCCGCCGAGCCACATCCGCGTGACGGCGATCGCCTCCTTCATCGTCATCCCGCTCGCGACGAGCTGCTGCAGATACTGCGTGACGCCCGGCTGGCCGGCCTGCGTCTGCGACGGCGCCGCGGCCACATCCGGCGTATTGGGCACGACCGGCAGCGTGCCGTCGACGAGCGCCTGCGTGCCGCGCGCGAGATCCTGCGCGGTGAAGAGCTGGTCCGTGCCGACTTCCTGCTGCGCCTTGACGATCGGATCGCCGTCGGGCTTCGGTGCGTCGCCGCGCTTGATCTTGTCGGCGTTGGCGTTCTGCCACTGCACGGTATCGGCGTTCGCCTGTTCGAGCACCGCCGCCTGCGCCCACGTGCCGTCGCCGATGTCGGCGTTGTTCTTGCGCGCGTCGTCGAGCGCCTTGCGCAATGTGTCGGCGTTGACCGGACCGCCGTTCAGCGCCTGGTCGAGCGCGGTCTTCGCCTTCAGGAGCGCCGGCGCATTCTCCGGTTTCACGGTCGACGGCGGCGGGCTCGGCTTCAGGCCGGTATGGTCCTGCAGCGTCTTCGACAACTCGCCGTTCGGGTCTTCGTCGATCAGCGTCTGGTAGACGTCCATCGGCGCACCGTTCGCACGCGCGAGCGACAGCGAATCGAACGGCGTCTGCGTCGTCACGACAGCAGCCTTCTTCAGGCGGTCGAGATCGTTCTGCCCGTTTTGCAGGTAGGTCTGCAGCGCTTGCACGACCGGCTTTGCGCCGTCGCTTTTCGGCCCGCCGAGCGCCTGGACGATGCGAGCGATCGGACCGTAGTACGCATCCATCTGGTCGAGCGAGCCCATCGGCGGCGAGTACGCGTACGGATCGCCGCGCTTGATCTCGCTGTCGACCTTGCCTTGCAGGTTCTGCCGGTACAGTGCGAGCGCCAGCTCTGGCGATGCGTGCTGCACGTCGGTCAGCAGGTTCGCGATGTCGCGCAGCTTGTCCGGCGTGCCGACGCTCGCGATCACGTCGTGCGTGACGCCGGAATGGACGGTCGAATCGGCCAGTGCGTCGTAAAGCGCCGTGCCCTTGTATTGCGACAGCGCCTGGCCGATCGCGACGAGCCGGTCATGCGGATTCTTGCCGCCTCCGGCGTTCAGGATGTCGTGCAGCGCGTTGCCTTGCAGTGTCTGCGTGCGGGCGTCGCCCATCACGGCCTGATAAAGCGGATCGTCTTTCGAGCGGCCTTGCAGCGCTTGCGTCAGCGACTGCGCGCTTTTCAGGTTGCCGTCCGCGCCGCCCGACGTGCGCGCGGCGTCGGCTGTGTCGACGATCTCGGCCGCGTGCAGCGCGGTGGCCACGTCGGCGGCGCGCGGTGCGCCGTCGACGCCGTTCGTGTTGAGCGACACGACCGCGCGCTCGGCCTGCCAGCGCTGGTCGATCTGCAGCAGGCCGTCGCGCCAGTGGCTGTCCGTTTCGCCGGCGGCGGCGTTCAATTCCTTCGACAACGCGGTGTGATACGCCCGCTCGTCGAGCGCGAGCTGCGCCGGATCCGCGTGGCTTGCCTGGTCCTTTTGCCAGGCCTGGAAGGCGGTTTGCGCGCCCTTCGCGGCGTCCTTGAGATCGGGCCCGGGCTTGATCTCCACGGTCAGCGCCTTGACGGCGTCGTCGAGGGTGGCGTCGGAGAACACGCCGACCCACATGGTCTTCTGCGCGGCGACGGCCTTGACCGGATCGTCGGCGGCGGGCACCGTGCCGTCGGTCATCGCCTTGTCGCCTTCGATCGCGAGCGCAGCCGTGCCGAGCACCACCTCGTTCTGCGCGCTGCCGCCGAGCTTGACGCGCGCCGCGTTGACGGCCTCGGCGAGCGTCATCCCGTCGTCGAGGCCGGCCTGGATTGCCGCGCGCGCGGCCCCCGGATCGGCTCCCTGTCCGGACGGCGAGGCGCCGCCGACCGCAAGCGGCTTGTCCGACAGCGCGTGGGTCGCATCGTCGAGCGTCTGGTAGTCGAACACGTGCGTGAGCCCGATCTGGCTCGCCGCCTGCTGCAGCGTATCGACCTTCGGGCTCGCATCGCTCTTCGGCGCGCCATTGCGCTCTGCCTGCATCAGGATGGCGGCGCGTGCGAGCGCATCGCGGGTGACGCCGGGCTGTGTCTGCAGGACCTTGTTGATCGCCGCCTGGAGCGCGGCCGCGTCGTCGATCGACTTGCCGTTCAACTGGTTCTGCAGCGCCGATTCGGCGGTCGACACGTCCTGCGCGTTGGGGGGCGGTGGCGGCGGAATGTACGGGCCGCCCGAATCTCCTCCATCGGCAATGCGCATCGCGAATCTCCCGGGAACAGCGACAGACAAGCGTCCAATTATTCCGGGTCCGGGTCCGTTCGATGCACGGGGAATTCGTAGGAAGCCGCCGTGACGCGTGCATGCGCGGCGGGGAAACTGCGTGATTCACTGCGCCGGCGTGGGCAGCACGGCCACCGGACTTCGGCGGGATCAGCGTCGGGGCGCGCCGGCCAGGGTCGTTGTCCGGCATCCTGCTTCCGGAAGCGATGTGGCGCATGAGGCACAATACGCGTCATCAGAACCGGATCGCAGCAGGAACACATGCGCATCGTCGTCGTCGGAACGAGCGGATCGGGAAAATCCACCTTCGCGCGTGCGCTGGCCACGTCCGCCGGTTGTCCGTACATCGAACTCGATCGGTTGTACTGGGGCCCGGACTGGGCAGCCGTTCCGCACGAACAGTTCGAGCAAGCCGTGCTCGCGGCGACGGCGGGCGACCGATGGGTCGCGGACGGGAACTACAGCGCCGTGCGTGATGTGCTCTGGTCGAGAGCCACGCACATCGTCTGGCTCAACTTCGGCCGGTGGACGGTGTTCTCCCGCGTGCTCTGGCGCACGATAAGCCGAGGCATCATGCGCACGGAGCTTTCACACGGAAACCGCGAATCGCTGCGGATGGCGTTCTGCTCCAGGGATTCGGTGCTGCTGTGGTCGTACACGACGTTCGACAAGAATCGCGTCAAGTTCGCAAGCCTTCGCGACGATCCGAAGTACGCGCATCTTCAATGGACGGAGATTACCGAGCCGGCACGCACGAAGGAATTCATTGCGTTGCATGCCGGCGCCAGTCAACACCGGTCAGACGCTCGCTGAACGCACACGATCGCTCGGCCGCATGTGGCGACATGGCGTCGGTACAAGGTCTTCAGGATCCGCACGCGCATCACGCCTCGTGGTCGATCAGCACGCACTCGAGCCCCGACGCACCGGCGGCCCGATCGATGGCCGCTTCGAGCCGGGCAATGCCGTACACGACCGGGCGCAGCGCACCGAAATCCAGCGCGCCCGCGCCGGCCAGCGACAGCAGCCGGCGATAGGCATCGCGTGGATACATGAACTGGCCGATGATTTCCCACCCGTTCAGCATGACCTCGGTATAGGGAACCGGCAGATCGACCGCCATGCTGCCCATCAGCACGAGCCGCCCTTCCCGTCCGAGGCTGCGCAGCGCCGCCAGCGTCATGTTCGGATCGCGTGCGTTGCCGACCATGTCGAACGCGAGATCCACGCGCCCGCGCGCGGCGGCGCGAATCGCTTCGACGTCCCGCGCGACGTCGCCGGTCACGACAACGGGCACGATCCGGCCGTTGCCGTGTTCGGCGAGCGCGGCCAGCGCTTGCGCGTTGCGCCCGGCGGCAACGACGCGGCCCGCGCCCATCGCGACGGCCAGCAACGCCGCCGCGCTGCCATACGCACCCGTCGCGCCGGACACGACCACGGTCTCGCCGACGGCGAGCCGTCCGCGCAGCAGCCCGCCGAACGGCACGACGAATCGCGTCGCGAGCGCAAGCTGTTTCGCGTCGAGGTCCGCGACTGCGTCGGCGGCAGTCAGCGCCGATGCCGGCAGCAACGCGTATTCTGCCAGCGTGCCGTCCGGCCAATCCGCCTGCATCGCATCGCCTTCGGCGCCCGCCGCGGTGATCCCAATCAGGATCTGCGCTGGGTCCCGCACGTTTTCATTGGCGACGAAGTGCGACGAAATCACGACGCGCTGCCCCGGCTTCAGGTGCCACACGTCCCGGCCCACCGCGTGCACGATGCCGACGCCGTTGCCGCCGGGGATGAACGGGCGGTCGGGCGCGTGATAGACCGGCAGTTCGCCGCCGACGTATTGGCGCATGTAGGACATCACGGCCGACACCTGCATCCTGACGACGACGCTGCCGGGCCGGGGTTCGGGCGGCGGCACGTCGACATACCGCAGATCGCCGCCCAGCCGGGTGAGTTGCCATGCTTTCATGCGCCCTCCGCAATTCGAATGAATTCTGCAGTTTTACGCTGCCGACTGCCGGTACTGACCGGCGACGCGCCGGGCAGCCGGTCGGATCCGCTGAGCACGGCCGCGCTTGCACCCACCATTTCGATCGGTGACGACACGAACGGCATCCGTACGAAGAAAGTAAGTCGCACGCCCGAATTAGGCAACGTCAGCGTGATCTTCCCGCATGCAATCGGAACTTCATATAATCAATCGGTCCGAATTTCTTATCGATCGTACATTTCATGGATGCGTTGTCCGATGTCCTGTCGGTGCTGAAGGTGCGCAGCGGCCTGTCGTCGCGTTTCGACGGCGACGGTATGTGGGCATTCCGGTTTCCGGCGTACCAGCACATGAAGTTCGGCACCGTGCTGCGCGGGCGGCTTTATCTGCGGATGGCGGACGATGCCGAATACCGTGCGATCGACGAGGGGGATTTCTACCTGCTGACGAACGGGCAGCCGTTCTGCTCGGCAAGCGTTCCGTCCTGCACGCCGCTCGACGGCCCGGCGACCTACCGGTCGAGCCGCGGCGCGGACGGCGTCGTGCGATACCACGGGCCCGGCGACGCCGCCCCCGTCAGTCTCGCGAGCGGACGCTTCGTGTTCGACAGCGACATGACGGGCATGCTGCTCGAACATTTGCCGCCGCTCATTCACCTGCGCGCCGCCGACGTCGCGGCGCATGCGCTGTCGCATGTGCTCGCGTTGCTCAAGATCGAAACCGGTGAAACGGGCAATCCGGCGCCGCCGGGCTCGGACGTGGCGAAGACCAGCCTCGCGACGCTCGTGCTCGTGCAGACCCTGCGTGCGTATATCGCAAGCGGCGAACTGGCGGACGGCTGGCTGAAGGCACTGTCCGACGGCAAGGTGGGTTCGGCGCTGTCGATGATGCACCGCTCGCCCGAACAGCGCTGGACGCTCGACGCGCTTGCGGCGAACGTCGGCATGTCCCGCACCGCATTTGCGTCGCGCTTCCGCCGGATGGTGGGCAGTGCGCCGCTCGACTACCTCCATCGGTGGCGCATCGCGATTGCGATGACGGCGCTCAAGGACTCGGACGAGCCGCTCGTGACCATCGCCGAACGCATCGGCTACCTGTCGGACACGGCGTTCAGCATCGCATTCAAGCGCGCGACGGGCATCAGCCCCGGCCGCTATCGCGTCGAGCAACGCCGCTAGCGCGGTATTGTCTGCCGCGCCTTGCCCCATTCGTCTGATAAGTGCGCGCTTAAGCCTGTCTTAATCCTCAGTGCCTACGCTGAAAGCGTCGTACCGTGTCGCGGCAATCCCGGGCGGGCTACGGACCGCCGCCGGCAGCATGCCGGGCGGCTGAGGAAACGCGCAGCAGGCATCGCGCCAGCCAGTGCGCTTCGCACATTTTCATGGGGTCGTCCCCCACTCTCGCCGCCGCTTGCGGCGCAACCGCCTCGATACCGGGTCGCGCGTCCCACCGCGCATGCCGCCGCGCAGTTCGTCTGGAACATGTGACGGGTGTCGCGAACGAGGCCGGCGTGGCCGGCCCTGTGGCGCGATGATCCGGCTGGCGGAACGCATGTATGCCGGGCTGGTGATCGGGCACGACGAACACGGCGACGCGTAGCGGAGCCGTCCGGCTTCGCAGCGGCGACAGGCACGGTCTGCACCGAAGGCCGACCATGTGCTGACGCGCGAGCGCGAATCACGCAACGGATACGGCGAAACTGGTTGCGTTGTGACATTTTTCCTAAGCTGTCTGCAGGGATTCAGGCAATAAGCGACCCGAGCGCGACAAGCTTTCAATTTCCTGCTGCCTGCTTACGGGACCCCGTCGGGGCTTCGGGCGGATCGCCGATGCGCACTCGCGGGCTTTCAACGCAGTCAACCGCAGGAGACGAACGATGAGCAAAATGTACCGATACGCGGTGATCGTGATCCTGGCGCTGCTGGGCGGTTGCCACCACGCGGCGAAGACGCCGGAGAACGCGGGCATGAATCCGAATGCCGCGAACGAGGCGGTCGTCACGACGCAGGCCGATGAGCTGAACAACCCGAACAGTCCGCTCGCGAAGCGCAGCGTCTATTTCGATTTCGACAGCAACGCGATCAAGCCTGAATTCCAGTCGCTGATTCAGGCGCACGCCGACTACCTGCGCCGCCACCCTGCGCAGCGCGTGCTGATCCAGGGCAATACCGACGAGCGCGGCACGTCGGAATACAACCTCGCGCTCGGGCAACGCCGCTCGCAAGCGGTGCTGAGCGCGCTCGTCACGCTTGGCGTGCCGGAGACCCAGCTCGAAGCCGTCAGCTTCGGCAAGGAAAAGCCGGTGGCGACCGGTCATGACGAGGAGTCGTGGGCGCAGAACCGCCGCGCGGATCTCGTCTATCGCTGATCGACCGCAGCCGGAACCTGCGGCGCGCGCGACACGCAGCCCGCCCGTATCACGGCGTGCGGGCGCCAGCGTGCGCCTCGTGACGGTCACCCGCGCGTGACCGTCACGTCCCGGAACGCCCCCCGAACTTCATCCGCACTTCAAAAGCGCTTCGCCGGCGGGCTGCCCGTCGGCCGGAAACGCGCGCGCCGCACGTGACATCCAATCGATTGAGCGGCGTCGAACCGCGATGACGTGGCGGCATTGCGCCGCCGTCAATGTTCGGAGGATTCCAGATGAACACGATCTTCAATGCAGCGCTGTGCGGCGCCCTGCTCTCAGTCGCGCTGCCCGTTGCCGCGCAGCAGCCCGGCCCGACCGACCCGCAGATCGCGGCGATCGTCGTGACCGCCAACCAGGTCGACATCGACGCGGGGAAACTGGCCGAATCGAAAACGCACAACAAGGACGTGAAGGCCTTCGCCGATCGCATGGTGCAGGATCACACCGGGGTCAACAACGCGGCGGTCGACCTCGTCCACAAGCTCGGCGTGACGCCCGAGGACAACCCGACCAGCATGGATCTCAAGCGCGGCGGCGATACGAACCTGCAGACCCTCGGCAAGCTCGACGGCGCGCGCTTCGACCGCGCGTACATCGACCACGAGGTGGCCTATCATGAAGCCGTACTCTCCGCGATCGATCACACGCTGATCCCGTCCGCGAAGAATGCCGAGCTGAAGGCGCTGCTCGTCAAGGTCGAGCCCGCGTTCGTCGCGCACCTCGACCATGCGCGCCACCTGCAGTCGACGCTGGGGAAAGGCAGTGGCGCCGCGCAATGACGCGATGACGGCGCCGTCGCGCGCGATCGCGTGGTTTCGGCGCTGCACATCCGCGATGTGGCTGGCCACGCTGGCCGTCTCGTCCGGCGCGTTCGCCGGAACGCACGTGGTCGTGATCGAACAGATGCGCTTCACGCCGGCCGAGCTGACCGTGCAGCGCGGCGACGAGGTGGTGTGGATCAATCGCGATCTGTTCGCGCATACGGCGAGCGCCGACGCCCGCGCGTTCGACTCCGGCAGCATCGCGCCGCAGGCGTCGTGGCACTACGTTGCCCGCGTGCGCGGCCGTTTCCCTTATTCGTGCACGCTCCATCCGACGATGCACGGCATGCTGAACGTGCGATGAGCATCGACAAAGGTGCGCGATGACGATTTCTTTCGATGTGCCCGCGCCTCCCGCCATCGACGACGAGCCCGCGCTCGTGCGCCGCGTCGTCGCGGGCGATCAAGGCGCATTCGAGCTCGTGATGCGCCGGCACAACCGGCGCCTGTTCCGGCTCGCCCGCGCGATCCTGCGCGACGACGCGGAGGCCGAGGACGCGCTCCAGGTCGCATACCTCGCCGCCTACCGGTCGATGGTGCGTTTTCGCGGCGACTCGGCGCTCGGCACCTGGCTTACGCGGCTGCTGCTGAACGAATGCTTCGGCCGCGTGCGGCGCGCGCGGCGCAGGGCTGTCGTGATGCCGATGTGCAATGCCGACGATGCGTTCGATCCGTTCGATTCGTTCGATGTGGCAGACATGATCGATATCTCATCCGATTCCCCCGAGCGGTCGGCGTCGCGCGCCGAATTGCGGGACCTGCTGGAGCGCCGGATCGACGCGTTGCCGCCTGCGTTCCGGATCGTATTCGTGATGCGCTCGGTGGAGGAAATGACTGTCGAGGAAACCGCGCAGTGCCTCGCGCTGCCCGAGGCGACGGTGCGCAGCCGGCATCATCGCGCGCGGCGGATGTTGCGCGCGTCGCTTGCGGTCGATCTCGACCTGGCCGAGCGCGATGCGTTCGATTTTCGGGGCGCGCAATGCGACCGGGTGGTCGCGCAAGTGCTGACGCGGCTGCTGGAGGACGATCCGGCCGAACCCGCGCCGGATGCCTGAGCGGGCGAACGACCGTTGCCGTCTCGCAACGCGGACGAAAGGTCCGATCGCAACGGACGATACGGGAACGCCGGTCGCCCGCCCGCGTGCCCTGCACGTTGCGCGGCACGACATGGAATAAGCGGGCTGCACCGAACGTTTCGTGTGCGCGCGGGCGTCCCGGCCGGGTTGCCGGCCGACGTACTCGGGCCGCCTGCCTGTCGATAGGAGATTGAGATGAGATCGACTACGTTGATCGCAGCCGTGGTCGCGGCGCTGGCGCTCCTGCTGTCCGCTGGCTGCATGTCGGACAACAGCGCTTCGCAGAACCACGCCGTCGGCCGTTATGGCGGAGGCGGCGCGGGTGGTGGTGGTGGCGGGGGCGGCGGAGGCGGCGGATATTGACCGCCCGCCTCCCGCGTGGCGGGCCGCCGTGCGCGAACGCCGGAAACCGGACGCATCGCGCCGCGGCGCCCCGCCCTCTCCGCGTCAGCGCATCGCCTTCACGTCGGCCGGCGTGACGCTGGCCGGCTGCCCGCCCCACGTCGCGCGCAGGTAGTTCGCGAGTTGCGCGAGTTCGTCGTCGCTCAACGTGCCGGCAAAGCCCGGCATCGACTGCATGTTTTCGACGCCGGCGAACTTCTGCTCGTCGATGCCGTCGAGCATCGCGACGAGCAGGTTGCGCGGATCGCCCTGTCGCACCGTCGAGTTGCCGTTCATCGGCACCGCGACGTGCGGCTTGCCGTCGCCGTTCAGTCCGTGACAGCCCGCGCAGACCGCGAGATACACCGAGTGGCCCGCGGCGAGCTGCGCGGCGTCGGCCGACACCGGCTTCACCGGTTGCGGCGCCGGCGGCGTGTCGCCGAGCAGGTACACGGACAGCCCGCGCAGGTCGTCCTTCGTCAGGTACTGCGTGCTCAGGTGCACGACCGGGTACATCTCGCCGAACGCGGAGCCTTGCGGCGCGATGCCGACGCTGAAGAACGTCTGCAGGTCCGCCCCCGTCCAGCCGCGCGCGGCGAGGCCCGTCGGCGTGATGTCCGGCGCGGCCACGCGGCCGAGCGCTGCGCCCGCGAACGGCTTCCCGCCGTCGAGCTGGCCCGTGAAGCTGCGCGGCGTATGGCATTCCGCGCAGTGGCCGAGCGCGTTCGCGACATAGCGGCCGCGCTGCCAGTCGGCGGACTGGCCGGTCGACGCATCGGGCAGGCTGTCCTTCAGGAAGAACAGGTCCCAGATCGCCATGCCGAACCGCAGGTTGTACGGGAACTGCAGCTCGTGCGGATGGTTTTCCTGCGCGACCGGCTTCACCGACATCAGGTACGCGTACATCGCGTCCGTATCGGCGCGCGTGAGCTGCCGGTACGACGTGTACGGCATCGACGGATACAGTCGCTTGCCGGGCGCCTTGCCGTCGTGCAGCGCGGCGTAGAAGTCATCCGCGCTCCAGCCGCCGATTCCGTGATCCTTGTCCGGCGTGATGTTCGAACCGTAGAACGTGCCGTACGGCGAATCGAGCTTCGCGCCGCCGGCGAACGGCGCGCCGTCCTTCGCGGTGTGGCACGCCGCGCAGTCGGCGGCCTTGACGAGATAGCGGCCGCGCGCAACCTGGTCGGCCGCCGGCGCGGCTGCCGTGGTGGGCGCGTCGTGGCCGCCGCAGGCGGCGAGCGCCAGTGCGCAGGCGGCTGCCAGCGCGGGCATGCGCACGGCGTGCGCGACTCGATGGGCGAATGTGCGTGTCATGCGGCGTCCTTCACGAGTCCCGGCGTCGTCATCACGACGTCCTTCACCGCTTCGTAGTAGCCCACGTAGCCCGTGCAGCGGCAGAGGTGCGCATCGAGCGCTTCGGTGATCGTGCGTTCGACGTCGGCCTTCGCGACCGGCTCGCGCTTCAGCCGCTCGATCAGCACCGTGGCCGCGTTGACGAAGCCCGGCGTGCAGTAGCCGCACTGGAAGCTGAAATGCTCGAGAAACTTCTGCTGGATCGGCGACAGCTCGACCACTTCGCCCGCATCGTTGCGCTTCGCATGGCCTTCGACCGTGCGGATCGAGCGGCCGTGGAAGAAGTGCGCGCCGGTGATGCAGGTGCGCACTTCCTCGCTCGTGCCGTCCGGCTTGTCGAGGATCACGACGCACGCGTGGCAGATGCCCTGTCCGCAGCCGAGCCGCGAGCCGGTCAGGCCCGCGTACTCGTGCAGGAACTCGATCATCATCAGCCCTTCGGGCACCTGCATCGGGCCGACGGACTTGCCGTTGATGGTGACGGACAGCGGCTTCGGCTGGAACCGGACGAGCGGACGCTCGACGGGCGCCGACACGGATGCCGGCGCCGATGCCGGTGCGGCGGCGGACGCCGGGACCGGCGCGCTGGCGCCGCCTGCGGACGCGGCGGCCGGAGCGACGGCGCTGGCGGCCGACGCGGCGGTTTGGGCGGTCGTCATGCGAGCACCTCCTGAATCTTTTGCGGGGTCACCGGCAAGTCGGTGAAACGATGGCCGATCGCGTGCGCGATGCCGTTCACGATCGCGCCGACGACCGGGATCATCACCACTTCGGCGACGCCCTTCGGCGGATCGGTTTCGGACAGCGGCGGCAGCACTTCGCCGGTCTGCGTCCACACGGCGACGTCGGACGCGCGCGGCAGCGTATAGCGGTTGAAGTTCCACGTACCGTTGCCGGGGCCGTCTTCGTACAGCGGCAGGTATTCGTGCAGCGCGTGGCCGATGCCCATCGCGAGGCCGCCCTGCAACTGGCCCGACACGAGCTGCGGCGAGATCTGGTTGCCGCACTCCATGATCGAGTGGTGCGTGAGCAGCTCGACCTTGCCGGTCGCCTCATGGACGGCCAGCTCGACGAGCGTGCCGACCGCCGTGTAGTACGTGACGGCCGCGTTGTTGCGGCTCGTCGGCGGGATGAACACGCGCTTGCGGTCCAGCACGCGGTAGCCGTTCGCGGTCGGCGGCAGCGTGCCGCGGATCGCGGTCGCGCCGGCCGGCGCAGCGGTGCCCGGCACCGGCCCGTTCGCGTCGCCCGTCTTCGGCGCGCCGATGCGCAGCGACAGCCCGTCGATCGGCAGGCGCTCGGTGACGCCGCCGATCTCGAACTCGGCGTCGGTCCACTGCCAGCGGTTGAATACGTGCACGACGGCGCCGGTCGGCAGGCCGAGCGCATACGCCTGCTTCGCGAGCTGCTCGAACGTCAGCGGCTCGAGGCCGTCGGCGGTCAGCTTGCCGTCGACCCAGCGCGCATCCTCGACGCGGATCGTGTACGGCGCGGCCTGGCCGCCGCCGAGGCCGCGGGTCCAGATCGACATCGCCGCGGGCCACAGCCCGTAGCGGAACACCGCGCGCGCGGCTTCGCGCGTGCTGTGCGTGAAGTAGTACGCGGAGTTCGTCGCGCTCGACGGCGACGCGTAGCCCGGCGACCAGCGCGGGTTCGCGCTCAGCTTGTCCTGGTCGGCCTGCGACATCAGGTACGGATCGCCGCTCGTCTCGACCGGCAGGTCCGGCCAGTCGGTCAGCGCGACGCGCACGTCGGTCGCCGGGCGGCCGAGCCATTTCGCGACCGCGATGGCCTGCGACGTCGACATCCCGGTGCCGATCTCGGCGGCCGTGTGATGCAGCGTGACGTTGCCGTTCTCGTCGAATTCGACCTTCGCGAACGACGCTTCCGCGCCGGTGCCGAAATCCTTCTGCACGCACGCGAAGCCGACGCCGTAGCGCTTGCCCGGATGCGCGGCTTCGAACTCGGCCTTGCGCGCGGCGCGGCGCGTCCACAGCGGATGCTGCTTCGCGCGTTCGAGCACGTCGTCGACGCGCAGCGCGCCGGCGGGAATCGCACCCTGCGTATTCTTCATGCCCGAGCGCAGCGCGTTCTTCAGGCGGAACTCGATCGGGTCGAGTTGCAGCTGCGCGGCGATCTCGTCGATCGCCATCTCGGTCGCGGCCATGCTCTGCAGCGTGCCGTAGCCGCGCGCGGAGCCGGCGTCGATCGCGCGCGACGCGATCGCGACTGCCGCGAGATCGCTCTTCGGGAAGTAATAGATCGATTGCGCGGCCGTCGCGCCGACCATCGCGACCGACGGCGAGAAGTTCATGCGGCCGCCGCCGTTCGCCTCGAAGTCGCCCTTGAACGATTGCAGCATGCCGGTATTGCGGTCGACCGCGATCCGGTAGTGCATCTTGAACGCGTGACGCTTCAGCGACGTCTGGAACTGCTCGAAGCGGTCGTTCGCGAAACGCACCGGGCGGCCGTCCGCGTACAGCGCGCAGACGAGCCCGTAGAACGGCACGTTGAAGTGGTCCTTCGACCCGTAGCCGACCGTGTAGCACGGATGCACGAACAGCTTCTTCACCGGGAAGCGGCACTTGGCGACCATCGCCGCGGCGTTTTCCGCGACTTCGAGCGGCGACTGTGTCGGCACGACGAGGTGCATCGACTGCGTCGCGGCGTCGTACCAGCAGTTCGCGTTGTCGGGCTCGAGCGCGGACGTGTCGACCGACTGCGTGTTGTATTCGCGGTCGAACACGAGCCAGTCGGCCGACGGATGGTCGATCTCGTCGGCAATCTGCGCCGCATGGAACATCCCCTGCTCGTCGAGCTTGCCGTGCTCCTTGCCGTCCGGCCACACCGGCTGGTGCTTGCGCATCATGCTCGGGAAGATCGGCGCGTCCTTCAGGCTCGAATAGACGTCGTCGTCGTAGGCGGTCTTGCCGCCGACGCGCACGAAGCGGAACGTGCCCCACGGGTCGCGCTCGAGCGGGCCGGTGACCGCGCCGTAGCGGATCACGTCGTCGCGGAACTTCAGCAGGTTCTTCGCGAAGCGGAAGCGCGCGAAGTCGTGATAGATCAGGATCGCCACCGCATGGCCGAGATACGCGGGCGTCTTGCCGGCGGGCAGCAGCATGTCGTCGCCGTAGAACGCCGGGAACGCGACGCCGTCGCGCGCGAGGTCGTCGGCGGTGACGATGCGGTCGGGCTTCAGGTCGTCGCCGAGCAGCGCCAGGTCGAAGCCTTCATAGGTGCGGTCGGCCTGCGTCGCGCGCAGGATCAGCGCATGCGACTGCTGTTGCGGCCAGTGCGGCATGTCGGCCGCGCGCACGTCGCGGGCGAAGACTTTCGCGCCCGTGACCTTGGCAATGCCGTCGATGCGGAAACGCGGGATGCCTGTAACGCTATCCCACTTGACCGGTGTAAGGAGTTTTTCTTCGAAGAGTGCTGCGAATGCGCGGCTGCCGAGGGGCGCGACGTAGACTGCGACGCCCGCCAGCACGCTGGCTTTCAGAAAACCTCGCCGTGACAGGCCGTGGTTTTTCATGGGGGGACCTCCTGGTGCGGCTCGCGACGGCGAGCGGATGTCGCGGCCTTCGGAGCGGCGCGCATTCTGGCATCCTTTGCCGTATGGTGGCTATAGCGTTTCTCGCATGTATTACTTATTGGAATGCATATAACGCGATGCGCACGGGTGCGCGGCGGCATCCGTGCAGCCCTGCTCGCCGCGAATGGCGCGCGGGCGGACGGCCGACACCGGCCGATCATGTGTTTCCGGCATGGCGCGATGTGCGCCGGCGACACGTCCGCACGCAATCCCTCGACGAGCGATCCTGCCTGTACGGCAACGAACGCGCAACACGCGTTCACCCTGACGGTCCGCGCGCGGCGTCTATTGTCCGACCAGCCGGCGATGAATCATGGTAATGTCATGCGCATCCGGCCCACCGGTTTCGCCTGCAACGACCCGATGCGGGCGCCGCCAGCGGTCATCGTGTCGAGGTCATCGATCATGGCAGTCAGGGCGTCTCTCCTGCACTCCGTTCTCGCCACCCCTCCTTCCGGCAATCACCGCGTGACGGCGGCGCTGCGCCCGTCCCTGCTCTCCACGCTGTTCGAAGACATCCGGCCGATGTTCCTGTCGGGCCTCGCGAGCTGTTTCGTCGCCGCAGTTGCGCTGGTGCGGCTGCAGCAGACCTGGTGCCTGCTGTGGCTGATCGCCGATCTCGGCCTGCTCGCGGCACGGCTGGCGATTGCGCGCGCCTATGTCGTGCACCGCGATGCCGGCGACCCGCGCACCGAATACTGGGCGATGCACTACGCGCCGGTATCGCTCGTCGCATGCTTGCTGCTCGGCCTCGGCACGATGGGCTGCGTGCAGGCCGTCGACGTCGAGCTCGGCACGCTGTCGGTGATGGTCGCGGGCGGCGTGTTCGGCGGGATCGGGTCGCGCAATGCCGCGCTGCCGCGTCTCGCGATGACGCAGATCACGGTCGGCGTGGTGCCGATCGGCGTCGGCGCGCTGCTTGCCCCGCGCAGCGGCGCGTGGCTGCTGCTGCCGCCGGTCGCGATCTACCTCGTCGCGATGCGCACGGTCGTGCAGCGCCACTACAAGGTGCTGGTTGCGCTGATGGCCACGCGGCAACGCAATGCCGAACTCGTCGCGCGCTTCGACGCCGCGCTCACGCACATGCCGCATGGCCTCTGCATGGTCGACGGCCAGAATCGCGTGATCGTCGCGAACCGGCGTACCGCGCAACTGTTCGGCTCGCCGCGCGAGATCATGCTGAACACACCGTTCCCGGACGTCGTCGCGGCGCTCGGCACAGGCCTGACTACGGAGCCGGACGACAGCGAGCTTGCCGCGAAGTGCCGCGGCTGGCTGTTCCGCGAACCGGCGCCGTTCGAGATCACGCTCGCCGACGGGCGGCAGCTCGAGATGACGCGTCACCAGGTGCCGGACGGCAGCGCGGTGATCATCGTCGAGGACGTCACCGATCGCCGCCGCGCGGAAAGGCACATCCGCCACCTCGCGCGGCACGATGCGCTGACGGGCCTGCCGAACCGGCACGAGCTCCACGCGGAACTGAAGCGCATGCTCGCGCGGCGCACGCGGCGGCACGGGATGGGGCTCGCCGTGATGTATCTGGATCTCGACGGCTTCAAGGCGATCAACGACCGCTTCGGCCATCACGCGGGCGACGACGTGCTGACCCAGGTCGCCGCGCGGCTCATGAAGACGCTGCCGCCCGGCGAACTCGCGGCACGCATCGGCGGCGACGAGTTCGTCGTCGCGATCGACGACACGACGATGGACGCGTGCTCGGCCCTCGCCGAGCGGATCATCGAGCAGATCTCGGTGCCGTACGTGCTCGCGATCGGCCAAACGGTGAGCCTCGGGATCAGCATCGGGATCGCGCTCGACGGCAACGGCGACACGCCCGAGGATCTGATCCGGCAGGCCGACAGCGCGCTGTACGACGCGAAGACGTCCGGCAAGGGCATCTACCGCTTCTATTCGAACGGCAGCCGGAGCGTCGCGCCGGTCGCCGCCGGTTGAGCGCGGCGCGGAACGGAACGCGCGGCCTTCTTCTTTCCTTCCTTCCGAAATCCGGTTGCGCGTCCGGCCTTGGCCGGTTTCATCTTCGCTACATTTCATGCGCCGCACGCGCGGCGACGTCGGCCGCGTCACGTTACATGTTCCGTAACATCGGGCTGAACGGGCCGATCGGGCCGCGTAATTCGCGGCAGAACGCTGCACGATGGGCGCATCGGCGCGATATCCCAGGCTGGCATTCTTATTGCTGTTCAACGGGTAACAAAGAAAACACCCGGGGAGCGCAACATGGATACCGTCGAAGTCATCAGCCGCAACGAGCCGATCAGCGAAGGAACCGTGATCGACGGCGCGACACTGATCAGGCGTCTTACATCCTTCCGCCGTCCCGATCCGCGCGAAGCGGCGTGCGTGACGAACCCGCCGCTGACGCTGTATGGCGCGTATCGCCAGGGCGTCGAAGACTACGCCGCGCGCCGCGCGAATCCGTATCGTGCCGGCAGCCGCTTCTGGGCGGTGTGGGAGGAAGGACGTATCGAGGCTGAAACAGAAGGCCGCTGACGTTCGCGCTGGCGCGTGAGCCTGACGGGGGGAGACGGGATCTCGCGATACGTCGAGCGCGTGCCGCGTTGTCTGCGTGTGGCGTGTTTCATTCGCGCAACCAGGGCGATCGTGTGCCGGACTCCTGTAAACCGGCATCGATTCGGCCATCGCCGCGCACCGCGGCATGCGCGGATCGCGCGATGTCGTGATCGACGGTTTGCGTCCACTTGCTGCGTGTCATCACCGGTCCGGATTGCGCGCGCCGCCCACCCGCGCTGCGTCCCTCGCCGTTCATTTCCCGATAAGATGGCGCATGCCTTGCTTCCCGCTCGACGCCGCCATGACCGCCACCTCCCACGCCCGCAACCCGATCCACTGCGAAATCGACCTCGACGCACCCGGCAAGCACGCCGGCTACCTGCGCCTGCCGCATTCGGTACATCGCTCCGCGTACGGCTGGCAGCCGATTCCGATCGCGTCGATCCGCAACGGCGACGGCCCGGTCGCGCTCGTGATGGCCGGCAATCACGGCGACGAATACGAAGGCCAGATCATCGTGTCGCAACTGATCCGCGAGATCGAGCCGGAGATGGTCACAGGGCAGCTGATCCTGCTGCCGATGGCGAATTTCCCGGCGGCGGATGCGGGCCTGCGCGTGTCGCCGCTCGACGAAGGCAACCTGAACCGCAGCTTCCCCGGCGACCCGACCGGCACGCCGACGCAGACGATCGCCCACTACATCGAGCACGCGTTGCTGTCCCGCGCGCAATACCTCGTCGATCTGCACTCGGGCGGCAGCTCGCTGCTCTATCACGGCGGCAACATGCTCGCGATCGATCCGCTCGACGCCGACGAAGCCGCGCGGCTCGACGCGCTGCTGGTCGCGTTCGGTCTGCCGAACGCGTTGCTGCATGCACCGAACCCCGTGCATTCGGCGTCGGCCGCGCGCCGGCAAGGCGCGATCTCGATCGTCACGGAGCTCGGCGGCGCAGGGATGGCCGATCCGGCGATGGTCAGGCTCGGCCGCCACGGGCTGCTGCATTACCTCGGCTTCATCGGCCTGCTGCACGGCACGCTCGTGCCCGACGCGCCGCCGACCGTCACGCGCTTCATGCGCGTCGACGGCGAGCGGCACTTCGTCTATGCGTACGAGCGCGGGCTGTACGAGCCGCTCGTCGAACTGGGCGATCAGGTGCGCGCCGGGCAGCCGGCCGCATGGATCCATTTCCCGGACACGCCGCTGCGCGAACCCGTGCTGTGCCGGTTCAAAGGCGACGGCGAAGTCGTCTGCAAACGCGTTCCCGCGCAAGTGCAACGCGGCGACTGCCTGTTCCAGCTCGCTGAGCCGACTGCCGCGCCGGCCTGACGCGCGGCTGCGCTCCGGGCGGCGTATTCGGTGGCGCGTGGCGGCCACGTGCGCCCGGCCGACACGTTTGCGCGCCGTTTGCATCGCGCAGCACCCATCACACGCCCCTCATCACCCACAACACACCCCACATCGCGGCAAAGCCTTCTGACGCGTGCCGCGAAATCCTTATCGAAATTGCTTCGTTCGCCTTTGCCGGTCGCGGCAGTAACGTGTTCGAAACCGCAGCGGTCGCTTGCCAGTGCGTCAAAGCCGGCCTGCGCTGCTGCTGAATCGACAACTGCGCCGCGATAACGGACTGGAACGGACTGGCCGTCTGCCTGAGCCCGGACATGGACGTCCGCGTCGCGCGCCACTCGCGACGCCCATCGCCATGACCGACCGCATCATCGACACGACCCCGCTCGACGTCCGCGCACAGCCGCTGATCGACGCGCTGATCGACGAATACGCGACGCGCTATGACGCGTACCGCCCCGACAGCCGCGCATCGGCGCGTGACGAACTCGCGCGCTACCCGGCCGAACGGTTCGCGCCACCGGAAGGCGCGTTCGTGCTGCTGCTGCGCGATGGCGAGACGATCGGCGGCGGCGCGTTCAAGCGCTACGACGCGCAGACGGCCGAGCTGAAGCGCATCTGGACGCGCGCCGACCTGCGCCGCCAGGGCCTCGCACGGCGCGTCGTCGAGGCGCTCGAAGCGCGCGCCGCGCGGCAAGGCTTTCGCCGCGTCTACCTGACGACGGGCTTTCGCCAGCCCGAAGCGTGGGCGCTCTACGACGACACGGGCTACACGCGCCTGTTCGATCCGTCGATCGATCCCGAGCTGTATGTCCACTTGCCGTTCGGCAAGGACCTCGTCGAGCCGTCGCGCACCGCGACGCTCGCCGATCTGTGGGCGCCCGAGCCGGCGCTGCCCCGCTGAACGCGCATCGCGTTTCCCGCGACCGACACCCTTTCCCGTATCCGACAGACAGGACGCTTTCATGCAACGAGCCGCCCCCTTCGCTTCTTTCGCCCTGCGCACATTGAGCGCCGCGCTGATCGGCCTCACGGCCCTCGCCGCGACCGCCGCGACGTTCGACCTGAGTCCCGAGCAGCGCGGCCGCCCGCGCGGCGTCGCGGACCCGGCGGCCGAGCGCGCGGTGCCCGCCGCGTTCAGGTTCGCCGAACCGGACACGTTCACGATCGGCGTCGCGCCGAGCCTGCCGCCGATCAGCTCGTACGCGACCGACGCGCGCACGGTCATCGGCTTCGACGCCGACATCGGCCAGCTCGTCGCGGACAGCCTCGGCCGCAAGCTGAAGATCGTCGCGCTCGCGTGGGCCGACTGGCCGCTCGCGCTCGAATCGGGCAAGGTCGACGCGGTGATCTCGAACGTGACGGTCACCGAGGAGCGCAAGCAGAAGTTCGATTTCTCGACGTACCGCAAGGACCAGGTCGGCTTCTACGTGCGCAACGACAGCAAGATCACGGCGATCCGCGAGCCGAAGGACGTCGCGGGGCTGCGCGTCGTGACCGACGCCGGCACCAACCAGGAAAAGATCCTGCTCGCGTGGGACCGCGAGAACGTCGCGCATGGCCTCAAGCCCGTGCAGGTCCAGTACTACGACGACCAGGCGATGCGGATCGTCGCCGTGCAGTCGGGGCGTGCCGACGCGGTGTTCAGCGTGAACTCGGTGCTCGCGTACCAGAGCGCGCAACAGGGCAAGACGCGGCTCGTCGGCGCAATCAGCGGCGGCTGGCCGCGCACCGCCGACATCGCGATCACCACGCGCAAGGGCAGCGGCCTCGCCGAGCCGCTGACGCTCGCGCTGAACGGGCTCATCAGGAACGGCCGCTATCGGCAGGTGCTCGACCGCTGGAACCTCGGTTCCGAGGCGATCGACGACGCGCGCACCAACCCGCCGGGGCTGCCGAAGTCCTGATGCATCGCCGCGCTCGATCCCTTCCATCGACACCGTAAGCAGGAACGCCGCACACCATGTCTTATTCGCTTTCGTTGCTGGACAAGAGCCCGATCGCCGAAGGATCGAATGCCGCCGACGCGCTGCGCTTCACGGTCGCGCTCGCGCAGCGCGCGGAACAGCTCGGCTATCGCCGCTTCTGGGTTGCCGAGCATCACGGCGCGCCGGGCTTCGCGAGTTCCGCGCCCGAGATCGTCGTCGCGCATCTGCTCGCGCACACGTCGCGCCTGAGGATCGGCTCGGGCGGCGTGATGCTGCAGCACTACAGTCCGTTCAAGGTCGCCGAATCGTTCAAGCTGCTCGCGTCGCTCGCGCCGGGCCGCGTCGATCTCGGTGTCGGCAAGGCGCCCGGCGGGCTGCCATTGACGACCCGCGCGCTGCAATGGTTTCACGACAGGTCGAAGAAGCCCGATTTCGCCGCGCAGCTCGCGGCGCTCGACGCATTCCTCGGCTGGGGCGTCGCCGAGGACCACCCGCTCGCAGGCGCGGTCGCGTTGCCGGTGCCGCCGCAACCGCCGGAGCGGATCCTGCTCGGCGGCTCGCCGGACAGCGCCGCGCTCGCCGCGCGCCACGGCTGGCGCTTCTGCCATGCGGGGCACTTCAACGGCGACGACGCGAACCTGGAACGCTCGCTCGACGCGTATCGCGACGCGGGCGGCACGCGGCCGCTCGTCGCGCTGTACGCGGTGGCCGCACCGACGCGCGACGAGGCCGAACGGCTGATCGGCCCGCTGAAGATCTTCAAGCTGCGGCTCGCGAGCGGCCAGAGCTTCAATCTCGGCAGCGCGCAGGCGGCCGCCGAATTCGCGCGGCAAAGCGGCGCGACCGACTACCGGATCGACGAGCTGCGCCCGGCCGTGCTCGCGGATACGCCCGAGCGGGTGCACCGCGCGCTCGATGCGCTGAGCCGGCGGCTCGGCGTCGACGAGTTCGTGATCGATTCGCCGGTGACCGACTACGCGGCGCGGCTCGCGTCGGTCGAGTGGCTCGCCGGCGCGCTACCGGCCGCGCCGGCGCAAGTCGACGCTGCCGCCGAACTGCCCCCTTCCCTCTGAATTCCACGCAGCACACAGGACACGCCCATGACCCGACGATCCATCACTTTCGGCCTGATGCTGCAAGGCGCGGGCAGCCACATGAACGCGTGGCGGCATCCGAGCAACCCGCCGGACGCAAGCATCAATCTCGACTTCATCACGCGCATCGCGCGCAAGGCGGAGGACAACGGCATCGCGTTCGCGTTCGTCGCGGACGGCCTCTACATCAACGAGAAGTCGATCCCGCATTTCCTGAACCGCTTCGAGCCGCTGACGGTGCTGTCCGCGCTCGCGGCCGCGACGAAGAAGATCGGGCTCGCGGGCACGATCTCGACGTCGTACAGCGAGCCGTTCACGGTCGCGCGCCAGCTCGCGTCGCTCGACGTGATCAGCGGCGGCCGCGCGGGCTGGAACGTCGTGACGACGCCGCTCGAAGGCACCGCGAAGAATTTCGGCAAGACGCATCCCGAGCATGCGCTGCGCTACGAGATCGCCGACGAATACCTGAGCGTCGTGCAGGGGCTGTGGGACAGCTGGGACGACGACGCGTTCGTGCGCGACCGCGCGACCGGCCAGTTCTTCGCGCGCGACAAGCTGCACACGCTCGATCACGACGGCCGCTTCTTCCACGTCGCGGGGCCGCTCAACATCCAGCGCTCGCCGCAGGGGCAGCCGGTGATCTTCCAGGCCGGCTCGTCGGATGCGGGGATCGGGCTCGCCGGCAAGTACGCGGATGCCGTGTTCACGCATTCGCCGTCGCTCGACGAGACGCACGCGTTCACGCAGCGCGTGAAGCAGAGCGCGGTCGAGCACGGCCGCCGCGCCGACGACGTGAAGATCTTCCCGGGCATCGGGCCGATCGTCGGGCGCACGGCGGCCGAGGCCGAAGAGAAATACGACGCGATCCGCAACCTGCTGTCGATCGACGAGGCGCTCGCGTATCTCGGCCGCTACTTCGATCACCACGACTTCACGCAATACCCGCTCGACGCGCCGTTTCCCGAACTCGGCGACATCGGCCGCAACAGCTTCCGCTCGACCACCGACCGGATCAAGGCCGACGCGAAGCGCAAGGGGCTCACGCTGCGCGAGACCGCGCTCGCGGCCGCGACGCCGCGGCCGAACTTCATCGGCACGGCCGTGCACGTCGCGGACGAGATCATCCGCTGGATCGACGCGGGCGCGGCCGATGGCTTCATCCTCGGCTTTCCGGTGCAGGCGCAGGGCGTCGACGATTTCGTCGAACTCGTGATTCCCGAGCTCGAAGCGCGCGGCCGCTATCGCCGCGACTTGCCGGGCAGCACGCTGCGCGATCACCTGGGCCTGCCGCGCAAGGCGAGCCACCACGCAGTGGCACCCGCAGCGCGCGACGCGGCCGCCGAGGCGCACGCGTGAGCGCCGCGCCGCTGCACGGCTATTCCGCTGCTCCGCTGCCCCGCGCGGCGTATCGACCGATTCGAGGAACTGCATCGACATGAGCGACACCACCCATCTCGGCGGCGCGCTGCCGCCGCTCTCTTCCACCGACGCGCGCGACGCCGGCGCCCGCCTGCGGGTCGTGCCGGTCCGGCACCGTTCGGCCACGGCCGGCACCGTGCTCGCGGTCGTGCTGATCGCGATCGCGCTGCACTCGATCCTCGGCAACCCGCAATGGGGCTGGCCGGTGTTCGCGGAATGGTTCTTCTCGCCGCCCGTGCTGTCCGGGCTCGTGCGCACGCTGCTGCTGACCGTGCTCGGCGCGCTGTTCGGCCTCGTGCTCGGCGCGTTCGTCGCGCTCGCGCGGCTGTCGCGGTCGCGGCTGCTGGCGGCGAGCGCGTGGACGTTCGTGTGGCTGTTCCGCTCGATCCCGCTGATCGTGCTGCTGCTGATCCTGAACAATCTCGGCTACCTGTACGAGCACGTGCGGCTCGGCGTGCCGTTCACCGACATCACGTTCTTCGACGTCGCGACGACCGAGCTGATCAGCCCGTTCTTCGCGGCCGTGCTCGGCCTTACGCTGCACCACGCGGCATTCTCCGCCGAAGTGATCCGCGGCGGCATCCTCGCGGTCGACCAGGGGCAGCTCGAGGCCGCGGCGGCGCTCGGCCTGCCGCGCGGACGCCAGACGGTGCGAATCGTGCTGCCGCAGGCGATGCGCGCGATCCTGCCGACCGCGTTCAACGACCTGATCCTGCTCGCGAAGGGCACGTCGATGGTGTACGTGCTCGCGATGCCGGAGCTGTTCTACACGGTGCAGGTGATCTACCGCCGCAATCTCGAAGTGATTCCGCTGCTGATGGTCGCGACCGTCTGGTATCTGATCATCCTCACCGTGCTGTCGGCGATCCAGGTGCAGGTCGAGCGGCACTACGCCCGAGGCGCGCTGCGCAATCCGCCGCCGTCCGCCCTCACCTTCGTGCTCGCACGCGCCGGCGCGCTGTGGCGGCGGATGTCGGCACGCAGGCCACTCGGGGCACGCGGGACGCTCGCGGCGGCGGTGGCGTCGCCCGACGGCGAAGCCGTGGCACCGCGCCGAGGCGGCGAGGTGGTCGTGCATCGAATCTCGAAGCAGTTCGGCACGCAGCGCGTGCTCGACCACGTGTCGTTCGTCGCGCCGCGCGGCAGCGTGACGGTGATCGTCGGGCCGTCGGGCTCCGGCAAGTCGACGCTGCTGCGCACGATCAATCATCTCGAGCGGGTCGACGACGGTTTCATCGACATCGACGGCGAGCTGATCGGCTACCGGCGTGACGGCGACGTGCTGTACGAGCTGAAGGAACGCGACGTGCTGAAGCGCCGCACCGAGGTCGGGATGGTGTTCCAGAACTTCAACTTGTTCCCGCACCTGACCGTGCTGGAAAACCTGGTCGAGGCACCCGTCGCCGTCGGCGGCGCGACGCGCGAGGCCGCCGAACGCACCGCGCGCACGCTGCTCGCGCGCGTCGGGCTTGCCGACAAGGTCGATGCGTTTCCGCGCCAGCTGTCGGGCGGCCAGCAGCAGCGCGTCGCGATCGCACGCGCGCTCGCGTTGCGGCCGAAGGTGCTGCTGTTCGACGAGCCGACGTCGGCGCTCGATCCGGAACTCGTCAACGAAGTGCTCGACGTGATCAAGGAACTCGCGCGCTCGGGCACGACGCTCGTGATCGTCACGCACGAGATCGGCTTTGCGCGCGAGGTCGCGGACAACGTGCTGTTCATGGAGCGCGGGCGCATCGTCGAGGCGGGGCCGCCGGCCGTCGTGCTCGACTCGCCGACCCATCCGCGCACGCGCGAGTTCCTGTCGCGGGTGCTGTGATGGCCGCGTGCGCTCGCTCGATTCCTTCCGCCTTGCGAGATCCGAACCGATGATCGACCGACGCCTGTTTCTGACGGCCGCGCTCGCCACGGCCACCGGCCTGCCGTTCCGCACGGCCCTCGCCGCCGCGCCGGCGGTGGATCTCGATCCGCGCCAGGCGGGCCGCGTGCGGGCGCCGCAGGATCCGGCGGCGATCCGCGCGGCGAGCGGCTATCGCTGGGTGCGCGATGGCGCGTTCACCGTCGCGATCTCGCCGCACGCGCCACCGGTATCGACCTATGCGACGGACGCGCGCACGGTGGTCGGCGCGGATCCCGACTATGCGCAGCTTGTCGCCGATGCGCTCGGGCGCACGCTCGTGCTGGTGCCGATCGCATGGGCCGACTGGCCGCTCGGCCTGACCTCGGGCAAGTACGACGCGGTGATTTCGAACGTCGGCGTCACCGAAAAGCGCAAGGAGAAATACGATTTCACGACCTACCGGCTCGGGCTGCACGGCTTCTATGTGCGCACCGCGAGCCCGATCGCGAGGATCGCGGAGCCGAAGGATGTCGCGGGGCTGCGCATCATCACGGGCGCGGGGACGAGCCAGGAGCGGATCCTGCTCGAATGGAGCCGCCGCAACGTCGCGCAGGGGCTGAAGGCAACCGAACCGGTGTATTTCGACGACGAGGCGGCGGCCCGCGTCGCGCTGCTGTCGGGGCGCGCCGATGCCGAGCTGAACCCGAACGCGGCGCTCGCGTACGAGGCCGCGCGCGATGGCAAGATCCGGCGGGTGGGCGTCGTGAATGCCGGCTGGCCCGCGAACGCGGACGTCGCGATCGCGACGCGCCGGGGCAGCGGCCTCGTGCCCGCGCTGACGCTCGCGACCAACACGCTGATCGGCAGCGGACGCTACGGTCAGGCGCTTGCGCGGTGGGGATTGCAGAGCGAGGCCGTCGCGCGTGCGGAGACCAATCCGGCGGGGTTGCCGTCGTTCTGAGGGCGGCTTGCCGCGTCGGGACGTCCTTCGAAGATGGGGGGGCGTGCGTCGCGCGCTCCGCCGCAACGCGACGCGCTTCCGTGCGCTTCGATGTGCTGCGGCGCTCACCCCTCCCCGGCGCCGAGAAACGCGCGCGCCAGTGTGCGCGCGCCGTTCGCGAACATCAGGATGTCGACGCCGACCGCGACGAACGTGCAGCCGAGCTCGAGATAATGCCGCGCGAGCGCCGGGTCGGACGTCAACGTGCCGGCCGCCTTGCCCGATGCGACGATTGTGCGGATCGCACGATCGATCGCGGCGCGCACGTCAGGATGCGCAGGATTGCCGCGATGCCCCATCGACGCCGCGAGGTCGGCCGGGCCGATGAAGACGCCGTCGACGCCGTCCACCGCGCAGATCGCGTCCAGGTCGCCGAGCGCCGTGACGGTCTCGACCTGCACGAGCAGGCACGCTTCGTCGTCGGCGACGTCGAGATAGTCGGTGCGCGCGCTCCAGCGCGACGCGCGGCCGACCGCGCTGCCGACGCCGCGGATCCCGTGCGGCGGATAGCGGACGGCCGACACGAGCGCGCGCGCCTGCTCCGCGGTATCGACCATCGGCACGAGCAGCGTGCGCGCGCCGATGTCGAGCAGCCGCTTGATCAGCGCGGGATCGCCGGTCACGGGCCGCACGATCGGCTCCGCGCGATACGGTGCGACGGCTTGCAACTGCGCGAGGATCGTGCGCAGGTCGTTCGGCGCGTGCTCGCTGTCGATCAGCAGCCAGTCGAAGCCGGCCGTCGCACTGACTTCGGCCAGGTACGCATCGCTCATCGCGAGCCAGAAGCCGATCCGGGGCTGGCCCGCGGCAAGCGCGGCCTTGAAGCGGTTAGGTGCGTGCATCGGCGTTGTGTCGTTCATGGAAGTCGGTTTCGGAAGCGTTGCGGGGAAATGAAATCGGCTCGACCTTGCCGAGCAGGAACAGGTAATTGACGATCGCGACGCCGATCAGCGCCGCGGAAAACACGAGCGCGGGCACGAACGAGCCGGTCGCGCTGACAATCGCGCCCGTGACGATCGGCCCGACCACGCCGCCCATGTTCGAGATCATGTTCTGCAGGCCGGCGACCATCGACACGGTGTTGCCCGGTGCGACGTCGGCCGGCAGCGCCCACACCTGCGACGCCGCGACCGTCATCCCCGATTTCGCGATGCACAGCAGGAACACCGCGAGCGCCGCCGATTGCGCGAACGCGGCAAGCCCGATGCTCGACGCCATCACGAGGCCGATCACGAGGAACAGCTTGCGCGTCGCGGTCAGCGACAGCTTGCCGGATGCGTACACGCGATCCGACGCCCAGCCGGCCAGCAGTTCGACGAACATCGACACGAACAGCGGCAGCGACGCCATGAAGCCCATCTCCATCAGCCCCATCCCGCGCTCCTTGACGAGATAGGTCGGCAGCCACGTGATGAAGAAGTACGAGTTGTAGTTGATCATGAAGAAGCCGATGCACATCGCGCAGATGTTCCGGTGCGCGAGCAGGCGGTACCACGGCACGCGCGGCGCGTCCGTTTGCGCGCCCGGCTCCGGCAGGCCGTTGCGGATGTGCGCGAGCTCGGCGGGGTTCACGCGCGGATGCTGCGCGGGCGAATCGCGGAATACGGCGAGCCACACCACGAACCAGACGATCCCGAGCGCGCCCGTCACCGCGAACGTGATCCGCCAGTCGAACGTCGCGATCAGCCACGCGATCAGCGGCAGCGCGACCGCGCTGCCGAGCTTCGAGCCGCTGTCGAAGATCGCGGCGACCGTCGCGCGCTCGGCCTTCGGGAACCAGCGCGACGTGATGCCGGCATTGGCCGGATACGCGCCCGCCTCGCCGACGCCGAGCGCGACGCGCAGCGCGACGAGCGACTTGATGCCGCTCGCGAGCCCCGTGAAGGCGGTCGCGATCGACCACCACAGCACCGCGAAGCCGAGCACCTTCTTCTGGCCGAAGCGGTCCGCGAGCATCCCGGCCGGCAACTGCAGCAGCGCGTACGACCAGAAGAACGCGGACATCACGACGCCCATCTCGACGGCGCTCAGGTGGAAGGCCTTCTGGATGTGCGGCGCGGCGGCCGACAGCACGGTCCGGTCGATGTAGTTGATCGCGATCGCCGCCCACATCATGCCGGCGACGATCCAGCGCACGTTCGAACGTGCGCCGGCCTGGCGGGTGTGCTGCATGTGATGTCTCCGATGTTGTCTCGATTGCCGTGTGCGCTGTGTCCGGCACTTCGGCTGTTCGCGTTGCCTGTGTTCGCGTCCGCTAGCTGACGATCCCGAGGTGCCAGGGCACGAATTCGTGATCGCCGAGCCCGAGCAGCTCGCTCTTGGTCCGCTCGCCCGACGCGGCGCGCAGGATGTGCTCGAAGATGTCCTGCCCCATCTGCTCGATCGTCCGCTCGCCGTCGAGGATGCATCCGCAGTTGATGTCCATGTCCTCCTCGAGCCGCGCGTACATCGGCGTGTTGCTCGCGAGCTTCAGGGTGGGTGCGGGCTTCGAGCCGAACATCGAGCCGCGGCCGGTCGTGAAGCAGATCAGGTTCGCGCCGCTCGCGATCTGCCCGGTGACGGCGACCGGGTCGTAGCCCGGCGAATCCATGAACACGAACCCGGCGCGGACGATCGGCTCCGCATATTCGTAGACTGCCTGCAGCGGCGTCGTGCCGCCTTTCATCGCGGAGCCGAGCGATTTTTCGACGATGTTCGCGAGACCGCCCTGCTGGTTGCCGGGGCCGACGACGCCGTTGAACTGCCCGTTATGACCGCGCGTATAGCGCTCCCACCACGCGAGCCGGTCGAGCAGCTTCTGGCCGACCTCGGGCGACACCGCGCGGCGCGTCAGCATGAATTCGACGCCGTGGATCTCCGGCGTCTCGGACAGGATCGCCGTGCCGCCGTGGCGCACCAGCAGGTCCATCGCGGCGCCCAGCGCGGGGTTCGCGGTGATGCCCGAGAACCCGTCGGAGCCGCCGCATTCGAGGCCGATCTTCAGGTGGCTTGCCGGCACCGGCTGCCGCACGATGTCGTTCGCGGCCGGCAGCATCGCGTGGATCGCCGCGATGCCCGCGTCGATCGTCGCGCGGGTGCCGCCCGTGTCCTGCATCACGAGCGTGCGCATCAGCGTACCCGTTTCGAGGCCTTGCGACCCGATCAGGTCGGCCACCTGATTGCGCTCGCAGCCGAGCCCGACGATCAGCACGCCGGCGAGGTTCGGATGGCGCGCGTAGCCGGCGAGCGTGCGGCGCAGCACGTCGAAGTGTTCGCTCGGCGACGACATCCCGCAGCCGCTCGTCTGCGCGAATGCGACGACGCCGTCGACGTTCGGGTAGGCCGCGAGGCGCTCGGGCGTGAACCACGCGGCAATCTGCCGGATCACGGTGGACGAGCAGTTCACCGACGCGAGGATGCCGATGAAATTGCGCGTCGCGACACGTCCGTCCCGCCGCACGATGCCGGCGAACGTCGCGCGCTCGGCGGCCGGCACGTAGTCGACTGGCCGCACGTCGACGCAGAAGCCGGGATCGCTGGCGAAATCGACGAGTTCGATGTTGTGCGTGTGCACATGGTCGCCCGGCTCGATGTCGCGGGCCGCGCGGCCGATCACGGTGTCGTACTTGCGGATCGGCTCGCCGCGCGCAATGTGCGCCGCTGCGACCTTGTGGCCCGGCGGCACTTGCGCGCGGATCCGCAGCGCGACGCCGTCGAGCGTGAGCGCGTGCCCGAGCGACAGCGGCTCGCGTGCGATCAGCACGTTGTCGGCGGCATGCAGCCGGATCAGTGGGCCGGCGTCGGCCCGGTGTTGCTGCGACATCCCTGCTCCTTGTTCGTCCCGATGGTGTGCTGCGAGCACGTTGTTGGCCCGGTGGCCCGGCGCGACCGGCGGCGGACCGGCTTCACGATCCTGCCGCGCACTGGTGTTGCCGAACTATGTTACCGGTAACATTGGCGCCATCGTAGCGGTCATTTGCGATAATGGCTACCCTCCATAACCCGAATCCGATCCCGTCTTCCCGTGACCAAGTCCCAGACCTCTCCCGACACCGCGCCCGCGCGCCGCGCGCGCAAGAACTCCGGACGCGTGACGCTGAGCGACGTCGCGAAACGGGTCGGGGTCACGAAGATCACGGTGTCGCGCGCGCTGAACACGCCGGAGCTCGTGTCGGCGGACACGCGCGACCGCGTGCTGGCGGCCGTCCGCGAGACGGGCTACACGCCCGACCTCGTCGCCGGCGCGCTCGCGTCGACCCGCAGCCGCCTGATCGTCGCGCTGATCCCGACGATTGCCGGCAGCGTGTTCCAGGAAACGGTCGCCGCGCTGACCGCGGAACTCGCCGCGGCCGGCTATCAGCTGCTGATCGGCCAGAGCGGCTACGACGACGCGCGCGAGGACGCGCTGCTCGACGCGGTGATCGGCCGGCGCCCGGCCGGAATCGTGCTGACGGGCGTCGCCCATTCGGCTCAGGCGCGCGACAAGCTCCGCGCATCCGGCATTCCTGTGGTCGAAACCTGGGACCTGACGCGCCGGCCGCTCGACATGCTGGTCGGGTTCTCGCACCGGCACGTCGGCGAAGCCGCGGCGCGCTATCTGCGCGAGCGCGGCGCGCGCCGGCCGGCCGTCGTCACGCCGAGCGACCGCCGCGCGCAGGTGCGCGCTCAGGCGTTCGTCGACGCGTTCGGCGCGACGTCCGGCATTCCGGTCGTGACGGCCGAGTCGCCGGCCAATCTCGGCGACGGCCGCCGTGCGCTGGGTGAACTGCTCGAGCGTGCGCCGGACGTCGACGCGGTGTTCTGCGGCGCGGATATCCTCGCGCTGGGCGTGCTGATGGAGGCCGGCCATCGCGGGATTGCGGTGCCGCGGCAATTGCGCGTGGTCGGTTATGGCGACCAGAATTTCGCGAAGGACACGGCCCCGGCGCTGACGACGATCCGGATCGACGGCACCGGCATCGGCAAGCTGGCGGCATCGCTGCTGGTCGATCGCATCGAGCGCGGCGAATGCGAGCGGCGCGTCGTCGATGTCGGCTTCACGCTGATCGAACGCGACAGCGCATAGCGCTGTTCTCGCAATAACGGGCTCGCGCCGCGGCCGCCATGCCCGAATGCGCGCTGCGCCATTCGGGTTCGAGCCCTTCCTCGAATTCTGTTTCGCACGCGAAATAACTTCGGGGCTATATTTCGCATGCGAAATATCACGTGCGTTCGAGGCCGCCATGACTTCCAGACCCATCGAATTCGCCGCCACCGACGGCTACCTGCTGCGCGGCACGCTGTGGCTGCCGGACGCCGAACCGTCCGCGCTGGTGCTGATCCATCCGGCGACCGCCGTGCCGGAGCGGCTGTATGCCGGGTTCGCGAGCTACCTGACGGCGCGCGGTTTCGCGGCGCTGACCTACAACTATCGCGGCATCGGCACATCGCGCCCGATGCGCCTGAACCGCCTGCGCGCACGCATGCGCGACTGGGTCGATCTCGACGTCGAGGCGGCGACCGCGTGGGCGCGTCACGCGTTTGCCGGCGTGCCGCTGCTCGCGGTCGGCCACAGCGTCGGCGGCCACGCGATCGGCCTGAGCGCGGGGACGCGCCATCTGCATGCGGCGGTGCTCGTCGCGTCGCACGCGGGCAGCACGCGACTGATCGCGCGGGCGGCCGAGCGCCTGAAGGTGCGGCTGATCCTGCGCGTGCTGGGGCCGCTGACGTCCGCGCTGCTCGGCTACGTGCCGGGCAGGCGGCTCGGGCTCGGCGAGGATCTGCCGGCCGGCGTGTTCCGCGAATGGAGCCGCTGGACGACGCTGCCGCGCTACTTCTTCGACGACCCGACGCTCCGCGCCGCCGAGCGGTTCGCAACGCAGCGGCTGCCGATTCTCGCGCTCGGCTTCGACGACGACCCGTGGGCGAACCCGGTGGCGATCGACCTGCTGGTAAGCTATCTGACGCACGCGACGGTCGAGCGCCGCCAGATCGATCCGCGCGCGGCGGGCAGCGGGCCGGTCGGGCACATGGGCTTCTTCCGCAGCCGTCCGGGCACGGTGCTGTGGCCGGGCGTCGCGGACTGGCTCGCGCAGGCGCTCGACGGGCCGCGCGATGCATGCCTGTCCTCCACTTCCACTCCAGCCGGGACTCGAGCTTGAGCGACCAACGACGACTGTTTTTCCTGTTGAACATCGGCCAGCGGCGCGTGCAGCGCTGGGTCGACCGCAAGGCCGAGACCGATGCGCGCGCGAGCGCCGCGCAGGCCGGCGTGCTCTTCTATCTCGTGAAGCAGGACGGCGCATTGATCGGCGAGGTCGGCGCGGCGCTGCAGCTCGCGCCATCCGCGATGACGGGCCTCGCGGACCGGATGGCGAAAGCCGGCCTCCTCACGCGTCACGCCGATTCTGACGACGGGCGCGCGACCCGGCTGTTCCTGACCGATGAAGGCCGCACCGCGCTGAAGAAGGCGCGCGTGCTGCTGCGGGAACTGAACGAGAAGCTGTGCGACGGGTTTTCCGATGAGGAGCTGGACGTCGTCGCACGCTGGCTTGGCGCGCTGCAAAGGCGTTTTCCGGCCGAGCGGTGAGCGGACCACCGGCGTGGAGATGACACGCGCATGACGCGATCGGCATCGCGTCACGCAAACGACGCGCTCACACGATCGGTACAAGGCGCGAATCGAATTCAATTCGCTTTTCGTTTCGATTTTTTCGTGCTTGCGATAGCGCCTTTTTTCGCGCCGATTTTCCGCAAATTTTTCTGATTGACGGCGCGCGATCCGGCAACGCTTGCCGACTTCGCACAGTTACAAAAAATTGCCTGCTGATCGGCGTTTTGTTCGCCTACATTGCAAACCGCTTCGACGTATTCGTCGTATCGACAAGACTTGGGGGACGCCCGCGCGATGGCCATGACGCGCGGGTCCGAAAAGGAACGAGAATCAACAGGAGTCTTAACCGATGCGCTGGCGGACCCAGCGAAGGCGGATTGCGATGGCTGAAGCGGCAACCTGAACGACGTGCGCCCGCGCGATGTGCCATTGCGCGTGTCGCCGTGCGTTCACGCTCCGCGCGCGGGCCTGCCCGCGGCATGCCGCCACGTGACGGGACGTGACGGTGCACGTTGCCGCGGCCTGTCCGGCCACTGCTTCCGCACGTCAACGAGGAGCAGTCCATGCGACGCACTACCCTGCCTCATCCGTTTCCACATCCGTCCGTTACCCGATTGACCGCCGTTGCCGCTGCCACGCTCGCGTTCGCGGCCCTCGCGCACGCGGACCCCGTGCGCGTGTCGGGCCCGAGCCCGTACGCGGCCTGCACGATCGGCGGCCCCGGCACCGTGTACGTGAACGCCGAGGTCGAGCCATGGCTCGCGGTGAACCCGGCCAAGCCGTCGAACATGATCGGCGTGTGGCAGCAGGACCGCTGGTCGAACGGCGGCGCGCACGGCCTCGTCGCGGGCTACACGTTCGACGGCGGCGCCACCTGGGCGCAGACGACTCAACCGTTCAGCGCGTGCGCGCCGGGCGGGCTGCCGTACGAGCGCGCGTCCGATCCGTGGGTGTCGATCGGGCCGGACGGCATCGCCTATTCGGTGTCGATCTCGTTCAACCAGTCGAACAACAGCAACGCGGTCGCGGCGTCAGTGTCGACCGACGGCGGCCAGACGTGGAGCAGCCCGGCACTGCTGATCCAGAACAATGAACCGACGACGCAGTTCTTCAACGACAAGGAGTCGGTCACCGCGAACCCGGTGAAGGCCGGCACCGCCTATGCGGTGTGGGACCGCCTCCAGTTGCCGAACGGCAATCCGTACGCAAACCTGCACACCGCGGCATTTCGCGGGCCGACGTACTTCTCGAAGACGACGGATGGCGGCAAGACATGGAGCACGGCGAGGAACATCGTCGACGTGCCGTCGCGTCAGCAGACGATCGGCAACCAGATCGTCGTCGATCCGAAGAGCGGCACGCTCTACGATTTCTTCGACCTGATCCGGCCGCCGTTCAGCCAGGCTGCCGGCAGGGTCGCGTTCGTCAAGTCGACCGACGACGGGCACAGCTGGACAAAACCGCAAGTGATCGCCGCATTGCAGACGGTGGGCGTCACGGATCCGAACACGGGCGAGCCGGTGCGCACCGGCGACATCATTCCGGAGCCGGCGATCGATCCCGCGACCGGTCAGCTCTACGTCGTGTGGCAGGACTCGCGCTTCAACGGCGGCAAATACGACGAGATCGCATTGTCGACGTCGACCGACGGCGGCGTGACGTGGAGCGCGCCGCTGCAGGTGAATACACCGACCGGGCGCGCGGCGTTCAACCCGTCGGTGCGCGTCGACAACACGGGCGCGGTGATGGTCACCTACTACGACTTCCGCGACCTGCTCGCAGGCAACACGACGACGCTGCCGACCAACTTCTGGCGCAAGATCTCGCTCGACGGCGGCAAGACCTTCGTCGCCGAGCGACGCGTCGGCGGGCCGTTCGACCTGAAGATCGCGCCAAACGCTGAGGGCTTCTTCATCGGCGATTACGAGGGACTCGACGTGGGCCCGTCGTCGTCGTTCCATCCGTTCTTCATCCAGACCAACTCGGGCAATCTCGCGAACCGCACGGACGTGTTCTTCGCGCCGTGACACGCGCGCGCTTTCGCGACCGCCGCGCGGCGGCCATCCGCCGCGTCGTCGCCACGTTCGCGCAGCGTGCAACGACGATACGGGCGCCGCGCGGGCGGCGGCGCCTGTATCTCGACCGTCGTGCCGTGCCGCCGGCGCGGCCACGCGTCACTGCGTGTCGGTCAGCACGGTGCGGCCGTCGACCTGCCCCGCGCGCAGCGTCGCGACCACGTCGTTGATGTTGCCGAGGCGGTCGCGGTGGATGTGCGGCTCCCCGCCTTTCTCCAGCCTGACGGAGTGCCTGCGAAAAACGGCTGTCGGGCACAGATTTGGTCGATCAAGCGAAGCTGTAACGAAAGCTTTCGTTTTGAATTTGAAATGATATAACGTATCATTTCACCGACTCGGCCGCCGCCGGGATATGACACGTACGCCGGCACGTCCGCTGGCACGCACGTGCAAGTCCCGTCGTCAGGCCCGATCCCGACGGGCCACTACACGCGATGGATGTAACAATATATCGTATCGAATGCGTGGGGTGCCCCGGTTTGACTCCACCCGAACGACCACACCAACCATGCGCGACCTCCCTCGCTTACCTCTCCGCCCGCTCTCCCCGCTTCCGCTGATGATGCTCGCGACCGTCGCGCACGCGCAGGCCGACACGCCCGCCGCAACCAACGTGCCCGCCGCCGGCGAGCCGCTCGCGCCGATCTTCGTGACCGCGAACCCGCTCGGCGACGCGCAGCTGATCGCGCCGACCGCGCAACTGTCGGGCGACGCGCTCACGCGCCGTCAGGCGGACTCGCTCGGCGAGACCCTGAACGGCCTGCCCGGCGTGTCGACGACGACCTACGGCCCGATGGTCGGCCGCCCGATCATCCGCGGGATGGACGGCGACCGGATCCGGCTGCTGCAGAACGGCGTCGCCGCGTACGACGCGTCGTCGCTGTCGTTCGACCACGCGGTGCCGCTGGATCCGCTGACGATCGAGCGCGTCGAGATCGTGCGCGGCCCGGCTGCGCTGCTGTATGGCGGCAATGCGGTCGGCGGCGTCGTCAACACGATCGACAACCGCATTCCGCGCGACGCGATCGACGGCGTGACGGGCGCGCTCGATGCGCGCTACGGCGGCGCGAATTCGGTGCGTGCGGACGCCGCGCAGGTCGAAGGCGGCAATGGCCGCTTCGCGTTTCACGTCGATGCGTTCGACCGCGAGACGAGCAAGCTTCGGATCCCCGGCTACGCGCACAGCGACGCGCAACGTGCGCTCGACGGCCCGGACGCGCCGCAGCCGTACGGCAGCGTGCCGAACAGCGACGGCCGCGTGCACGGCGGCGCGCTCGGCGCGTCGTACACGTGGGCGGACGGCTTCACGGGCCTGTCGTACAGCGGCTACGAGTCGAACTACGGCTCCGTCGCCGAGGACGACGTGCGCCTGCGGATGCGCCAGGAGCGTCTCGCGGTCGCGTCCGAGGTGCGCAACTTGAGCGGGCCGTTCTCGCAGCTGAAATTCGACTTCGCGTATACCGATTACCGGCACAAGGAAGTCGACCACGGCGAAACCGCGACGATGTTCCGCAATCGCGGCTACGAAGCGCGCATCGAGGCGCGGCACCGCAAGGTCGGCCCGTTCGAGGGGGCGCTCGGCGTGCAGTTCGGCCAGAACACGTTCTCCGCGCTCGGCGACGAAACCCTCGTGCCGAGCACGCGCACGACAAGCGTCGCGCTGTTCGGGCTCGAGGAATGGCAGGTGTCGGACGCGCTGAAGCTGAGCGTCGGCGGCCGCTACGAGCACGTGAAGCTGCAGCCCGATCCGGCGGGCATCGAGAAATTCGCCGGTGCGCAGCCGCGCGACTTCAACGCGGGCAGCGTGTCCGCGGGCGCGCTGTTCTCGTTGACGCCGGTGTGGTCGGTGGCCGCGAACGTCGCATATACGGAGCGTGCGCCGACCTTCTACGAACTGTATTCGAACGGCCCGCACAATGCGACCGGCCAGTTCCTGATCGGCAACCCGAACGCGTCGAAGGAGAAGGCCGTATCGACCGACCTGTCGCTGCGCTACGCGAGCGGGCCGAACCGTGGCAGCGTCGGCGTGTTCTACAACCGCTTCTCGAACTACCTGACCGAGTTCAACACGGGCCGCATCGTCGACGCCGATGACGAGCCGGTCGCGCCCGGCACCGACGGCGCCTTGTACGAGGCGGTCTATCGCGGCGTGCGCGCCGAGTTCTACGGCATCGAGCTGGACGGCAAGTGGCGCGCGTTCGCGCGGCGCGGCCATACGGTCGATCTCGAGCTGACCGCCGACTACACGCATGCGCGCAACGTCGACACCGGCCAGCCGCTGCCGCGCATCGCGCCGCTGCGTGCGACGCTCGCGACCGACTACGGGTACGGGCCGTTCGGCGCGCGCACACAGGTCACGCACGCGTGGGCGCAGCACCGCGTGCCCGACAACGATCTGCCGACTGCAGGCTACACATCGCTCGGCGTGATGCTGACCTACAAGTTCCGGGTCGGCGCGACGCACTGGCTCGCATACCTGCGCGGCGACAACCTGACGAACCAGGACATCCGCTACGCGAGCTCTGTCGTGCGCGGCTTCGCACCGGAAGGCGGCCGCAGCGCGATGGCCGGCTTGCGGACAACCTTCTGACCGCACGGGTTCGTCGGCGTCACGCCAGGGCGGCGGCCGCGCATGGACGCGGCCATGCCCGGCCGGACGCCGGCGCGACAGGCGATGCGCAGCCGACCAGTCGTACCGGGCAAACGGGTGCCGCGTCACGTCATGCACGCAGGCCGCGCTCCGCGCGCGTATCGAGAACGATCGCGGCAATAAAAACCATATTGAATGCAAACGTCAGACGAATTGAAAGATATTTACTGGTGATTTTAAGATTTAATCGGGTCGGTTGAGTTTTCGATAATGGTCTCGCCGTTCATTCGACAATAAATAATTTAATCACGAATGATTGCGGTCTTTTCAATTTCCGTAACAGTAGGCTCGGGCGGCTCGTCCATAAACGCCGGATTTGAAAATATCAGGGTTTAGGAAGGGTAAAGATTGATCGGAAATACCCGTTAATGCCGGCACGACCCGGATAGCGGGTCGAACAACAACAACCCCACCGCTATTCATTCCTTCAGAGGCCAATCGTGAAAATCGCCAGAATGTCCATCAAAGCAAAACTGCTTGGCGGCTTCGGCCTGCTTGCCGCGGTCGTCGTGATCGTGTCGGGCATGGCGCTCAAGGCACTGTCCGATACGAACGACGAGTTTTCTCGGTACATGAACGGCGTCAACGCGCGCGCGAACCTGGCCGCGGAGATCCGCACGGCGGTCGACGAGCGCGCGATCGCGGCGCGCAACCTCGTGCTCGTCACGAAGCCGGCCGATGTCGAACTCGAACTGGCCGACGTGCAGCGCGCGCACAAGGACGTGCAGGACCGCCTCGCGAAGCTGAAGGACCTGGTGGCGATCGGAAGCGGCGCGACCGACCGCGCGCGCGAACTGGTCGACGACATCGCGCGCGTCGAGAGCAGCTACGGCCCGGTCGCGCTGAACATCGTCGGCCTCGCGCAGAGCGGCAAAAAGGACGAAGCGATCGCCGAGATCGACAGCCATTGCCGCCCGCTGCTCGCGCAGCTCGTGCGCGCGACCGACGCGTACGCGACCCACACGCACACGCGCGAGCTCACGATCGCGCAGGCGTTCGCGGCCCGCTACGCGAGCGAGCGCGACCTGCTCGTCGTGATCAGCGTGCTGGCGGTTGCGCTCGCGATCGGCGGCGGCTTGTGGATCACGCGGGCGATCACGACGCCGATCGTCAAGGCGGTCGACGTCGCGCGCACGGTGGCCGACGGCGATCTCGGCAGCCATATCGACGTGCGCGGCAACGACGAGACGCGCGACCTGCTCGACGCGTTGCATACGATGAATGCGCGGCTGATCGACATCGTGGGCCGCGTGCGCGATTCGTCGAACAGCATCGCGACCGCGGTCGGCGAGATCGCGTCGGGCAACCTCGACCTGAGCCAGCGCACCGAGGAACAGGCCGCGTCGCTGCAGGAGACGGCCGCGACGATGGAGCAGTTCACGTCGACGGTGCGCCTGAATGCGGAAAACGCGCAGCAGGCGAGCACGCTCGCCGCGAACGCGTCGGACGTCGCGCAGCGCGGCAGCCATGTGGTCGGGCGCGTCGTCGACACGATGACGGAGATCGGCGACAGCTCGTCGAAGATCGCGGACATCACGGGCATCATCGAAGGGATCGCGTTCCAGACCAACATCCTCGCGCTGAACGCGGCGGTCGAAGCGGCCCGCGCGGGCGAACAGGGGCGCGGCTTCGCGGTCGTCGCGAGCGAGGTACGCAGCCTCGCGCAGCGCTCGTCGACGGCGGCGAAGGAGATCAAGGAGCTGATCACCGCATCGGTGCAGACGATCCGCGACGGCTCGACGCTCGCCGGCGAAGCCGGCCGGACGATGACCGACGTCACGCAGGCGGTCGCGCGCGTGACCGACATCATGGGCGAGATCGCGGCCGCGTCCGCCGAGCAGAGCCGCGGCATCGACCAGGTCAACCTGACGATCACGCAAATGGATCAGACGACACAGCAGAACGCGGCGCTCGTCGAGCAGGCCGCGGCCGCGTCGAAGTCGCTCGACGCGCAGGGGCGCGAACTCGCCCAGACGGTCGCCGCGTTCCGGATGCCGGGCGGCGAACGCGCGCGGTTCTCATCGCCAGCATCGCGCGCACCGGGCGCCGGCGCGCGCGACTGGCAGTCGGCCGCTGTGTGACGGAGCCGCGCGATGCAGACGCCGCGCCTGTCACCGGCCTGCGTGCCGCGCGCCCGAGCCGCCCGTGGCGCGGGCGCGCGCGGCACGCGGATCGGCTGCGCGGTTGCTGCGTTCAGCGGGAAATGTCCTCGAGCGCGACATCGCGCGTTCTCGGCCCGAGCAGCGCGACCGCGGCAATCACGATCGCCATCGCCGCCGAGATGAACACGAACACGCCGCTCACGCCGAACTCGCGCAGGCACCACGCGATCACGAACGACGAGAACATCGCGCTCACGCGGCTCCACGAATAGACGAAGCCGACTGCGCGGGCGCGGATGCTGGTCGGGAACAGCTCGGCCTGGTACGCGTGATAGCTGTACGAGATGATGTTGCCGGCCAGCACGAGGCACACGCCGAGGCCGACCAGCAGCACGGTCTCGCGTGCCTGGCTGAACAGCAGCCCGCACACGACGTTGAGCGCGGCCATCCCGATGATCACGGCCTTGCGCTCGAAGCGGTCGGCGATCAGCAGGCCGACGAGCGGCCCGATCGGCGCCGCGATCGCGATGATCGACGCATACATCAGGCTCGTCGTCACGGTGATGCCCTGCCTGACGAGCAGCGTCGGCACCCAGTTCGCGAAGCCGTAATAGCCGACCGTCTGGAACACGTGGAAGATCACGAGCATCGCGACGCGCTGGCGATAAGGCGCCACCAGCAGGTCGCGGAACGCGGCCTTCGGCCGCACCGGCTCGGGCTCCGCGGGCGGTGGCAGCGGCCGGCCGGTGTCGCGCTGCACGCGCGCCTCGAGGCGCGTCATCACCGCGTCGGCTTCGTCGATCCGCCCTTGCTGCGCGAGCCAGCGCGGGCTTTCCGGCAGGCGCCGGCGGATGAACCACACGCCGACCGCGGCGACGACGCCGATCAGCACCACGCAGCGCCAGCCGTCGAGCCCGAACACCGTGCGCGGCACGAGCCCGTACGACAGGAACGCGACCGCGGGCACCGCGCAGAAGCCGACCGCCTGCGAACACGCGGACGCGCGGCCGCGGATATGCTTCGGCACGAGTTCGGAAACATAAGTGCCGATCGTGACGATCTCGACGCCGATGCCGATTCCCGCGATGAAGCGCCACAGGTTCAGGCCGAACGCGGTGTCCTGGAACGCCATCACGATGTTCGCCGCCGTGTACCACAGCAGCGACCACGTGAAGATCGCGCGCCGGCCGAAGCGGTCTGCCAGAAAGCCGCAGCACGCGGTGCCGATGAACAGCCCCGCGAACAGCGCGGCGATGAAGCTCGCGACGCCGCTGGTGCCGAACAGCCCGTGCGTGGTGGCGCTCAGCAGGCCGCTGCGGACCAGCCCCGGCGCGATGTAGCCGGAAAACATCAGGTCATACAGCTCGAAGAACAGCCCGAGGCTGAGCAGCATCACGAGCTGCCAGATCGTGCGCGTCGCGGGCAGCCGGTCGAGGCGCGCGGAAATGCGTGCGGCCGCGAGCCGCGTGTCGATGGGCGCCGCCTGCGCGCCGGCGGGCGCGAGCGCGGCGTCGGGTGCGCCGGGCCCGCCGGTGACGGCAGGCGGTGCGGAAAGGATCACCTTGGACGAATGCATCGTCTGTCTCCGTGATGGCCGGTCTGTCGCCGGTCCTTGGTTGAGCAGGATACCGCGCGCGGCAGGGACGGGCCGCCGCGCCGCGCGTACGGGCGGCGTCACGCGGCCGGCGCAGGCGTTGGGATCGGCGTCGGCGCGGATGCGGCCAGCGCCGCGATCTGCGCATCGTCGTAGCCGAGCTCGCGCAGCACCTCGGCCGTGTGCTCGCCGACGCGTGCGATCGGCCGCCGCGGCGGCAGGCGTTGCCCGTCGAGCGAGAACGGCAGCAGCGGCATCGGCGTCTGCGAACCGTCGTCGAGCGTCAGCGGCGCGAGCCCGCCGCTTTCGAGCAGGTGCGGATCGTCGAACAGGTCCTCGGGCTTCGTGATCGATGCGAACGGCACGTGGTGCCGCTCGAACAGCGGCACGAGCGTCTCGCGCGCCATCGTGCGCAGCGTGTCGCCGAGCGTCGCGAGCAGCCACGGCCGCGCGGCGACGCGGTCGTTGTTGGTCGCGAGCGCGGGATCGGCAAGCAGGTCGGCGCGGCCGAGGATCGTGCACAGCGCGCGCCACTGCGCATCGCCCGTCGCCGCGACGAACATCTGCTCACCGTCGGCCAGCTCGAACACGTCGTAGACGGCCCACGCGCTGATCCGCTCCGGCATCGGCGCGGCCGGCACGCCGGTCGCCGCATACTGCTGCATGTGCTGCGCGGACAGCAGCACGCAGTTCTCGAACAGCGCGCTCTGCACTTCCTTGCCCTGCCCGGTGGCCTGCCGTTCGAACAGCGCGGCGAGCACGCCGATTGCGCCGAACATTCCGCCCATGATGTCGTTGACGGAACTGCCCGCGCGCAGCGGCCGGCCCACCGGACCCGTCATGTACGCAAGCCCCGCCATCATCTGCACGACTTCGTCGAGCGCGAGCCGGTGCTGGTAAGGACCGTCGAGAAAGCCCTTGTGCGACACGTAGACGAGACGCCGATTGCGTTGCCTGAGCGTCGTGTAGTCGAGCCCGAGCGACGCCATGCGGCCGGGCCTGAAGTTCTCGACGAACACGTCCGCGCTGTCGACGAGGCGCTGCAGCGCGGCGAGCCCGTCGCGCGTGTCGAGGTCGAGCGCGACGCTCTTCTTGTTGCGGTTGAAGGTGCGAAAGAAGCCCGCGCCGGTGCCGAGCAGCCGGCGCGTGCCGTCGCCGCGCGGCGGTTCGACCTTGATCACGTCGGCGCCGAGATCGCCGAGGATCATCCCGCAGGTCGGGCCCATCACCATGTGCGACAGTTCGACGACGCGGATGCCGGCAAGCGGCAGCGAGGAAGCGGAAGCGCTCATGCGTTCACCTGTGAGTCGAGCAGGAAGGCGGGCACGCCGGCGCGCGCGACGTAGCCGTACAGCGGTTCGCCGGGCAGCGCGTCGGCGAGCACGTCGCGCGACGCGATCAGCCGAGCGAGATCGATGCCGGTCGCGTAGCCCATCGCGTGCAGCATGAAGACGAGGTCCTCGGTGTTCACGTTGCCGGTCGCGCCCGGCGCATGCGGGCAGCCGCCGAGGCCGGCGAGCGATGCGTCGAACGCGCGGATGCCGTGCTGAAGCGCGATCACGGTATTCGCGAGGCCGAGCCCGCGCGTGTCGTGAAAATGCAGCGAACGCAGCCGTGCGCCGGCTACCGCGCGCACGCGGTCGATCACGTCGCCGACCTGGCGCGGTGTCGCGTGGCCCGTCGTGTCGCCGAGCGCGACGGTGTCCGCGCCCGCCGCGAGCGCGCGCTGCGCGATGCGCACGACGTCGTCGACCGGCACCGCGCCCTGCAGCGTGCAGCCGAACACCGTCGACAGCCCGGCGACCGTCTCCGCGCGGCCGTGCGCGATCGCGCAGATCGCCGCGAACGTATCGAGCATCGCGTCAGGCGTCTTGCGCACGTTCGCCATGCTGTGCGCGGCGCTGACCGACAGCGGCACGACGAGGCCGTGCACGCCGGATGCGAGCGCGCGTTCCGCGCCCTTCTCGTTCGGCACCAGTGCGCTGACGCGCAGGCCGGGATAGGTGAGCGCATGCGCGACGACGGCGTCGGCATCGGCCATTTGCGGCAGCAGCTTCGGCGGCACGAACGACGCCACCTCCATGTGCCGCACGCCAGCCGCATACGCGGCATCGATCCAGCGGCGCTTCGCGTCGGTCGCCATCATGCGGGCGACGCTCTGCAGCCCGTCGCGCATCCCGACTTCGGTGATCGTGACCGGCAGCGCGTGCGGTCCATCGCGTGAATCCATCGTCTCCATCCTGTCTTGTGAGGAACCCGGATGTGAGCGTGCCGCGTCGCGCGCGCGCTGCACAGTCTGGAATGACGATGGCGGCCATCGTGACGCGCGATGGCCGCACGGCCCCGTCGCACGGGGCGCAGCGGTGGGTGCGGGAAAAACCTGTCAGGGTTTGTCGGGGGTCGCGAGCAGGTGTTCGAGCAGCCGCGCGGCCGGCAGCGACAGGGTTGCGCGTTCGCGCATGCAGATCACGAAGCTGCGTTCGGCCCACGCATCGTCGAGCGGAATCGCGGCGAGCTTGCCGGGCCCGCCGCTGCGCCGTTCGAGCGCCTCGCGCGGCAGCACCGCGATGCCGAGGCCCGCCTCGATGAAGCGATACGCGGCGTCGATCGTCGACACACAGGTGCGGTAGGTCAGGTCGCGGCCCTTCTCCGCCGCGATGCGCTGCATCAGTGCATTGACGGACGCATTCGACGCGAGGCCGAGCTGGTCGTAGTCGAGCGTGTCGACGAAGCCGACGGCGGTGCGCGCCGCAAGCGGATGCGCGATCGGCACGATCGCGGCGAGATGGTCGCCGCGGTACGGGATGGTCTGCAGCGATCCGGTCGGCACGAAGCCGCGGCAAATGCCGAGGTCGCCCTGTCCTTCCTCGACGCCGCGCACGATGTCGACGCTCACGCGTTCGTCGAGATCGACGCGCACGTGCGGATGCGTCTGCAGAAAGGCGGCCAGCGCCTCGGGCAGGAATTCGACCATCGACGACACGTTCGCCAGCACGCGCACGTGGCCGCGCGTGCCCGATGCGTATTCGCCGAGCTCGGCCTGCAGGCGTTCGTAGCTGCGCATGATCTGCCGCGCGTGCAGCAGCAGCGCATCGCCCGCGGCGGTCGTGCGCACGCCGCGCTGGCTGCGCGACAGCAGCGCGACGTCGACGAGCGCTTCGAGATCCGCGAGCCGCTTGCTGACCGCGGAAGGTGCGATGAATTCGCGTTCGGCCGCGCGCGCGATCGAACCTTCCTCGCAGACGGCGATGAACAGGCGCAAGGTCATCTGATCGATTTGCCAGCTCATAGGAAGGCTCGGGATGCGCGAACAAGGGGCGCCTAGCATACGACAATTCGCGCTATACGACATACGCATGCGTGTCGAGCCATGAAGCCGCGACCGATTGCGTTTGATCAAAATCGCCGCGCCGGCGCTTCGTAAAGTGTCCGTATCGCACGCATGAAAGCGCCGCCATGGACGAACAGCCGGTATGTGCCGCAGTGCTCGCCGATCGCTATGCGCGTGCGGGCGAGACGACGCGCGCCGCGATCTTCCGGCGCGTCGCGCATGCGCTTGCGCTTGCCGAGCCGATGACGTCGCGCGCGCGCGTCGAGCAGCAGTTCTATCGCAACATGCAGCGCGGCGCGATCGGCGCGGGCCGCATCATGGCGAACGCGGGCGCCGGCTCGGACGGCACGATGGTGAACTGCTTCGTGCATCCGGTCGCGATGCCCGACGACGCGTCGGTCAAGGCCGTGCATGCGGCGCTTGCGCGGGCGCTCGACGAAGCGCGCATCACGCTGCTGATGGGCGGCGGCGTCGGCTACGATTTTTCGTCGATGCCGCCCGTGGCGGCCTACGAACGGCGCGGCCCCGATACGCCCGACGTATGCGCGGCGATCGACCGCTTCGACCTGCTGTGCCGCGCCTTGCCGTACGCGGGGCCGCGGCACGGCGCGCAAATGGCGGTGCTGCGCTGCGACCATCCGGACATCGTCGAGTTCGTCGGCGCGAAGCGCGGCCGGCGGCGCTGGCCGACGTTCAACCTATCGGTGGGCGTCACCGACGCGTTCATGGAAGCGGTCGCGGACAACCTGCCCTGGATCCTGCGTCATCGCGTGCCGCCGTGCGCGCCGTCGTGCACGCAAACGGCGCTGCCCGACGGCAACTGGATCTACGCGACGCTGCCCGCCCGCGCGCTGTGGCATGCGATCGTAAACGAGGCACGCGACAGTTCCGAGCCGGGGCTGCTGTTTCTCGACACGATCGGCGCGGCCGACTCGCTGCGCGCGCACGAGCACATCCATGCGACGAATCCGTGCGGCGAGCAGCCGCTGCCCGCCTACGGCAGCTGTGTGCTCGGGCCGATCGACCTGTCGCGTCTCGTGCGCCATCCGTTCGGCATCGACGGCGCGCCGCATTTCGATTTCGCGACGCTGGCCGACGAGGTGCGCGTGCTGGTGCGCATGCTCGACAACGTGATCGACCTGACGGTCTGGCCGCTCGCCGCACATGCGCGCGAAGCGCACGAAAAACGGCGCATCGGCATCGGCGTAACGGGGCTCGCCGATGCGCTGGCGATGCTGCGGCTACGCTACGACAGCGGCGCCGCGCGGATGGTCGCGCGCGAGATCGCGCTGACGATGCGCCAGCACGCGTTCTCCGCATCGGCGTCGCTCGCGGCCGAACGCGGCGTGTTTCCCGCATTCGATCCTGCCGACTATCTCGACGGCCCCGCGTATCATCGCGCGCCGCTGCCGCTCGCGGTGCGCCAGGCGATCGCCCGTCACGGGCTGCGCAACAGCCATCTGCTGTCGTTCGCGCCGGCGGGCAGCGTGAGTCTCGCATTCGGCGACAACTGCTCGCACGGCATCGAGCCCGCGATCGACTGGGTGCAGCGCCGCCACGTGCGCACCGGTGACAACCATATGCATGCGATTCGTGCGGAGAATCACGCTTACCGGCTGTTCCGGCAGCTGCACGGCGAACTCGCGCCGCTGCCCGACTACTTCGTGAAGGCCACCGACATCGATCCGGCCGACCACGTGTCGATGCTCGCCGCGTTGCAGCCGTGCGTCGACGCGGCGATCTCGAAGACCGTCAACGTCGACCGGCGCTGCTCGCTCGCGCAGGTCGACGCGCTGTTCTTCGCCGCATGGCGCGAGCGCCTGAAAGGCATCACGATCTTCCGTCCCGATCCGTCGTTCGCATCGGTGATCCTCGGCGGCATCACCGGGCAAGCGGAGACGCACGCGTGCTGAGCGTCGCTGCTCATCGACGCACATCGACGCGCATTGACATAAACGCCGCGTATACATCGCCGGATCCGATTAACCCCATGCGCGATGCAGGCTTTTAAAACCGACGAATGCCGAGTATCCTAAAAAAAGCACTCCCGATCGGACGGCGGGTCGCGTGCCTTGACACCCGTCCGATCATTGCGGCCCCGTCGTGCGCCATTGCGCCGATGGCGGCACCATTCGCGCCGCATGGCCGCACAAGCCCATTCCCCACAATTCGTCAGGAGAGCTGGTGAGCCGTCTCGTCGTCGTATCGAATCGCATCGCCGATCCACGCAAGGCCGCGGCCGGCGGGCTTGCCGTTGCCGTGAAGGACAGCCTGCAGGAAACGGGCGGCGTATGGTTCGGCTGGAGCGGACGGTTGCGCGGCGAAGGCGACACGCCCGGGCGCAGCGACGACGTGCAGGTGCAGAACATCGGCGGAATCCAGCTCGCGACGATCGACCTCGATCCGCAGGATTACGACGCCTACTACCTCGGCTACTCGAACAACGTGCTGTGGCCGGTGTTCCACTACCGGCTCGATCTCGCGCAATTCGACCGACGTTTCGCGGACGGCTATCGCCGCGTGAACCAGCTGTTCGCGCGCAAGCTGCGCACGCTGCTGCGGCCCGACGACGTGGTGTGGGTACACGATTACCAGCTGATTCCGCTCGCGGCCGAATTGCGCGCGATGGGCTGCACGAACTCGATCGGCTTCTTCCTGCACATTCCGATGCCGCCGCCGCCGATCATGGCGGCGATCCCGGAACACGAATGGCTGATGCGCTCGCTGTTCGCCTACGACCTCGTCGGCTTCCAGACCGAAGCGGACCTGCTGCACTTCGAGCATTACGTCGAAGCGGAAGCCGGCGCCGCGCGCCTGCAGGACGGCAGGCTGCACGCATTCGGCCGCACGTTGTCGGCGGGCGCGTTTCCGATCGGCATCAACGTCGACGAATTCGCGGCGCTCGCGGGCGACCGCGACGGCATCGACATGTTCGAGCGGATGCGCGACGAGTATTCGCGCCGCCAGCTGCTCGTCGGCGTCGATCGTCTCGACTACACGAAGGGGCTGCCGCAGCGCGTGAACGCATTTCGCCAGCTGCTCGAACAGTATCCGGAGAACCGCAACCGCGCGACGCTGATCCAGATCGCCGCGCCGAGCCGCGAGGATCTCGGCGCGTACGACGATTTGCGGCGCGAGATGGACAGCCTGTGCGGCGCGATCAACGGTGACTATGGCGAGCTCGAATGGATGCCGATGCGCTATATCCACCGCACCGTCGCGCGCCGGCGGCTGCCGGGGCTGTATCGCGCGAGCCGCGTCGCGCTGGTCACGCCGCTGCGCGACGGGATGAATCTCGTCGCGAAGGAATTCCTCGCCGCGCAGGACGACGCCGATCCGGGCGTGCTCGTGCTGTCGCGTTTCGCGGGCGCGGCCGAGCAGCTGAAGGAAGCGCTGCTCGTCAATCCTTACGATACGCAAGGCACCGCGCAGGCGATCCAGCGCGCGCTCGCGATGTCGCTCGACGAGCGGCGCCAGCGTCACGCGGCATTGATGGCGACCGTGCGCAAGTACGACGTGCACTGGTGGCGCACGCGCTTCCTCAATGCGCTCGCCGACGCGTCCGAAATCTCCGCGGCCACGCAACCTTGATGCAGCCCTGAAGCAACCCTGAAGCGCGCGTTCAGAGACTCGTCTGCACGTCCTCGAGCACGGCGCCGTTCACGTCGCACACGTCGACGGACACCGGAATGCCCGTCCGCACGCTTTCGGTGACGACGCACAGCGCGTCGAACTGCTCGAGCGCGCGCGACGCCTGCGCGAGATCGGCCCACGGTTTGCCGATCATCAGCCGCACGGCCATCCCGCCGACCCGCACACGCCCGGTCTCGTTCTGCACCATGTCGACATCGATCTGCGCGGTGATCGGCTGCGGATCGATGTGATCTTTCTCGAGCGCGAAGAGCAGGCTCGCGGCGAGACAGTTGGCGACCGACGCGGCCAGCAGGCGCACGGGGTTCGGTCCTTGTCCCTGCCCGAGCGGCAGCGGCTCGTCGGTCAGCACGACAGGCAGGTCCGTGCCGGGAAATCGGACCTCGAAACGGTAGCGGTCGAGTTGTGCGACTTCGACCGACAGACGCTCTTCGCTCATGGCGACTCCGTCGAAAAGGGGGGGTAGGCGCACCGCCGCGCCGGATACCGATCGATTCTCCGCACGGCGGCGCGCGCGGCGCAATCGGCATTTTCCGGGCTTGAACCGGTGAACGGCCGTCAGCGGTCGGGTTTGCGCGGCGCGTCGTAAGTCATCAGGTCGTGCACGTCGGCGCTCGCGCCGTCGGGCGCGCTCGTTGCGGCGCCCTGCTGCGCTTGCGCTTGCGCTTCGGCTGCGGCGGGATGCGGCGGCTCACCGGGCGGCGCGATCAGCGCCAGCAACTCGTCGTGTTCGAGCACTTCGCATTCGAGCAGACGGCGAGCGATCCGTTCGAGCGCATCGCGGCGCTCGCCAAGCGTCGAAATGACGCGCGCATGCGCGTCCTCGAGCAGCGCGCGCACCTCGTCGTCGATCAGTTGCGCGGTGTGCTCGCTGCAGCGGCCGTCGCCGGCCTGCCAGCCGGGCATTCCCGCGCGCGGCGCGGCATCGTCGAACGTCGCGAGGCCGATGGTCTGGCTCATCCCGTACTGCGTGATCATGTGCCGCACCATCGCGGTCGCGCGTTCGAGATCGTTCTGCGCGCCGGTCGACACGTCGGCGAACACGAGTTCTTCGGCGACCCGCCCGCCGAGCAGCGCGTCGAGCCGGTCGAGCAGCTCGCTCTTGCGCAGCACGTAGCGATCCTCGGTCGGCACCTGCTGCGTGAAGCCGAGCGCCGCCACGCCGCGCGGAATGATCGACACCTTCTTGACCGGATCGCAATGCTTGCGGCTTTGCGCGACGAGCGCGTGCCCGGCCTCGTGATACGCGATCGTCACCTTCTCCTGTTCGTTCATCACGCGGCTCTTGCGCTCCATGCCCGTCATCGCGCGGTCGATCGCCTCGTCGAAATCGGCCATCTCGATCGCCGGCTTGCCCTGCTCGGCCGCATGCAGCGCGGCCTCGTTGACGACATTCGCGAGATCCGCGCCGACGAAACCCGGCGTGCGCGACGCCAGCTCGGCGAGGTCGACGCCGGCCGCGAGCTTCACGTGCTTCACGTGCACGCCGAGGATCTGCTTGCGGCCGCCGAGGTCGGGCCGGTCGATCGCGATGTGCCGGTCGAAACGCCCCGGGCGCAGCAGCGCGGGATCGAGGATCTCGGGACGGTTGGTCGCGGCCATGATGATCACGCCGGAATTCGCCTGGAAGCCGTCCATCTCGACGAGCAGCTGGTTGAGCGTCTGCTCGCGCTCGTCGTTGCCCGACATCATGCCGACGCCGCGCACCTTGCCGAGCGCATCGAGCTCGTCGACGAACACGATGCACGGCGCCTTCTGCTGCGCCTGCTCGAACAGGTCGCGCACGCGCGCCGCGCCGACCCCGACGAACATCTCGACGAACGCCGATCCGCTGATCGAGAAGAACGGCACGGCGGCCTCGCCGGCGACTGCGCGCGCGAGCAGCGTCTTGCCGGTGCCCGGCGCGCCGACGATCAGCACGCCCTTCGGGATCTTGCCGCCGAGCCGGCTGTAGCGTTCCGGGTTGCGCAGGAACGCGACGAGCTGCTGCAGCTCGGCCTTCGCCTCGTCGATGCCGGCGATGTCGTCGAACGTGATGCCGGTGGCCTGCTGCACGTACACGCGCGCCTGGCTCTTGCCCATCCCGCTGAAGTCCTGCAGCCCGCCGCGCCGCCGCAGCATCATGTTCCAGATGAAGATGAAGCCGATCAGCGGCAGCACCCACGACGCGAGCGCCGCGAGCCAGCCCGTGTCAGGCGTGCCGTGATAGCGGATCCCGGCGGCCGTCAGCGTGTCGATCAGATGCTCGTCGGTCACGCGGTTCGTCGTGAAGCGCCACGGCGCGCCGGCCTCCTTCACGACCGCCGTCTCGGACGCCGGCAGCACCGCGGCCGCCTGCGGCATCCGCAGCGTGCCGGAGATCGACGCCGGGCTGATCTCGAGATCGTCGACGAGCCGCGCGGCGACGAGCTGGTGGAAATCGCTGTACGCGATCGACGTCGACGACGGATGCAGCATCAGCAGCTGCACCGCGAACAGCACGAAGAAGCCGATCGCAATCAGCAGTCCCGGATAGTCGAATTTTCTGTCCATGTCATCGGGCCGGGCACGCGGGCGCGCCGTCGTACGCTCATGCGTCCGCACGCTTCCATTCGGCGCGCAGGATCCCTTCGCCGTCCGGGTAATGCAGCGTCAGCTTGCCGTGGTGCGCGCGCACCATCGCCTTGCCGAGCCGCCGGAGCATGTGCACGCCGGTCGTGAGCACGGTCATCGACGCGTCCCCGTCATCGATTTCCATGATCCGTTCGAGCGGGTGCGCGCGGGTTTCGTCGTCCGCCTGGTTGTTGAGCAGCGCGAGGATGTCCGCGCGGCGGCGCTCGACGTATGCGCCGCTCAGGGTCAGTTCGCCGGCCGGCGCGCGATCTTCCGTGCGCTTGCAGGCCGGGCACTGTTGCGCCTTCGCGTCGTCCGGCGCCGCGTGCCAGGTCCAGCGGCCGTCGTCGTACGATGCGCTGCACGTCGTGCAGCGGGTCGCGGTCTTGAGCCGCTTCGGCGCGTGATAGCTGTCGTCGGTATGGGCGGGCGGCCGCTGGTCGCGCCGCAGGGCCGACTGCATCGGAGTGGGATTCGAGTGGTTCATCGTCGCCTCGTTTCGTCAAATGAATGGGCGCTTGCGCATTCGCGCGGTCATGCGCGGACCCGCGTGTCGCGCGCGCCGTCGACCGACTCTCTCGTGCCGCATCGCGCTGTCCCGCTTGCGCGGTCTCACGTGATCCGCCCGGCGGCGCGGCGGCCGGCGGCTTCACCGGCCCGCGCGCGACGCCACGCGGTTCCCGCGGCCGGTGGCACCTGGCAGCCGGCGCCACCGGCACGCGCGCGCACGCGGCTCGTAAATCCAGTCTAGTTCGCTGCCGCGCGTCTCGCAGCGATGCGCGCGGCACCGTTTTGTCGGACTGATCCTTTGATCCCGCCCCTCATCGCGTTATAGTCCCGTTCGTGACATTTTCATGACAATGTCGCGCACGCCGCGATCGGTGTCACCATCGAGGGCGCATGCGCCGACCGGCCACGCATTCGACGACCCTCCACCCGCCCATCCGAGGAGCCCACGACGTGAACGAGACCCCTGACCGGCCCGACGACCTCCCCGACGATCCCGACCGCCGCCGCGTGCTCGGCGGCATCGCCGCGCTTGGCGCGAGCGTCGCGAGCGTTGCACTCACCGGCTGCGAAAGCACGCCATCGGCCAGTGCGGCGCCGCGCTCCGCGGCCGACCTCCGGCTCGACGACGCGCTGCGCCAGCAGGTGCGCAACATCGTCGTGATCTATGCGGAGAACCGCAGCTTCGCGAACCTGTACGGCGATTTCCCCGGCGTGCAAACGCCGTTGAGCGCGGTGCCGCGCGAGCATGCGCAGCAGCTCGACCGCGACGGCAAGACGCCGCTGCCGGTGCTGCCGAAGATCTGGGGCGGGCTCGTGCCGCAGGCGCAGGAAGTCGACGGCCGCCGCTACGCGATCGCGGAGCACGACATCCAGAAGCTGCCGAACGCGCCGTTCCTGATCCGCGACGTGAACGGCAAGCCGCTGCCGAACGGCGTGATCACGCGCGACCTGTGGCACCGCTTCTACCAGAACCAGATGCAGATCAACGCGGGCCGCAACGACCAGTTCGCCGCGTGGGCCGATTCGGGCGGCCTCGTGATGGGGCACTACCGCAATTCGGCCGACACGCTGCGGCTGTGGAATCTCGCGCGGCAATACACGCTTTGCGACAATTTCTTCATGGCGGCCTTCGGCGGCTCGTGGCTCAACCACATGTTCCTGATTTCCGCGCAGGCGCCGCTGTATCCGGACGCGCACAAGCATCCGCAAGCGGCGAAGCTGCTGTCGGCGGTCGACGGCGACGACCCTGCCGGCACGCGCCTGAAGCTGGCGGCCGATTCGCCGGCGTCCGCGCTCGACGGCCCGCCGAAGTTCGCGCGCGACGGCGCGCTGACGCCCGACGGCTACGGCGTGAACACGATGGCGCCGCCGTATCAGCCGAGCTACGTGCCCCCGCCCGAGAACGGCAACCCCACCTATGCCGATCCGGCCGATCACCGCGTGCTGCCGCCGCAGGCGTACGCGACGATCGGCGACCGGCTGTCGGACAAGGGCGTCGACTGGGCGTGGTACAGCGGTGCGTGGCAATTCGCGCTCGAGCATCGCGACACCGGCAACGTGCCCGATTTCCAGTATCACCATCAGCCGTTCAATTACTTCGTCAAGTACGCGCCCGGCACCGAGGCACGCCGCCGCCACCTGCGCGACGCGGGGCTCGGCGACGATCCGTCGACCAACCGCTTCATCGCCGACATCGACGCGGGCCGCCTGCCCGCGGTCACGTTCTACAAGCCGCAGGGCAACCTGAACATGCACGCGGGCTATGCGGACGTCGAGTCGGGCGACCGGCACATCGCGAACGTGATCGAGCACATCCGCCGCGGGCCGCAATGGGCGAATACGGTGATCGTGATGACGCACGACGAGAACGGCGGCTGGTGGGATCCGGTCGCGCCGCCGGCGGGCGACCGCTGGGGCCCCGGCTCGCGGATTCCGGCGCTCGTGATCGCGCCGTTCGCGAAGAAGGGCTACGTGGACCACATGATGTACGACACGAACTCGATCCTGCGCTTCATCAGCCGCGTGCACGGGCTCGCGCCGCTGGACGGTGTGGCGGCGCGCGACCGGGCGTTCGCCGCGCGCGGACAGACGCCGCCGGGGGATCTGACGAACGCGCTCGATCTCGGCTGATGCATTCGTGAAGCGATGGATCGGGTTCCGCATCAGCGTCCGGCTGTTTCGCCGTGAATCGCGTGTGCGCGGTCGTGGCGGTACATCGCATAAGCGATGTACCGTCCGGCCAGCACGTCGGCGGGATCGATCGGCGTCATGCGCGCATCGGCAGCACTTGCTCCATCAGCGCAGGCTGGGTGCGGCCCTGTGCGGCGCTCTTCAGTTTGGAGGACACCGTATAGAGAACCGTCCCGCGCTGCCCTTCGGACACAGCCTTGTAAAGTGCGATGCCGGGTTGCCGCGCGTATAGCTGCCAAACGTGAACAGCGGCGCGACAGCGACCGCCATGCATACGGCCGTTACTCTTACGAACACAAATGATACTGGGGGGGGGCAGCACGATCTCGTCGATTACCCCCGTGGAAAGTGTGCTTGTAGCCTTGTCGCGGAATAGTGGAGAAGTCAGGCTATCCATTTAAATGTCATGACCTTTTATCTCGATAAAGTTCTGAGATCATGAGCCACCCCTCCAATGGTCGCTGGCACGACAAACAAAAATACCGGCGTTCCACTTCCAAGTTTCAATAGAATTCCAAAAATAGAAATAATGACGGCAAGTCCGCTAGCCGCCAGCGATGTCGAGATCGTGTATTTGCTGATGTCGATATAGCGTCCAGGCCGAGAGGGTATTGCCATCCTCGCAACGAAACATGCCACAAAGCATGTAGCGCATCCCGCCAGATAGTCTTTTAGAAAATCTGGCTCGCATAGCCAAAAGATGATTGAAGTGGCTATTGTTAGAGTTAATCCAACGCAAGTATAAGTAACTAAAAATTGTTTCCTGGGCGCATCTCTTCTCATATAGGCATTCATTCGATCAATGCTCGCCTCGCCACACGCGTGGCATTGCGGGATGGTGGAATATGGGATTTCATATTTCACGCCCTTCAGGTTGATGATGGTTTAGTGGATTCTTAGAATGATAAAAACGATGCAAGCCCATCCGACTGTACGCCGATGGGCCCGACGCTGGTCAGATCCAAGGGTATCGACTAGCCAAGTTGACCGGCATTTAAGAATTAGAAATGACTTTCAAGCCAGTCCGAGAGTCCCCACATGGTTTCGAATCGAGGGCGAAATGACGGACCAAAAAAGGCGGCCCAACCCTCATCCTGGATTTTGTTCAGGACATAAGCGCCAGAAGCCCCTCCAACCATTGCCCCGTAGATCGAGCCAACGCCCGCGCCAACAATCGCACCACCAACGGTACCAATGCCCGGAACGACAGATCCAATGGCGGCACCGACTGCTGCGCCGACCTCGGGCCCCCACGCTGCCCCGGCAACACTGCCGGCGACTGTGCCTACTACGGTACCAGTAAATCCAGCCCCGGCAACCGCTGAAATTTCATTCAAGGTCATCTCTCTCATTGCATAGAACTCCTGAGAATATGCGTCAGATGATGTCGATTTCGGGCGCCCAAACGTATGCTATTCGTAATGCGAATCATTTGCAATAGAACGTTCCCGATGATGATCGGGTTTGGTGCGAGAAGCGAGCAATGCAACCACTTCGACCAGTGGCTGACGTTGGGCGGCGACGGCCTCATTGCAGAATGTGTCCGCACGAGCAGTGCAAGATCATCCCCATCGTCGCGAACATGGTGATCTTGAATAACGTGCAGTGGATGTTACGCAGGCTGGAGGAATTGCAGGCGAAGGGGCATCCGATAGCGCGGAGGCGCTCATAAGCCGATCCACCTCTATCGGCGCGCACCTCGCTATGTACGATAGCTACTCGGCATCGCGGCCCGCGTGCGCTGCATGACGCCCCGCTTGCCGCCCGAAGAACGTCGCGTCCGCGAGCGACAGCCCCGAACTGTACCCGGCGCCCCAGCGCGGCAATCCGCAGGTCGTACGGCCGGCCGCGTACAACCCGGGCACCGGCGTGCGCGTCGCGTCGACGACTTGCCCGGTCGGCAGCGTGTCGAGCCCGCCGAGCGTGAAATGCGGATAGAACGCGTAGTCGATCCGGCAGTCGAGCGCGACGAACGGCGGCTCGTTCAGCGGCTTCAGCCATTTCGCGGCCTTGTGGAACAGCGGATCGACGCCTTGCGCCGCGTGACGGTTGTAGACGTCGACGGTCGCGGTCAGCGTGCCGGCCGGCATCTGCAGATCGCGCTCGACCTCTTCCCAGCTTTCGCCGGCCGCCGCGATGCCGATCCGCGCGATCGCGGGCGGCTCCTGGTAGGTCGCCTGGTCCACGAGCAGGTAGATCCGGTCGCCGGGCTGCTGGAACGCGTGCTGCCCCGTGCGGCCGTGATAGCCGTCCTCGTTGATGAAGCGCTGCCCGCGTTCGTTCACGAAAATCCCGTTGATCAGCGATTCCGGCGCATAGAACGGCAGGCTGACGAACGCCTGGTCCATGTGGATCGCCGCGCCGCCCGCGCTCACGCCCAGCTGGATGCCCGCGCCGTCGTCGCCGGGGCTGCCGATCGGATCGGCCGAGCGAAGCAGCTGCGGCGCGTGACGGCGCACCATGTCGCGGTTCATCGCGAAACCGCCCGCGCACAGGATCACCGCGCGCCGCGCGCGCACGATCGCGGTCTCGCCATACGCGCGCAGCACCGCGCCGCACACGGCGCCGGCATCGTCGACGATCAGCGCGAGCGCGCGCGTGTCGTAGCGGGTCGCGACGCCGAGCGCCTGCACGCGGTCGGCCAGTACTTTCATCAGCATCTGGCCGCCGCCCCAGCCCGGCCATTGCGGCGTGTGGCCGCGCGGGCACGGCTTCGCGGCCTCGCTGAACGGCCAGGCCTCCTCGCTGCCGGACCAGATCAGGCAGTCGTCGGTTTCCGGCTCGACGATCCGCTCGGCGATGAACGTGTTCCTGTACGTGAGCCCCTGCGCGACGAGCCAGTCGTGATGCGCGAGGCTCTCGTCCGCGTAGAGGCGCACCTTGCCCTCGTCCGCGTCGCGGCCGCCCGCGAGCATCAGGTAGCGGTACAGGTCCTCCGTGTCGTCGCGAAAGCCGGCCTGCCGCTGCGCGGGCGTGCCGCCGCTGCCGCCGAGGTAGATCTCGCCGCCCGACAGCGCGCTCGTGCCGCCGTAGCTCGATGCGCGCTCGACGATCAGCGTGTCGGCGCCGGCGCTCGCGGCTTCGATCGCCGCGCATGCGCCGGCGGCGCCGAAGCCGACGATCACGACGTCGTGCTCGGCATCCCAGTGGCGCACGTCGCGGAGGTTCAGGGGACGGGTCAGCGAGTATTCCGATGGCATGGAGAAAAGGTCTGCGTGAAGGGAGATCACATGCCGCGCAGCGCGGCGAACCCGAAGCGCGCGGGATCGATCGGCACACAGCCGGTCGGCAGGCCGTTCGCGTCGACCGAGCGGCATTGCAGGGTGCCCGGCGCATACGGCGGCGGCGCCACCTCGTCGGTCGCATAACGCGCCATTGCGATGGCCGCGAGCGTGCCTGCGGCGAGTGCGCCCAGCTTGCGATTCGTCAGTCTCATGATCGTCCCCTCCAGATGCGCCGCGTGTGCGGTCTCGGGTCCGGCGCGGCAGGCGCCGCAGCGGATGACTGCACGGTAGCGGCCGGCCTCGCGCCGGCCATCGTCCGTTTTGACTAAGGGCAAACGCGGAGCGGCCGCCAATGCGCGCGCTGCACCGCAGCATCGGCGCTCGACGATCGGCGTGCCGGGCGAAGGATTTGCGTGGAGTCGCAGCCCCGACGCGGGCATTCGTCCCGCCGCCGCGCGGCCGGCGGCTTGTTGCGCCGCAAGATCGCCGCGCTGCCGAATCGGGCCTCGTGTTTTCCCCAGTCCGGCCCCTGCTCCGTATGGATGATGAGTCCGGTCCGGCCGGATGCGAACCTGCGCATCGCCAGGCGGCCCTGCCCGTCGTTCCGTCGTCGCTGCACGGCCACCTTCTCCGTCCTTTCACGGGAGTCCGGCATGACCGATTCGAATCCCCGTCACGCGCTGTACGAACTCGCCTGCCGCTATGCGCAGGCGGTCGACCGGCGCGACTGGCGGCAGCTCGCCACCCTCTTCACCCCCGACGCGCGTCTGGCCGGCCCCGGCTTCGCGTTCGACGATCGCGACGCGATCGTCGCCGGGATGGGCGCGATTGGGCGCTACGACACGACCCAGCACCACGTGCACAACCAGCTCGTCACGCTCGACGGCGGCGAGGCAGCCGTCGAGACGTACGGCGTCGCATGCCACGTGTATGTGCGCGACGGCGTGAAGCGCAAGCTCGACTGGGGGCTGCGCTACCACGACCGCTGCGTGTTCGATGGCGGCGCGTGGCGCTTCGCCGCGCGCACGCTGCACGTCGACTGGGCGCAAGACCTGCCGCTGGAGGGCTGAACGATGCGCGCTTCCCTTCCCGCGGCTCGTCCTCTCGACGGCAAGACCGCGCTCGTGACGGGCGGCTCGTCCGGCATCGGCGCGGCCAGCGCACACGCGCTGCTCGCCGACGGTGCGTCCGTCGTGCTGATGGGCCGCCGCCGCGACGCGCTCGAACGCGCACAGCAGCAGCTGACGGACGCGGTGCCGGGTGGCCGCGTCGCGATCCATGCGGGCGATGCCGGCGTCGAAGCCGATCTGCTCGACGCGCTGCAGCGCGCGTGGTCGCTGAACGGGCGGCTCGACATCGTCGTACCGACGGTCGGCGGCGCCGCGTTCCGGCCGCTGCTGATGCACGACGCCGACAGCTTCCGCGCGGACCTCGAACTCAACGTGATGAGCGCGTTCCTCGCGATCCGCCACGCGGCGCCGATGCTCGCGGACAGCGGCGGCGGCTCGGTCGTGTGCATTTCGTCGACCGCCGCGCGGATCAATTTCCGCTGGCTGGCCGGCTATTGCACCGCGAAGGCCGCGCTGGAAGCGCTGGTCCGCGCGGCGGCCGAGGAACTGGCCGGCGCGAAGATCCGCGTGAACGCGGTGCGCCCGGGGCTCACGCGCTCCGAAGCGACCGCACCGATGTTCGACAACCGCGCGCTCGTCGACAGCTTTCTCGACCAGATCCCGCTGCGCACGCTCGGCGAGCCCGACGCGATCGCGCACGCGGTGCGCTACCTCGCGGGGCCGGAATCGGGCTGGGTGACGGGCCAGAGCTTCGCGGTCGACGGCGGCCACGAGCTGCGCGCGAACCCGCGCGTCGACGACACGATCGCGCAGATCTTCGGCGCGGCCGCGCTCGACGCGGTGAAGGCCGGCCGCGCGCCCGGCCGTGCATGAGCCGTCGTTCCCTTTCACACACAGGAATCTCTTCGACCATGAATCGAGTCGCAAACAAGGTCGCGCTGATCACCGGCGCGGCGAGCGGCGTCGGCCGCGCGGATGCGCTGCTGCTGGCATCTGAAGGTGCGCGCGTCGTGCTCACCGACATCAACGAGGACGCGGGCCACGCGCTCGCACGCGAGATCGGCGACGCCGCGCTGTTCGTGCGCCACGACATCGCCGACGAAGACGGCTGGCAACAGGCGATCGCGGCGACGCTCGCGCGCTTCGGCCGGCTCGACGTGCTGGTGAACAACGCGGCGATCTGTCCGGTCGGCACGATCGAGGAGACGAGCCTCGATACGTGGCAGCGCGTGATGCGTACCAATGCGGACGGCTATTTCCTCGGCTGCAAGTACGCGATCGACGCGATGAAGCACAACACGACGCAGGGTTCGATCGTGATGATGTCGTCGGTCGCCGCGCTCGGCGGCCTGCCGATGATGTGCGCATACACGGGCTCGAAAGGCGCCGTGACGGCGCTCACGCGCAGCGTCGCCGCGCACTGCAAGCGCAGCGGCTACCGGATCCGCTGCAACTCGATCCACCCGGACGGAATCTGGACGCCGATGACGCAGGCGCTCGTACCCGATCTCGACCCGGCGACGCTCGGCATCGGCCATGACCCGATGGCGCGGATGTGCGATCCGCAGGACGTCGCGAATCTCGTGCTGTTCCTTGCGTCCGACGAATCGCGTTTCGTGAACGGCGCGGAACTGCGGATCGACAACGCTCAACTGATCTCGTCGCTGTGACGCGGCGCGTGCGAATTTTTCCCGGAGGTTGATCCAGATGATTGCAATGACCGGCAAGACCGTGCTGATCACCGGCGGCGGCGCGGGCATCGGCCGCGCCTGCGCGGAAGCGTTCGGCGCGGCGGGCGCGCGCGTCGCGATCGCGGAAATCGATGCCGCCCGCGCGCAGGACGTGCGGCACACGCTGGAGGCGGCGGGCGTCGACGCGCTCGTCGAAGTCGTCGACGTCACGCGCGGCGACCAGGTCGACGCGTTCGCGAAAACGATCGACGCGCGCTTCGGCGGCCTCGACGTGCTCGTCAACAATGTCGGCGATTTCCTGCAGATCGCGAAATCGTTCGACGACTACACGGACGACGACATCGCGCGGCTGTTCGATGTGAACCTGCGGCAGGTGTTCGTCGTCACGCGCGCGATGCTGCCGCTGCTGCGGCGCCGTGGCGCCGGCGGCAGCATCGTCAGCGTGTCGTCGATCGAAGGGTTCCGCGCGATTCCGAACTGCGCGGTGTACGCATCGTTCAAGGCCGCGCTGACCGGCTTCACGAAAAGCCTCGCGCTCGAACTCGGGCCGGCCGGCATTCGCGTGAACCAGATCGCGCCCGAAACGACCGAGACGCCGCAGGTGCCCGTGAGCGCGATGGTCGCCGCCGAGCACCATGCGCACATGCCGCGCTGGATTCCGCTCGGCCGCTTCGGCGAGGCGGGCGACATCGCAGGCGCCGCGCTGTTCCTCGCGAGTCCGCTCGCCGCGTGGGTCACCGGCACGACGCTGCACGTCGACGGCGGCGCGCTCGCGGCGGCCGGCTGGTATCGCGACCCGAACGGCTTCTGGACCAACATGCCGGTCGTCACCGGCAACGGCTTCAACTTCTGAGCGGGCACACGCCCGCTTCCCTGTTGCGCGCGCATGGACGTCGTGCGCGCACGCATCCGCACCGGAGACACCATGAAGATCCTGATCATCGGCGGTACTGGCCTCATCGGCGGCCACGCCGCGCTCTACCTGCGCGAGCAGCGCAACGACATCACGCTCGCCGCGCGCAAGCCACCCGCAGCCGGCAGCGCGCTCGCTTCGTTCGACGTGCTGCAACGCGACTATGTCGCGGGCAATTTCACGCGAGACGATCTCGCGCGCTACGACGCGGTCGTGTTCGCGGCCGGCAACGATATCCGCCACTTGCCGCCCGGCACCGACGAAGCCGCGCACTGGGAACGCGCGAACATCGAGGCCGTGCCGCGCTTCTTCGCGCTCGCGCGCGACGCGGGCGTGAAGAAGGCGGTGCTCGTCGGCAGCTTCTATCCGCAGGTCGCGCCAGAACTCGTCGACACGGTGCCGTACGTGCGCTCGCGCCATCTTGCCGACGAACGCGTGCGTGCACTGGCGACGCCGTCGTTCTCCGTCTGCAGCGTCAACGCGCCGTTCGTCGTCGGATCGGTGCCGGGGCTGCGCAACGAGATGTTCGCCGCGTACACGGGCTATGCGGAAGGCAAGCTCGCGGGATTGCCCGTCTACGGGCCGGCGGGCGGCAGCAATTTCATCTCGACGCAGTCGCTGTCGGAAGCGATCTGGGGCGCGCTGCAGCGCGGCGAAGCGGGCAAGTCGTACCTGGTCGGCGACGAGAACCTGAGCTTCGCGGACTATTTCGCTGCGTTCTTCCGCGCGGCCGGCCATCCGCAGGACGTGCCGTCGCTCGATCAGGAACATCCGCTGCTGCCGGACATCGCGATCTACACGGGGCGCGGCAACGTGGTGTCGTACGAACCGGACCCCGCCGATCTCGCGGTGCTCCGCTACCGGCGCGGCGACGTGCAGCGCGCGGTCGACGAAGTCGTCGCGCATTGCCGCGCGCTGTGAGCGGGTGCGCGCGCGTCGCTTGCCGTGAATGACTGCGGTGAACCGCGCGCATCAAAAAAAATCCCGCGCCGGCATGGCGGCCGGCGCGGGGTGTCGATGACGGCGCGCCGGGCAAACCGGCGCTTGGCCTATTGTGAGGTCAGAGGCCGGTCATTCGCCGACGCGTTGCTCGATCTTCTTCATCGTATCGAGCAGCTCGGCCGGCAGGCGCAGCTTCAGCGTGTCGAACAGCTCCGCATGCAGCTTCAGCTCGTCGCGCCATTCGGCGTGATCCATCGACGTGACGGCATCGAACTGCGCGCGCGTGAAATCGAGCCCGTCCCAGTGCAGGTCGTCGTACGCGGGCGACACGCCGAACGCGTGCTCGCCGCCGCCGCCGTTGCCTTCGAGACGATCGAGCATCCACTTCAGCACGCGCATGTTCTCGCCGAAGCCCGGCCACACGAACTTGCCGTTCGCGTCCTTGCGGAACCAGTTCACGCAGTAGATCTTCGGTTGCGCGGCGCCGCTTGCAGCGAGCTGCTCGCCCATTTTCAGCCAGTGGCCGAAATAATCGCTCATGTTGTAGCCGCAGAACGGCAGCATCGCGAACGGGTCGCGTCGCACGATGCCCTGCTGGCCGACCGCGGCCGCAGTCGTTTCCGAGCCCATCGTCGCAGCCATGTACACGCCTTCGACCCAGTCGCGCGCTTCGGTCACGAGCGGCACGGTCGTCGAACGGCGGCCGCCGAAGATGAACGCATCGATCGGCACGCCGGCCGGGTTTTCCCAGTCGCCGTCGATCGACGGGCATTGCGCGGCCGGCGCGGTGAAGCGCGAGTTCGGATGGGCGGCCTTGCGGCCGGTTTCCTTGCCGATCTCCGGCGTCCACGGGTTGCCCTGCCAGTCGGTCAGCTTCGCGGGCGGCGTGTCGGTCAGCCCTTCCCACCAGACGTCGCCGTCCTCGGTCAGCGCGACGTTCGTGAAGATCACGTTTTCCTTCAGCGTCGAGATCGCGTTCGGGTTGGTCTTCTCGCCGGTGCCCGGAGCGACGCCGAAGAAGCCCGCCTCCGGATTGATCGCGTACAGGCGCCCGTCGCGGCCCGGCTTCAGCCAGGCGATATCGTCGCCGATCGTCGTGACCTGCCAGCCGTCGAAGCCCTTCGGCGGAATCAGCATCGCGAAGTTGGTCTTGCCGCATGCGGACGGGAACGCCGCCGCGACGTGATACTTCTTGCCGGCCGGCGACGTCACGCCGAGGATCAGCATGTGCTCGGCGAGCCAGCCCTGGTCGCGGCCCATCGTCGATGCGATGCGCAGCGCGAAGCACTTCTTGCCGAGCAGCGCGTTGCCGCCGTAGCCGGAGCCGAAGCTCCAGATCTCGCGCGTTTCCGGGAAATGCACGATGTACTTGACCGGGTTGCACGGCCACGGCACGTCCTGCTGGCCGGCTTCGAGCGGATGGCCGACGCTGTGCACGCACGGCACGAACGGGCCGTCTTCGCCGAGCACGTCGTACACGTCGCGGCCCATGCGCGTCATGATCCGCATGTTCACCGCGACGTATGGGCTGTCGGACAGCTCGACGCCGACGTGCGCGATCGGCGAGCCGAGCGGGCCCATCGAGAACGGCACGACGTACAGCGTGCGGCCGCGCATCGAGCCGCGGAACAGCCCGTCGAGCGTTGCGCGCATTTCGTCCGGCGCGATCCAGTTGTTGGTCGGTCCGACGTCGTCGCGCGACGCGGAGCAGATGAACGTGCGGTCCTCGACGCGCGCGACGTCCGACGGATCGGACTGCGCGAGATACGAATTGGGACGCTTCACCGGATCGAGGCGCTTCAGCGTCCCCTGCTCGACCATCGCCTGGCACAGCGCGTCGTATTCGGCTTGCGACCCGTCGCACCACACGATGCGGTCGGGTTCGGTGAGTTCGGCGATGCGCTTCACCCAGTCGATCAGCCCGCGGTGCTTGACGAAAGCCGGCGGAGCGATCTGCTGGCCGTGTGCTGCTTCGGCCGTGGTATTTGGCTGCATGTGGATGTCTCCAGTTTTATTGGGCGGGGATGGGGGGAGCGGGCCGGGCCCGCGAGATGGGTAAGCTGATCGGGAGACAGGTCGCAGCGGAGACCGCGCGCAGGACGTGACGCGCGAGCGGCGCGCGTGTCGGAGCCGTGATGCGGGCGAGAGGAATGTGTGTCTCGTTAGAGTATGCGAACGCGTGTTTCGCCATGCATGCAACCTGACGTACCAACTACATGATGGCCAGCATACCATTGCCAAATCTGCGCCGGCGTTGCGTTGCAACAAGAAACAAGTGTGACGGCGAGCAGGCATGCGGATTGCCGGTGCGTCACTTTTGCTGACAGATCGTGGCCGCCGTAGCGCCCCAATCGTGCAAATGGCCGCCCCGCAAGGGTTTCGCGGATGCGGCAAGGACGACACCGCGCGTATGCGCGCGCCGATTGCGTCGAGCCTTCACACGAATCAGCGTTTTCGCTACTGCGGCAAACCCTGAATTAGGTTGCGCGCACAACATCGCGTTCTTGCATGCGCGGAACGGTAATCGAAGATTTTTTGACTAGCGTTGAGAGTCCGAGGCATTCGACAGCCGACTCGTCAGCTTCTTGCCATGTATCCAAGCAACCCGGAAAAACAACACGGCGAGCGCAATTCCGCCGACGCGGCTCAGTAACGACTCGCGATCGACCAGCCAACCGAACGCCATGAGCAATCCACTGCAGCAAAGTACAACAGATCCCAACAACCCGATGCAGTCGTTAAGAGAGTGTCGCGTGAACTGTTGCATGGTTTCGTTCGGTTGGGCTATCGAAGAATCGGATCCGTCAGCGGCCGTGAGTCAGCACGACCAATCCTGCATTGCATGGAACAAAGCCTGTCAAAGCACGGCACACGGTATTGAGAATGACTTTCATTGTCAATTATTGGGATTAGTGATCCGATGCGGACTGTTGGTGTTTGCGCCGGCCGTCAAAACGGCGCGCCCGGCAATCCGGGGTAATACGCGCCCGCGGCCATCCCGCCGTCGACCGCCAGTTCCGCACCATTGCAGTACGACGCTTCGTCGCTCGCGAGGAACAGCGTCGCGCGCGCGATTTCTTCAGGCAGCCCGACACGCTGCAGCGGCACGTGCGTGTAGTGCTTGTTGACTTCGTCGAGCGGTGCGCCGCTCGGGTTCGACATCACGGTGTTCACGCCGCCAGGATGGATCGAGTTCACGCGCACGCCCTGGTGGCCGAGTTCGAGTGCCGCAACCTTCGTGAGCCCGCGCACGCCCCATTTGCTCGACACGTACGCGGCGAGCGCATTGACGCCGCGCAGCCCGTCCACCGACGAGATGTTGACGATCGAGCCGCGCTTCTGCGCGATCATTCGCGGCGCGACCGTGCGGATGCCGACGAATGTGCCGACCAGGTTGATCGACACCGCGCGTTCGAAATCGCGCTTCGACAGTTCGGTGATGCCGCCGAACATCAGCACCGCCGCGTTGTTGACGAGCACGTCGACGCGGCCGAACTGCTCGGCCGTCGCAGCGGCGACGCGTTCCCAGTTCGCTTCGTCGGCGACGTCGAGCCGCATGAAGCGCGCAGCGTCGCCGAGCTCGCGCGCGAGCGCTTCGCCCTCCGCTTCGAGCACATCGGCGATCACGACGTGTGCCCCCTCCTCAACGAACAGCCGGCACGTCGCCGCGCCCATCCCGCGTGCGCCGCCGGTGACGATTGCTACCTTTCCTTGCAGTCGAGCCATGTTTTCCTCTTTTCGATTCGCCGGCATCGCGCGCAGGGACGCGCGAACCCGTACGTTGATCGCCACGCGGCCGATGCCGCGGGCCTTTACCCCCAATACGCCTGCCCGCCGTCGAGCGGCAGCGTCGCGCCGGTCAGGTACGCGGCATCGCGGCTCGCAAGAAACACGATCGCGCGGCCGATGTCCTGTTCGCAGTCGCCGACGCGGCCGAGCGGTATCGTCCGGAAAAACGCGGCCGCTTCCTGCGGATTCGCGTCGACCCAGCCCTTCAGCCCCGGCGACAGCGCATGCGGCGCGACCGCGTTCACGCGAATGCCGTCCGCGCCCCATTCGCATGCGGCCGCGCGCGTCAGCGCACGGATCGCCTCCTTGGTCGCTGCATACGCGCCGTAGCCGGACGCATCCCAGCGCACCGCGGCCGACGACGCGAAATTGACGACCACGCCGTCGCCCTTCAGGTGCGGGTGGCACGCGCGCATCATCCGCAGCGTCGCGATCGGGCCCGATTCGAGCCCCGCGACGAACGCATCGTCGGTCACGTCGAGCAGGCGGCCGAGCGGCACGACCTGCGCGTTGTTGATCAGAATCTGCACGCCGCCGTAGCAGGCGACGACGTCTTCGACGCAGTTCGCGATCTGGCCGGCGTCCATCACGTCGCAGACGAACGGCTCCGCGACGCCGCCGCGCGCGCGAATCGCTTCGCATGTCGCGAGCAGCTTGTCGCGCGTGCGGCCGACCACCGCGACCCGCGCGCCTTCGGCCGCGAGTGCGTACGCGACGCCCTGGCCGACGCCCTGCCCCGCGCCCGTGACGAGCGCGACCTTGTCCTTCAGGATGCCCATGCGTGCTCCTTCGTTGGCCATTCGCCGGCCATTACGCGACGATTGCCGGATGCGCCTGCACGGGCCCGCCGAGCGTGTCGCGATACGAAGGCGGCTGCTTGCCGTCGAGATCCGCAATCCCGTACTTGAGCGCCGCTTCCGCGCCGACCAGCACCTGGCCCGACAGCGACATGCGATCGGGGTCCTGATGAATCGCATGAAGCACGCGGCCCGTGAATTCCGGGCTTTCCGCGACGAGCGAGAATTCCTTGTACAGGTCCGGATGTTCTTCCCACACGCGCGTCGTGCGCTCGGTGCGCAACGGCCCCATCCAGATCGACACGGCCGCGACGTCGAACGGCTTCAGGTCGACGGCCATGTCCTTCGCGAACTTGTCGACGCCGACCTTCTGTGCGCCATATGCGGCGCCGTGCATGTAGCAGCTCGCGCCGAACGACGACGTGAACGCGATCAGCCCGCTGCGGCGCTTCGCCATCAGCGGCGCCGCGTGCCAGCTCGCGACGTACGCGGAGCGCAGGCCGACGTCGAGGATGTTTACGAGATCGAGCGACTTCTCCCAGAACGGGCCCGGGAGGATCAGCTGGTCGTGCAGACAGGTCGCGTTGTTGACGAGGATGTCGAGCCGCCCGCTTTCGCGCTCGACGCGGTCAAACAGCGCCTTGACCTGTGCGTCGTCCGTGTGATCGCACGGCACCGCGATCCCGCGACCGCCGAGCGCATCGATCTCGCGCGCGGTTTCATGGATCGTGCCGGGCAGCGGCGCGTCGCCTTCGCGCTGCGAGCGGCCCGTCACGTAGACGGTCGCGCCTGCCGCGCCGAGCGCGCGCGCGATGCCCTTGCCCGCGCCGCGCGATGCGCCGGTCACGACGGCGATGAGCGTGTCGTTCTTCTGTGTCATGTTCGGTGTCTCCTGTTCGATGCGGTGCGACGGAACGTCGATGAGGAATGCGTAATGCGCGGCAAAGTGCGCGGCATCAGGCAGCCGGCGGCTGCGTGCCTGCGAACAGCACGCCCTTCGCATCGCCGTCGTAGCGCGCGGACAGCGTCGACGTCACGACGCAGCGCGTCGCGGCGATCTTCCATTCGCCGTCGACCTTCCGGTATTCGTCGTCGTAGTACGCGCCGAGCTGCGTGAGCGTGTGCGCGTTCGTGTCGATCATCTGGTAATGCAGGCCCCATGTGCCGCGCGCATGCGTGTCGTCGAGCACCGTGATGTCCGGGTTGACCCCGTGGTGCATCTCGACGATGTGCGGATGGCAGCCGAGCCGCTCGAACACGTCGACGAGCGCGTCGCGATGCTCGAACACGCCGATCCGGCCGTAGTCGATGTGCACGGTGCCGGGCGCGAAGCAGTCACGCATCCCCTGCGGGTCTTTCCGGTCGCAACTCGTGAAGTAGCGCGCCTTCAGGCGGCGGATCGCGTCGGCGTCCTCGAGCCTGCGCAGCCGCGTCTCCAGTTGTTCGATGGGCGTCATGCCGTCTCCTTGGTGTGGACGCAGGCCAGTGCGGTGCGTCGATGCCAAGGTACAGGCGCCGTGCCGGGCGGCCATCACCCGTTCGGATGAAACGGTTGCCGCTCGCCGGCTCCATCTCGCCGCCCATGCCTGCGCACCCCAACCTCTCCGGTCCCACCTCGGCGGCCGCACCTCGGCGGCCCCACCTCGCCGGCCGCGCCTCGCCGGCCCCGATCATCCAATCAGACGATGTGATGCGGCGGCCTTCGTTCCTACCATCCGTCGACACCACCACGAGGCGCGGCGATGGACGACACGACCCGGACGCTCCACGAATTCGAGCAGATCCGTCAGCTGAAATACCGGTACTTCCGCGCGGTCGACACGCACGACTGGGCGTTGCTCGCGCAATGCCTGACGGCGGACTGCACGGCGCGCCTGTACGGCGGCAAGTACGCATACGACGGCCGCGACGCGTTCGTATCGAGCCTGCAGGCGCTGATCGGCAAGCCGACGTTCCTGACGATGCATCACGGCCATCACCCGGAGCTGACGCTCGTCGCGCCCGATCGCGCACACGGCGTGTGGTTTCTTGAAGATCACGCGATCAACCTCGACGACGACTGGCTGCTGCACGGCACCGCGTTCTACGACGACGACTACGTGAAGCAGGACGGCATGTGGCGCATCCATGCGACGCGTCACGACCGGCTGTTCGAGAGCGTGACCTCGCCGATCCCGCCGTCGTTCACGCTGACCGCGAACCGCTTCGCGCCCGACGCGCAGCAGGACATCGCGCACTGAATGCGGCGGCACGGCTGCCGTGGCCGTCCGCTGCCCCATCATTCCCAACCTGGCCAACCTGGAGCCCGAGCAATGGAGAAAGTCATCTACGTGTTGTGGCGCGACGCGCAAGCCACGCCCGATCAATGGAGCCGCACGGTGCGCGCGCAGCTCGCGGACAAGCTGCTGTCGCTCGGTGCACACGGCGTGCAGGTCAACGTCGCCGACGCGGACGTCGCGCCTGCCGCCGCGCTGAAGCAGGTCAACACGCATCCGGGCATCGACGGGATCGCGGCCGTGTGGATCGACAGCGCGAACCCGATGTTCCGCCAGCTGTTCGACGACGCGGTGCGCGCGGTCGCCCCGCACATGGCCGCGTATCTCGTCACCGAGTCGCAGCCGATTCCGAACACGCGCTTTCCGGCGCGGCCCGGCGAGCGCACCAGCGGGTTTTCCCAGCTCGCGTTCCTGAAGCGGCCGCCGCGCCTCACGCACGAAGCGTGGCTCGACGTGTGGCACAACCATCACACGCGCGTCGCGATCGACACGCAGGACAACTTCCAGTACGTGCAGAACGTCGTCGTGCGCGCGCTCACGCATGCGGCGCCCGGTTACGACGCCATCGTCGAGGAATGCTTCCCGGCCGCCGCGATGACGGATCCGCATGCGTTCTTCGACGCGGTCGGCGACGAAGAAAAGTTCCAGCGCAACGTCGCCGAGATGATGGACAGCTGCGCGCGCTTCATCGACTTCGACAAGATCGACGTCGTGCCGACGAGCCAGTACGTCGTGAAAGCCGTGCGTGGCTGACGCCGCGCGCCGGGCCGTGCACAGTTCGGCGTCCGCCGGCTTCTTTCGACGGGCAGAACACGATCGGCATCGTGCCGACGGGACGGTGGAGCGTGAAGGCAATGTATGCCGGATGGGGCGCCGTCCGGCGTCCTTCGACCGACCGACAGATCGCGGACGTTCGCTGCGGATCGCGCACGTTGTCACCGGCTGACGCGATGCGGCGGGTCAGGCGCGGCATCGCGGCTAGCTGGATGCCGTGGTTTCGATGCGCGCAGCATCACCCATGCCCGGCCGAGATCAAATATGCCGTCATGTGCGAAACGGCATACCTTCACGTGGCGTTAAGTTTTGCGAACTAGACTGAATGAGTTGTCTCACGCAGTGTTGTCGCGAAAGGAGTCGCCATGAACAAGCACGCGATCGCGGCCGTCCTTGCGGCCGTTTCCCTTTCGGCGTTCGCTCAATCGGGCGCGCCGTTCTCAGGTTCCACGGCCCCCGCGTCGCCGCACGCCGCCGGCGCACAAACGGCGCTGCGCATGCCCGGCACGCTGCCGTCGGCTGGCGGGTTCATTCTCGCGAAGATTGATCAGAACAATACGCCGCCCGATCGCGGCGGCGACCCGAGCGGAAGACAGCATTCTTCGGGCATGAAGATGTAAGTGGCGATCTCGCCGGCCGCATTCGCCGGATGGCCGGTGCGCGGGTCGATGCACAGATGAAGCGACGCTCCCGCGGGGCGCAGGATTGCACCCCGCGGGCGTGTGGCTGCGCATGTGCGCGCACGCCACTCGGTCAGAACGACGGCAGCGACGGATCGCGCGCGGCCAGAATGTCATCGGTGCGCCGCTGCAGCGCGCCGTCGATCGTCTCCGGCTGCGGAATCAGCCAGTAGCGCCCTTCGCGGATCCCTTCGAACGCACGCTCGGCGAACTGGTCGGGCGTGAGCCCGTGCGCATTCAGCATCCCGCGCATCGCGTCGACGAACCCGCGCACCGCCGGGCGATCGTGCGCGTCGCCGAACGGATCGTTGAAGATCCCGGTCTGCACGGGCCCCGGCGCGAGCAGCGACACGCCCACCAGCGACCCGAGCATCTTCAGTTCCCCGTACAGCGATTCGGTCAGCGCGACCACCGCGAACTTGGTCGCCGAATAAGGCGACATCAGCGGGCTCGGCAGGAACCCGCCGACCGACGCCGTGTTCACGATGCGTGCCGGCATGTTGCGCGCGAGCATGCGCGGCACGAAGCTGCGGATGCCGTTCAGCACGCCGTGCACGTTGACCGCGAAGCTCTGTTCGAACCGTTCCGGCGTGATTTCCCAGCTGAAGCCGGTGGCCATCACGCCCGCGTTGTTGAACAGCAGGTCGACGCCGCCGAAACGCCGCCACGCGGCGTCCGCGAGCGCGTCGACGGCGTCCGGCCGGCTGACGTCGGTCGGCACGCACAGCACGTCGGTGTCGAGCGTCGCGGCGAACGCGTCGAGCCTGGCCGGGTCGAGGTCGGCGAGCACGACGCGCATGCCGAGCGCGGCCGCGTGGCGCGCGAGCCCGCTGCCGATGCCGCTGGCCGCGCCGGTGATCACGGCGGTGCCGCCGTCGAAGCGAAGCGATGCCGTCATGGTCAGATTCCCTCGGGGTTGATGTGCGGATGCGCGTACGCGGGAATCGCGGGCGGCGGCAGCGGCGTGCGGCCGTCGAGCGAACGCACCGCGAGTTCGTGTGCGACCGGGAAGTGCAGGCTGTGCGCGATCACGCCGGTGCGCTCGCATGCGGGCAGCCGGCACAGCGCGAGCGCCGTTTCGGCCAGGTACGCGACGTCTTCGGTCGGATAGCCTTCCGGGATGTAGCGCGCCGCGCCAGGCGTGCGGATCGCGGTGCTCGGCGCGACGAGGTTCACCGCGATGCCGTCCGGTTCGAGCTCGGCCGCGAGCCCTTGCGTGAAGCGCGACAGCGCGGCCTTGACCGCCGCATAAACGGTCGCGCCGCCCGCGCGCGAGAAGTCGTCGAACGGCCGCAGCGGCGGCAGCGCGGTGACGGACCCGACGTTCACGATCCAGCCCGCGCCGCGCGCGCGCATCAGCGGAATCGCCGCCTGCGCGAGCGCGAACGGGATCCGCAGGTAGTGCTCGATCGTCGTGTCGAACATCGCCATCGGCATCGTCTCGACGCGTTCGTAGTCGGCCACGCCTGCGTTGTTGACGAGGATGTCGAGTCCGCCGGCGGCGCCGGCCGCGCGCGCGACGAGCGCGTCGCGCTCGGCTGCGTTCGACAGGTCGGCCGCGAGCGGAATTGCGCGGCCGCCCGCCTGCTCGATCAGCGCGACGGTTTCGGCGAGCGTGCCGGCGACGCTCGCCGATTGCGTGAGGCTGCGCGCAGTCACGACGACGGTCGCGCCGTCGGACGCGAGGCGCTGCGCGATCGCGCGGCCGATGCCGCGGCTCGCGCCGGTGACGAGCGCGGCTTTGCCCGCGAGTGACGGGGTTCGGGTGTCGGTCATCTTTTCTCCTTGTCTCCTTGTGTGCATCGACGGAACGGGTTCGATTCGTTCGGTTCGATCCGATCAGCCGGCGATATCCGCAACATGCAGCACCAGCTTGGTTTTCGCGTCGCCCGATTGAACGAGGTCCAGCGCCCGCGCCGCCTGGGCGAGCGGCAGGCGTTCGAAGCGCGGTACGCGCAGGCGCCCATCCGCGAGGTGCGTGGCGATCTTGCCGAGCCGCTCGCCGCTCGGCATGCGGCTGTAGGTCATCGCGGTGCGCAGCCCGCGCCGGTCCGCTTCCGCAACGATCGCGGCGAGCCGCGCGGCATCGTCGGCGGCGAGCGTCATGATGTTGGCGAGCGTTCCGCCCGCCGCCAGCAGGTCGAGCGCGCGCGGCAGCGTGCCGTTGCCGACCGCGTCGAGCACGAGATCGACGCCGCCGGGCGCCCACGTGCGTACGGCGTCGTGCACGTCCTGCGCGCGGTAGTCGATGCTGTGCGCGCAGCCGAGCGATTCGACGGTCGCACGGTTCGCCGCGCGGCAGGTCGCGGCCACCTCGGCGCCCGCGCGGGCCGCGAGCTGGATCGCGAACGTGCCCACCGCGCCCGCGCCGCCGTGGATCAGCACCTTCTGGCCGGGCTGCAGCCCGCCGTCGTCGAACAGGCCGGCCCACGCGGCGAGCGCCGGGGTCGGCACCGTCGCCGCTTCCGCGAAGCCGAGCGTGTCGGGCATGCGCACGACCGAGTCGTGGCGCACGGCAGCGTATTCCGCATACGCGCCCCACTTCCCCGCGCCGACGTCCGTCTGCGCGAATACGCGCATGCCGGGCGCGAAGCCGTCGACACCCGCGCCGACCGCTTCGACGACGCCCGCGACGTCGAAGCCGATCACGAACGGGAACGTGTACTGCACGAACGCGCCGAGGTAGCCTTCCCGGCATTTCCAGTCGGCCGGGTTGACGCCCGCGTACGCGACGCGGATCAGTACGTCGCCGGGGCCCGGTTCCGGTGTCGGCACGTCGGCCAGTCGCAACGCATCCGAATGACCGACACGGTCGATCAGCATGGCTCGCATCGTGATGTCTCCTTCTGTTGTCTGTTTCGGGGTCCGTTTAATCGTCTGATGATTCGCGCCATGCGTTCGTCGGATCGGCGTCGGCAAGCAGGCTCGACGTCAGCGGGCAGAACGCATGCGAGATCGCGTCGACCGTCCAGTCGGGATGCTCGGCGTCGAACCAGCGATCGACCCAGCCCCAGTGGAACGGATGCAGCAGGTATTCGCCGAGCAGGTCGTCGGCGCGCGCGAACTCCTGGTGCCATGCGTGCGTCCATCCGCCGGGCGCGGCGACCCGGCTCAGGCGCCAGTTGCGGATGCCCGGCATGCACGCCGGCATCCGCAACAGGTCGCGCTCGAGCGACTCGACCTGTGCGCCGGTGGCCGGTGCGCGCGTGCGCAGCATCAACGTGCGCCAGACGCCGTCGCGCAGGCCCGGCTCGCGCACGCCGCCGCCGAGCGCGCGGCATGCGGCGGCGTCGATGCGCGCAATGCCGTGCAGCGCGGCGAGATCGGCGAATGCCGGTTCAAGGTCCTGCGCGTCGTCTTCGCGGAGCAGGTCGAGCGTGTAGCCGCCCGCGCCCCAGCTGCCATCGAGGTTGCGCGACAGATGCACGCGACGCACGCCGCGCAGCCCGTTTGCACGGTCGTGCAGCGCGCGTTCGAGCGCGTGGACGTCGGCGTCCGCCGCGACGAATACCTGAGCCGTGTCATGCCGCATGGCCGGCCTCCGGCACGAACGGCAGCGGCGCGTCGGCGTCGGTCATCACGTGGCGGCGCCGTGCGTCGCAGATCGCATCGACGCCGGCCCAGAACGCGACCACGTCGGCGTTCGTCAACGCGCGCAGCCGGTAGTAGGCCGGCGCGTCCGCGACCTGCCACGACAGCCACAGCGTGCCGGCCTGTCCGGCTATCGAAACCGGCGGCGACACCCAGCGGCCGAGCGGCGTCAGCCCGCGTGCGGCGTGGCTCGGCAGGTAGCGCTCGCGCAGCAGCGCAAGCACTTCCGGTATGCGCTCGGGCGCAAGCGTGATTTCATCGAGGATCTGGATCATTCGTGTGTTTTCCGGGGGCGTTCGTTACGTTTCGCTGCTTTCGCTGCTTTCGCTGCTTTCGCTGCTTTCGCTGCTTTCGCTGCGTTTGGTCTTGTTGACGCTTCCGTCGCCGGGATCGCGGTAAGCCGTGCCGGCATTCGGCCGCGACTACGCCGTTCGTGCGAGGCTACGGGCGTCAGCCGTGGATACGATTCTTGCGTGATGCCGGCGGGCCCACCCCTACCGGTCCGCTCAACGACCGCCATCGCGGCGATCAAAACAGGCGCGGCTCCGGATCTGCGGCGGCGTGCGCATCGGGAATCGCATGAGAGAACTGACCTTGCCGACGAGGAGCCGGCTCCTGCCCGGCCTCGGCGCGCGGCTGCTGGACGAACTGACGCGCAGCGGCGCGGCACCGCATGCGCCTGACGCGATGCCGGATGCGCGCGGGATGACGCCCGCCGGTTTCGTCGCGCTGTACCGCGACGCGATCGAGCGGCTCGAGGCGCAAGTCGCACGCGGCGACGGCCACCCGCCGATGCGCAAGCGCGAGGTCGACCTGATGTGCCGCTGCCTGTTGAGCTGCCGCACGCTCGCGAACGCGATCCGCTGCGCCGGCGAGTTCTGCGAGATGCTGCTGCCGCGCGCGGGCGCGCTGACGCTGACGATGCGCGGCGGGATCGCGTCGTTCGACATGGATTCGCTGCGCCGCACGCGTAGCCCGGCCGCCTGTCTCGTCGATCTGACAGGGTTGTTCTGCTACCTGCAACTGTTCGGCTGGCTGATCGGGCAGCCGGTGCGGCTAAGCGAGGTCTGGCTCGCTCATCCGCACCGCGACGATGCGGTGCCGTTGCTCGGGCTGTTCAACGCGCCGGTCGCGGTTGGCGGGAAGACTTATGGATTCGGGTTCGATGCCGCGCAACTCGCGTGCCGCGTGATCCGGCAGCCGGCGGAGCTGGACGCGTTCCTCGTCGACTTTCCGTTTCGTCTGATCGATGCGGCGCCTGCCGCGATGTCGTGGGCTCAGCGGGTGCGCGGCGCGCTTGACGCGGCACTCGCACGCGAGCAGGCGCTGCCTGCACTGCCGGAACTGGCCGGATGGCTCGGCGTCAGCGACGCGACGTTGCGGCGCCGGTTGATCGCAGAAGGCACGGGGTATCAGGTATTGCGCGAGCAGTGCCTGACCGATGCCGCGCGGCGATGCCTGCGCGAGACGGACTGGCCGATCGCGCGGATTGCCGCGCATCTCGGGTTTGGCGGCGAGGAAGCATTCCGGCGCGCGTTCGTGCGGTGGACGGGAATGGCGCCGAGCCGGTTCAGGCGGTCGGGAACGGCTGGCGCGTGACGCGGTGGAGTGGATCGCACTTCGGATCTCGACAGTCGAATCTGACTATTCGCGCCCCGCGTTGGCGCGACGCGGGATCCGGCGCGGCGGCGCGTAGTTCGACGGCTCGGCGCGCAACCAGCATCCGCGATTCGTCGTTGGCTTTCGGCACGGCTGCGCCGGACCGCTTTGCCGTCATCCCCCGTTCCTGCAAAGCGCGATCATCCACTCATAAACCGCATCCACCGCAGCGGAGCGCGCCGGCTGCGCCGAGCGCATCAACCACAGCGGCGCGAGCGCGAATCCCGGCACCTGCGGCAAGACTTCGACGCGCCCGCTCGTCAATGCTTCGCCGGCCGTGAGGCGCGACACCATCGCAATCCCGACTTCCTGCTCGGCCGCAGCGACCACGAAGCGCGGATCGCTGACCGTCATCGCACGCCGTATCGGCAAGCCGCCTCGCCTCAATTCCGGCAGCCAGGGCGCCCAGTCCGGTTGCGCCTCATGAACCAGCAACGGCGCTTGCGTCAACACGTCGGGGAACGGCGCCGAGCCCAAACGCCGCGCGGTCGCCGGCCCGCAGATGGCGACTGCATCGTCGTCGAGCAACGGCTCGCACACCACGTCGGGCGTGCGGATTTCCGTCGGCGCAACGACGAGATCGACATCGACACGATCGATCTCGTTGACCTTTTCGCCGGTCACGAGCCAGAACTCGATGTTCGGCAACGCGTCCGAAAACGCCCGCATGCGCGGCATCAGCCAGCCCGATGCGAACTCCGGCGCGCAAACGACGATGACCGAATCGGGATTGCCATACGGCTCGATACGGTCGCGGCCGTCGGCGAGCGTGGCCAGCGCCGAAGTCACGGTCTGCGCATACAGCGTGCCGGCGGCGGTCAACGCGACACCGCGGCCGATCCGCCGAAACAGCGGCTGCCCGGTCCATTCCTCGAGTTGCAGGATCTGATGGCTGATCGCCGATTGCGTGAGTGCGAGCTCTTGCGCCGCGCGCGTGAAGCTGCCGAGCCGCGCAGCAGCGTCGAACGCGAGCAAGGCCTGCAACGGGGGAAGTCTGCGCATGGAATGCTGACCGGGAGATATTAGAAATATCGATACTTCCAGCAAGATACTTCGCTATTCGCCGGAATTCTTACCCGCAATGATACAGCCAGCCGTCACCCATCCACGCGCTGCCGCTTGAGCAGACATGAGAAATATTTGTGTGACGGCGCCCACCAAAACTGCCTGGAACGATCCGTATGACCGTGAATCTTGCGCCCTCCCATCTCACACGAACCGCCGCGGCGGGCATCGACGGGCAACCGTCGCCGCCGACCTACGCCGGCGTGCTGTCCTTCATGCGCCGGCCGTACACGCGCGATCTCGACGGCGTCGACGTCGCCGTATCCGGCATTCCGCTCGACCTCGCCACGACCTTCCGCCCCGGCACCCGTTTCGGCCCGGCAGGCATGCGGGCCGCGTCGGTGATGGTGTCCGAGCTGGGTGCGTATCCGTGGGGCATCGACCCGTTCGATCACCTGAATGTGGTCGACTACGGCGACTGCTGGTTCGACGCCCACAATCCGCTCGGCATTCGCGACGCGATCGTCGCCCACGCGCGCGGCATTCTGGCAACCGGCACACGCATGCTGACGATGGGCGGCGACCACTACATCACCTACCCGCTGCTCGTCGCGCACGCGGAAAAGTACGGCAAGCCGCTGAGCCTGATCCACTTCGACGCGCATTCCGACACCTGGCGGGACGACAACCCCGATTCGCTGAATCACGGCACGATGTTCTACAAGGCGATCCGCGACGGACTCATCGATCCCGCACGTTCGGTGCAGATCGGCATTCGGACATGGAACGAGGACTTCATGGGCGTGCGCGTTCTGGATGCGCCGTGGGTGCATCGCAACGGCACGCAGGCGACCATCGCCGAAGTGCTGGCAATCGTGGGCGATGCGCCGGCCTACCTGACTTTCGACATCGACTGCCTCGATCCGGCCTTCGCGCCTGGCACGGGCACACCGGTCGCAGGCGGTCTCAGTTCGGCGCAGGCGCTCGAAATCGTGCGCGCGCTGGGCCCCGTCAACCTGGTCGGTGCGGACGTGGTGGAAGTGTCGCCGCCTTACGACATCAGCGGCGTGACCGCACTCGCCGCCGCTCATCTCGCCGTCGACATGCTGTGCCTGATGCGCAATCAGAAGCTGCAGCGCCATCAGCGCATGTAAGACGGCCAAACGCTTTATCGAACCCTTTCCGGAAGACCATCATGTCCCACCCGATCATGAAGCCGATGCTGGCGGCGCTGCTCTGTGCGTTCGGCGCAAGCGCGCATGCCGAAGACAAGCAGCTCAACCTGTACAACTGGGCCGACTACATTGCGAAAGACACCGTCCCGAATTTTGAAAAGGAATCCGGAATTCACGTTCGCTATGACGTGTACGACGGCGACGAAACCTTGCAGGCGAAACTGCTGACCGGGTCGACCGGCTACGACGTCGTGGTGCCGACCTCGAACTTTCTCGCGAAGCAGATCGAAGCGGGCATCTACCAGAAGCTCGAAAAATCGAAGCTGCCGAACCTCGCGAACCTGGACCGCAATCTGCTGAAGCTCGTCGCGAACGCGGACCCCGGCAATCAATACGCGGTACCGTGGGCATGGGGCACCACAGGACTCGGCTACAACGTCACGCGCGTGAAGAAGGTTCTCGGCAACGATGCGCCGCTCGATAACTGGGACATCCTCTTCAAGCCCGAATATCTGAGCAAGCTGAAGACGTGCGGCGTCTCCGTGCTCGATGCGCCGTCCGACGTGTTCGCCGTCACGCTGCACTACATCGGCAAGGACCCGAACAGCGAGAATCCGGCCGACTACCAGGCCGCCTATGACGTGCTGAAGAAGATTCGCCCCTACATCACGCAATTCAACGCGACCACCTACATCAACGATCTCGCCGGCGACGACATCTGCTTTGCGCTGAGCTGGTCGGGCGATGTGTCGATGGCGAGCCATCGCGCACGCGAAGCCAACAAGCGCTACGAGATCAAATACTTCATTCCGGCCGGTGGCGCGCCGGTGTGGTTCGACATGATGGCGATCCCGAAAGATGCGCCGCACCCGCAGGCCGCGCTCGCGTGGATCAACTATATCGAGCGCCCCGAAGTGCATGCGGCCATCACCAACGAGGTGTTCTATCCCAATGCCGATGAGGCCGCGCGCAAGTTCGTGCGCCCCGAGATCCTGAACGATCCGACCGTGTATCCGCCTGAGCCGGTACTGAAAACGCTGTTCCTGCTCAAGCCGCTGCCGGCGACGATCAAGCGGCTGGAAAGCAGGCTGTGGACGCAGTTGAAGTCCGGGGGTTAGGCATTCGGCGCCAGCCCTGGCCTCGCTCGGTTCATTGTCGTCCCCGCGCGGCCAGGGATCCCCTGTTCAACGACCGATCCGGGATCAACCTGCCGACAGCGATCTGGCCAGCATGCGCGCGTGCTCGGCGAAGCGCTCGGCAACCGGGCTCAGCGTCCGGTTCCTCAGCGTGATCAGCATCGTCGGGACAGTCCAGGTCGGCAGGTCGATCGGCAGCACCTTGATCCATTCCTGATCGGGACCGAAACGCAGCAGCGAATGCGGCATGACCGTCACGAAACGCCCGGTGCGGAGCAACGTGCGACGCAGATTCAGCGATCCGGTCAGCGTGCGCGCGCTCGGCGGATCCGCACCGATCGCGCGGAACGCTTCAACGATCGGCGAATGCGGCGCGACCTCGTTCGGCGACAGGATCCATGGCGCGTCGACAAGATCGACGAGCGTGACCCGGCGCCGTGTCCTGGCCCATTCGCTACGGTTCGACACGACGATCCGCATCTGCTCGTGAAACAGCGATTCGCCTTGCATGTCCGGATCGGGTGCCGCAGCGAATGGCCTCGCAATCACCAGCTCGCAGATTCGTTCGCGCAGGAAGTGAGTCTGCAGCACGGGGGCGTCGCCCGATGCGACCGAGAAAATCAGGCGTGGATGTCGATGCGACATTTCGTCGATGATGGCTGCGGCCAGCCCGGCGGTGATCGTCTCCACGCATCCGATGCTGAGCTCACCGCCTTCGGGATCCGACAGAAACTCGATCTCGGCCGCGCCACGCAGCAACTCGTCGAAGATCACGGTGCCGCGCTTGAGGAGCGCCTGCCCGAATACGGTCGGCTCGACGCCATGCCGGCTGCGATCCAGCAGACGTACGCCAAGCGCGTTCTCCAGGTCCGCTATCGCTTTCGATACGGCCGGCTGCGACATGTGAAGCTGCTCGGCTGCCTTGCGCATTCCGCCCGCGTTGACGACCGTCATCAGCGTGTCGAGGTCGCGCAGTTTCAGCCGTCGTCGGAGTCGGTCGCCGTCCATGTCCGGGCCTATTCGATTTCGTGATCACGCCATCGTAATTTGAAATTATCTGTTTATCAAACGGCAACCTAGGATGGTACTCGGGACGGCCTTGCGAGCCTGCAAGCCGCAGCGGCAAGCGAACGCGAGAGGAGACGGCGATGATCATTCCCGTGCTGGTGAATATCTGCCTCATTGCGTTCCTGGCGCTCATCGGGCTCGGCGTGGCGCGCGCGGACGACCTCAAGGTCTTCAGCACGCCCACGCTGAAGTCGACGCTTGCGGAAATCGCGCCCGAGTTCGAGCGGCAGACCGGCCGTCATCTTGCAGCCACGTTCGACAACGCGGCGACGCTGAAGCGGCGGATCGAGGCGCGGGAGGCATTCGATGTCGCGATCCTGCTGCCCGATCAGATCGACGATCTGATTCGTGCGGGCCGAATCGTATCGAGCACACGCGCCGACATTGCGAAAGCCACGGTCGGCATGGCGGTGCGCGCGGACGCGCCTGCGCCCGACATCGGGACTGTCGACTCGTTCAGGCGGGCGTTGATGAGCATCCATTCGCTGTCCTGGTCGCCCGGGAGCGCGAGCGGCGCTTATCTCATCGACCTGCTCGGCCGGCTGGGCGTCGCGGACACGGTCAGGTCGCATCTCGTGCCCGTGCAGGGCGGCGACGTGGTCGCTGCGGTCGCGGGCGGCACGGCCGATGCGACCGTCATCACCGTGCCCAATATCGTCGGCGTCCCGGGCGTCCGCCTGGCTGGCTTGCTGCCGCCGGAACTGCAGCACGACACGGTCTATACGGCTGGCATTGCCACCTATACAGAGGATCCGGACGGGGCGAAGGCGCTGATCCGCCTTCTGATGTCTGCCGAGGCGACCGCGGTGCTGCACACGAAGGGGCTCGAGCGGCCGACGCCATGACCGGCATTGCCGGATTCAGCGCATCCGGCTGAAGCAAGCGCGCAACTCGGCGACGAAGAGTTCCGGCTGCTCGAAGGCGGCAAAATGCCCGCCTTTCGCGACTTCGTTCCAGTAGAAGAGCTTCGAGTAGGTGCGCTCGCCCCAGATTCTCGGTGGTCGGGAGATCTCGCCGGGAAAGACGGACACGCCGACGGGGATATCGAGTAGCTGCCGCGAAAAGTCCGTCCCGAAGCTTTCAAAGTACAGGCGCGCGGAGGACGCTCCTGTATTGGTCAGCCAATACAGCGTGATGTTATCGAGCATCTCGTCGCGCGACAGCTCTCGTTCCGGCTCGTTGTCGGTGTCCGACCATTGGGCGAACTTCTCGTAGATCCACGCAGCTTGACCGGCCGGCGAATCCGAAAGACTGTAGCCGATCGTCTGCGGCCTCGTGGACTGGAGCCTCGAATATCCCATGCCGTTGTTGGCGAACGCTGCGCCTCTGGCGAGCGCAACCTTTTCTTCGGCGGTCGGTTCCCCTTCGACCGGCGGCGGAAACAGAATGGGAAGGTTCAGGTGGATCGCCTTCAGTCCCTCCACATGCTGCTTGGCCATCCATGTCGTGACGCCTGCCCCCCAGTCTCCACCTTGCGCAACCCAGCTCGTATAGCCCAATCGATTCATCAGCACGGCCCAGGCTTTCGCAATATGTGGCAAGCCCCACCCGCGCCCGGTCGGCTTGTCGGAAAAGCCATATCCCGGCAGCGACGGCACGACGACATGGAAAGCGTCGTCGGGGGTGCCGCCGTGCGCCGTGGGATCCGTCAACGGTTCGATGACTTTGAGGAACTCCACAACGGAGCCCGGCCACCCGTGGGTAAGGATGATCGGCAATGCGTTCGGATGCTTCGACCGCACATGCAGGAAATGGATGCCAAGACCGTCGATGCGGGTCCGGTATTGAGGAAAGCTGTTCAGCCGCCGTGCGATGCGGCGCATATCGTAGCCGGATCGCCAATAGTCCACGAGCGCCATCATCTTGGCCAGCGGCACGCCTTCGGACCAGTCGCCGACCGTCTCCTTCTCGGGAAAGCGCGTGGCCGCGAGCCGTACCTTGAGGTCCTGGAGCGCGGCGGCTGGAATGGCGACCTGAAACGGCGTTACCGCTTCAGAGGTGGACGGAAGCACGATATCGGCCGATTTCGCCGCGGCTTCACGTACCGCGCCAAGACCGGCCCCGAGGCCCAGCGCGCCAAGCCACGCGCTCGCGCGAAGCACTTTGCGGCGCATCAAGTCCATGCCGGATGCTCCCGAAGCGTCGGACGAAGAGGGTGTCATGAGAAGTCCTTGTACGTTTGATGCGGCGAAATCGACGCCGAAACGGCACCGCGCCGCTTCCATGTCGCGTCACTGCTGATGCCGGCGCTACTGTACAAAGCCGTGGCGTGTTGAATAAAGTGGCCGAACTCGATAACTTTATCCACCTGGGTGGATAATCCGACATGGACCAACTGCTTGCCATTCGTGTGTTCGCCAGCGTTGTCGAAGCGGGCGCATTCACCCGTGCCGCCGATTCGCTCGACATGCCGCTCGCAACAGTGAGCAAGCTCGTGCGTTCGCTGGAGCAGCATCTCGGCGTCAGGCTGCTGCAGCGCACGACGCGACGCGTCACCATCACGCCCGAGGGCGCCGCATACTACGAGCGCAGCGCGCGCGTGCTGAAGGAGCTCGAGGACATCGACTCGAGTTTCGCCAGCGCCCATCAGCGTCCGCGTGGACGGCTGCGCATCGACATCGGCTCGGCGAGCGCAAGCGCCGTGTTGATCCCTGCCCTGCCCGACTTCATTGCGCGATACCCCGACATACGTGTCGATCTCGGCGTGAGCGACCGGCGGGTCGATCTCATCGGGGAGAACGTCGATTGCGTCGTCCGCGGCGGCAAGGCCGACGCGCTCTCGCTGATCGCGCGTCCCCTTGGCCGTGCATCGTGGGTGACGTGCGCGACGCCCGATTATCTGAAGCAGCACGGCAGACCGAAGCATCCCGGCCAGTTGCAAAGCGGCCACCGCATCGTGAGCTATGTTTCCCCACGAACCGGACGCGTGATGCCGATGCGTTTTCAGAAGGGCAGCGAGCGAATCGAAATCGGCGGCGTGCAAGGCATGGGGATCAACGACAGCAATGCCCATGTCGCGGCTGCGCTGGCCGGCCTCGGGGTGATTCAGACATTCTCGTTTGCGGCAAGGGACGCGATCGCGCGTGGCGAGCTTGTGACTATCTTGTCGGCGTGGCAGCCGGATCCCTACCCGTACTTCCTCGTGTACCCGCCAGACAGGCACATGAGCCAGCGGTTGCGCGTCTTCATCGAGTGGGCGACCCAGCGGTTCGAACACCAGTTCGATCGGACAACGTAGCCGTCGTCGCGAAACCGGCCGTTTCGAGTCGCCGGTTGTCGGGTGCGACCTGCCGTTGCCGGAACAGCCACACACCTGCGTTCGTCCAACGCGACAATCGCGCCCTATTCGATGGTGCTAGGATCCAAAGACGACCACACTGGAGACGAACATGGCCCGCGCTGAGAACACGCACAACGGCTTTGAATATTCAGTTCAAACGCTCCCGAAACAAGGCGTAGGCGGTGCGGATTTGCAGATATTCGGGTTCCACGGCTTCGTGCTTGTCCCGAACGACACCGATGCCCAGCCCGCCATGCAAATTCCGGTTCAATGCCTTGCGGAAGAGGGCTACCGTCGCGAAAGCTGGGCGCTGGATGCTGCGATTGACGAAGCCAAAGCCATCATCGACGGCAGGCGTCCGCTGAAAGGCCCGCCAGCGCGCCGATAAGGGCGGCAGACTCATGCCGGCCTGAGGTCTGCCGTTCGCTGCCCAAGAACGAACGACCGATACGGGCCGGCTACCGAAAATGCCCGCCGAGTCGACAGTGGCCGGCCGGCACCCACTTCGAATCTCGGGTTCGGGTCGGTAACAGACAGTCGACGGCGCTGCTCGGATCGTCGAGAATTCCTTGCGGGCACCCGCGCCCACCAACAAAGGTCTGTATCCGCGAGATCCTCAAATGACTGGAATATTCATCAGGTCCGCAAATATCGGCGATGCTCAAAGGATCGCCGATTTTCATGTGAAGGTCTGGCGGCACACCTACCACGATCTTGCGCCCAAAGAAGCATACGCAATCCTTGACGAGCAATATCGCGGCAAGAAGTGGAAGGAGAAGCTGGCGTCGAATGACAGCAGCCAGATCGTGCTCATCGCCGAGATCGACGGAAGAATGGTTGGAATCGGATCCGCCGGTCGGCCTTCAGAGTCGATATTCGACGAGCGCGGCGAGATCAAATTCCTTTATGTCGACCCCGACTTCAAGCGCCGGGGCATCGGCCGCGCGTTGCTTGAAAAACTCGCGATGCACTTGAGGGGAGTGCATTATCAGGGGGCCGCTTTAAGCGTCGTCAAGGGAAACGAACCCGCGATCGCCTTTTACGAGTCGCTAAATGGCCGGCAAGCCGGTGAGTACATCGATCCGGGGCCGATCTGGCGATCACGAAACATCGTATTTGTGTGGGACGACGTTGCAAGTCTGATCTCCCGGTAACCGTGGCAGCGTGCTCACATGAGCCGGGTCGAATGCTGGACGCACTCGCCCCGATCCCGTCATGCAATCAACGAAACGACGATCGCGCACCACACTGCGCTTGCGCCGCACAGGAAAACGCGGCGGGCAACGAGCATCCGGGATTCGTCGTTGGGTTTCGTCATCGGCGAGGTGGCGAGAAATGGCACGCTGGCCAAGCACGCGAAGCCGGCCAGCGCCAGGACGACGACGAGGCGTTCGCCGAGCCGCCACGGCATCGGCTCGTGCAGCCCCCAGTAGCCGAGGAAGAGCATGCCCATCGAAAACATCGTCGCGGCTGCCGAACTGAGCGCGACCACCGATCCCGTTGGAAATTGCATGGGGTTCTCCCGTCGCGCGTCGCGCGCGATGTCGGACCATTATCCGGGGACGGGCGGGCAAAGGGCAATCGCGGCCAGTGAATGCGACCTGTCCGGCGGCTTCCGGACAAGACGGTTGCGGTTGGCGGGATGACCCCGGGATGGCGTTCGTGGTCGGCGCAACTCGCGTGCCGCGTGGTTCGGCGGCCGGCGGAGCCGGATGCGTTTCTCCTCGATGTTCCGTTTTGTCTGATCGATGCGCCGCCTGCCGTGATGTCGTAGGGCCATGCGGCGTGGAACGACGCACCGCAAGCCATTCTCCAAGCATTATGAAAGGGATGGATTCCGGTGCCTGCGGTGCGGAATGCCAACGCACGCGACCGTAGCGGAGGACACGCATCATGAAGATGATCCGGTCGGCTTTGCTCGCAGCATGGGCTTGCATCGGTCTCGCTGCGTCGGCGCAGAGCACCGCGCCTCCCGCGGGTGCGTCTCAGAAGACGGCATTGGACGCAGACGCACGAACGATCGACATCGTGTCGGGCACGTATGGTCAAAACTGTGGCGCACGGCGCGGCAACGCAACGCATGACCTTGCGCGCCGGTGCGACGGCCGCCTGACCTGTGACTACATCCTGAACCGCACCTTCGGCGCCGGCGCAGCGAGTTGCCGTCGCGGTTTTCTGGCCGAATGGCGGTGCAGCAACACCGAATTCCATACCGCAGCGCTCAGCGCCGGGGCAAAATCCGGCGACGTGCTGGTACTGAGCTGCGAACGACAGGACGGTCCGGGCAGATAGGTGACGGATGAATCTGGTGCCGCCGAGCGGCACGGCCGGTTCAGCCGTCAATACGCCTGAGCGTGCGCAGGCAATCCGCCGCGAGCTGCTGATAAATGCGCGTACCGTGCGCCTTCGCTTCGATTTCGGCGTCGCTCAGCCGGCGCACCACCCGCCCCGGCACGCCGGCGAGCAGCACGCCGGGCGGCACGTCGAGACCGGCCTTCACGAACGCGCACGCGGCGACGATGGTCTTTTCGCCGATCGTCGCGCCGTCCATCACGACGGCGTTCATCCCGATCATCGTGTCGGGCAGCAGCGTCGCACCATGCACGATCGCCCCGTGGCCGACGTGACTGTTCACGCCGAGCCGGCAGGTTTCGCCGATGCCGACGTGCAGCGTGCAGCCGTCCTGCACGTTGCTGCCGTCCTCGACGACGATCGCACCGAAATCGCCGCGCAGGCTCGCATGCGGACCGATGTAGCAGCACGCGCCGATCGTCACGTCGCCGATCACGACGGCGCTCGGGTGCACATAGGCGGACGCGTGCACCCGCGGTTGCACCCCGTTGAATTCGAAAAGCGTCATCGTGTCGGTCCGTGTGCGGGGTCGGTGGAGCGTCTGCGCGACGTTGATCAGAGCGCGGCCGCGGCTTCGGGCACCAGCGTGAACAGATCGCCGACCAGACCGAAGTCTGCAACGCTGAAGATCGGTGCTTCGGGATCCTTGTTGATCGCGACGATCACATTCGAATCCTTCATGCCGGCCAGGTGCTGGATCGCGCCCGAGATGCCGACCGCGATGTACAGCTGCGGTGCGACGATCTTGCCGGTCTGGCCCACTTGATAGTCGTTCGGCACGTAGCCTGCGTCGACTGCCGCGCGCGATGCGCCGAGTGCAGCCTGAAGCTTGTCTGCCAGCGGTTCCAGCACCTTCGTGTAGTTTTCGCCGCTGCCGAGGCCACGGCCGCCGGAAACGATGATGTTCGCCGACGTCAGTTCCGGACGGTCCAGCTTCGTCACTTCACGACTCACGAACTGCGACTTGCCGGCATCCGCCGCCGCTTCGATCTTCTCGACCGCTGCGCTGCCGCCTTCCGCTGCAACCGGGTCGAAGCCCGTCGAACGCACCGTGATCACCTTGATCGGATCGGAAGATTGCACCGTCGCGATCGCGTTGCCTGCATAGATCGGGCGCTCGAACGTGTCGGCCGAATCGACCGCCGTGATGTCCGAGATCTGCGCAACGTCCAGCTTCGCGGCGATACGCGGCGCGATGTTCTTGCCGTAGGCGGTCGCCGGCGCCAGGATGTGCGAATAGTCCCGGGCGATGTTCAGCACCGTCGCTTCGAGGTTCTCTGCAAGCCCTTCCGCCAGTTGCGGCGCGTCTGCCAGCAAGACCTTCGACACGCCTGCAATCTTCGCCGCTGCATCCGCAGCCGCCTGCGCGTCGTGACCCGCAACCAGCACGTGAATGTCGCCGCCAATCTTCTGCGCAGCCGCCACCGTGTTCAGCGTCGCTGCCTTGATCGACGCGTTGTCGTGTTCTGCAATAACCAGAATCGTCATCTCTATCCGCTCCTTTACAGCACCTTGGCCTCGGTCTTCAGCTTCTCGACCAGCGTCTTCACGTCCGGCACCTTCACGCCGGCCGCGCGCTTCGGCGGCTCGGCCACCTTCAGCGTCTTCAGGCGCGGCGTCACGTCCACGCCAAGGTCTTCCGGCTTCACGGTCTCGAGCGGCTTCTTCTTCGCCTTCATGATGTTCGGCAGCGTCACGTAGCGCGGCTCGTTCAGGCGCAGGTCGGTGGTCACCACCGCCGGCAGCGTCAGCGACAGCGTTTCCGCGCCGCCGTCGACTTCACGCGAAACTGTCGCCTTGCCATCCGCCACGACCACCTTCGACGCAAACGTCGCCTGCGCCAGACCCGCCAGCGCAGCCAGCATCTGGCCCGTCTGGTTCGAATCGTCGTCGATCGCCTGCTTGCCGAGGATCACCAGCGAAGGCTGCTCCTTGTCGACCAGCGCCTTCAGCACCTTCGCGACACCCAACGGTTCGACGCCGACATTCGCTTCGACAAGAATCGCGCGGTCCGCGCCGATCGCGAGCGCCGTACGCAGCGTTTCCTGCACCTGCGCGACGCCCACCGACACCGCGACCACCTCGGTCGCGATGCCCGCCTCCTTCAACCGCACGGCCTCCTCCACCGCGATCTCGTCGAACGGGTTCATCGACATCTTCACGTTCGCGATATCGACACCCGACTGATCGGATTTCACGCCGACCTTCACGTTCGCGTCGACGACGCGCTTCACCGCCACCAGCACTTTCAACTGCGTGTCTCCTGTTCCGTTGCGTGGCCGCGCCGTATCAGCGCGCCGTGTAGCCGCCGTCGATCACGAGCTCCGCACCCGTCACGTAGCGGCCTGCCGGCGACACGAGATACAGGATGCCGGCCGCGATGTCGCGCGGGCTGCCGATCCTGCCGAGCGGCACGTGCGTCTGCATGTAGTCGAACGCGGCGTCCGGGTCCTGCCCCATGTGCCGGAACGCTTCCTCGAGCATCGGCGTGCGGATGTAGCCGGGGTGCACCGAGTTCGCGCGGATGTTCTTCGCGGCATACAGCATCGCGTCGACCTTCGCCATCATCCGCACCGCAGCCTTCGACGCGTGATACGCGGGCACGTCCGGGCCGGCGACGATTCCGTACATCGACGACAGGTTGACGATCGACCCGCCGCCCGCCGCCTCGATAAGCGGAATCGCGGCGCGCGTGCACAGGAATACGCCGTTCACGTTCACGTCCTGCACGCGCTGCCACTGCTCGAGCGTGAATTCGTGCGTCGGCTTGTTCGGGCCGTCGATGCCCGCGTTGTTGACGAGCACGTCGAGCCGGCCGAAGCGCGTCGCGATCTCGCCGAACACGCGTGCGACGTCCGCTTCGCGCGTCACGTCGAGCCACCAGTACGCGGCCTGGCCGCCTTGCGCGCGGATCTCCTCGACCAGCGCCTCGGCTTCCTGCGACAGCACGTCGAGGATCGCGACCGTCGCGCCCGCGGCGGCCAGCGTGCGCGCCGTTTCCGCACCGAGCCCGCGTGCCGCGCCGGTGATGGCGGCAACCTTGCCGCGCAGGTCGAACAGTTCTTCGATGAGTTTCATGTCGTCTCCGTTGGTATCCGTTATCCGTTGAGCAGCCCGCGTTACCGCGCACCGAGGGGCGCAAGAAAATCGAGGCATTCCCGATTGAAATATTCGGCGTGTTCGACCATCACCCAGTGGCCGCACCGGTTCATCAGCGTGAAGCGTGCGTCGCGGCAGCGTTCGAGGAACTTCAGCGCGCCGGCGACGGGATTGAACCGATCGTCCGTGCCCCAGAAACCGAGCACCGGGCAGCGCACGTCGGCCAGCGCGCCGGTCAGGTTCGGCACGCTCATCGTCGACAGCACCTCGGTCGGCTGCTCGACGCAAACCCTCATCCGCTCGTCGACGAGCGCGTCGGTGACGATCGCCGGGTCGTGGACGAGCAGCGTCAGCAGCTCGCGCATCGTGTCGCGATTCATCTGCCGATTGGTGAACAGCTGCACCATCCGCTGGATCCCTTCCATCCGGAAGTAGGTTTCGCGGTCCTCGACGCCGCCGGGCGCCATCATGATCAGCCCGGAAACGCTGTCCGGATAGTCGAGCGCGTACTTCAGCGCGATCGCGCCCCCGAGCGAGTTGCCGAGCAGCACGGCCGGGCCGATGCCGAGCGCGTCGAGCTGCGCGCGCAACGCACCGACGAAGAAATCGAGCGTATACGCGACGTCGGACGGCTTCGACGACTGGCCGTAGCCCGGCAGGTCGACCACGATCGCGCGGTGGCCGGCCGCCGCGAACGCCGGGTAGTTGTGCTTGAAGTTGCTGAAGCCGCTCGCGCCGGGGCCGCTGCCGTGGATGAACACCACGGGCCGGCCCGCGCCCGCCTCGAAATGGTGGAGCCGCAAACCGCCGGGCACGTCGGTGAAGGTGCCGCCCGGCACGGTCGTTGGGGTGGTCATGGCTGGTTGTCTCCTTCGTCGGTCGCAGGATGCGTATCCGGATGATTGCGCCGGCCGCCGCAGCCGGCATCATCCTTTCAGACTACGAAGCCGCGCGCGGATCTTCCTATCATCGGCCCCACCTGAGATGGAGACAGACCGATGAACGGATTCGACTACAGCGGCAAGACGGTGCTCGTGACGGGCGGCACCAAGGGCATCGGGCGGCGCATCGCCGAACGCTTCCTCGCGGCGGGCGCGCGGGTATTCGTCTGCGGACGCAGCGCGCCCGACGCGCCGCCCGCGGCCGGCGGGCGCGAAGCCGCATTCATCGCGGCCGACCTGCGCGACATCGAGCAGGTCGATGCGATGCTCGACACGATCCGCGCGACGGCCGGCGGCCTCGACGTGCTCGTCAACAACGCGGGCGGCTCGCCGTTCGCGCTCGCGGCCGACGCGTCGCCGCGCTTCACCGAATCGATCGTGCGCCTGAACCTGATCGCGCCGCTGCAGCTCGCGCAGCGCGTGAACGCGATCATGCAGCCGCAGCCGGACGGCGGCGTGATGCTGTTCATCGCGAGCGTCAGCGCGTCGCGGCCGTCGCCGGGAACGGCCGCCTACGGCGCCGCGAAAGCGGGCCTCGTCAACGCGGTGAGCTCGCTCGCGGTCGAATGGGCGCCACGCGTGCGCGTGTGCGCGATCAGCCCGAGCCTCGTGCAGACCGACGCGGCCACCGACGGGCACTACGGCGACGCCGATGCGCTCGCCGCGATCTGCGCGACGATTCCGGCCGGCCGCCTCGCAACGCCCGACGACGTCGCGTCCGCGTGCCTGTTCCTCGCGTCGCCGGACGCGGCCTACACGTCCGGCGCGAACCTGCGGCTCGACGGCGGCGGCGAACGGCCTGCATTCCTCGCCGCGGCACAGGCCGCAGTACAGGCCACATCGCGGTGAACGGTCGTGCGACGCGCAGCCCGCTGCTGCCACCGTCAGCAGCCCTTAGGGAAGTCCTCTAGTTCATTTTGACGATTCCCTGCTACCGCGATCTCCCTACTCTGCCACTCACGACAACACACATAGTCGACCGTCGTCGATACCCCCAGAGGAGACACCATGCATCAACGGATTTCGCGCCGTACCGACAAGCGGGCAACCGCCACGCTGTCGACGCTGGCCGCCGCGCTGCTCGCATGCGCCCCCACGGCACATGCCGGCAGCACGATCGAGCTCGGCGCCGACACGACGCTGGACTACATGTTCCAGCTCAGCTACGGGCTCGGCATGCGCACGCGTGCGCCGAGCGGCAATCTGCTGACGCCCGCGAACATCAACGGCGACGACGGCGACCGCAACTTCGCGAAGAACAAGCTGATCGAGAACCAGGTCAGCCTGCTCGGCGAAGTGAACCTGAAGCATGACGACTGGGGCGTGTTCGTGCGCGCGGATACGTTCTACGACCAGGCGTACCACCGCCCGAACTACAACGACGCGCCCGGCACGGTCAACCACACGGGCCAGTTCAACGACTTCACGAGCGATGCGCGCTACTGGTCCGGCGGCCACACGACGCTGCTCGCCGCGTATGCGTACAACACGTTCAAGATCGGCGCGACGAGCCTGAACGTGAAGGTCGGCGACCAGGTGGTCGCGTGGGGCGAAAGCCTGTTCTTCCCGAACATCGCGGGCGCACAAGGCCCTGCCGACGCGACGAAATCCTACGTGGCCGGCGCCGAGGTGAAGGACATCCTGCTGCCGGTGCCGCAGATCTCGACACAGTGGCAGATCACGCCGAACTTCAGCCTGCTCGCGTACTACCAGTTCGCATTCAAGGAGAACCGCCTGACCGCGCCGGGCACCTACTGGAGCTACTCGGACGTCGTGGGCCCCGGCGCGCAGTTCATCATCGGCCCGGGCGGGATGCTGATCCCGCGCGGTGCCGACGAGAAGCCGAGCGCCCGCAACCAGTGGGGCATCGGCGCGCGCTTCCGCGTGCTCGGCGACACCGAGCTCGGCGTGTATCACCTGCACTACAACGACATGAACCCGAGTGTCGTCACGTCGTTCTATCCGGTGCTCCAGTACCAGCAGACCTACTTCAACAACATCAAGCTGACCGGCGTGAGCTTCTCGACCCAGGTCGGCCCCGTCAACGTCGCGGGCGAAGCGTCGTACCGGCAAGGCGCCGCCGTGCTCGTCAACACACCGACCGGCGCGCAGGCGACGCGCGCGAACGTCACGCAGGTCAACCTGTCCGGCATCTACTCGATCGGGCCGAGCTTCCTCGCGAATTCGCAGTCGCTGATCGGCGAAATCACGTATGTGCACGCGGGCGGCATCTCGGCCGTCGACGGCTCGACCACGCTCACGAACACGCGCAACGCGCTCGCGCTCGAGGTGGCGTGGACGCTCAGCTACAAGAACGTGTTCAACGGCTGGGATCTCGATGTGCCGCTGACCTACACGCACGACCTGACGGGCACGTCGCCGCTCGCCGGCGCGCTCGGTTCGCTGACGGGCCAGGGCGACCACCGCGTGACCGCGGGCGTCACGTTCACGCGCCTCAGCAACCTGTCGCTGTCGCTCGTCTACGCGAAGTTCCTCGGCTCGCCGAACCCCGTCACGCGTCCGCTCGCCGATCGCGACTACGTGCTGGCAACGGCGACCTACCACTTCTGAGCGGCCCGGCCGCTCATTTTCCAGCAAGAGGATTTGTCATGAAGCGAATTGCTCTCCCCCTCCTGCGCGCGTCGGTGCTCGCCGCGTGCGCGGTCGTCACGACGACATCGTTCTCGAAGATCACGCCGGACGACCTGAAGTCGCTCGACAGCACGCTGACGCCGATGGGCGCGGTGCGCGCCGCGAGCAAGGACAACAGCGTGCCCGAGTGGACCGGCAAATGGCTCGGTACGCCGCCGGACGTCCAGTACAAGCACGGCGGCCGCTACCCCGATCCGTTCGCGAGCGAGAAGCCGCTGTTCACGATCACCGCGGAGAACATGGCGCAGTACGCGGAGCATCTGACCGACGGCCAGAAGGCGATGTTCAAGCGCTATCCGGCGACCTTCAAGATCGTCGTCTATCCGAGCCATCGCGATTTCCGCTACACAGATTCGGTGTACAAGGACATCCGTGCGTACGCACCCGATTCGACGATGACGACCGATGCGAATGGCCTCACGAATGCGCCGCCGCAGGTGCCGTACCCGATCCCGAAGACAGCCGCCGAGCTGCTGTGGAACCAGCGGATGTCGTCGGCGATCGGCACCGAGCAGGCAACGTATGACCAGGCGGTCGTCTATTCCGACGGCAACATCGCGTGGGGCAAGGTACGCTACGACATCTACTCGCCGCGCAACGTCGGCAAGTACGACGTGAAGAGCGACCTGAACAACCGCACGTTCTACCGCAATGCGACCGAGCTGCCGCTGTCCGACCGTGGCTCGCTGATCGTCGGCTTCACGAACTGGGACAAGGCCGGCGCGGACAACTCGTCGCGCACGTGGATGTACAACCCCGGCACGCGCCGCGTGCGGCAGGCGCCGGAATACGGCTACGACCAGCCGCAGGGCCCGGGCGGCTTCCGCACGGTGGACGACGACCGCCTGTACAACGGCCCCGGCGACCGCTACGACTGGAAGATCGTCGGCAAGCGCGAGGTCTACGTGCCGTACGACAACTACAAGGTGATGGACGGCTCGGTGAAGTACGCCGACCTGCTGACCAAGGGCCACGAGAATCCGGCGTACGTGCGCTACGAGCTGCATCGCGTGTGGGTGCTGCAGGCGACGCTGAAGAGCGGCTATCGCCACCAGTATGCGAAGCGCGTGTTGTATATCGACGAGGATACGTGGATGACGCCGCTCGCGGACAACTACGACGCGCGCGGTCAGCTGTGGCGCACCAATGTCGCGACGACGCTGTACGCGTTCGATGCGAAGACGTTCTACCCGACCGCCGTGTTCTATCACGACCTCGTGTCGGGCGCCTATATGGCGGACCGCCTGACCAACGAAGGGTCGATGCCGAAGCTCGACAACAGCCCGCAGTTCACCGAGGCGTACTTCTCGCCGGACGCGATCCGCAGCTCGGGCAACTGACGCGCACGACCCGCACCATGGCGCCGGGGCCCCGCTCCGGCGCACAACGCCGCCCGCGACGGCGGCCTTTTCCATTCGAGGGCCCTTTCATGTCTTCCCGCTTGCATACGGCGCTCGGCGACGAGCTGTACGCCGCGTGGCGCACCCGCGCGCCCGTCACGCCGCTGTCGGGCCGCCCGCGCCGGCTCACGCTCGACGACGCGTACCGGATCCAGCAGCGCTTCATCGAACGGCGCGTCGCGCAAGGCGAATCGGTCGTCGGCAAGAAGATCGGCGTGACGAGCCAGGCCGTGCAGGACATGCTGAACGTGCGCCAGCCCGACTTCGGCATCCTGCTGTCCGGCATGCACTACGCGGCGGGTGTTGCGATTCCTGCCGATTCGCTGATCGCGCCGCGCGCCGAAGGCGAGATCGCGTTCCTGCTCGCGCGCGACCTGCGCGGCCCCGGCATCGACCGCACCGACGTGATCGCCGCTACGGCAGCCGTCGCGCCCTGCTTCGAGATCGTCGATTCGCGGATCCGCGACTGGGCGATCCGGATCGAGGACACCGTCGCCGACAACGCGTCGTGCGGCGTCTATGTGCTCGGCGACGCGCGCGTCGATCCGCGCACGCTCGATCTCGCCGCGTGCGAGATGACGATCGAGAAGAACGGCGAGCCGGTCGCGCACGGCCGCGGCGACGCGGCGCTCGGCCACCCGGCCGACGCGGTCGCATGGCTCGCGAACACGCTCGCCGAATTCGACGTGCCGCTGCTCGCCGGCGAGATCGTGCTGTCCGGCTCGCTCGCGAAGCTGATCCCGGTCGCGGCCGGCGATGCGCTGACGATGCATATCGAAGGCATTGGCGGCTGCGACGTCCGCTTCGTCTGAACATGAATCCGTATCCGCATCGAATCCGAACCTGAATCTGAAGGACCCGCGTTATCCAAAGGAACCTCCGCATGAAGAAAATCAAATGTGCATTGATCGGGCCCGGCAACATCGGCACCGACCTGCTGTACAAGCTGCGCCGCTCGCCGGTGCTCGAACCGGTGTGGATGGTCGGCGTCGATCCGGCGTCCGAAGGCCTCGCGCGCGCGCGCGAGTTCGGCCTGAAGACCACCGACCAGGGTGTCGACGGGCTGCTGCCGCACGTCGCCGCCGACGACATCCGGATCGCGTTCGACGCGACGTCCGCCTACGTGCACCGCGACAACTCGGACAAGCTCACCGCGCTCGGCGTGCGGATGATCGACCTGACGCCCGCCGCGATCGGCCCGTACTGCGTGCCGCCCGTGAACCTCGACACGCATCTCGGCACCGCGCAGATGAACGTCAACATGGTGACGTGCGGCGGCCAGGCGACGATCCCGATGGTGTACGCGGTCTCGCGCGTGCAGCCGGTCGCGTACGGCGAGATCGTCGCGACGGTGTCGTCGCGTTCGGTTGGCCCCGGCACGCGCCGCAACATCGACGAGTTCACGCGCACGACGTCCGGCGCGATCGAACAGGTCGGCGGCGCCCGCAAGGGCAAGGCGATCATCGTGATCAACCCGGCCGAGCCGCCGCTGATCATGCGCGACACGATCCACTGCCTGACCGACGGCCCGCCCGACGTCGACGCGATCACCGCGTCCGTGCACGCGATGGTCAAGGAAGTCCAGCGCTACGTGCCCGGCTATACGCTGAAGAACGGCCCGGTGTTCGACGGCAACCGCGTGTCGGTGTTCATGGAGGTCGAGGGGCTCGGCGACTACCTGCCGAAATACGCGGGCAACCTCGACATCATGACCGCCGCCGCAGCCGCGACCGCCGAGCGCTTCGCCGAACAGATGCTGGCCGACACGGCCGCCACCGCATGAGGAGTCACGCGATGTCACTTGCAGGCAAGAAAATCACCGTCCACGACATGTCGTTGCGCGACGGGATGCACCCGAAGCGCCACCAGATCTCGCTCGACCAGATGCGCGGCATCGCGCGCGGGCTCGACGCGGCCGGCGTGCCGCTGATCGAGGTCACGCACGGCGACGGGCTCGGCGGCGCGTCCGTCAACTACGGCTTTCCGGCGCATACCGACGAGGCGTACCTGAGCGCCGTGATTCCCGAGCTGAAGCAGGCGAAGGTGTCGGCACTGCTGCTGCCCGGCATCGGCACCGTCGAGCATCTGCGGATGGCGCACGCGCTCGGCGTGAGCACGATCCGCGTCGCGACCCACTGCACCGAGGCCGACGTGTCGGAGCAGCATATCGGCCTCGCGCGCACGCTCGGGCTCGATACGGTCGGCTTCCTGATGATGGCGCACATGTCGGCGCCCGAGCAGCTCGTCACGCAGGCGAAACTGATGGAGTCGTATGGCGCGAACTGCATCTACATCACCGATTCGGCCGGCCACATGCTGCCCGACGACGTGACCGCGCGGATCGGCCAGGTGCGCGACGCGCTGAAGCCGGAGACGGAGCTCGGGTTCCACGGCCACCACAACCTGGCGATGGGCGTCGCGAACTCGATCGCGGCGATCGCGGCCGGCGCGAACCGGATCGACGCGGCGGCGGCCGGCCTCGGCGCGGGCGCGGGCAACACGCCGATGGAGGTGTTCGTCGCCGTATGCGACCGGATGGGCATCGAGACCGGCGTCGACGTGTTCGCGATTTCCGACGTGGCCGAGGATCTCGTCGTGCCGATCATGGACGCGCCGATCCGCATCGACCGCGATGCACTAACGCTCGGCTTTGCGGGCGTCTATTCGTCGTTCCTGCTGTTCGCGAAGCGCGCGGAGGCGAAGTACAAAATCCCCGCCCGTGACATCCTCGTCGAGCTCGGCCGGCAGCGGCTCGTCGGCGGGCAGGAGGACATGATCGAGGATGCGGCACTGACGATGGCGCGCGCGCGCGGCGTGACAGTCTGAAGTCGGGCCTGACGTCGCAGGCGGTGCCGGCAACGCCGGCATCCGGATAAAGAAACGCGGGGCGCAGTTCAGTTGATTGCGCCCCGCGTTTTCTTTGGTTGACGGAAGCGATGTGCTCAGAAGCGCTGCGACGGGATATTGCCGCCGTCGACGACGAGCTCCGCGCCGGTCACGTAGCTCGCCTCGCTCGACATCAGGAACCGGACCGCGCGGCCGATTTCCGCCGGATCGCCGAGACGGCCGAGCATGATGCGCCGCTCGAACGTTCCGGCGGGCAAGGCGTCGACGACGCCCTGGATCATCGGCGTCAGGATCTGGCCCGGCGAGATCGCATTGACGCGGATGCCGTCGTTGCCGAGGCTGTCGGCGAGCGACCGGACGAGCGCGAGCACCCCGCCCTTCGACGCGGTGTACGCCGGAATCAGCCCGTTGCCGAGCGTCGCGTTGATCGACGCGATCGCGACGACCGCCGATCCGGGATGCGCGCGCAGGTCCGGCAGCATCGCGTGCACGAGCAGCGCGAGCGCGCGCAGGTTGACGTCGAGCACGGCGTCCCAGCGCGCCTCGGTCAGCGCGTCGATGCCGCTCTGGTCGACGACGCCCGCCGCATGCACGAGGCCGCCGACGGCCGGCAGCGCCGCGCGGGTCGCGGCCAGCGCATCGTTCAGCCGGCCGCCGTCGCGCAGGTCGACGCCGATGCCGACGGCCGGCACGCGATAGCGTTCGGCCAATTCCGCGGCCGCGGCGCGCGCGGCGTCCGCCTGGATGTCCCAGATCGCGACCGGGCGGCCGATCGACGCGAGCGCCTCGGCGGATGCCTTGCCGATCCCCGATGCGCCGCCGGTCACGACGACGCCCGTCGACGGCGTGTCGAGTGCGACGCGGAATATGCCGCGATCGGTGTCGCCGGGCGAGGAAGAGGTGTCAGTCGTCATGTGCTGTCTCCTTTTGATGATGGTTCGTTGCGGGTAATGATCGTTCAATCGCCGTCCTGCGTCGCGGCTTCCTGCAGCAGCCGTTTCATCACCTTGCCGGACGCATTGAGCGGCAGCGCGTCGACGAACACGAAGCGGCGCGGCACCTTGTAGTTCGCCATCCGCACGCGGCACCAGCCGGTCAGCGACGCTTCGTCGAGTGACGCGCCCGCGCGCGGCACGACGAACGCCTTGCCCGCTTCGCCGAGCCGCGCGTCGGGCATGCCGACCACGGCGGCCTGCGCGATGCCGGGATGCGCGGCGAGCACGTTCTCGATCTCCGCCGGATAGCAGTTGAAGCCGCCGACGATGTACATGTCCTTCAGGCGGTCGGTGATGCGCAGGTAGCCGCGTTCGTCCAGCACGCCGACGTCGCCCGTATGCAGCCAGCCGTCCGGGTCGATCGTGTCGCGGGTCGCCGCGTCGTCGTCGAGGTAGCCCTGCATCACGTTGAAGCCGCGGATCAGGATCTCGCCGGGCGTGCCCTGCGGCACGTCGGCGCCGTGCGCGTCGACGCAGCGCACCGCGACGCCCGGCAGCGGACGGCCGCAGGTCGTCGCGGCAATGCGTTCGTCGTCGCCGGTGCGGCAGACCGTCGCGAGCCCGCAGCACTCGGTCAGCCCGTACGCGGTCAGCACCGACGCGAAGCCGAGCCGGTCGCGCATCCGTGCGATCAGGTCGGGCGCGACGTTCGCCGCGCCGGTCACGGCCACCCGCAGCGACGAGCGGTCGAAACGGTCGAGATCCGGGTGTGCGAGCAGGCTCAGGTACAGCGTCGGCGAGCCCGGCAGGAAGCTCACGCGCGCGTCGGCGATGCGTCGCAGCACGGTATCCGCATCGAACGTCGCCTGCGGCAGGATCGTCGCGCCGCGGATCAGCGCGGCGAGCCAACCGGCCTTGTAGCCGAACGCGTGGAAGAACGGGTTCACGATCAGGTAGCGGTCGCCCGCCTGCAGCCCGACGATCGCCGACCACTGGCCGAACGCGGCGAGATTTTGCCCGTGCGCGGTGACGACGCCCTTCGGGCGTCCCGTCGTGCCGGACGTGAACAGCACATCCGACGGCGTGTGCGGCGCAATTGCCGCGATTCGCGCGTCGAGCGCCGCTTCGGGCGTGTCGCCGGCGCGCGCGATGAACGCGTCCCAGCCCGCCGCGCCGGCTTGCGCGTCGCGCAGCACGATCGTGTGGCGCAGCGACGGGATCGCATGCTCGGCGAGCAGGTCCGGATAGCGGACGCCGAGAAACTCGCCGATCGAGAACAGCACGCGTGCGCGGCTGCGGGCCAGAATGTCCGCGGCTTCGGCGCCTTTCAGCCGCGTGTTGAGCGGCACGAGCGCGGCGCCCGCGAGGTGGATGCCGAGCGCCGCGACGATCCACTCGTGCAGGTTCGGCGCCCAGATCGCGACACGCTCGCCCGGCTGCACGTCGAGCGCGATCAGCGCCCGCGCGGCGCGCCGTGCTTCATGGTGAAGCGCCGCGTAGCTGAGGGTGATACCGTCATCCACGATGGCGGGGCTGTCCGCGTAGCGGCGCGCGGATTCGGCCAGCATCGCGGGAATGGTCGACGGTGTCGGAAGCGATGAGGTCACGGGACGAGACTCCGTTTCAAGGAAGGGATGCGCGCGTCGTGCGCCGGATAGTCCGTATAGCCGCGTGCGCCGGGCGTATACAGCGTCGCGCGGTCGAATGCCGCGAGCGGCGTGCCGTGCTGCAAGCGCGCGACGAGGTCCGGGTTCGCGATGAAGTGCCGCGCGAACGACACGGCGTCAGCCTGGCCGGTCGCGAGCGCTTCGGCTGCGCTGCGCGCGTCGAAGCCGTCGTTCGCGATCAGCGTGCCGCGAAAATGGCGGCGTGTGAGCGCGAACGCGTCGAGCCGCGGGTCAGGGGAACGGCTCACGTGCAGATACGCGAGCCCGAGCGGTGACACGGCGTCGAGCAGCGCGCCGTAGGTGAGCGCGGGATCGTCGTCGTGCATGTCGTTGTACGGATTGCCGGGGCAGATCCGCAGCCCGGTGCGGTTCGCGCCGATCGCGCCGGCGATGGCCTCGAGCGCTTCGACCGTGAAGCGGATGCGCCGCGCAAGCGTACCGCCGTAGTCGTCGCTGCGGTGATTCGAGCACGCGAGCAGAAACTGCATCGGCAGATAGCCGCTGCTCGCATGCAGCTCGACGCCGTCGAAGCCGGCGGCGATCCCGTTGACGGCCGCCTGCCGGAAACCGTCGATCACGCCCGGAATCTCCGCACGGGTAAGCGCGCGCGGCATCTCCATCGGCACCGGTCCGTGCCCGTCCGCATGGATCGTGCCGTTCGCGCGGACCGCGGACGGCGCGACGGTATCGGCGTCCGGCGGCTTGTTGTAGCGAGACGCGACGCGTCCGACATGCATCAGTTGCAGCACGATGCGGCCGTGCGCACGGTGCACGGCGTCCGTCACGCGCCGCCACGCGTCGATCTGGCGCGGCGTCGCGATGCCGGGCGTGCGGCAGTAGCCCTTGCCGTCGGCGTGCGGATAGGTGCCTTCGGCGACGATCAGGCCGGCGCTGGCGCGCTGCGCGTAGTACGCGACGTGCAGGTCGCCCGGCGCGTCGTGCTTGTCTGCGCGGCTGCGCGTCATCGGCGCCATCACGATCCGGTTCGACATGGCGAGTGCGCCGATGCGGGCGGGTTCAAAAAGCGGCGTGGTCATGGTCTGGACTCCGTACGGACGTCAGCGCGTGCGGATCGTCGGGAACCCCGAACCCCGGCGCATCGTCGCCAGGAACGCGTCGAGCGGCGCGGGCGGCGCGACGTCGGGTAGCCCGTCGGTCGGTTTGTCGTTCCAGAACGCCTTCCACGACGGCCACAGCGCATGCCACGAGCCGTCATACGGCTCGCGGCCCGGCCAGCGCATCTTGCGCTCGCCGATCGGCGGCCGGTTCAGGTCCGATGCATACAGGTAGCACGGATAGCGGCGCCGGAAATACCAGCGCCCGTCGATCCGCTCGTAGTCGTCCCAGTACAGCATCTGCATGACGACCCATTCGGGTCCGGTCTCGTGCTCGTTCTTCGAGTAGACGACGCCGCTCGCATGGTCGGCATCCGAAAACTCGATGATGTGTCCGCCGATGTGATGCGACGTGACCGTGAACTGGTTGCGCAGCGTGTCGTCGATCCAGCGCTTCAGGTGGGCGCGCCCGACCTGGTCCTTGCCGACCACGACGTCTTCCGGAAAGAGGCTCGTCCATGCGTCGAGATCGCGCATGTCGAGCGCGAGCGCGTATTTCGCGGGCAGCATCCGGATCGCGTCGGTCGATTCGAGCCGGTCGATCCGCGCGAGCAGGTTCATGTCGTTCATGGGGGTATCGCTCCTGTCGAATGCGTGTGCCGCTCAGTCCGCGCGCGCTGCGCTGCGCCGTTCGGCCGACGTGTCGGACACGTAGTCGGTCGTGCCGACGTCGAGGCGGCAGGTCTTGCCGCCGTCGACGACGAGGCTCTGCCCGGTGATGTACGACGCTTCGTCGGACGCGAGGAACAGGATCGCGTCCGCGACCTCGCGCGGCTCGCCGATGCGCCCCATCGGCACCGCGCGCGCGGTGCCTGCGCGCGTCGCGTCGTCGTGCAGCGCTTCGCGCGTGCCCTCGCTCCAGACCACGCCCGGAATCACGACGTTCACGCGGATGCCGTCGGCCGCGCCCTCGAGCGCGACCGCCCGGCTGAAGTTCAGCACGCCCGCCTTCGCCGCGCCGTACGCCGACAGCCCGGGGCTGCCGAACAGCCCCGCGACCGAGCCGAGGTTCACGATCGCGCCGCCGCCCTGCCGCTTCATCGCGCGCATCGCGGCGCGCGTGCCGAAGAACGCGACGTCGAGGGTACCGCGCAGGCAGCGGTGCCAGTCGTCGGCGCTGACCTGATCGACAAGCCCCCACGTGTAGTTCACAGCGTTGTTGACCATCACGTCGAGGCGGCCGAAGCGCTCCAGCGTCGCGTCGACCGCTTGGTGGACCGACGCCTCGTCGGTCACATCGGCCTGGATCCAGGCGGCGTCGCCGCCTGCCGCGGCGATCTCGCGCGCGACCTGTTCCAGCGGCTCGCGGCGCCGGCCGCAGAGCATCACGCGCGCGCCTTCCGCCGCGAAACGCTGCGCGGTCGCCGCGCCGATGCCGGTGCCCGCGCCGCTGATCAGCGCGGTCTTGTGCTGCAAACGTCCTGCCATCGATGTCTCCTGGTCCTAGATCATGTACATGCCGCCGCTGACCGACAGCGTCTGCCCGGTCATCTGCCGGGCGTCGTCGGACGCGAGGTAAAGGATCGAACGCGCGATGTCGTCCGGTTCGGCCATGCTGCCGAGCGGAATCGCGCGTTCCAGTTCGCGCGCCCATTCGTCGGGAATCGACTGCATCATCGGCGTGCGCGTCGGGCCCGGGCAGATCGCGTTCACGCGAATCCCGCGCGGGCCGAGGTCGCGCGCCAGACAGCGGGTCAGGCCGAGGATCGCGGCCTTCGACGCGCAGTACGCGGGCGGCCCTTCTCCCGACAGCGCCGACACGCTCGCGATATTGACGATCGCGCCGCGCACGCCCGTGTCGATCATCAGGCGCACGGCGGCGCGCGAGCAATAGAACGTGCCGTGCAGATTGATGTCGACGATCCGGCGCCAGCCTGCGTCGGTGAGATCGACGATCGCGTCGGAGAACACCGTCGGCGTCTCGCCGTTCGCGCGTTGCTGCGCGCGCAGCGCGATCCGCTGTTGCGCGTGCTCGAAGCCGTCGCCGGCCACCTGCCCCGCACCCGCGTTGTTGACCAGCACGTCGAGCCGCCCGTAGCGCCGGCCGATCGCGTCGAACAGCGCGGCCACCGCGCCGCTGTCCGCCACGTCGCATCCGGACGCGAGTCCCGTGCCGACGGATCGAGCGAGGTCCAGCGTCTCGTCGGCGCGCGCGCCGTCGAGATCGGCGACGACGATCGTCGCGCCTCGCTTCGCGAACCGCAGCGCGGTCGCGCGCCCCATTCCCGACCCCGCGCCGGTGACGAGCACCACCTTGTCCGTGAATGACATTGCCGTGCTCCTTCAGATCGCGTGAAGCCGGCTGGCCGCGAGCGGCGGCACGTCGGCCAGCGTACGCCACGCGCCGTCTTGCCATTCGAAGACCTTCTTGCGGTCGAGGTCGGCAGGCAGGTTCGCGACGTCCGTATAGAACTGCCGGTACCAGTCGCGCAGCTGATAGATCGGCCCGTCGCCTTCGCACAGCACGGGGTGATCGATGCGCGTCTTGTTGTGCCAGATCTCGACGTCCTGGAAGAACGACCGGTGCGCCTGCTCGACGTAAGCGTCCGCGATCGCGCGGTTTTCGTCGTCGGACAGCGCCGGATCCTTGCGGATCATCACGCCGTAGCGCAGGTCGAAGCTGTGCTGGTCGATCGGCACATGGCAGTTCAGCAGGATGCTGTGCACGGCCTGGCCGTCGACATCGGCCGTCATCCGCGTGATGTGGTACGCGGGGCCGAAATACGCGCTGTCCGCGACGAGCCCGTTGCCGAGCAGTTCGCTCTGCCCGCCGCGAAACATCTGGTAGCCGGTATGGCCGACGAACGTGTTGCAGAAGTAGTTCGCCGGGGACCCATGCACGGGACCGAAATGCGCGACGTCGGCGAGGTTGTCGACGAGTTCGCGGCAGTTCGTGCGGATCGTCATCTTGCGGACGGCCCACGGCGTCCATTCGCCGGAAAAGCACGCGTCGATGCGCGGGATCGCGACGTCGTCCGTCGGCGGGCTGCCTTCGTGGTCATGCCACACGAACAGCAGCTGGTTCTGCTCGCACGTAGGCCACGACCGGATACGCGCCTTCTGGGGAATGCGGGTGGCGTAAGGCACGTGCTCGCACGCGCCGTCCGCGCCCCAGCGCCAATGATGGAACGGGCAGGCGATCGCGTTGCCGCAGATCTCGCCCTTGGACAGGTCGGCGCCCATGTGCGGGCACCACGCGTCGAGTATCCGGATCGCATTGTCGTCGCCGGCGAACGCGACGAGTTGCGTGCCGAAGATGTCGAGCCGGTGCGGCTTGCCGTCCCGATACGCGGATGCGAGCCCGAGGCAGTGCCAGCCGCGCGCATACCGGTCGGCGGCCGCCGGAGCGGCGTGTTGCGGTTCCATGTGTCTCCTCCGTGATCGTGTCGTGTGCGGCCCATTGTCGGGACCGCGCCGCGGCCGAACATAATCCGGATGGATGAGAACGCCGCCCGCGCGTGGCGATCGCGCCGATTTCCGCACCGCGCGCACGTAAACAACCCCGGTTTGGACTAGATTTCGCGGCGCGCGGCATCGATGCGGTGAAACCTTGTTGCCGCGGTGAACCGGTGGAGAACAGGGGCAAACCGGCTATGATGGTCGCTCGCCGCAGCCGGCGCGAACGGATGCTTGCCGTTACCCCACCGACGCGCGATGGCGCCGGAACCCGGAAAGGGTTTCCCATAAGAGACAGGAGACGATGGCCTTGACCGCGACCGCCATGCCCGTGTGCGCCGGCACCGACCTTGCGGTGTCGACGCCCGACGAACTGAGCGACCTGATCGGCCTCGTCTACGAGGGCGTGACATCCGACGTGCCGTGGCGAGGCCTGCTTGACGTGCTCCGCACGCGGCTCGCGGCCAACTACGCGACCCTCGTGCTGCGGCCGCCCGCCGACGCGCTGAAGGGGCTGATCGTCACGTCGAGCCTCGTGGATACGTCGGTCGGCACCGGCGCGTATCTGCAGCGCTTCTATGCACTCGATGCGTTCGTCAACCTGCCGCGCGACACGGTCACGACCGTTCACGAAATGCTCGGCGAGCGCCGCTGGCTCGACAGCGAGAAATACCGCTATTTCGACAGGATGTACGACGTGCTCCACGTGATGGGCGCCGACATTCACGCGGACGCCGACAACGAATGCCGGCTGCGGATCTGCCGCCCGCACGGCGCTCCGCCGTTCGGCGAGAACGAGACGGCGCTGTGCCGGTTCCTGCTGCCGCACCTGAAGCGCGCGGTGGGCCTGCGCGCGACCATCGAGGTGACGACGAACGAACGCCGTCTGTACGCCGAGACGGTCAGTCAGTTGCGCATCGGCGCGATCCTGCTCGACGAGCAGGCGCGGGTGATGAAGACCAACGACGATGCGGCGCGCGTGCTGGCCGAACGTGACGGGCTGCTCGTGGCGAACGGCAAGCTGGCCTGCGACGGCGCCGCGGAAAACCGCCAGCTGCAAACGCTGATCCGGCAGGCGCTGACCCGCCGGGCCGATGCGGCGCCGAACACCGCGCAGGGGATGACGTTGAACCGCAGCGCGGGACGCGCGCGGCTGGGGCTGCGCGTGCGGCCGCTGCCGGTCGACGAGCAATCGGGCCGCAAGCGGCGCGCGGCGGCCGTCGTGCTGGTGCGGGATCCCGACTGCCTGCCGCAGATGTCGGGTGAGACGCTGCAGGCGATGTTCAACCTGACCCGCAGCGAAGCGTCGCTGGCGCTGCACCTGGTTCAGGGGCGCACGCTGCAGGAGGCCGCGGACACGATGGCGATCCGTCACAACACGGCCCGCGCGCACTTGCGTGCGGTATTTTCGAAGGTGGGCGTGACGCGGCAGACCGAGTTGATCCAGGCAATCCAGAACTGCGTGATTCCGTTGGAGTGATGCTGCGCGGCGGCGCTGCAACCGCGCCCGCCCGAACGCGCTCGGGTCATTGCGGCTCGACAGGCGGGATCTCGAGCGCGTCCTTCCTCCCCATCGTGTCGATTCGCAAGCGCGCGCCGATCGAGTAAAACGGCGTGAACGGCCGGCCATCGTCCGGCGTCGGCAGCCGGTTCGACGCGGCGGCACGACACGACATCCCGAGCGGCCTTGACGACCTGCGGGGCACCGCCGGACAGGTCAACGCTTGTGTTGGCCGTCGTGCGATCCCGCACGAGCGCCGCCGTGCCGCTTCTCGCGGCGTTTCGTCCGTTCCGTCAGCAACTGCGGCATCAATGTCTCGATGTACTGTTTCGCCTGGCCGCGCGTACGCAACTGGCTGTAGAGCTGATGCGCGTTGTCGTACCCGGCGAGCTCCGCATGCGCCTTCTTCAGGATGTGCAGGAAGGCCATCAGGCTCGTGCCGTCGCTCAGCGGTTCGTCGTCGCGCGGGTCCGGGGTGGCGGGCTGGGTCATGATCCGATCCTCGGCGGGCAGTCGGTACGGCAGGTCGCGGTGAGCAGCGACAGCAGGTCGTTCGCGTGGCGGTCCCGGTCGGTCAGCGGCTGCAGGCCGAACAGCCGCTCGAGGGTCGCGGGCACCGAGCTGTGATCGTACGGCGTGTGGTCGACCACGCCGCGCGCGACCCAAGGCGACACGACGATCGCGGGCACGCGCACGCCGTAGACGTCGAAGCCGAACCCGTTCGTATTCAGCGTGGCGGCTGCGCCGTCGTTCGGCGGCGGCGCGGCGCGGGGCCTGACCGAATCGTAGAAGCCGCCGTGCTCGTCGTACAGGATCACGAGCAGGCTGTTTTCCCATAGCGGCGAGTTGCGGATCGCGTTGTAGACGCGCGCCGCGAGCTGGTCGCCGCCGGCGAGGCCGTCCATCGGATGCTGCGACGTGCCGTTCTCGTACGTGTCGTGCACGATGTCGCCATAGGCGGGCTCGATGAACGTGTAGCGGGCCGTGTAGCCGGACGCGAGATCGGCTTCGAGATGCGCGAGATCGTCGACGTCGAAGAAGCTGATGCCCTTCAGCGACGCGACCTGCGGCACGTGTCCGAGCGGCGTGCCCGACTGGTCCTGGTAGAGCCGGTAGCTGTCGTCGCCGAGCGCTTCGAAGATCGAGCCATGCGGGTACGAGAAGCCGTCGACCGATTCCCATCCGGCCATTTCCGCCTGGGTCGGCGAATGATCGAGGCCGGACGACGAAGCGCCGTGCACGAAATACCGGTTCGGCCAGGTCGGGCCCGGCAGCGACGCATGCCAGCCGTCGCACAGCACGAAGCTGGTCGCGAGCTGATACAGCGACGGCGACTGGGTGCGCGTATCGACGGCCTGCATGATCTTGCCGACGTCGGCGGGCTGCGGTGGCGTGCCCTCGGTGGTGGTCGTCGCGTAGCTCGCCACGAAGCCGGAATTGTCGATCGGCGGATACGGTTCGCCTTTCCGGAAAGCGGCACCCGCGCCGCACAGCTGCTCGACGACGTCGGTGAACTCGTGGCCGGGATCCGTTGGCATCTGCGCGGGCGCGCCGCCGCCGAACGGATAGACGGTGCCGCCGTATGCGTTGCTGTTCGACGGTGTCGCGGCGACGATGCCGGGAATGCCCGACAGCCCGAACAGATGGTCGAACGACCGGTTTTCGAGCATCAGCACGAACACATGCTGAATGGGCGACGGGACTGACGTTGATGCGGCCGCTGCGTCTGCACTCATGGCGCCTCCTTCCGTCATTCGATGGACAGCCGACTCGCCGGGCTGCATGGCCGGCGTTTGAAAGCGTTGTAAGGCGTGCCGGCCGCGGATTGCCGACGAGTGTATGTCCGCTCGGGTGTCTGCGTAAAGGGCGTGGGCTCGTGCGATGCGTTGATCGTCGTGGCACGTCCGCTGCCCAAGCCTTGACGAAACCCGCCGCGTGGCAGACGATGAACCGCTCGCCACACCTGCTCGCGTCGCCGGAGCAGTCTCGAAGCCTCACCCGGCATCACCGCTGTCCCAGCGTTCCATTCCGTTCGATTGGCGCGGTCCGATCGAACAATGCGCATTGCTCACGCCTGAATGTTCGTGGTCTGTCGATGCGTCCACCTCGTCCCGGGAGAATGTTCGATGTCACACGCGAAGAAAGTCTGGTTCATCACCGGCGCGTCGTCCGGCTTCGGCCTCGCGCTTGCGCAAGCCGTGCTCGCGCGCGGCGATCGTGCGGTCGTCACCGCACGACGGCTCGAGCGCCTGCAGGCTGTCGTCCACGGTCATGAAGACCAGGCGCTGGCGATACAGATGGACGTCACCGATGCGGCCGCACGCCAGCACGCGGTCGAGCAGGCAATCGCGCGGTTCGGACGGATCGACGTGCTCGCGAACATCGCGGGGCGCGGCTCGATCGGCGCGGTCGAGGAGTTCTCGCCCGACGAGCTGCGCGACCAGTTCGAGATCAACTTCTTCTCGGCGGTCGAGATGACGCGCGCGATCCTGCCGCAAATGCGCGCGCAGGGTGCGGGACGCGTGCTGACGCTGACGAGCGTCGGCGGCCTCGTGACGGTGGCCGGTGCGGGCGCGTATTGCGCGGCGAAGTTCGCGCTCGAATGCTGGACCGAGACCCTCGCGAAGGAAGTCGCATCGCTCGGCATTCGCGTGACGCTGGTCGAGCCCGGCGCGTTCCGCACCGAGTTCGCGGGCGACGTGCTGCAGCGGGCCGCGCATCGGCTCGATGTCTATCGGACTGTCGTCGGGCCGTTCGAGGACTATCTCGTCAGCAGTGCAGGCAAGCAGATGGGCGATCCGGTCAAGGCCGTCGCGGTGATGCTCGACGCGATCGACAGCGACACGCCGCCGCTGCGGCTGATGCTCGGCGCCGATGCGTATGCGCTGTGGGACAAGACGATCGACGAGCGCATCGACGACATCGACGCATGGCGCGAGCGCGGCGAAGCGACCGCGTTCGACGATGCGCAGGCGGTGCAGATCGGGCGGTGATGGTGGCGATGGAGGTCGCCGAATGACGCGGCGACAGCGGATAGTTCCGCGATATCAGGAACAATCGACGGATGAGCAACGCGGAACGCATCGTTCCGTTATTGCAGGAACTATCCTGAGCGCCAGGCGGCGCATTTGACATGCGTGCGCCCGGCTACGCCGATTTCGCGACGATCTTCGAGGTTTTCCTGCGCAACTAAGCCGAATCAACGACGCCGCGACCGGGAAACCGTGCCGGCTGCGGCGTGTGCGGATCCCGCCGCCGGCAACCGGCGCGACGACCGGTGACGGAAAGCGGCGGCGGAAAGCATTGCGTCACACGGGGGTCCGGACGTCCCGCTTAGCGCTCGAACACATGATGCAGTTCCGGCGGCGCCTCGCCGTCCCGGATCCGCATTTCGAACACCTTGCGCGCGACGCTCGACGGCCGCACGTCGGCCGCATCGAGATAGAACTGCGAATACCAGTCGCGCATCTGGTAGAGCGGCCCGTCGCCTTCGCACAGCAGCGGGTTGTCGATCCGCGTCTTGCTGTGCCAGATATCGACGTCCTCGTAGAACGCGCGCTGCGCTTCCTTCACGTACGCATTCGCGATCTCCATGTTCTGCGCGTCGCTCAAGCCCGGCAGCTTCTTCACGATCACGCCGTAGCGCAGCTCGAAGCTGTTCATGTCGATCGGCACGTGGCAGTTGAGCAGCACCGAATGGATCGGCTGGCCGTTGCTTTGCCCGGTCATCCGCGTGATGTGAACGGCCGGCCCGAAGTACGTCGACAGCGCGGTCAGGCTGTCGCCGCCGAGCTTCTCGCTGCGTCCGACCATCAACTGCGTCGCCTTGTGGTCCTCGAACAGGTTCGCGAAATAGTCGACCGGCGCGTTGTGGACGGTCGCGAAGTGCGCGGCGTCGGAGATGTTGTCGACGAGCTCTCGGCAGTTGGTCTGGATCACCATCTTGTCGACGATCCAGTCCGACCATTCGTCCGAGAAGCACACGTCGAAGCGCGGAATCGCGACGTCGTCCGGCGGCGCGCTGCCTTCCGGATCGTTCCACACGAACAGCAGATGGTTTTGCTCGCAGGTCGGCCACGCGCCGATGCGCGCCTTCGGCGGAATGCGCTTGCAGTACGGGATCGACGCGCACTGCCCTTCGCCGTTCCAGGCCCAGCCGTGGAACGGGCACACGAGCGTGTCGCCGTCCACTTTGCCGAGGCTCAGGTCGGCGCCCATGTGCGGGCAGTACGCGTCGACGATGTTGACCTTGCCGGTCGAATCGGCGAACGCGGCGAGCTTGCGGCCGAAGATGTTCAGCGTATGCGGCTTGCCGTCCTTGTAGTCGCGGGCGAGCCCGAGGCAGTGCCAGCCGCGCGCATAACGCTCGGCGAGCGGCTGGGCTTCGATCTTGTAAGGGCGTGCGGACATGTGGGTCGTCTCCTTCTTTTCGGTGGCACGCGGCGGCCCGCCGCGCGCTCGGGGTGATCGGGGGGCGTGTCGCTCAGTGCAGCGTATTGCCGGGCTCGAGCGCGCGCGCCGGTTTCAGCGACGGCGCGACAGCCGGCGCCGGATGCGCCACACGGCGTTCCGCGCGCTCGACGCCGAGCCACGCGGCGAGCGCCGGCAGCAGGAACACCGCGCCGAACAGGTTCACGAGGAACATGAACGCGAGCAGCACGCCCATGTCGACCTGGAACTTCAGCGCGGAAAACGCCCACGTGCCGACGCCGATGAACATCGTGACGGCGGTGAACAGCGCCGCGGTGCCGCGCTGGCGCATCGCGTCGGCGAACGCGTCGGGCAGCGTTGCGCCGTGCCGGATGTCGTGCTGCAGGCGCTCGTACAGGTAGATCCCGTAGTCGACGCCGACGCCCACGCCGAGCGTGATCACCGGCAGTGTCGCGACCTTCAGGCCGATGCCGAGCCATGCCATCACCGCGTTGCAGAGGATCGACACGAGCGTCAGCGGCACGATGATGCACAGCACCGCGCGCCACGAGCGGAACGTCACCGCGCACAACAGCGCGATCGCGCCGAAGATCGACAGCAGCATCGCGACCTCGGCGTCGCCGACCGCCTCGTTGGTGGCCGCCATCACGCCGACATTGCCGCCCGCGAGCCGGAACGCGACGTTCGGCGTCGGGTTCTCCGCCGCGAAGCGCTTGATCTCGCTGACGATGTGCGCGATGGTCGTGCCTTCGTGGTTCTGCGTGTAGATCAGCACCTGGATCGCCTTGCAGTTCGCGGTGTTCATGCCGTTGTCGGGGTCGAACGCATTCGACCCTTGCGTGAGCCCGTCGCTCGAACGCGGCAGCGCGGCCCAGCGCGGGTTGCCCTCGTTGAACGCGGCGATGAACACCTTGCCCTGCGACGAAACGCTCGTCACCGACTGCACGCCCGCGACGCCGCGCATGTGCATCTCGAACTTCTCGATCGCGCTCATCACCGGGTAATGCAGGCACGCGTCGTCGAAGCCGGTCGTCTCGACGATCACCGACAGCACATCGACGCCGATGTTGTACTGATGCGTGATCGCCGCGTTGTCGATGTTGTAGCGGGAGTTCGCGCGCAGTTCGGGCGCGCCGGTGCCGATGTCGCCGATCTCGAGCTTGCGCGATTCGAGCGCGCCGCAGGCGAGCAGCGCAAGCGCGACCGCAAACATGCCGAGCGCCGGCAGCGGCCGCGCGAACATCGCGAAACCCGACCACAGCCGGCTGCCGCCCGCGGCCGCGGTGCGCTGCGCACGGGCGAGCGTGCCGCGTTCGAGGCGCGTGTACGACAGCAGGATCGGCAGGAACACCTTGTTGGTCACGATCATCAGCAGCACGCCGAGGCACGCGGTGATGCCGAGCTCGCGCACGATGTCGATCTGGATCCGCATGATCACCAAGAAGCCGAGCGCGTTCGTCAGCAGCGCGACGGTGCCCGGCACGAACAGCTTGCGGAACGCGTCGCGCGCCGCGTCGGCCGGCGCCGCGCCGCGCACGAGCGCCTGCTTCCATGCATTGGTCATCTGCACCGCATGCGACACGCCGATCGAGAAGATCAGGAACGGCACGAGGATCGACATCGGGTCGATGCCGAGCCCGAGCAGCGGCAGCGCGCCGAGCAGCCAGACGACCGGCAGCAGCGCGACCAGCAGCGCAAGCACGGTGGTCCTCAGCGAACGCGTATAGGCGAGCAGCAGTGCGGCCGTCACGAGGAACGCGAGCGCGAAGAACGCCATCACGCCGGCGATGCCCGACTCGACGTCGCCGACGAGTTTCGCGAAACCGATGATGTTCACGTCGATGCCCTGCTTCGCGTAGCGCGCGCGGATCTCCTCGAGCTGGCGCGCGACCGCGCCGTAGTCGAGCCGCTTGCCGGTCGCCGGATCGGTCTCGCGCAGTTCCGCGCGAATCAGCGCCGACTTCAGGTCGTTGCCGACGAGCCGGCCGATCTGCCCGGAGCGCGCGACGTTGCGGCGCACCTTCGCGAGATCGTCGGGGTTCGCGCTCGAGAACTGGCCCGGCACGACCACGTCGCCGCGAAAGCCGGCCTCGGTGACTTCGGTGTAGTGGACGTTCGGCGTGAACAGCGAGAACACGCGCGAGCGGTTCACGCCCGGGATGAAGAACACGTCGTCGGTCGCGTGCCGCAGCGCGTCCATGAACGGCTGGTTGTAGATGTCGCCGTCGCCCTTCCAGCGCAGGCTCACGAGGATCGTGTTCGCGCCGGGGAACGCGCCCGCGTAGCGGTCGAACACCTGCATGTACGGGTGCTGCATCGGGATCATCTTGTTGAAGCCCGGATCGAGCTTCAGGCGCGTCGCGGACAGGCCGAGCGCGAGCGTCACCGCGACGCACAGGAACATCAGCGCACGGCGCCGGCGGATGATGAAATCGGCGCTGCGCTCGACGAACGCCGCGAGGCGCGACGCGGGAACGGCATCAATGGGGCGTGACAGGTCGTTCATGGAAATCTTCTCGTAGCGAAACGGGCGGTCGGAACGGAAACGGGCAAACACTGGCAGACGCGGCCGCCGCGCGTCACGACGGCTGCGGCGCGTGCGTGATGCCTGCCCCGGCGAGCGGCGCGATGCCCGCCTCGCCGCCGAGCAGCAGCGCGCCGTGCCCCATGTCGAGCACCGCCGCGAGGCTCTGCACGCCGCCGAGCTTGCGCACGTCGAAGGTCAGCCCGCCGTCGCGCGACGCGACGATCGCACCGCCCTGCCCGACCAGCACGAGCTCACCGTCCGTGAGTTGCGCGGCACCGAAGTACGACACGGGCACGTGGCTGTCGACGTGCGTCCAGGTTTCGCCGCGATCGGTGCTGCGCAACACGTTGCCGCGCATCCCGTATGCGACCCAGTCGCCGTTTGCGAGCATCAGTGCGCCGAACAGCGAGCCCGCGTAGGGCGACGGCCGCTTGTCCCAGGTCGCGCCGTTGTCGGTCGAGCGCAGCAGCGTGCCGCTCTCGCCGGCGATCAGCAGGTTGCCGTGGCCGTCGCCGGCGATCGCGTTCAGGTGACGGTCGCCTGCCGGCGTCTTCACCGTCTGCCAGGTCGCGCCAGCGTCGTTCGACTGCAGCAGCTGGCCGAAACTGCCGGCCGCAAACAGCGGCCCGTTCGCGGTACCCCACACCGACAGCAGCGGATCGGAATGTGCCGGGTCGGCATGCACCTCGCGCCAGTGCGCGCCGGCGTCGTCGCTGCGCACGATGCGGCCGTCGTGGCCGACCGCGATGCCGAGCGTCGGCGTGACGAAGAACACCTGCGTCAGCGTCGACGGCTGGTCCGGCGTCACGGATGCCGTGCGCCAGTCCTGGCCGCCGTTGTCGCTCAACAGGATCACGCCGCGCTCGCCGACCGCGACGATGCGCGGGCCCGCTTTCGCGAGGCCGTTGATCTGCAGGCGGTCCGCGTGGATCGCGGTGACCGGGAACGCCGGCAGCGGGCGCGGCGAGAACGCGAACAGCGCGGCGCCGAGCACGAGCGCCGACATCGCGAGTCCGGGCAAGGTTCGTTTCATTGCTTGTCTCCTGTGGGCCGGCATTAGTGCTTCAGCACTTACGCCGGCCCCATGCTTCGCGGTCGACCGGAGTCAATGCTTCTGCAGTTACTCCGGCCCCACACTCTGCAGTCGCCCCGTGGGAACGCTGAAGCGCTCGCACGGGTCCTCTGCAAAGTTCCGGGCCGTCGGTCATTGCCGCGGCCTCGAATGGTCCTGAATGAATGGCGGTTACATCGGGGCGGCCAGGCCGCCCGCTGTCATGCGCCGACTTCGAACAGCGCGGCAGCGCCCATCCCGCCGCCGATGCACATCGTCACGACCGCATGCCGCACGCCGCGACGCGCGCCTTCGAGCAATGCATGCATCGTCATTCGCGTGCCGGACATCCCGAACGGATGGCCGAGCGCGATCGCGCCGCCGTCGACATTCAGCCGCTCGTCGGGAATCCCGAGCGTGTCGCGGCAGTACAGCGCCTGGCAGGCGAACGCCTCGTTCAGCTCCCACAGGCCGACATCGCGCACGGTCAGCCCGAAGCGGTCGAGCAGCTTCGGGATCGCGAACACGGGGCCGATGCCCATTTCGTCCGGCTCGCAGCCGGCCACCGCGAGGCCGCGGAATGCGCCGAGCGGCGTCAGGCCGCGGCGCTTCGCCTCGGTGCGCGACATCACGACCACGGCAGCCGCGCCGTCCGACAGTTGCGACGCGTTGCCGGCCGTCACGAACTCGCCCTGCTCGACGACCTTGCCGCCGCTCCACGACGGCTTCAGCCCCGCGAGCCGTTCGGCGGTCGTATCCGCGCGCACGCCTTCGTCGCGCGCGGCGCGCACGTCCTCGTGCCCGGCCGGGTTGCCTTCCTTGTCGAACAGCGCGCGCCGCACGTCGAGCGGCGCGATTTCCGCGTCGAAGCGGCCGGCCGCCTGCGCTTGCGCCGTGCGCTGGTGGCTCTGCAGCGCGAATTCGTCCTGCGCCGCGCGCGAGATCCCGTAGCGGCGCGACACGATCTCGGCCGTCTCCATCATCGCCATGTACGCGGCCGGCTGGTGGTCGAGCACGGCCTGCGAACGCGCGCGATACGCGTTCTTGTGCTTGTTCTGCGTGAGCGAGATCGACTCGACGCCGCCCGCGACGACGATCCGCGCATCGCCCGCGCCGACGCTGCGTGCGGCGCTCGCGATCGTCATCAGCCCCGACGAGCACATCCGGTCGATCGCCATCCCCGGCACTGACGGCGGCAGGCCCGCGGCGGCGGCCGACAGCCGGCCGATGTTGTAGCCCTGCGTGCCCTGCTGTGCGGCGCAGCCGATCAGCACGTCATCGACGTCGGCCGCCGCGACGCCCGCGCGCTCGAGCGCCGCGCGCACCACGTGACCGCCGAGCGCGGGCGCCTCGGTATCGTTGAACATTCCGCGAAACGCCTTGCCGATCGGCGTGCGGGCGGCGGAAACAATGACTGCGTCTTCCATGTACGGGCTCTCTAGAAGTAATAGCGGCTGATCGTGTCGACGACGCAGCCGGGCTTGTCGCCGCCTTCGATCTCGACGGTCACGCGGACCCACGCCTGCACGCCGCCGTCCAGCGGCTCGACGCGCAGCAGCTCGCCGACGCCGCGCACGCGCGCGCCGACCTTCACCGGCGCCGGGAAGCGGATCCTGTCGCAGCCGTAGTTGACGCCGAGCCGCGCGCCGTCGATGCGGACGATCTGCGGCAGGAAATAATTGACGAGCGACAGCGTCAGGTAGCCGTGCGCGATGCATGCGCCGAACGGGCCGTCCTTCGCGCGCACGGGGTCGACGTGCACCCACTGGTGGTCGCCCGTCGCGTCCGCGAAGCCGTCGATGCGGATCTGGTCGATCGCGAGCCACGCGCTCGCGCCGAGCGTCTCGCCGACGACGGCGACCAGCTCGCCGGGATGCGCGAACACGCGGGGCGTCGCGCGGGCGGGTTCGAGTGCTGCCATCATGCGTGCTGGCTGCTGACCGACAGGACTTCACCCGTCATGTACGACGCGTAATCGCTTGCGAGAAAGACCATCACGTTGGCGACCTCCCAGACTTCGGCGGCGCGCCCGAATGCTTCGCGCGACGCCAGTTGGTTCAGCAAGTCGGCCGGGGCCGACTTCTTCAGAAAATCGTGCATTGCGATGCTCGGCGCGACCGCGTTGATGCGCACGCCGTACGGCGCGGCTTCGAGCGCCGCGCAGCGCGTGAGCGCCATCACGCCCGCCTTCGCGGCCGCGTAGTGCGCCTGTTCTGCCTGCGCGCGCCAGCCGAGCACCGATGCGTTGTTGACGATCGCGCCGCGGCCGCGGGCCTGCATGTGCGGCAGCATCGCGCGCGTCATCCGGAACGTCCCGGTGAGGCTAATGTCGATCACCCGCGACCATTCGGCATCGTCCATTTCGACGATGCGCTTCGCGCCGCCGAGCCCGGCGTTGTTGATCAGCACGTCGACGCCATCGAGCCGCGTCAGCGCGTCGGCGACGAGCGCCTGTACGTCGTCCTCGGCCGCGACATTGCAGAGCCGGCCGTAAATCTGCTGCAGCCCCGTTTCCGCGCGCAGCGTGTCGACCGCCTGCTCGAGGCGCTTCTCGTGGATGTCGGAGATGAACAGCGCGCGGCAGCCTTCTTCCGCGCAGCGGCGCGCGGCCGCGAAGCCGATGCCGGCGCCGGCCGCGGCCGTGATCAGCACCGATTTTCCGGCGAGCAGCTGGTGGCCCGGCACGTAGGCGGGGGCCGGACGAATCTGGGGTTCGGTCATGCAGTACCTCGGGGTTCTTTTGGCATGCCGAGCCCGCGCTCGGCCATGATGTTGAGCTGGATTTCGTTGGTGCCGGCGTAGATCGTGTCCGCGCGGGAGAACAGGAACACGCGCTGCAGATGGGTGAGCTTCTCGTCGGACGGATCGAGCACGTTCGCGCGCGGGCCGAGCACGTCCATCGCGAGCTGGCCGAGATCGCGGTGCCAGTTCGACCAGTAGTACTTGTAGATCAGCGCTTCGCGCCGCAGCGGCGCGCCGGCCCCGCCGTCGGCCGTGTCCGCACGGTCCGCGCCCGACAGCATCCGCAGCGCGTTGTAGCGCATCACGCGCAGGCCGGCCCATGCGCGGCCGATGCGTTGCCGCAGCACGGGATCGCGGTCCGCGCCCGTGTCCCGCGCGGCGTCGATCACCCATTCGAGCTCGCGGACGAACTGCATCTGCTGGCCGAGCGTCGACATGCCGCGCTCGAAGCCGAGCAGCGTCATCGCGATCCGCCAGCCGTCGCCCGGCGCGCCGACGAGGTCGCAGGCGTCCGCGCGCGCGCCGTCGAAGAACACTTCGTTGAATTCGGCGCCGCCGTTGAGCTGGCGGATCGGCCGGATCTCGATGCCCGGCTGGTCGAGCGGCATCAGCAGGAACGACAGCCCCTTGTTCCCGCGGGACGCCGGATCGGTGCGCGCGAGCACGAAGATCCAGTCGGAATCGTGCGCGAGCGACGTCCAGACCTTCTGGCCATGAACACGCCACGAGCCGTCCGCTTGCTGTTCGGCGCGCGTGCGCACGTTCGCGAGATCCGAGCCCGCGCCAGGTTCGGAATAGCCCTGGCACCAGAACTGCGTGCCGGCCAGGATGCCCGGCAGGAAGCGCGCGCGCTGGTCGTCGGTGCCGCACGCGACGAGCGTCGGCCCGAGCAGCCCTTCGCCGATGTGGCCCATCCGCCCCGGCCCGCCGGCGCGGGCGTATTCCTCATGGAAGATCACCTGCTCGGCGACCGAAAAGCCGCGTCCGCCGGCGTCGACTGGCCAGCCGAGCCCCGTCCAGCCGCCCTTCGCGAGTGCCTGCTCCCACGCCTTGCGCAGCTCGGGCCACGCTTCCTCGTCGCCGGGGCCGCCCCGGTGTTTCAGGCACGCGAATTCGCCGGTCAGGTGCGATTGCACCCAGTCCGCGACTTCGTGCCGCAATTGCTGTTCGCGGGTTTCGCTGTTCATTGCAAAGCTCCTGCGCGGGCGGCGGACAGACGCGCGGCATGTGGGACGGACGCCGTGGCCGAACGCGCGGCATGGTCGGGCAGCGCGCCGTCGATCGCGTGGCGCGCGATCCATTCGAGCAGTTGCGGCGTCGTGCCGAACTGCGCGCCCGATGCCTGCGCGCGCTTGAAGTAGAGATGCGGGTCGTATTCCCACGTGAAGCCGACACCGCCGTGCAGCTGGATCGCTTCCTGCGCGCAGAATGCATACGCGTCGTTCGCGGCCGCCTTTGCCGCGGCGATGTCCGCGCGCAGCGCGGCGTCCGGCGTCGCACCGGCTTGCGCGTCCCATGCGTGGGCCGCGCCGAGCACGGCGGAGCGCGCCGACTCGATCAGCACCATCATCTGCGCGCAGCGGTGCTTGACCGCCTGGAACGACGCGATCGCGCGGCCGAACTGCACGCGCTGGCCCGTGTAGTCGAGCGTCAGGTCGAGGCACTGCTGTGCGCCGCCCAGCTGTTCGGCGGCCAGCGCGAGCGCGGCAAACCATGCGGTGCGTTCGAGCACCTGTGCCGCGTCGCGGCCCGCGATCAGCACGTCGCGGCTCACGCGCAGGTCGTCGAGCGCGATCCACGCGAGCGGCCGCGTCGCGTCGAGCGTGTCGAGCGGCGTCACCGCAATACCGGCTGCGCCGGCGGTCATGTCGATCGCGAACAGGCCGACCGACTGCCCTTCGTTGGCGATTCGCGCCGGCACCAGCAGCAGGTCGGCACGCGCGCCGTCGAGCACCTGCGCGGCAACGCCGGACAACGCGAAGCCGGCCGCGGTTTCTTCGGCGATGAACGGCAACGCCGGCACATCGGCCGATTCACCGGGCACAGCGCGGGACGGTGCGCCGGGCCGCTTGCCGAATGACTCGCCTGTCGGCCAACCGGACGCCTTGCCGCCAGGTTCACCGAACAGGTCGCCGAACAGCCAATCGAACGGCAGCGCAACGGTCGCGCTGCACGCGCCTTCGGCGATCTTCGCGAGCCACGCGTGCGCGACCGACGTCCCGCATTGCGCAAGCGCGGTCGACGCCATGCACACGGTCGGCAGATACGGCACGCACGCGACGCGCCGGCCGAGCTGCTCCATCAGCAGCGCCTGCTCGAGCGCGCCGAGCCCCATGCCGCCCGCCGCCTCCGGCAGCGCGAGCGCGTTCCAGCCGAGTTCGCCGGCGAGCGTCGCCCACAGCGCGTCGTCGCGGCCGGCCGACTGCTCGATCGCGCGGCGCACGTCCGCGGACGCGCTGCGTTCGGCGAGCACGTCGGCCGCCGCGTCGCGGATCATCACCTGTTCGTCGGTGAGCAGGAGATCCATCTTTCAGCTCCCGTACACGCGCTGCGCGGGACGCGCGTCGGCCAGCAATTGCGCGACGGCCGGGCCGACCTCGCCCGCCGCCCAGCGTGCGCCGCGATCGACGCGCGGACCTGTGCGCCACCCTTCCGCGACCGCGATCACGCCGCCCGCGACCTCGAACACCTGGCCCGTCACGTCGGCCGACAGCGCGCTGCCGAGCCACACGACGAGCGGCGCGACGTTCGCCGGGTCGAAATAGTCGAAGCCGCCGTCCACGGGCTTCTTCATCATGTCGGCGAACACGTCCTCGGTCATCGACGTGCGCGCGGCCGGCGCAAGCGCGTTCACGCGCACGCCGTAGCGATGCAGCTCGGCCGCCTGCATCAGCGTCAGCGCCGCGATGCCGGCCTTCGCGGCGCCGTAGTTCGACTGGCCGATCGAGCCTTGCAGCCCGGCACCGGAGCTCGTGTTGATGATCCGCGCATCGACCGGGCCGCCGGCCTTCGCGGCGTCGCGCCACGCGCGCGCGAGCAGGTTCGACAGGCAGAAGTGGCCGCGCAGGTGCACGCGCATCACGTCGTCCCAGTCCTGCTCGGTCATGCTGGTGAACATCTTGTCGCGGCAGATGCCCGCGTTGTTGACGAGCACGTGCACGTCGCCGAATGCGTCGCGCGCGGCATCGACGATCCGCTGCGCAGTGTCGACGCGCGTGATGTCGTCCGAATTCGCGAGCGCGCGGCCGCCGTCGCGCGCGATGTCGTCGCAGACGGCCTGCGCGGCGTCGTGCCGGATGTCGTTGACGACGACCGCCGCGCCCTCGGCCGCGAACGCGCGCGCGTATTCGCGCCCGAGCCCGCCGCCCGCGCCGGTGATGATGACGGTGCGTCCTTTGCAGATTCCCATGGTGTGCCTCGTTGAAGATGACGCGCTCACAGGCGCTCGATGATCGTGACGTTCGCGAGGCCGCCGCCTTCGCACATGGCCTGCATCCCGTAGCGGCCGCCCGTGCGCTCCAGCTCGTGCAGCAGCGTCGTCATCAGCTTCGCGCCGGTCGCGCCGAGCGGATGGCCGAGCGCGATCGCGCCGCCGTTCGGGTTGGTCTTCTCATGCGGGAAGCGCGTATCGGCAAGCCACGCGAGCGCGACCGACGCGAACGCTTCGTTCAGTTCGACGCTGTCGATCTGCGACCAGTCGAGGCCGCTCTTGCGGATCGCTTCCTTCGCGGCCGGGATCGGCGCGGTGAGCATCCACAGCGGGTCGTCGCCGAGCACGCTCAGGTGGTGGATGCGCGCGCGCGGCGTGAGCCCGTAGCGCTTCAGCGCGTCCTCGGACACGATCAGCAGTGCCGCGGCCGCATCGCAGGTCTGGCTGGCGACCGCGGCCGTCAGCGAGCCCCCCGGCGCGAGCGGCTCGAGCGTCGCCATCTTGTCGAGCGACGTGTCGGGACGCGGCGTCTCGTCGTGCGTGACACCTTCGAACGGCACGACTTCCCGTGCGAAGTGCCCGGCCTCGATCGCTGCGATCGCGCGCCGGTGGCTTTCGAGCGCGTAGCGCTCCATCGTGTCGCGCGACAGGTTCCAGTGATCGGCGATCCGCTGCGCGGCGACGAACTGCGACACCGGTGCGTCGCCGAAGCGCGCGCGCCAGCCCGTGCTGCCGGAGAACGGGTCGGTGAAGCCGAGCGGCGCCGCGCAGGTCATCGCGGACGAGATCGGGATCTGCGTCATCGTCTGCACGCCGCCCGCGACGACGACGTCCTGCACGCCGCTCATCACCGCCTGCGCGGCGAAATGCACGGCCTGCTGCGACGAGCCGCACTGGCGGTCGACGGTCACGCCCGGCACCTGCAGCGGCAGGCCGGCCGCGAGCCAGCAGGTGCGCGCGATGTTGCCGGCCAGCGGCCCGATCGTGTCGACGCAGCCGAAGATCACGTCGCCGTAGTCATCGGCCGGAATCGCGTTGCGTTCGACCAGCGTCTTCAGCACGAACCCGCCGAGGTCGGCCGCATGCACGTGCGCGAGCCCGCCCTTGCGGCGGCCGGTCGGCGTGCGCAGTGCGTCGACGATATAGGCTTGTTTCATCAGCATTCCTCTTTCAGATCGAAGGTCTGCGCGGGGCCGATCGGCAACGCGTCGTCGAGGATCGCGTCGGCCACGCGGGCCTTGTGGAAGGCGCTGTCGCCCCAGCTCGTGGCGAGCGCCCAGATGCGTTTCATGAAGATCTGCAGATCGAGTTCCCACGTGTAGCCGATCGCGCCGTGCACCTGCATCGTGTGCCGCGCGGCGAGCTGTGCGGCGGCGGTCGCCGCGAGCTTCGCGTGCGACACGAACACTGCGCGCTGCGGATGGTCGTCCGCGATCGCCCGCGCGGCGCGCGCGACCACCGGCCGCGCGAACTCGTAGCGGATCGCGACGTCGGCCAGCAGATGCTTGAGTGCCTGGTACGAGCCGATCGCCTTGCCGAACTGCTTGCGCTGCGCGCTGTAGTCGATCGCGACGTCGAGCACGCGCTGCGTGAGGCCGAGCAATTGCGCGGCGACCGCGAACGCGCCGTGGTCGAGCGCGCGGGCGAGCAGCGGCGCCGCAGTGTCGGCGTCGGCGATGCGGGTGGCCGACGACGGCTCCCAGTCGAGCGTGAACAGGCGCCGCGACGGGTCGACGCTGTCGACCGCGCGCCACGCGCACTGCTGCGGATCGACCCGGTGCAGTTCGCCGCGGTGCTCGCACAGCAGCGTCTGCGCGACGTGCACGTCGGCCGCATACGGGTTCACCGGATGCACGAGCGCGACGCGCGCACGCCCTTCCGCGATGTCGCACAGCAGTGCATCGCGCCAGCCGCTTTCGGGCAGCCGTTCGAGCACGCCGGCCGCGACGAGCGCGGTGTCGAGCAGCGGTTCCGGGCTGCCGAAATAGCCGTAGGTCTGTGCGAGCAGCGCCCATTCGACCTCGCCCAGTCCGAGCCCGCCGTGCGCTTCCGGCACCGACACGGCGGTCAGCCCCTGCGACGCGAACAGCGCCCACAGCGCGTCGGAGCGGCCGGTCGGCGTCGCCCACAGCTCGCGGATCAGCTCGGGCGTCATCTCGGTCATCAAGAGGCGCTTGACGGTGTCCGCGAGCGCTTCCTGGTCCTCATCGAATACGAAATCCATACGATGTCCGTTCAGTCTGGTAAATGCGGTCAGGCGCGCGGCATGCCGAGCATCCGTTCGGCGACGATGTTGCGCTGGATCTCGTTGGTGCCCGCGTAGATCGGGCCCGCCTGCGCGAACAGGAAACCGTCGAGCCAGTGGCCGAGCGTCGCGTGCTGCGCGGCGGTGTGCGGGACGATCTCGCCGTGCGCGCCGAGGATGTCGAGCGCGGTCTGGTGCATGCGCAGGTCGAGCTCCGACCAGAACACCTTGTTGGTGCTCGATTCCGCGCCGATATGGCCGCCTTTCTGCAGCCGGCTCGCGGTCGCGTAGGTCGACAGCGCGTACGCCTGCGCGTCCATCCAAGCGGCGACCACGCGCTCGCGCAGCGTCGGATCGCGGTCGGCCGTGTCGCGGTGCGCGAGATACAGGTCGCGCAGCGCCTGCGCGGTGCGCTGGAAGCGCGCGGGCGAACGCAGCATCAGCCCGCGCTCGAAGCCGGCCGTCGCCATCGCGACCTGCCAGCCCGCGCCTTCCGCCGCGAGCCGGTTCTCGACCGGCACGCGCACGTCGTCGAAGAAAATCTCCGCGAAGCCCGTCTGCCCGTTGAGCTGCCGGATCGGCCGCACGGTGATGCCCGGCGCGGACAGCGGCACCATCAGGAACGTGAGGCCGTGATGACGCGTCGATTCCGGATCGCTGCGGAACAGCCCGAACAGCCAGTCGGCCCATACCGCGCGGGTCGACCAGATCTTCTGGCCGTTCAGCACGTATTCGTCGCCGACGCGGATCGCGCTCGTGCGGATCGCGGCCATGTCCGAGCCCGCGTTCGGCTCCGACCAGCCCTGCGCCCACACGTGCTCGCCGGCCGCCATCGCGGGCAGGAAGCGCGCCTTCTGCTCCGGCGTGCCGAAATCCATCAGCGTCGGGCCGAGCAGGAAGATGCCGTTCTGGTTCACGCGCATCGGCGCGTCGGCGCGCCAGTATTCCTCTTCGAAGATCAGCCACTCGATCAGGTCGCAGCCGCGCCCGCCGAGCTCGCGCGGCCACGTGACCATGCTCCAGCGGCCCGAGTGCAGCGTGCGTTCCCATTCGCGGTGCGCGGCGAAGCCTTCCTCGGTGTCGAAGCTCGGCAGCCGCTCGCGCGGCACGTGCGTCGCGAGCCAGTCGCGGATCTCCGCGCGGAACGCGTTCTGCTGGGCGGTGTAGGTCAGGTTCATGCGCGGGTCTCCTCCGCAGTTGCGCTCGCGGCCTGCGCGTCGAACCGCGCATCGCGTTTTTCGACGAATGCCGCACGCGCCTCGGTCGAGTCCTGCGTCATGTACGCCTGCAGCGTGAAGCCCTGCTCCCAGCGGTACTTGTCCTCGAGGTCGCCGTCCTCGACGCCGTTCAGCGCCTCCTTCGCGAGCCGCACCATCGCCGGGCTTTTCTCGGCGATCTTGCGGGCGATCGCGAGTGCCGCATCGCGCAGGTCCGCGCGCGGCACGACCTGTTCGAGCGCGCCGAGCCGGTACGCTTCGGCCGCGTCGATCATCTCGCCGGTGAAATACATCGCGCGGACCTTCTGCACGCCGAACAGCCGCTGCAGGTGCGCACCGCCGCCCATTGCGCCGCGATCGATCTCCGGCACGCCGAAGCGCGCGCAGTCGGCCGCGACGACGATGTCCGCCGCGCCGCAGATGCCGATCCCGCCGCCGAGCACGAAGCCGTGCACGGCCGCGATCACCGGCTTCGGATTGCGGTGCACCGCGCGAAACGTCTCGTAGTTGCCGGCATTGACGCCGACGATGCGCTCCGGATGCGCGGCGAGTTCCTTGATGTCGACGCCCGCGCAGAAGCCGCGCCCGTCGCTGCGCACGACGATCACGCGCACGTCGTCATCCCGGCCGAGCGCGTCGAGCGCCTGCGCGAGCGCGTGCCAGCCGTGCGAATCGAGCGCGTTGACGGGCGGGTGGTCGATCACCAGTTCGGCGATGCCGTCGGCCAGGTTGTCCCGGTCTATCCGGAACGGCTGCGCGCCGCCCGGTTGAATGAATGCTGTCATGTGGGGTGCTCCTCCCGGTCTTGTCGTTCAGGCGGCGTGGACCGCCGGCGCGCCGCGCATCGCGGCGAGCGCGTCGAGGCGCGCGGCGGCGTCCGCGACGATGCGCGCGATCAGCGTGTCGCACGATTCGATCGCGCCGATCATCGCGGCCGCCTGCCCGCTCGGCAGCACGCCTTCGTCGGGCTTGCCCTCGACGATCGCGCGCTGGATCAGGAACGGCGCGTTCGCGGCCATCAGCGTCTGGCTCGCCGTGTAGTCGTGCTCGCGCAGCGCCTTGAATGCGAGGCCGAGCATCTGACCGGCGCGCAGCCCGTTCTGGCGCCGCCACGCTTCCGCCGTCTTCAGCGCGAACAGCGTGCGGCGCAGCGGGCCGAAGCGTTCGAGCTTCAGCAGGTACGGGTTGTCGATCATCCGCTGCGGCAGCCCGTCGAGCGCGTCAGACACGCGGATGCGCGCCGGATCGCCGACTGCGACGTACTGGTCGAGCGTCGCGCGCGGCACCGGCGATTCGGCGCTCATCAGGAAGCGCGTGCCCATCGCGATGCCGGCCGCGCCGTATGCGAGCGCGGCCGCGAGCCCGCGCCCGTCGAAGAAGCCGCCCGCCGCGACGACCGGCACCTGCACCGCGTCGAGCACCTTCGGCAACAGCAGCGTGGTCGGCACCGAGCCCGTGTGGCCGCCGCCTTCCGCGCCCTGCACGGTGACGATGTCCGCGCCGAGCTCGACCGCCTTCGCCGCATGCTTCGGCGCGCCGACGGTCGGCATGCAGACGATGCCGGCGTCCTTGAAGCGGCGGATCGTCTTCGCATCGGGGCCGCGGCCGTAGCTGACCGCACGGAGTTTGTGCTTGATCGCGAGCTCGACGACCTGCTGCGCGTTCTTCTGGAACATGTGGAAGTTGATGCCGAACGGCTGGTCGGTCAGCGACTTCACCGTCAGGATCTCGGCTTCGACGCGCTCGGGTTCGAGCGTCGCGCCGGCCAGGAAGCCGAACCCGCCCGCGTTGCTGGTGGCCGCGACGAGCCGCGCGTCGGCGACCCAGCCCATCGCGGTCTGCACGACCGGATAGCGGCAGCCGAGCAGGTCGCAGAGCGGCGTATGGAGCGGGCTATGGAGCGAGCTATGAAGCGTCGTGCTCATGCGGCGGCTCCATTCACGGCGGCTTGCTCGGGCGCTGCGGACATCGGCGCGCTCGTCGCGGCAGCGCCGTCGACGCCAGCAGAATCGGCGGCGCGATTGCCCGCGCCCGGCTCCGACGCCGGCGACGGCGCGCGCTGCGAGCTGGCCATCTTGCGCGCGTCGTAGCCACCCAGGCGGTCGCCGCTGACGAGCTCGTTGTGCGCGTGCGCGAAGTGATGCCACGCGAACGCCGCGTCCATCGCCGAGCGCTTGCCCTGCAGCTCCTCGACGTGGTTCAGCGCCTGCTTGGTCAGCGCGAGGCCGAGGCGCGGCATCGTCGCAATCTTCGCGGCGATCGCGTAGGTCGCGTCGCGCAAGCGTTCGCGCGGCACCACGCGGTTGACCATCCCCATCTGGAACGCGCGCTCGGCCGGCATCCGCTCGCCGAGGAACAGGAATTCCTTCGCGATGCGCGGGTTCAGCTCGTATGCATGCGCGAAATACTCGACGCCCGGAATCCCCATCCGCACGACCGGATCTGCGAAGAACGCGTCCTCCGACGCGACGATCAGGTCGCACACCCATGCGAGCATCAATCCGCCCGCGATGCACGCGCCCTGCACCATCGCGATCGTCGGTTTGGGCAGGTCGCGCCAGCGGCGGCACATGCCGAGATAGACCTCCTGTTCGCGCGCATACAGGAATTCGCCGCCGTCCTTGCCGACGTGGTCGTACCACAGCGACGCGCGGTCGAACGATTCGTGGATGTCGCGTCCCGGCGTGCCGATGTCGTGCCCGGCCGAGAAATGCTTGCCCGCGCCCGCGAGTACGATCGCCTTGACCGCGTCGTCGTGCGCGGCGCGCCGGAACGCTGCGTCGAGCGCGTAGGTCATCTTCGAGTTCTGTGCGTTGTGATACTCGGGACGGTTCATCGTGATCGTCGCGATGCCGTCCTCGACCGCGTAGCCGACGACGCCGTCGCCGAACGAAATCTGGGTCGCTTCCATGTCGGACCTCATGCCCGGCGCGGCGCCGGATTGTTGCGCACGATCGCCGCGCGCAGGTTGTGCGGGTCGAGCGCACGCACGATGCGCAGTTCGTCCGCGTTCGGCGCGGGCGTCGTGCCGAGTTCCGGATGCGCGACGAGCGGGAAGCCGGTCGCGTCCTGCACCTCGTCGAAGCTCACGCCCGGATGCAGCGAGCGCACGCGGATCGCGTAGTCGGGGCCGCCGAAGTCCATCACGCACAGGTCCGTGACGATGCTGCGCAGGTCGACGAACGTCTTCATCCCGGGCAGCCGGCGCGCGGGGTTGTAGCCGACCGTGCACACCATGTCGACTTCGCCAGCGACGAACGTGCGCTTGCCGTGCCCGCTGACGAAGAACGAGTTCGCGTGGTTCGTCGTATTGCCGGGGAAGCCGCGTGCGCCGAGCAGCTGCGTCTTCGGACACGCGTAGTCGTCGCCGAGCCACGAGATGTTCGCCTGGCCGAAGCGGTCGATCTGCGTCGGCATCACGAGCGCGTGCCGGCGGCCGTGCCACAGGCAGTCGAACACGCGCTCGTAGGTCATCCAGCCGCTCGCCTTCACGCGGTAGCCGTCCGGACGCGGGCCGAGCGGGACCGGCTCCTCGACGAGGTAGGCCTCGCCGTCGGTCAGCATCAGTCCGCTGTTGTACGCGAGCCGCGCGAGGCCAGCCGCGAGACGCGGGCCCGTGCCGATGCCGGTCGCCAGCACTTCGCCGTCGTCGCGCCAGAGCCGCGCGGCGGCGACGATCATCAGTTCCGCGAGGGAATGGTCGAGAGATTCGCTCACAGGCGCTCCTTTACAGAATCGGCAACGGCAGCGCCGTCACATGCGACAGGCCGCCGACGCCTTCGAGGTACTGGCGTTCGTCCTGGCCGACCACGTCGCGCAGATATGCGGCGGCCTGCGCGTCGTCCTCCGCACTCGCGCAGTACGCGCGCAGGTGCGGCAGGTCCCAGCCGTAGGCCGGCCCGCACGACGTCGGGTGGGCGCCGCCCGGCGCGTGCACGACGCCCGTGACGAGCGAGCGCTCGAACGGATTGCGGCGCGCGGCGTCGAGGTCTTCGCTCGCGAGCGATGCGCCGGCCGCTTCGACGGTTTCGGCGGACACGTAGCAGCGCTGTGCGGCGCGCGCCATCCACGCGTCGAAGAACGGATCGGGGCCGTCGATGCGCGTGTTGCCCATCCGGTCGGCCGCGTTCACGTGCAGCAGCGCGGCGTCGAGCGCGATGGCCGGCATCGCGAGCAGCGTCTCGCCATCGTCGTACGGCGACTGGACGGTGCGCAGATGCGGCGCGTGATCGAGCAGCGCGGTGCCGAGCCCGGCGCGGGTCGGCAGGAACGGCAGGCGCGCGGCGGCCGCGCGCAGGCCGAGCTGCAGCATCCCTTCGTCGAGTTCGAGCACGTCGATGCGGCCCTGCTCGCGGGCGCGGCGGAAATGCGGCTCGAGCGGGATCACGTCGAGCGACACGAAGCCGAACACGACCTTGCGCACCTTGCCCGCCGCGCACAGCAGGCCGACGTCGGCGCCGCCGTACGCGACGATCGTCAGGTCCTTCAGGTTCGAGCGCGCGATCTCGCGCACCAGCGCCATCGGCTTGCGCCGCGGCCCCCATCCGCCGATGCCGATCGTCATGCCGTCGGCGAGCTGCGCGACCACGTCGCGCGCGGACATCGTCTTGTCGAGAGGTTTCATCGTCATCGTGTTGGCTTACCGGTATCCGATGCTGAAGTCGTGGCCCCACTGGCTCACCTTGGTGGCCTCGAACACCGCGTGCTGCGACCAGTCGACGGTCAGGCCGCCGAAGCCGTATTCGAGGTCGAAGCCGCCGGGGGTCTTCATGTAGAACGAGATCATCTGGTCGTTGCAGTGCCGGCCGAGCGTCGCGGACAGCTTCACGTCGTGCGCGGCGACGCGGTCGAGCGCACGGCCGACCTCGTCCATCGAGTCGACTTCGGCCATCACGTGCACGCAGCCGGACGGCACGTCCATCTCGAACAGCGCGAGGCTGTGGTGGCGCGCGTTACGGCAGTGCATGAAGTGGATGCGCTTCTCGGGCTCGGCCGGATCGGGCGTGAACTTCACGCGGTAGATGTCGGACAGCTCGAAACCGAGCACGCCGCGCACGAACGCGTCGGTCGCGTCGAACTGCGGCGCAGGCAGCACCGCGTGGCCGAGGCCCATGCTGCCGGTCACGAAGCGCGGCACGCCGAGCGGCGACACGAAGCGGCGGAAGTCGCAGCGCGCGCCCCAGTACAGTTCGTGGCGATTGCCGGAAGGGTCCGCGCACCACGCCATCGCCTGCACGCGGCGCAGCGCGGCTTCGGCCGGCGTCGCGCGGATCGGCTCGACGCCCGCGCGCTGCAGCGTGGCCAATGCCGCGTCGAATGCGGCGGCGTCGGGCAGTTCCCAGCCCGACGCGTGATAGCGGTCCGCGCTGCCGGGGACGATCAGATAGCGGAAATCGCGCTCATCCATCTTCAGGTACAGCGCGCCGTCGGGCGCGTCGAGCGCCTGCATGCCCAGCACGTCTTCCGCGTAGCGGCGCCACGCATCGACGCGCGTCGCCTCCACGACGACATAGCCGAGCGCACGGACATCGATCATGTCGGCCTCCTCCTGGTTCAGAATCCGTTGTTCGTGTAAGGATTCTGGCCGGTCGGCGGGGGCGTCACATCGTCTGTTGGGACGAGAGGCGGAAGGCAAACGGATGGCGGCCGGAGCGGTGGCCCGGTCTGCCTGGCGACATCACGCGCGACAGGATGCCGCGCCGGAGGATCGGCCGGCGTGGATGTGCCGGCGCGGGGCGAGCAAGGTCATGCGGGAGCGAAGCGCACCCGCTGCCACGCGTCCGGTCCAGGATCCGGAACGCGTGGCGCCAGCACCCGCCGCAGTCCTGCGCGCAGGCGACGCGCGCCGGTGTTGCCGCCGTGGTCGGACCCGCGGTCAGAACCGGTACGAAATCCCGATCTGCAGGACCGGATACCAACGGTATCGCGACATCGTGTTTCGCAGTTGGTCAAGGCCGCTTTCGATCAGGATCTGGCTTTTCACGGGCCCGGCCTTTGCCGCCAGTGCAGGCGACAGCGTGTACGAGCAATCCGGGATCCCGTACGCAACGCCGAGATCGGCGATGAAGCCGAATCCCTTCGAGGCCGGCCGATGCCCGTAGCCGATGCCGAAGTACGGCATCACGGTTGGATAGCGCGCTTGCGCGGTCGCATACATACTGGGCGTGGCCGGAAACTTGTGACCGCCGAACGAGTAGGTGCCGTTGGTCGGCTCCGATACGCCGGTGATCTCGTCATCGTTGAACCGCAAGCCCGCAGTGACCCGGAAGCCGCTGCCGTGCCACGGAAAGACGTCGGCGTAGAGGCCCCCCTGTCGAAGCTTTACGTCGTCCTTATAGCGATTGCCGCCAAAGCTGAAGTCGTGCGAAAAGTCGATCGCATTGAAATCGGCATGCGCGCCGAGCACCGAATTGAAGCTCACTGCCGCCCCAATGCCGGCGCCCTGCGTGCCGCCTTGCAGGAAAATCTCCTGCGCGTGCGCACTCGCGACGAACATCACCCCCAGCGCTGCCCATTTGTTCACTGTCTTTTTCACAGGCGTCCCCCCGGACGCGCACCGGTCATTGCAACGCACGAAGCGTTTCACCGGCACAACATCTCTTTCGTGTTTCTTCTCTTTATCGGATCGCGACCGTCGTCGAATACCTCGATGCCGGTACGGCTGTCATGGCCACTTCTGCTGGTCGCACGGCGTGACGCCGTTCGATCCGATCCCCGATTGCGTGACTCCCCCGACTCCCGTCGCGCGTGTGTCGACATCACTTCATCGACGCCCGTGCCGGCGGTACCGAGTGGACTGCATGTGGCGTGCCATCGGTCGCAATCCCAAGCGGGACGGACGTCTGCCATGGATCGAAGCGAATCGCGCAAGAACAGGAGGGGGGAAATGTTTCAGAAATGAAGCGCGATACGGGGCGGCCGGTTTCAGAAACGAACGGCCGCGAACCGGATGGTCGGCATCGCGATGTCCGACGGGCGGACGTCTGCGCGGCAGGAACGAGAAAACGACATGCGGCGGAGAGCCCGTGATTCAGGCCATCGGCATGATTCGTCGGTGTGACGCGAACGTCACCGCCTGCGCCGTGCGTGAATGGGCCCGCAGATCAGTCGAACGGATTCAGCAGCCTGACGCCGGTGCTCGCGAAATCGCCGACGTTGCGGGTGACGACCGTGAGGTCGTTGATGAGCGCCGTTGCGGCGATCAGCTTGTCGAGCGCGTGTTCCGGGTGCGGGACACGCAGGTGCCCCCACATCTGGCCGACGTCGATGTCGACCGGCAGGATGTTCGGCGCGTAGTCGGACAGGATCGTCCCCAGCCACCTTTCGAGCGCCGTCGCCTGCCGGAGATCGCCGCGATGACGGATCAGGTCGACGCCGCGCCGCAGCTCGGACACCGTCACGACGGAAAGATAGAGGGGGCTCGCGTCGGCTTCGGCTTGCCGAAAGAACGCCTGCACCCCTTTGTTGGTTCGCTTGCCCTTTCTGATTTCGCTGATGACGTTCGCATCAATCAAAAACACGCGTGACCTCGCCGGAATCCTGAACACGTTGGAAATCCGTGTCTTCGCCAACGTTCGGCATGCTCATCAGCGCTTCCGCGAACGTCCTGCGCTGCGGCCGGCCGAGCGCATTCGCCAGAATGGCCCGATGTTCGGCCTCGGCGCTCCGGCCGTTTGCCGCAGCCTGCTCGCGCAGGCTCTGAACGATACTGTCATCCACGTTACGCACCAGTAGATTTGCCATATGCCCCTCCGCCTAGAACGCTATCAATGATAGCGTCTCACCCATGAAATGCAAGCATTGCTATCATCGTGATCGCGAAGGGGCGTGCCTTGGTTGGCGCCGGTGAGTCGCGGGACGCTGCGTTTAGCGGCCAGATCCCGTACCCACCCGACACATCGAACTGCTGACAGGTAATGTACGCCGTGTCGTTCGATGCGAGAAAGACGGCCGATCGGCCAACGTCGCACGCGATGCCTCGTGCCGGACGGCGGGCATGTCGAGCGCCGGCGCCAGCTGTTCTGGAAAACGGAGCCGGCGCCGCTCGCGTGGTGATGGAGCACGGCACATGCGGCTTGCCGCTCAGCGGGCGATCGCCTACAACCCGTATCCGCCGGAGACATTCAACTGCTGCCCCGTTATGTAATCGGCCTGATCGGACGCCAGAAACACGGCGGCCCGGCCGACGTCGTGCGCCTTCCCCCAGCGCTTGAGCGCCAGCATCTTCAACGTCTCGTCGATCCACGCCTGGTCGAACTGCCCCTGCTCGAGCAGTACCGGGAACATGCCGGCTTCGATCACGCCGACGAGGATCGAGTTCGCGCGGATGTTGTGGCGGCCCTCCTCGCGCGCGAGGCCGCGGATCAGCGACTCGTTCGCCGCCTTCGGCGCGACCGACAGGCCGTCGCGATCGGGCCAGCGCAGGTGGCCGGCCGAGCCGAGCGTCACGAACGAGCCGCCGCCCGCCGCACGGAAATGCGGCAGCGCCGCCTTCGCGGCGTGGAAGAAGCCCATCGTCTCGACGTCGATCGCGCGGCGCCAGTCGTCGTGCGTCATGTCGCCGATATGGCGCTGGTTCACGAGCGGGCCAGCCGCCCAGACGAGCGTGTGAACCCGGCCATGCGCGGCGATCGCCGCCGCGAGCGCGGCTTCGACCTGCGCCGGATCGGTGACGTCGACGGCGTGCGTGCTGGCCTTCACGCCCGTGTCGCGGATCTCGTGCGCGACGCGCTCGGCCACGCCGGCCTTGCTGCGATAGCCGACTGCGACAGGCACGCCGGCCCGCCCGAATTCGATCGCGACACCCTGCCCGATGCCGCCGCTGCCGCCGAAAACCAGGGCCGCGCCCTCCGGAAACCGCGTATTGCCCATCTGTTTCTCCTTGATCGCTGCTACGTGGTATCGGTTGGATGCCCGTCAACACGCATCCGCATACATCGCGGACGCGACGAACCCCGCGGCGCCGGTCCGCGCCGCGTCACCCCGCCGCTTCCGATACCGCCCGCAACTGATACTTGAGCACCTTCCCCGCCGCGCTCGTCGGCAGCCGGTCGACGAACGTGACATGGCGCGGCACCTTGTAATTGGCCATGTTGCGCCGTGCCCAGTCGTTCAGTTCGTCCGCGTCGAGCCGCATGCCGGGCCGCAGCACGACGTACGCGTGCCCGACCTCGCCGAGCCGCGCGTCCGGCACGCCGATCAGCGCGGCCTGCGCGATCGCCGGATGCGCAGTGAGCAGCCGCTCGATCTCGGCCGGGTAGCAGTTGAAGCCGCCGACGATGAACATGTCCTTGATCCGGTCGGTGATCTTCAGGTTGCCGTTCGCGTCGACACAGCCAAGATCCCCGGTATGCAGCCAGCCGTCGGCGTCGATCGCGTCGCGCGTCGCGTCAGGCTGATTGAAGTAGCCGCGCATCACGTTGTAGCCGCGCACCCAGATCTCCCCCGTCTCGTCCGGCCCGAGCGCAACGCCGCCCGGCCCGGCGATGCGGACCTCGACGTCGTGCATCGGCCGGCCCGACGTCGACGCGATCGTCCCCGCATCGTCGCCGTACCGGCACAGCGTCGCGAAACCGCACGACTCGGTGAGTCCGTAGCCGGTCAGCACCGTCTCGAAGCCGAGTTCCGCGCGCATCCGTTCGATCAGGCTCGGCGCGATCGCCGCCGCGCCGGTCACCGCGATCCGCAGCGACGACAGGTCGCGCGTGCCGCGTTCCGGCGCATCGAGCAGCGCGTAATACAGCGTCGGCGGCCCCGGCAGCACCGACACGCGTTCGTCGGCAATGCGGCGCAGCACATCGTCGGGCTGGAACACGAGATGCGGCAGCACCGTCGCGCCGCTCGACAGCGCGGCGAGCCAGCCGGCCTTGTAGCCGAACGTATGGAAAAACGGGTTGACGATCAGGTAGCGGTCGTCCTGCCGCACGCCCGCGATGCGCGCCCAGTCCTGCGCGGCGCGCAGGTTCTGCCCGTGCGCGGTCATCACGCCTTTCGGGCGGCCCGTGGTGCCGGACGTGAACATCAGGTCCATCACCGTGTCGGGCGTCACGCCCGCCTCACGCGCACGCACCGCGTCGAGCGGGACCTGCGCGGCGCGCGCAAGGAACGCATTCCACGTCTCGTCATGCGGATGCGGGCGGCTGTGCGGCTCGCCGTCGAACACGACCACGCGTTCGAGCGTCGCCGGCCGATGCGGCTCGAGCATCGCCGGATACGATTCGCCGAGGAACGTGCCGCAGCAGAACAGCAGCCGCGCGCCGCTGTCGTGCAGAATGCCGCCGACCTCCATCCCCTTCATCCGCGTATTGACCGGCACGAGCACCGCGCCGGCCGTGTGGATCGCCAGCGCCGCGACGATCCACAGCGGCAGGTTCGGCGCCCAGATCGCCACCCGGTCGCCGGGCGCGATGCCGGTCGCGAGCAGCGCGCGCGCCGCTTCGACGCGGGCCGCGTCCAGTTCCGCATAGGTCAGCCGGCCCGCTTCCGACTCGATCGCCGGGTGCGCGCCGTGGCGCGCGGCGGCCCGCGCAATCAGCGCGGGAGTGGTCAAGGCTTCGTTGTCCGTCATCGTCGTTCGGAAGAATTCGCTAGGATTCGCAAGGAACGCCGCCCGCGCGTGTCGCGCAGGACGGCGCAATGGCTCAATCGGGAAATACGACGCGCAGCGCGTCGCTCGCGGGTTTCGCGCAGCACGCGAGCGTCCAGCCGGCCGCGAGTTCGTCGTCGTCGAGCACGTGATTGCCGTCGAGCGCGACCTCGCCGCGTTCGATCCGGCACATGCACGCGCCGCACTGCCCCATCCGGCACGAGTTCGGCGCGGACACGCCCGCGCGCAGCATCGCGTCGAGCAGGGTTTCGCCGGGCTGGCTGTCGAACGCGAACGACGCGCCGTCGAGCACGGTCTCGATCGCGGCGGCGTGCGGACCGTTGCCGATGCCGCTATCGCCCGCCTCGCCCCCCTCGCACGCGTCGCCCGCTTCGGCCGCCGCATCGCCCGGCTTCGCGCTCGCCGCATCCGGCAGCGACGCGAAACGTTCGACGTGCACGCGCGAGCGCGGCAGCCCGAGCCCGAGCATCGCGGCGAGCGCGTTCTCCATGAACAGCGCGGGCCCGCAGATGAATGTCTCCTGCCGGCTGAACGGCCGTGCGAGCTCTTCCAGGTGCCGCTGTTGCGGCACGCCCTGCACGCTGTCGAGCCAGTGGATCACGCGCAGCCGGCCGGGGTGGCGGTGCGCGAGCTGCTGCAGCTCGTCGCGGAAGATCACCGAACGCTCGTCGCGGTTCGCGTAGATCAGCGTCAGCATCCCGCGCCCGTGCACGAGTGCGGACTTCAGGATCGACAGCACCGGCGTGATGCCGCTGCCGCCCGCGAACAGCAGCAGGTCGGCGTCGAGCGTGCGCGGCGTGAACACGCCGGCGGGCGGCAGCACGTCGAGCGCGTCGCCCGCACGCACGCGGTCGCACAGCCAGTTCGACGCACGGCCGTCGCGCACGCGCTTGACCGTGATCTTCGGCGCGGCGTCGATGCCCGGTGCGCTCGACAGCGAATAGCAGCGCGCGGCCACGGTGTCGCCGCACGGCACGTTCAGCGTCAGGAACTGCCCGGGCCGGTACGCGAACGCGTCGCGCAGCGCGGCGGGCACGTCGAAGACGAACGAGCACGCGTCGTCGCTTTCGGCGATCACGGCGGCGACGGTCAGCCGGTGGAAGCGCGAATCGTCCATGGCGGGGCTCCTCAGGCGACGCCCATGATGAGTTGGCCGTTGTCGATCCGGTATTCGCTGCCGTTGACGAAGCGCGACTCGTCGGACGCGAGGAACAGCGCGAGGTTCGCGATGTCCTCCGGCAAGGCGAGCCGGCCCTGCGGGTCGATGCCCTGTTCCAGCGCGCGGCGCGTGTCGTCGGCGTCGCCGAAGAACGCGGCCGTCATCGGCGTGAAAATCCCGTCCGGATGGATCGAGTTGCAGCGGATCCGGTAGCCCTGCTGCTTGCAGTACGCGGCGATCGCGCGGGTCATCGCGGTCACGGCGCCCTTGCTCGCCGAATACGCGCAGAACATCCCGATGCCGCCGAGCGCCGCGGCCGACGACAGGTTCACGATCGACCCGCCGGCCGCCTTCATCGCGCGCACCGCCGCGCGGCAGCCGAGGAAATAGCCGTCCGCGTTGATCCGCAGCGTGCGCTGCCAGTCGTCCAGCGTGCCGTGCTCGATGTCGCCTGCGATCAGCACCGCCGCATTGTTGACGAGCACGTCCGGCGTGCCGAAGCGTGAAACCGCCGCGCCGAACACGTCGTTCCAGCCCGCTTCCGACGCAATATCGTGCCGCACGAACAGCGCGGCGTCGCCCAGGCCGGCGGCAACCTCGCGCCCGGCTGTCTCGTTCACGTCGGTCAGCACCACGCGCGCGCCCTCGGCCGCGAAGCGCGCGGCGGTCGCCTTGCCGACGCCGCTCGCCGCGCCCGTGACGATCGCGATCCTGCCGTTCAATCTGTCTGCCATGTTTCGTGTCTTCCGTGTCGATGGAACGCGCGGCTCATGTGTCATGCAGCCGCGCGGGTAGCGGGCGCGCCGGGCGTCGTGTACGCGCCGTCGAGATAGACGAGCGGATCGACGTCGCCGCTCATCAGCACCTCCCGGATACGTCCGATGAACACCGTGTGCGTGCCGTATTCGAAGCGGCCGTCCTGCTCGCAGACGAGGCTCGCCTGCGCGTCGCGCAGGTACGGCACGCCGAGCGCGGACGACTGCCAGTCGCCAGTCGTGAAGCGCGCTTCGCCCTTCAGCCGGCCGCTGCAGTCGATCGCGATCCCTTCGTGGCGCGCGGACAGCACGTTCACGCAGAACGCCGCGCCCGCGTCCAGCGGCGGAAACAGCGACGCGCTCTGGTTGATGCAGATCAGCAGCGACGGCGGCTCGGTCGACAGCGAATCGACCGCGGTCGCGGACATCGAGTAGCGGCGGCCCGCGTGCGTGCTGCTGATGACGGTGACCGAGCGCGCGAGGCGGCGCATCGCGAGCAGCATGTCCGTGCGCAGCGGATGGTTGGTGAGATCGGTCATGGTCTGACTCCGTCAAGTTCTGTCGTGGATGGCCGGACGGGCCGGCCGGCTGGGTCTGCCGGGTCGGCCGCCTGCGCGGCCAGGTGGTCGGCGGCGATGAAGCCGAACGTCATCGCCGGCCCGAGCGTCGAGCCCGCGCCCGGATAGCTCGTGCCCATCACCGACGCGCTCGTGTTGCCGATCGCGTACAGGCCGTCGATCGCGGTGCCGTCGTCGCGCAGCACGCGGGCCTGCGCGTCGGTGACGAGGCCGCCCTTCGTGCCGATGTCGCCCGCGTCAATCCGCACCGCGTAGAACGGCGCCTCGTCGATCGGCCCGAGGCACGGGTTCGGCTTGACCTGCGGATCGCCGTAGTAGGTGTCGAACAGGTTGTCGCCCTTGCCGAATTCGTCGTCGATGCCGGTCGCCGCGTAACGCGCCATGTCGCGCAGCGTGCCGTGCAGGCCGGCCGCGTCGACGCCGATCCGCGCGGCGAGCGCGTCGATCGTGTCCGCCTTCACGAGCACGTCGCGGAATGCGTCGGGGATGCGCGCATCGGGCATCATCGATGCGGGCATGATCGGCCCGCACGGATACTTGCGGCGAAACCGCGCGTCGAAGACCATCCAGGCCGGCACGTTCGAGCCGGTGCGTGCGTGGTCGCGGTACATCGCCGGCACGAATTCCGAATACGGTGCGGCTTCGCTGACGAAGCGCTTGCCGAGGCCGTTGACGATCACGCAGCCCGGCAGGTTGCGCTCGATGAACAGCGCGCGCTGCTTTTCCTCGCCCGCGACGCCGATCGTCGGCGCGCCCCACACGTGCTCCATCAGCGCGAGCGCGCCGCCAAGCCGGTGGCCTTCTGCAATCGCGTCGCCGGTATTCGCAGGCGGCGTCGCGCTCCACTGCGCGCGAGTCGGCTGCGGCAGGTAGCGCTCGCGCATCGGCTGGTTGCGCTCGAAGCCGCCCGCCGCGAGGATCACGCCGCGCCGCGCGACGATCGTCACCGGCCGGCCCGCGCGCTGCGCGCGCACGCCGGTCACGCGGCCGTCGGCGTCGAGCAGGTCCCGCATCGGCGTGTCGAGCCAGACCGGCACGTGACGATCGAGCAGCGCGCGGCGCAGCCCGCCGACGAGCGCGTTGCCGAGCGTCAGGCGCCGGTCGCGGCGCGTACGCCGGCGCATCCGGAAATCGAGCCAGTAGCGGCCGAATTGAGATAGCGCGAGCGTCATGAAACCCGGCCCGCGCGAAAACAGCACGTGCGCTTCCTTCGATGTCACCGCGACCCGTCCGCCCACCAGCGTGCCGGGCGACGGCGGGCGCAGCCGCGCGAATTCGTCGCCGAGCTGCGCGCCGTCGAACGGCAGCGGGTCGAGCGCGCGGTAGCCGGGCATCGCGTCCGGAAGCTTCTGGAAGTAGTCCGCGTATTTCGGCAGCGCCTGGTAGCGCACCGGCGTCCTGGTCTCCAGGTAGCGCAGCATCTCCGGCGCGTGGTCGAGGTACGCGTCGAGCTTGTCTGCGGGCGTAGCGCCTGCCGTGCAGGCGTCGAGATAGCGGCGCGCCGCATCGCGCGTGTCGGTCACACCGAGCTCCGCGATGTGGTGATTGCACGGTATCCAGATCCCGCCGCCCGACACGGCGGACGTGCCGCCGTACAGCCCGGTCTTCTCGATCACGACGACGGACAGGCCTTGGTCCGCCGCGCGGCAGGCCGCGAGCAGCCCGCCCGCGCCCGAGCCGACGACGATCACGTCGAATGCGTATTGCTGCGCTTGCGCGTCGTTCATCGTCGCCTCGTCAGATGAAGTAGTCCGTGTTCTCGCGGCCGAGCATCACGGCGCCGAGGTTCTGGCCGAAGCGGTCGACGTTGTTCGCGTAGTGCGCGCGCGCCGCATGCAGGTCGAGGAAGCGGCGCACCAGCGGATTGCGGTGATAGATGCCGTTGCCGCCCGCGTAGCGCAGCAGCGCATTGGCCGCCTGCGCGCAGCGCTCGGCCACCTGGGCCGACTGGTAGCGGAAATGCACGCGCCGCTCGATCGACACGGCCGGGCCGCCGTTCGCGGCCGCCATCAGCTCGGCGAAATTGCGCTTGAGCAGCACGCGCATCTCGTCGATCGCGACCGCGGCGTTCGCGCATGCGCCCTGTGCGCCCGGATCGTCGGTGGTCTTCGTGCCGCTGTTCGCGGACACGCGCGTCGTCGCGTACGACGTGAAGTCGTCGAGTGCGCCCTGCAGCGCGCCGATGCACGACGTGCACACCGCGCGCACGAAGATCTGCGCGAACGGCAGCCGGAACAGCGGCGCGTCGTTGACGGCGAGGCCCGGGCTCGTGCCCATCATCCCGTCGACCGCCTTGTGCGTGCGGTACCCGGGCACGAACACGTCGTCGACAACGATGTCGTGGCTGCCCGTCGCGCGCAGCCCGAGCACGTCCCAGTCCTGCTGGATCCGGTAGTCCTGCTTCGGCAGCAGGAAGGTCCGGTATTCGGGCGGCTCGCCCGCCTTCGCCGGCGGCACCAGCGCGCCGAGGAACACCCAGTCGCACAGTTCGCTGCCGCTCGAGAACTTCCAGTGGCCGGACAGCCGGAAGCCGCCGTCGACCGGCGTCACGCGGCCGACCGGCATGTAGGTCGACGCGATCAGCGTCGACGCATCGTTGCCCCACACGTCCTGCTGCGCGCGTTCGTCGAACAGCGCGAGCTGCCAGTTGTGCACGCCGACGACGCCGTACACCCACGCCGTCGACATGCAGCCGCGCGCGAGCGCCATCTGGATGTCGAAGAACGTCTGCGGGTCGAGTTCGTAGCCGCCGTAGCGCTTCGGCTGCAGCACCTTGAAGAAGCCGGCGGCCTGCATGTCGGCGACCGTCTCGGCGGGAATGCGGCCCTGCGCCTCTGCCTGCGCCGCCCGCCCGGCGAGCACCGGGGCCAGCGCTTCCGCCCGCGCGATCAGCGTGGCGGCCAATGCGTTCGAATCGTTGTCGCGATGCACGAATGTCTCCTGTTCGGCGCGGCCCCGCCGCGTCCGGTTGTTCTTGCGATCGATGTTCTTCGCCGGGCGCGCGCGCCGCATCGTCCGAAAGGACGACGGGCGCGGCCCGCGCGTCACGCGTACTTGCGCTGCGCGTCGCTGTTGAAGAACGGGATCACGTGCTCGCCGATGTTGCGGATCGTCTCCATCTGCGCGTCGTGCGGCACCGTGCCCATCTGGCACAGGAACAGCACTTCGTCGACGCCCGCCTCCTGCAGGCGGCCGACGTAGCCGATGCAGTCGTCCACCGTGCCGTACGCGTGGTTCGGGTTCATCATCGCGAGCGCCGGATCCGCGAAATTGACGACCACTTCCTCCGACGCGAAGCGCGAACGGATCACCATCTCGCCGCTGTCCGCCTGCACGAGGTCGTCGCCCCACTTCGACGGGTCCGGGCGCTCGCCGCCCGTGTACCAGTACGCGAGCGATTCCATGAAGTAGCGCTGGCCGCGGATGCCGATCTTGCGGGCCTTCTGGCCGTCCGCGAGCACGACCGTCGGGCACAGCGCCGCGAGATGCTGGGTCGGGCGGAAACCGACCTGGTCTTCCGGCTTGCGGGTCGCCCACGCGTCGCGGTAGACCTTGTTCTTCTTCGCGACTTCGTCCGGGCCGCCGAAGCCGAGCACGAGCGCGCCCATGCCGCGCTGGCCCGCGCGCAGCAGCGCGTCGGTGTTCGTGCAGGCGAGATACATCGGCGGATGCGGATCCTGGAACGGCTTCGGATGGATCGGGCGCTTCGGGATCTTGATGTACGTGCCGTCGTGCTCGATCTCGTCCTGCACGAACATCTTCGGCACGAGGTACATCGATTCGTCGATCATCGGCTGCAGCTTGTCGAGTTCGTAGCCGAACGCGCCCGCTTCCTGCTGGCTGCCGCCCTTTCCGACACCGAAATGCACGCGGCCACCCGACAGGATGTCGAGCAGCGCGACGCGCTCCGCGACCTTGATCGGATGGTTCATCGCCGGCGGCAGGCAGACGACCCCGTGCCCGAGACCGATGCGCGTCGTGCGGCCGGCGAGGTACGCGAGGAACGTCTCCGGCGCGCTCATGTGCGCATAGTTGGTCAGCGACGTGTGCTCGACGCACCAGATCGTGTCGAAGCCGACCTGCTCGGCGAGCAGCGCCTGTTCGACCGTCTCCTGGAACACGCGGTGGTCGCCTTCGCGCGACGCGTCGGTGGTCTGGGCTTCGTAGATGAGGGAAAACTTCATTGCGTGCGTCTCCATGTATGTTGGACGGGTCGGGGTCGCGCACGCCGCCTGCGGCACGCAGACGGATAGCGACGGTCCACGGATGGGAGTGTCGGCGCGCGCGCGGGCGCGGGCATCGTCTGTTTGGAGTAACGGGGCAGGTTCGCGGACAGAGGGCTTTCACCGTCATCCGATCGGACTGCGTGCGACCGGACGGGGTCGCGCTACGATCGTCGAGCGGCGGCATGCCCGCTGCGTCACGACAAGTCACGACAAGGGAGACGACGGATGAAGGTTTCGATGCTGCTGTATCCGGTCGACGACATCGACACGGCGTTGCCGCTGTTCGTCGACGGCCTGGGCCTGAACGTGAAGTTCCGGGACGGCGACCGCTATTGCGCGCTCGACGGCGGGCCGCTGACGATCGCGCTGGTCGCGGGCCCCGAGCAGATCGTCGAGCGCGCGGCGCTGACGCTGCGGGTCGATGAGGACGACGATCTGTATGCGGCGATGGCGCGCGTCGTGAAGGCGGGCGCGTCGGTGCGGGTGCCCGTGCAGGCGGGGCCGCACGAGTATCGCGCGGTGCTCGAGGATCGCAACGGCGCGCTGCTGGTGATTTCGCAGAAACGGGCGGCGTGAAGGCCAGCTGCGCCCGGGATTCGGCATGAGCGCGAGCGGCCCGTGCATCGGGCCGCACCGCGGGCCGCCGTGTTCCGTCGTCGCACGGCGGCTATCCCATCAGCCGCACTGCCAGAGAAACTTCGCGCCGGGTTCGCTGCAGCCGCAGTGGAACACGTAGCCGCACCCGCCGCCGCCGAAGTTCATTGCGGTGCGGTGGTCGGGCCCTTCCTCGAGTTGCGCCACGAACGACATCGTGTTGCCGCACGCGTCGCAGGACGGTGTTTCGTCGGCCTGGAGCCACGAAGGTTCGCCGCCCAGGCAACCCTGGATCCGGCGCAGCGCGCCGTCGTGCTGCTGCGCCCATTGCTGGCGCGCGTCGTCGTAGCCTGCGGCGTCGACGTCTTCGATTTGCACGCCATAAGCGCTGTCGCGCACGACCGTGTCGCCTTCGGGCGCTGAGGCAACCCTGCCGGCATCGTCGGCCGCCACGACGACGGCGCGATTGCCGCCCGCCTCCGCATCCCAGTCGTCGCACATGCCCGGCGAGTTCTGGCACATGAACAGCAGCACGAGCCGCCCGGCGGCATCGCCGTCGAGCGCGATCTGTCCGAGGAACTGCATCGCGCCGTCGCAACTCGCGCAGTGCGGCCAGTCGAACTGCGCGTGCGCAGGAATCGACGGCAGTCCGCCGAAGCGCGTCACTGCCGCCGGCGACGCCGGCGCTTCCGTGTCGATCAATAAGCGAATCATGCGACCTCCGTCGGTTGGCGGCCGCCGGGGCTGTGTCGCCCGCCGGCACCGCCAGATTAGAGTCGCATTCGCGGGAGGCTGCAAGGGGGCGAATCAGCCGAGCGGCACCACGCTGCCGAGCAGGATCCGCACGAGCGTTGCCTGGCGCGTGACGCCCGTCTTCGAGAAGATCGCGCGCAGATGCGTGCGCGCCGTGTTCTTGCTGATGCCCGATTCCTCGGCCGCTTCCTCGAGCGTCATCCCGTTCGTCAGCAGCAGCGCGAGCGACGTCTCGGCGGGCGTCAGGTCGAACAGCTTGCGGATGATCTCCTGCGCACCCTGCGGCTTGCGGTCCGGATCGCGCAGCAGCAGCGCGACGGCCGGCCGCCGCTTGTTGTCCTCGGACCAGTCCGACAGCAGGATCGTGCGCACCAGCAGCCCGAGGCGCGGCTTGTCGAAACTGCGCGTGATCGGCATCGCCTCGACGATCGCGGACGCGGTGCCGTGGTGGCCCATCACCGCATGGCGGATCAGCCGCTGCAGCGTTCGGTTCTCCTGCGCATCGGTCGCCTCGATCGTGCCGCGCGCGACGCACAGGCCGTTGCCCTGCTTGAGGATCTCGTCGGCGACGCCGTTGATGTCGATGATCGCGCCCTTTTCGTCGAGCGTGATCATCCCGACCTGCATCCGGTTGACGGCGTTCGCGTAGATCGACCGTTCGACTTCTGCCGTGTCGAGCCGCGAATGCAGTTCGACCGCGCGCTTCAGGTGCGGCAGCAGCAGTCCGCAGATCGCCTTGTCGCGCGCCGAAAACGGCGCCGACGCATGCTTGCGGCACACGCGGAACCGGCACTCGACGCCCGACGACGTGCGCAGGTCGGCGCCGAGGATATGGCGCACGTCCGACGGCTTCAGGAACTGCTTGTAGAACTCGCTCGACAGCCAGCCCGTTTCGCCGAACACCTCGTCGGCCGTCACGACGCGATCGGCCGGCAGGCCGATGAACGGATCGAGCGAATAGTAGTAGGTGTTGTACGAAGCCTCGCCGTCGCCGGGCACCACCGGTCCGAACTCGGACGCATGCACCGACAGCGGCGCGCGGCGATCGCTCGCGGCCGCGCGCAGGATCAGCGTCACGTAGTTCGCGTCGAGCCAGCGGCGCACGAGCTCGAGCGCGCCCGCCCACGGCGGCGTCTCGAGCGGTCCCTGATAAATCCGCGCCATCAGCTCGCTGAACTCCGCGACGCCGAGACCGGCCTCGTCCATCGTTGATTGGCTCTCTTGCGGAGCCCATCGTGTCTCCATCAGCACGCTCCATCCTCCATGCGACTTGGCTCAGTCCGATTCAACCGTGCCGCCGACATTAAGACGCGTCTTAATTTCGGCGTCATCGGGATATCTACTGAAGACGGAGCTTTCGCTATCCGGCCAAAGCCACCATCGTCCGATCGGACGATGTAAGGCCCGGGCCGCTACGCTGCAATGCCCGTCAGGCCGCGCCGGCAAGCATCCGGCGCGCTCTCGGGTAAACCGCGACGCGGGTATACCTGATTCGATCCGCACCCGATTCAGACAGGAGTTCCGATGCCGCTCGACCCTCAGGCGCAGGCGTTGCTGACCGCGTTCGCGCAAGCGCCCGCAATCGATTTCAATCAACTGACCGTTCCCGCCTACCGCGCGAGTCTCGCGTGGGGCGGCGCATTCGCGCCCGGCGACACGATCGCCGCCGAGGAAGACTGGTACATTCCCGCCTCGGGCCACGTCATGCCCGCGCGGCTCTATCGTCCGCATGCCGACGGGCCGCTGCCGCTCACCGTGTTCTTCCACGGCGGCGGCTTCGTGTCGTGCGGCATCGATTCGCACGCGAACCTGTGCCGCAGCCTCGCGCAACGCGCCGGCACGCTCGTGCTGTCGGTCGACTACCGGCTCGCGCCCGAGGCGCGCTTTCCGGCGGCCGCGCACGATGCGTGCGATGCAGTGCGCTGGGCCGCAGCGAGCGCCCGCGACCTCGGCGCGCGCGACGGCGTGCTCGCGGTGGCGGGCGACAGCGCGGGCGGCAATCTCGCCGCCGTCGCCGCGCTGCAATTGCGCGGCTCGGGCATCCGGATCGCGCACCAGGTGCTGCTGTATCCGGTCGTCGATTGCGCAACCGAACATTCGTCGTACGAATTGCTCGGCGATGGCTATTTCCTGACCGCGGACATGATGCGCTGGTTCAAGCACCACTATTTCGGCGACGATGCGGACCGCGCGTCGCCGCTCGCGAGCCCGCTGGCGGCGCCCGATCTCGCCGGCGTGCCGCCCGCGACGATCGTCAGCGCCGAATTCGACCCGCTGCGCGACGAAGCCGAAGCGTATGCGGCGCGCATCGCGCAGGCGGGCACGCCGGTCACGCTCGTGCGCTGGCCGGGCCAGTTGCACGGCTTTGCAAGCATGCTCGGTGCGGTCGACGCCGCCGACCGCGTGCTGACGTTCGCCGCCGACGCGCTGCGCCGTGCGTTCGCGGCAACGGAGGCGCGATGACGCTCGCCAGCACCCGAGAGATCGTCGACGAGCTGCGCGCGGGCCGCATGGTTCTGCTCGTCGACGAAGAGGACCGCGAGAACGAAGGCGATCTCGTGATCGCGGCGGATCACGTGACGCCGGACGCGATCAATTTCATGGCGCGTTTCGGGCGCGGCCTGATCTGCCTGACGCTGACCGCCGAACGATGCGCGCAGCTCAGGCTGCCGCCGATGGCCGATCGCAACGGCACGCCGTTCGGCACCGCGTTCACGGTGAGCATCGAGGCGGCCGACGGCGTGACGACCGGCATCTCGGCCGCCGACCGCGCGCATACGATCCGTACCGCCGTGCGCGCCGGCGCCCGGCCTGACGATCTGGTACAGCCCGGCCACGTGTTCCCGATCGCCGCGCGGCCCGGCGGCGTGCTCGTGCGCGCGGGACATACCGAGGCCGGCTGCGACCTCGCCGCACTGGCGGGCCTGACGCCGGCCGCGGTGATCTGCGAGGTGATGAACGACGACGGCACGATGGCGCGGCTGCCCGAGCTGCAGGCGTTCGCCGCGCACCACGGGCTGAAGATCGGCACGATCGCCGACCTGATCCACTACCGGCGCGAACACGAATCGCTCGTCGAGCGCGTCGGCGAGCGGCCGCTGCATACGCCGTGGGGACGTTTTCACGCGATCGAGTATCGCGACACCGTGCACGGCACGCCGCATCTCGCGCTCGTGCGCGGCGAGCCCGACCCCGCGACGCCCGTGCTGACACGCGTGCACGAATGCCACTCGCTGCTCGACCTGCTCGACGCGGAGCCGTCCGCGCATTCGTGGCCGCTGCACGCGGCGTTGCAGCGGATCGACGCGGCCGGCTGCGGGGTCGCGGTGCTGCTCGACTGCGACATGCGCAGCGACCATGCACGCGTGCCGGCGGGTGGCGTGCGCCGCGACGGCCGCGCGACCGGCATCGGCTCGCAGATCCTGCGCGATCTGGGCGTGCGGCGGCTGAACGTGTTGTCGAGCCCGTTCCGGCTGCCGGCACTGTCGGGGCACGACCTGGAGATCATGGCGTTCATCCCGCTCGGGGATGACGATCCGGAGATAGCGCGGCTCGCGCAGGGGCTGCCGTTGTCTCGCGCACACGCTCAAGTCATCCACGCCCGCTGATCCCGGCTGACCGGAACGCTCCCGGCAGACACCCGTAACAGCCTTTCGGCTGTATTCTGTAAATACAGCTTATTGCTTGTTTTTTTGAAATACATGCAATAGGCTGTTATTGTTGAATACAGCCGATCGGCTGTCTTGTCGTGGAGAGCCGCCGTGCGATTTCCCATTCAGACCTTGAGCCAGTTGCGCCCGATACTCGTCGGGTTCCGAAAGTCCGCGGGGCTCACGCAAGCCCGTCTGGCTGCCCGCCTCGGGATCACGCAACAGAGCTACGCGAAGCTGGAAGCCGATCCGACGGCCGTCAGCGTGGAGCGCCTGTTCAAGGTCCTGCAGATGCTCGGGGTCGACCTGACTCTCGGCCAGGCAACCTCCGATGCGATCGCCTCCCCCTCCGCCGAACGAACCGGCGTTGATGCGGCGGCCGACGCCACCGCGACCTCGAATGACAGCAGCCGGAAGCAAGCGGCCGCATTGCGTGCGTACAAGACGGCACACGGTGGCCCGAAAATCGCGGTCGAGGCCCGCGAAGCGGTGCCGACAAGCACGAAAGCAGCGAAACAGCCCGCCAGGCGCGTCACGAAACGGGAGGATTGGTGACGATGCCTGCGCGCATGCGAGCACGCCGTCTCGGCGTGTGGATGAACGGCATTCCGGTCGGATTCTGGGAAGTCAAGCAAGGCATCGAGCGCCTCGTCTATCTGCAGGACTGGATCGACGATCCGCAGGGCCGGCCGTTGTCGCTGTCCCTGCCTTTCACGCCCGGCAATCAGCCCCATCAAGGCGCAGTCGTGACCGACTATTTCGACAACCTGCTGCCGGACAGCCTGGCGATCCGCCGCCGCATCGCGACCCGGTATCGTCTGGCATCCGCCGATCCGTTCACGCTGCTGACTTCGATCGGGCGGGATTGCGTCGGCGCCATTCAATTGCTTCCTCCGGGCGAGGAGCCGGTCGACCTGGAAACGATCGCCGGCGAACCGCTCGACGAAGCGCACATCGCGGCCGTCCTGCGCGATGCGACTGCCGCACCGCTGGCCGGTCAGCCGGAAAAGACCGCCGACCTGCGTCTGTCGATCGCCGGCGCCCAGGAGAAAACCGCGCTGCTGCGGCACGACGGCCGCTGGCTCTTGCCCGGCGGAAGCACGCCGACGACGCATATCTTCAAGCTTCCGATGGGGTTGGTCGGCAACATGCGGGCGGACATGCGCACGTCCGTCGAAAACGAATGGCTGTGTTCCCGGATCGTAGCGGCTTACGGCCTCCCGGTCGCCCGTTGCGAAATCGGCCGGTTCGACGATCAGAAAGCGCTCGTCGTCGAACGCTTCGATCGGCGCTTGTCGTCGGATCGGTCATGGATCCTGCGGCTGCCCCAGGAGGACATGTGTCAGGCGACCGGGACGCCACCCGGGATGAAATACGAGTCGGACGGCGGGCCGGGAATCGAGACGATCGTCGGAATCCTGTCGAAATCGACGCAGCCGGCGACCGACCGCATCAATTTTTTCGTCACCCAGATCGTGTTCTGGGTGCTTGCGGCAATCGACGGCCATGCGAAGAATTTCAGCATCGCGCACCTGCCCGGCAACGCCTACAAGGCGACCCCGCTCTACGACGTGCTGTCGGCCCATCCGATCATCGGAACCGGCAGGAATCGGCTTGCACCGCAGAGAGCCAGGCTCGCGATGGCGGTGCGCGGCAAAAACCGGCACTACGCGATTCACGAGATTCAGCAACGGCATTGGGTTGCGCAAGGTCTGCGGGCAGGCTTGCCTGAAGACGACGTGCGGGCAGCGATGGCGGCCGTGGCCGGCCGGACCGATGCGGTGATCGGCGACGTGTCGGCGACGCTCCCGGCGGACTATCCGGCGGATGTCGCCGATGCCATCTTCGAGGGCATGCGGCAGCAGAGCCGCCGGCTGGCCAGAATGCAGTAGTCCGGTGCTCGGCCGTCGCTCGTGCGGGCCGACGCCGTGTCGGTGGCGCGGCGGGTGAGCCGTCATCCCCGCACGCGGCACACGCCCTAGTCCAACCGGACGATGTGCGTGTCCGCCAGCGCCGCACAATGCATCCCGTGTCCGATCCATTCCATCGCCCCGACATGCCCTCCGCCGATCTTTCCGTTGCCTTCAGTCCGCTGCGCGTCGGTCCGCTGACGCTGCGCAATCGTGTGATCAAATCCGCGACGAATGAAGGCATGTCGCCGAACGGCGTGCCGTCGCGCGCGCTCGTGCAGTTTCACGAGCGCATCGCGGCCGGCGGCGCAGCGCTCACGACCGTCGCGTATTGCGCGGTCAGCCCGGACGGCCGGACATTCGTCGACCAGGCGCAGCTCGATGCGCCGACCGTCCGGCAGTTCCGCGCGCTGACCGACGCGGTCCATCATCACGGCGCGGCGGCGTCCGCGCAGATTACGCACGGCGGCTGCTTCACGTTCCTGCCGTCGCTGTCGACGCCGCGGCCGCTCAGCGCGTCGGGCGGCTTCAACAAGGTCGGCTTGATGAGCGGCCGGTTCCTGAAGCAGGCGATGACGCGCGACCAGATGACGTCCGTCGCCGACGCGTTCGCGCAGGCCGCCCGTCGCGCGCGCGACGCGGGCTTCGACGCGGTCGAGATCCACATGGGTCACGGCTACCTGTTGAGCCAGTTCCTGTCGCCGCTCTACAACCGCCGCCGCGATGCTTACGGCGGCGATGCGGCGCGGCGCGCGGCGTTCCCGGTCGAGGTGCTGCGGCGCGTGCTCGACGCGGTGGGCCGCGATCTCGCGGTGGTCTGCAAGATCGGCGTGACCGAAGGCGTGCGCGGCGGCGGCACGGCCGACGACGCATGCGAGGCCGCGCGCCGGCTCGAAGCCGAAGGCGCGCACCTGCTGGTGCTGAGCGGCGGGATGAACGTCGAATCGACGTGGCAGCTGTTCGGCAGCCCGCTGCCCGGCGACGCGCGTGCGAATGCCGACAACGCGATCGTGCGCGCCGCGATGGCGCTGCAAAAGCTCACCGAGCCGAAGATGGGCGCGTTCCGCGAGATGTACTTCCTCGAGCACTCGCGCAAGGTCCGCGCGGCGGTGCGAATGCCGCTCGCGTATCTCGGCGGCGTGCGCTCGCGCGACAACATCGCCCGCGCGCTGCAAGACGGCTTCGATGCGGTGGCGATGGCGCGCGCGCTCGTGTTCGAGCCCGATTTCGTGAACCGGCTGCGCGACGGCCGCAGCGAGCAGTCGGGGTGCACGTCGTGCAACCGCTGCGTCGTGTCGATGTATACGCCGGGCGGCACATCGTGCGCGCTGCAGCCGCCGAACGATCCGGCGCCGAACCGGATGCCCGCCGCAGGCGCCTGAGCGCCCGAGCGACACCAGCGGCTTCGCACCGGCCTCGCGACCGCCGACGTGCGGCCGATCGCGCCGGACGCGAATACCGTCAGCCCGCGTCGCGCGCCCGCGCGAGCGCGGCGAGGTTCCCTTCGCCGAACCCGTGATGCCCGTGCCGCTGGACGATCTCGAAGAAGATCTCGCCCGGCCGCCGCTTGACGAAGGTCTGGAAGAACAGCCGCGGCGGGCCGTCGCCGTCCGTCTCGCCGTCGACCAGCACCGCGCGGCGACGCAGCGCGTCGAGATCGAGGCCATGCCCCGGCAGCCGCGCGTCGACGTCATCGTAGTAGCGCGCCGGCGGCTCGATGAACTCGACGCCGTTCGCGCGCAGCGCATCGACGCACGCCAGGATGTCGTCGGTTGCGAGCGCGACGTGCTGGACGCCCTCGCCCGGATGGTCGGGCAGGTACGCGTGCATCAGCTCAGTGCGCCGCGTGCCTTCTTCATACACGGGGATCCGCACCGCGCCGCACGGCGACACCATCACGCGCGACTCTTCCGAAACGTGCCAGTGCGCGTCGATTTGATGGATTTCGCGGAAATACAGCAGGTCGTGGTAGAAATCCAGCCATTCCTGCATCCGTCCGGCGCCGACCGTCTGCGTGAAATGGTCGACCTGCTGCAGCCCGGTGCCCGCGAAATCGAGATCGGTATGCGCGGTGGCAACGTCGATCGGCCGGAAGTCGATGTCGAAGATCGAGATGTCGCCGACGCCGCCGCGCTGGCCGCCCCGCCCGCGCCAGCGGTCGATGAAATACAGATGCGAATCGCCGATGCCCTGGATCGCCGGAATCTTCAGCTCGCCGACGCCGACCCGCTCGCCCTCGAACGCCCACGCGCCGAGCTCGATCGCGCGCTCGAACGCGCGCCGCGCATTGGCGACCCGCAACCCGATCGCGCAGACGCCCATTCCGTACTCTTCCGCATAGCGCGCGGCGAACGAATCCGGCTCCGCATTGATCAGGAAATTCATCTGGCCTTGCCGGTACAGCGTGACGGCCTTGCTGACGTGCCGCGCGATCGCCTTGAAGCCGAGTTGCTCGAAGCGTTGCGCGAGCGCGTCCGGCACCGGCGCCGCGAACTCGACGAATTCCAGGCCGGCCATCCCGAGCGGATTGGCGGCCGGATCGACGACGGGCGGCGTGTCGCTGGACAGGGGGGGATGATTGCCGAGCATTCCAGTCTCCGGGGACAAGCAGGTCGATGATAGTGCGCCGGTGCCGCGTTGGGGCCCGGCCGGCGCGGCGGGCGGACCATCCGCCCGCACCGCGCAACGTTTGTTCAATGGTGCCGATTTTAACCAAATCGTTCACGTCGGCACACCTCGGCCGAACGGACAGTGATTGTCGGCAACAGGCCGTGCCGACCGCCCCGCCTGGTGCAAACCGGAGAAGCGTTCGATAGACGCACGATCTTGAACAATAATCGCGCACTTTGGCCGATCGGCCAATTGCCGCGATACGACGCGCGCCCAATTCTCCGGGATGCCGGTGACGCACGCATGCATCACCGGCCAACGCATCGCCAACGCAGTACGTGACGTCAAAGACTGTCAAACCCTGTCCTTTATCTCCCCACATCCCGCCAGCACTTTCCACCGGCATTGCCGACCGATGGCATCATATGGGCCTACGTCAGTCAACGATACGCCCCCATATCATGTCGAATCTCATCGTCCACGGCGGCAACCCGCTGCGCGGCGACATCACACCGTCCGCCAACAAGAATGCCGTCCTGCCGATCCTGTGCGCCACCCTGCTGACCGACCAGCCGCTGCGGCTCGTCGGCGTGCCGGACATCACCGACGTGCGCAAGATCCTCGACATCTTCCGCACGCTCGGCAGCGACGTGTCGATCGATTTCGACACCGGCATCCTCGAGCTCCATCACCGCGACACCCGCTTCGATCCGGCCGTTCACCGGCTGCCGGAGGCGATGCGCTCGTCGATCATGCTGATCCCGCCGCTGCTCGCGCGCTTCGGCGTTGCCCGTCTCGAGAACGACGTGAAGGGCTGCACGCTCGGCGTGCGCGAGATCGATCCGCACGTCGAGGTGTTCGAGCGCTTCGGCGCGCACATCGAGCGCACGCCCGATTCGCTGATCGTGCGTTCCGACGGTCCGCTGAAAGCCAACGACCACTGGCTCGACTACGCGTCCGTGACGACCACCGAGAATTTCGCGCTGTGCGCGACCGCCGCGGCCGGCACGTCGACGCTGATGAACGCCGCGTCCGAACCGCACGTGCAGGAGTTTTCGCAGTTCCTCGCGATGCTCGGCGTCGAGATCGAAGGCATCGGCACGTCGCGGCTGTGCGTGACCGGCGGCGCCAGGCTCGGCGGCGGTGAATTCCGCTTCGCCGAGGATTTCCACGAGATCGCGACGTTCCTCGCACTCGGTGCGATCACGGGCGGCGACATCGTCGTGCGCAACTCGTCGCCCGAGCATTTCCCGCTGATCGACCGCACGTTCGCGAAGTTCGGCGTGCATGTCACGCACCGCGACGGCTGGTCGCGCGCGGAGCGCGACGGCCCGCTGCGCGTGCGCCGGCCGTTCACGCAGAACATCCTGACCAAGGTCGAAGCCGCGCCGTGGCCGTACCTGCCGGTCGACCTGCTGCCGATCTTCATCGCACTCGGCGTGCGCGCGGAAGGCAGCGCGATGTTCTGGAACAAGGTGTACGACGGCGCGCTCGGCTGGTCGGGCGAACTGTCGAAGTTCGGCGCGCACGTACTGCTGTCCGATCCGCACCGGCTGATCACGTTCGGCGGGCTGAAGCTCACGCCGGCGCGCGTCGAAAGTCCGTACATCATCCGCGTCGCGATCGCGCTGCTGATGGTTGCCGCGAGCATCGAAGGGCGTTCGGAAATCATGAACGCGCTGCCGATCCGCCGCGCGCACCCGCATTTCGTCGAGAACCTGCGGTCGGTCGGCGCGAACGTCGAGTGGACGAGCAGCGAATGATGCCGCGCCGGATGCGGCGCATCTGACGTTCGCGCCAGGGTCCGGCCATCTCTTCCTTTTTGCATTCGACCGCGGCCTTGATCGGCCGCCGGTCGGCACGGTCGCGAATGCCCCGGCGACTGTTGTCGGTCGCTTCATCCCGACTGCCACGTGCCGCTTCACCTCACTCGACCTCGCAGCCGAGCATCCTTCCCGCCTCCTGCCCGATCCAGCACGCCCGTTTCTGCGCGATAATCGCCCCCACCCGCGCGACTCCTCGCGCCCCCCGATGGTTTTTTTGCTCCGATGAAAAAGGCCGAACTCGACAAGCGCGACTGGATTGCCGGCCTCGAAAAAGGCCTGATGATCCTCGAGGCGTTCGACAGCCAGCACGCGCGCATGACGCCGACGCAGGCCGCCGCGCGCACGGGCCTCACACGCACCGCCGCGCGGCGCTACCTGCTGACGCTCGAATCGCTCGGCTACGTGTACACGGACGGCAAGCTGTACGGCCTCACGCCGCGCGTGCTGCGGGTCGGCTGGTCGTACTTCGATTCCGCGCGCCTGCCGCGCACCGTGCAACCGTATCTGCAGCAACTGAGCGCAACGCTGAACGAATCCGCATACGTGAGCGTGCTCGACGAATGGGAGCTGGTGTTCATCGCGCGCAATGGCGTGTCGCGCGTGATGACGACGGGCTTCGTGCTCGGCGCACGCGTGCCGGCGCCGCTGACGTCGCCGGGCGTCGTGCTGCTCGCGCACCTGCCGGACCGCGACGCGGTCCGCACGTGGCTCGACGGCGCGGAGCTGCCGCCGTTCACCCCGCACACGATCACCAACAAGGCCCGCCTGCTCGAACAGATCGACCGGGCCCGTGACGACGGTTTCGCGGCGATCGAACAGCAATTGCAGGTCGGCGTGCGCGGCATCGCGGTGCCGCTGAAGAACCGCCACGGCGAAGTCGTCGCCGCACTCAGCACCAACATGCCGATCGGTGCGGAAACGACCGAGGCCGCCGTGCGGCGTGTGCTGCCGCATCTGCAGGAAACGGCGCTCGCGATGCTGAACGTGCTCTGAGCGCTCGAGCGTGGCGCGAACGCGTCGCGCGGCTTCGGCGTCGCCCGCCCTGCATGTCCGCGCGTGCCATACCTGCCGGCGGACGGCACGCGCCCGCCCGGTCATCGCATTCAGCCGATGCGCCACCAGCGCGGCAACAGCGCGCGCACCTCGCGACGGCGATACCGGTCGTCGATCAGGTGCACGACGCCCTCGTCACGCTCGGTGCGGATCACGCGCCCGGCCGCCTGCACGACCTTCTGCAATCCCGGATACAGGTACATGTAGTCGTAGCCGTTGCCGAAACGCGCGTCCATCGCGCGCCGCATCTGCTCGTTCACGTCATTGACCTGCGGCAGGCCGAGCGTCGCGATGAACGCGCCGATCAGCCGTTCGCCCGCAAGATCGACCCCTTCCGAAAACGCGCCGCCGAGCACCGCGAACCCGACGCCGCGCCCGCCCGCGTCGAAACGCGCGAGGAACGCGTCGCGCTCCGCCTCGGCCATGCCCGGCGCCTGCGCCCACACCGGCACGTCCGGGTGGCGCGCCTGTATCAGCGCAACCACGCGCTGCAGGTAATCGAAACTGCTCAGGAAGCTCAGGTAATTGCCGGGCCGCCGCGCATACTGCGCAGCGATCAGGTCGGCGATCGGCGCGAGCGACCGGTCGCGGTCGCGCCAGCGCGTCGACACGTGGCTCGCCACCCGCACACTGAGCTGCTCCGCGCGGAACGGCCCGTCGACGTCGAGCCAGCCTGTGTCTTCGGGCAGCCCGAGCGTGTCGCGATAGAAATGAAACGGGCTCAGCGTCCCGGAGAACAGCACGGTCGCCCGCGCGGCGGAAAAACGCGGCGCGAGGAATCCGGCCGGGATCACGTTGCGCACGCACAGCGTCGATTGAACGCGGCGCCGGCGGCCGGCCGGCACAACGCCATCGAGCGCCGGCTGCCGCGGCATCGGCTCGCCGTGCAGCGTCACGTCGAAGATCGATGCGTCGTCGAACGCGTCCGCGAGCGCGCCGAACTGGATCGCGTCGAAATGGAACCGCAGCAGCGCGTCGCCGTTCGCGCGCGGCGCGTCGGCCAGATGCTCGCCGATCGCGGACACCAGATTCTGCACGGCCGACACAAGCGAACCGGCGATGTCGGGATACGCGGCGTAGCGTGTCTCCTGTGCTCGGTTCAGCGCGCCCCACGCGCGCCCGAGCCGCTCGAACGCCTTGCGCAGCACGGCCGGCGCTGCGTCGCGCGCAGCCGCGAAATCGAACGGGTCGAGCGACGCGCTGTACATCTTGCGTGCGCGGTCGAGCAGGTTGTGCGCCTCGTCGACGAGCACGCCGATCCGCCACTGGTTCTGCAGCGCAAGCGTGTGCAGCATCGCGCTGCCGTCGTAGTAGTAGTTGTAGTCGCCGATCACCATGTCGGACCAGCGCGCGAGTTCCTGCGCGAGGTAGTACGGACAGATGTCGTGCGCGAGCGCCGCTGCGCGCACCGTGTCGCGGTCGAGCCGCCCTTTTTCGATCGCCGTGTCGCGTGCGGCCGGAAGCCGGTCGTAGAAGCCGCGCGCAAGCGGGCACGATTCGCCGTGGCACGCGTTGTCCGGGTGCTCGCACGCCTTGTCGCGCGCGACGAGTTCGAGCACGCGCAGCGGCAGCGCCGGCGTGCCCGCGCCGAGCGTCGTCGCCGCGTCGAGCGCGAGCGCGCGGCCGGGCGTCTTCGCGGTCAGGAAGAAGATGCGGTCGAGCTCGCCTTCGCCGCATGCCTTCAGCAGCGGAAACACGGTGCCGAGCGTCTTGCCGATCCCGGTCGGCGCCTGCGCGAGCAGGCAGCGCTCGTCGCGCGCGGCCCGATACACGGCGACCGCCAGTTCGCGCTGGCCGCTGCGGAATTGCCCGTGCGGGAACTGCAGCGCGCGCAGCGACGCGTCGCGCGCGTCGCGATGCGCGGTCTCGCGTTCGGCCCAGCCGATGAAGCACGTGCATTGCTCGGCGAAGAACGCGGCGAGCACGCTTGCCGGCAGCGTTTCCGTGAGCACGGTCTCGCGCTCGGACACGATGTCGAAATAGATGAGCGCGACGGTGATTTCCGCGAGCCCGCGCGTATCGCACAGCAGATGCGCATACACCTTCGCCTGCGCCCAGTGCAGCGCGCGGTGGTTTGCGGGCATCGCGTCGAGGTCGCCGCGATAGGTCTTGATTTCCTCGAGTCGGTTCGACACGGGATCGTAGCCGTCCGCGCGGCCCCGCACGGTAAGCGTGCCCCATGTGCCCGTCAGCGGGACCTCGGTCTCGTAGCGCGCGCCGCGACGCGACGTCACCGTGCCGTGCCCGGCAATCCCCTCGAGCGCGGTCGGCGCGGGTGTGAAGCGCAGGTCGAGGTCGCCGCGCCGCGCGGTGAACTCGCACATCGCCCGCACCGCGACGACATAGCTCATGCGGACAGCCCCGTCGCGTCGGCGTGCGTGACCGCGCCGCCCGCCCATTCGACGTCGACGACGCGGACCGGAATCCCGTGCGCGATGCAGTAGCCGAGCCAGCGCGTCTGGTTGTCCTGCAGCCGGTCGCCGGGCCCTTTCACCTCGATCAGCTCGTAGCGCCGTTCGTCGGGCCAGAACCGCACGAGGTCGGGAAGCCCCGAGCGATTGCTGCGGATGTCCGCGAGCAGGCGCGCGAACCAGAGTCGCAGATGTTCGGGCGGCAGGCAGGCGAGCGCTTCGTCGAGCAGCGCCGGGCTCAGCACGCCCCAGAACACGAACGGCGATTGCACGCCCATCTTCGTCGCGTAATGACGGCGAATCGTGTCGCGATACGTGCCGGAATCGAGCTGCGCGAAGCACGCGTCGAACGCGTCGGCACGGCGCGCGGCGAAATCGGGCGCATGCAGGTCGGCCGGCCCGCGCTGGAACGGATGGAAGAACGCGCCCGGCACCGCCGCGAACACGGGCTCCCAGCACAGCAGGCCGAACAGCGAATTGATCAGCGTGTTTTCGACGTAATGGACCGGCGCGCCGGGTTGCGCGAGATGGTCGCGCACCGCGTATTCGACACTCTCGAACGCGTCCGGGCGCACGAGCACGAGCGTTTCGCGCGGCACGTCAGGCGCGGTGGCTGCCCGCTCGACCGCGCGGCCGAGACGGCGCTGCAGCCGCGGCAGCATCCGTTCGACGCGCTGCCGCTCCTCGTCGCTTTCGAATGCGTCGCGCGCATCGAGTGCCAGCGCGAGCGCATCGTCGTCGCGGCCGCAGCGTTCGAGCACGCGAATCCGCCGGTGGCGGCTGCCGGGCCACGCGCTGCGCACATACGCATCGAGCGCGAGCGGCCACGCGTGGCGGCGCTCGCACGTCTGGCCGAGCGTGAACAGGAGCTTCGCGCGGCGTGTCGCGAGCCACGGCTGCACGCAATCGACCGTGTCGATCAGGTCGAGCAGCGGGTCGAACGGCGCATCGTCGGGCCACGCGTCGAGCGCGGCGCGGCACGCGTGCAGCACGAGATACGTATCGACGTCGCTGCGCCGCTGGAATGCGCGCGACGACGGCGCGAACGGCACGCTTTCGTACTGGAACACGCCGAGATCGGCGAGCACGAATTCGCTCCAGTCCTGGTGGAGATTGCCGAAGAACATCAGCCGCAGCCGGTCGCATAGCGGGCCGACCGTCACGCGCAGCACGCGGTCGACGGTCGATGATTCGCCGGCCGCTGGATCGCCGGCCCCCGCTTCGTCGGCCCCCGGATGGCCGGCCCCCGGATGGCCGGCCCCCGCAAACCACACGTCGAACGGCTGCGCAACGTCATGCGCAGGCCGCAGCAGGTCGAGCCATTCGACCTTGCGCGCGCCCGCATGCGCGCCCAGCACCGGGAACATCTGCAGCAGTTCGGCCTTGGTGGACAACGAGAAGATTTCGTCGAGCGTCAACGGCGGCGCCGGATCGACCCACCCGAGCGCGACGAGCGGCCCGGCCGCGTCGAGCGCGCAGCCGATCTCGTCGTAGCGGAGCTTGCTCGCGCGGAAGTCCGGCCCGTTGCGCATCAGCATCCGCACGAGCAGCGCCCGCGACGCCTGCGGCAGCGCCGCGAAGGCCTGCAGGAACGCGCGCTCGCCGTCGTCGAGCACGTCGTCGTAGCGCTCGCCGAGCCAGCTCAGCGCACGCTCGAAATTGGTCAGGTAGTAGAACGCCGGGGGCGGCAGCGAAGCGGGTGTCACGGGAATCGGTCACTGTACGTTTGTACAGGTTCGAATCATAACAAATGTGCCGGCGGAGTCGACCGGCCGGCGCCCCCGCCCGCGACCACCACGGCGCGGTCGACGACGTCTCGCCCCGAGCGTGGCAGATCGCAACCGTTCAGAACTGGTAATTCACGGACAGGTCGAGCACGCCGTTGGTCGTCTGCTGCGTGACCGGGCTCGCGGCCGCGCGCCCGACGAGCTGCTCGATTGCGCCGTCTGCCGTCAGGAACCAGTGCTTGTTCACGAACCAGATCATCGTCACGCCCGCCCCGACCGACTTGATCCCCGCGCCGGACGAATAGCGCGGCAGCCCCGAGCGCGCGGCCGCGGCATCGCTGACGCCGAACCAGCTGTTCATGTAGCGCGCATCGGCGAACGACACCGTCGGCCCGGCGAACCAGTAGAAATTCTCGTTGCTGCCGGGCATCGGCATGTACGCGGACAAGTCGCCGATCCAGCCGTTCGAGCCGCCAACGCTGCGCCGCACGTCCGCGCGCAGCACGAGCGGAAAATCCTTCGAGATCACGTAATCGGCCGACAGCTTGAGCACGGGTGCCGCGTTGATGTTGTCGAAGCCGTTCAGGTGCCCGATATCGTCGGCGGAACGGCGCCCGAGGTCGTAGCCGACGGACAGGCTGACGCGCCAGTTCGGCCCGCGCAGCACGTTCGCGCCGGCGCCTTCGCCGGTCGAGACGAAGAACAGGTCGCGATAGCGGATATCGAGATTCGGCCCGCCCAGCACGTGATAGCGGTCGGAGCCCGGATAGCGCGGTTGATACGTCATGCCGGCGCCGACGCTGACCTGCCAGGTCGGAACGTTCGGTTCGAACAATTTGATGAGCGGGACGCCGGCCGAGAATTGCCACTCGCCGAGCGGCGACGGCGTCTGTGCCGATGCGGATTGCGGACTCGCGGCCGCGACGAGCGCGAACGCCGACACGCGACAAAAGAGCCGGCTTGCGCCGGACGACAGCAACTGGCGAGCGATGACCATGAGCGGTGGTATCCGTCCGTTGCGTGGAAAAGGAGAACGCGCTGCGCGCCGCCTGCCGCGAATTCGATGGCCCGCTGCGCGAACGCAGTGTCCGCTGAATTAACGGACATCCTACGCGACACGCGTGCGGACGCAAAGTGCTTGCACGCGTCGCCATCCGCGCCACCGCCGTGCGCATCGAATTCGCACCCGCAGAGCTTCGTGTCCTAACGTAGACTTTGTCTGGGTGCCTTCATCACGCGTCGCGCCGATCGATGCCGTCGGCGCGTGCGCACCGGGCCCGGCACCGTCGCCCGTTCGGCATGCGGGCAAGCGCGTGCGCGCGCGGAAGGCCGGGCAAGATGCCTGCGGAAGTTCGCCCACCGACCGAAGGAGGTTCGATCATGACCGTCCAAGCCACCGGCAACCGCCACGCCGCATCGCGGGCCACACACCCGTTCGGCTGGCTCGCCTCACAACACAAGCGGCCTCCCGACAAGACCGAAGAACGCATCGACGAGGGCCTCGAAGAAACGTTTCCCGCCAGCGATCCGCCGGCGATCGGCGGCGCGTCCCGCATCGATCCGTCGAAACCGCCGCGCGAGCACGGGCGGCATGCGCCGGACGCACCGTCGAAGCCGGGCAACCCGCGCTAGCGCGCGGCGTCCGCTTCCGCTCGCTGCTGCTCGAAGCGCCCCGATCGCCCGAACACGTCAAGCGACCCTGAACTGCCCGACCGTCGTCGCGAGCGCGTTCGCCTGCGTCTGCAGCGCGGCCGCGGCGGCCGTCGACTGTTCGACGAGCGCCGCGTTCTGCTGCACCATCTCGTCGAGCTGCGTGACCGCGCGATTGACTTCCTGGATGCCGCGGGTCTGCTCGTTCGCCGCGTGCGTGATCTCGGAGATGATCGTCGTCACGTTCGCGACGTTCGTGACGATTTCACGCATCGTCTCGCCCGCCTGACGCACCTGCCCCGATCCGGCCTCGACGCTCGCGACCGTCGATTCGACGAGCGCCTTCACTTCGCGCGCGGCCTGCGCGCTGCGTTGCGCGAGACTGCGCACTTCCTGCGCGACGACCGCGAAGCCGCGGCCCTGCTCGCCTGCGCGCGCCGCTTCGACGGCCGCGTTCAGCGCGAGGATGTTGGTCTGGAACGCGATGCCGTCGATCACGCCGATGATGTCGCCGATCCGGCCCGACGCTTCCTCGATGCGCGCCATCGTCGACACCACGTCCGACACGACCGAGCCGCCGTGCGACGCGATCTTCGACGCGGCCGCCGCGCGCTCGTCGGCCTGGCCGGCCGCCGCGGCCGACTGGCCGACTGTCGCGGTGATCTCTTCCATCGACGCGGCCGTCTCTTCGAGGCTCGCCGCCGCCGATTCGGTGCGCGACGACAGATCCTGGTTGCCCGCTGCGATCTCGTTGGCCGCGGTGCGCACCGATTCGCTCGCATCGCGGATCTGCAGCATCACGCGGTTCAGCTTGTCGACGAAGCTGTTGAACGAGCGCGCGATGTCCGCCACTTCGTCGCTGCCGTCCGCGGGCAGCCGCTGCGTCAGGTCGCCCGAGCCCGAACCGATCGCCGCCATCGCCTGACGTACCAGGGACAGGCGACGGAACGCCGTCGCGGTGATCGCGCCGATGATCAGTGACGCAATGCCGACGATCACGACCAGCGTCACCAGCGATGCGGTCAGCAGCGAACGCGTGCCCGCGGTCGCCTCGGCCTTGTCGAGCGCGACGAGCGCATACCAGTCGGTGCCCGGCACCGGCTGTGCGCGGACCAGCTTCGCGTCGCCGCCGACGTGCACCTCGACCGGCGCGCTCGCGTTCGCGATCGACGCAGGCGCGAGGCTGGCGAGATCCGGCGACACGTCGGCGACCGGCTTCAACGTGAGCTTCGGGTCCGGATGCGCGACGACATGGCCGTTGCTGTCGATCAACATCCCGAAGCTGGCCGGCGTCGGGTGGATCGACTTCACGTTCGCGATCACGCTGTCCATCGCGACGTCCGCGGCGACGACGCCCTTGAGCGCACCGTCGCGCAGGATCGGTACCGCGAACGAGACGACGAGGTTGCCGGTGCCCGCATCGACGTAAGGCGGCGTGACGACCGGCTTACCGGCTTGCGCGGCCTGACGGTACCAAGGGCGGCCGGTCGGGTCGTAGTCCGGCGGGATGCCGGTCGGGTCGGAGAACTTGAACGTCTTGTCCGCGTAGCCCGCGTAGACGTTGGTGAAGCCGCCGGCCGTGGCCATCTGCTTGAACACCGGAAGCGGATCGGGCGACAGCGCCGCGTCCTGCAGCGACGCGATCATCCGGCTCTTTGTTGCGACCCAGTCGCCGATCCCGACGACATGGCCGCTCGCGACCGACGTGAGGTTCCGGTCGATCGCGTCATTGTTGTACGACCGGGCGATGAAATAGTTGATCAGCGTGCTGGCAACGAGCGCAAAGACGACGATGGCAACAGACGCGGCAAGGATGCGGGCGCGAATGGACGAAAGCATGGCAACGACTCTGTAAGGGAGCGCGAACGCCCGGTGGACGGATTCACCGGGTAAACGGCACGGTCGGCGTTTACTTGAGGGTCGATGCACCAAATGGGTGAAAGACTGCCGCTCATGTGCAGGTCATGCGGCAAGTCATGCGGCGCGCCGTCAATGCATCGTCAGCACCGCAGCGCCCGACACGCGCCCCGCACGCAAGTCGTCGAGCGCCCGATTCGCGTCGGCAAGCGCGTAGCGTGTCGCGTCGATCTCGATCGGCACCTGCGCGGCGAGCGTCATGAAGGCTTCGCCGTCGGCGCGGGTCAGGTTCGCGACCGACAGCAGCCGGCGCTCCTCCCACAGCAGCGCATACGGAAACGACGGGATATCCGACATGTGGATGCCGCCGCAGACGACGCAGCCGCCCTTCGCCACCGCGGCAAGCGCGGCGGGCACGAGCGCGCCCACCGGTGCGAAGATCAGCGCCGCATCGAGCGGCTCGGGCGCGCGCGTATCGCTGCCGCCGGCCCAGCAGGCGCCGAGCCGCAACGCGAACTGCTGCGCGACGGTATCGCCCGGCCGCGTGAACGCGAACACGCGGCGCCCCTGATGCCGCGCGACCTGCGCGACGATGTGCGCGGCCGCGCCGAAGCCGTACAGGCCGATGCGTTGCGCGGTGCCGGCCAGCGCGAGCGTGCGATGGCCGATCAGCCCCGCGCACAGCAGCGGCGCGGCATGCACGTCGTCATAGCCGGCCGGCAGCCGCAGGCAATAGCGCGCGTCGGCGACCGTGCGTTCCGCATAGCCGCCGTCGATCGTATAGCCGGTGAAGCCGGGTGCGTCGCACAGGTTCTCGCGGCCGGCAGCGCAATACGCGCAATGGCCGCACGTGTGGCCGAGCCACGGCACGCCGACCCGTTCGCCGACCTCGAAGCCGCTTGCGCCGGGCCCCAGCGATGCAACCATGCCGACGATCTCGTGCCCGGGAATCAGCGGACGCTTCGGCGCCGTCAGGTCCCCGTCGACGACATGCAGATCCGTGCGGCAGACGCCGCACGCATGGACATCGATCAGGATCTGCCCCGCGCCGGGCGACGGGTCGGGCAGTTCGCGCAGTGTCAGACGCGGCGAACGGCCGTCATAGACGGCGGCTCGCATGAACGTCGGGCGCCGCGGGCTGATCGCCTGGCGTCTCCTTGGCGGCATCGTCGTCGAGTTGCCGCATCCGGTCGCGCAGATGCCGGATCGCGAACACATGGATGTAATCGTGCACGCGTGCCTCGGAGGAAAGCGCGCGTACTTCATCATCGATCATCTTGCGCAACTGGTCGGCGCCGATCGAACGCTGGGCGGCAGCTTCGGCAAGCGACTCGAACAAATTGTCCTGTGACATCGACGGACTCCCTCGTGTCGAAACAAAGGTGGATGTGTCTTTAGCGTAAAGACCAACGCGCGAAGCGACGTGCGTGGCACCGCAGCGCCCTTGCGCTGCGTCAACAACCGCTCGCGCGGCGAGCGGCGCCCGACGGAAAGCGGGCTTCATGATCCTCAGACGGATCGACAGCTACCTGACCGGTGCGGATGCACTCGCGTCGCACCGGTTATTCGACGAAAGGACACGCTTCCCCGAAAGCGCGGCGCCGACGCGCGAGCAAGTCGTGGACGTGCATCTGCGGTCGGCGTAAAAGGCAAAGTAGACTGGACGAAACTCGTCGTCAAGCGGCTTGCGCAATGTATCGCTCGCTGAAAAATGCGTGCGGCGATAATGCCCGCGCGGGCGTCATGCGGCGTGTTGCATGACGCGCAAAGGACAGCGGCACGCACCCGGCCGAACCTTGCGACGCATGCGTCCGGCACACGAAAACGGCACATGGCTGGCCACGCGCGATCGGCACGCGTGCGAGCGCTTGATCGCGAAAGCGCGACCGAAGAGCGGCAACGGGAAGGCCGCACGCAGCGGCTCGGAAACCCGAATCGGGTAAACATAGCCGCGCTCGCGCAAACGACGCGGAGCCCCGCCACACCGCGCTGCGGCGGCCTTCCGGCCGCGCGCGTGTCAGGAAATTCCTATAGGACGCCGGAATTCCTGACGCCTACTTCAGTTTGTACTGATTGGAAGCGCCCTGTTCGCACGCGATACTGTTGCCATGGACACACCGTTCATGCCGGGCCTCGCCCAGCCGGCCACGGAGCCGGCACGCGGGTCAGGCGCAGGAGACCAATCATGACTTATGGCACATTTCCGAACGACGACGGGAAACGCAGCGCGCCCCGTCAGTCGAACGCGGCAGCCGAACCCGCGCATGCGGCCGACGCGGCGTCCCGCGAGGATCTGGACGCGCTGCTCGCACTCGCCCGCCAGGCCGGGCTGCTCGTCACGCTCGACGGGCAGATCGGCCGCGAAAAGTATCAGAGCATTGCCGGATCCGTCGCCGCGTTGCAGCGCTTCGCCGCGGCGCTGCGGCAGCAGACGCTGTCCGCCGCCCCCGCGCCTGTGGCGCCGCGCCGGACGGCACGTGGCGGGCGCCCGCGCGTAAACCGGGGGCGCCGCTTTTCGCCATGCCGGAACTGTCCGCTCGAAACCGTGCGTCATCTCATCCACGTGCGACACGGCGTACGCCAGCGACGCCTCGCCCGACGGGCGTGTACCGCTTGAGCGGACGCATGTGGCCAGCGCGACACGTGGTTCGCGCTGCGCCTGCGACGTCGCGTGACAGTCGCGCCCAGCGGACCGGCTGAAGCGCCGCGCGCGTCGCCCATTCGATCCTGCCGCCAGCCACACCGGCATGCACGGCCCGGTGGTCCGGGTGTGCGCGCGCCGTCATCAAACATCAAACGATTCGAACCGGATACATACGAGGAAAAGCAGCAGCGCGGGGCCATCGCGAAGGCAGGAAAGCGGGCGGGGTGTCAGACACCCCGCCCGTCCTCCAAGGCAGCCGGACGACTGCCTACCCTCGTGCCAGAGAGTTCCTGACGGTGGCCGGACTACTCGACCACCAGGTTGTCGACGACCATGCGCACACCGGGCGCAGACCACGCCGCGCCACGCGCGACCTCGCGCTCCGCGTACGAGTCGACCTTGCCGTTCAGCGTCACCGTGCCGTCCTGCACGACGACTTCGAGATGGTTCGCCTCGCGCTCCGCATGACGCTGCATCGCCTGGCGGATCTTCGCGCCGATATCGTCGGCGACGACGTCGGCACCCACATCGAGCCGGTCCGATACGCCGGTGATCCCGCGCATCTGCGACACCGCGCGCAACGCGCGCTGCCGCTGGTAGCCCCAGTCGACATGGCCTGTCAGCGTGACCCAGCCCTTCTCGACCTGTAAGTGGATCGTTTCGTCGCGCAAGCCGTCGGTCCAGTGCAGTACCACGCGCACGGCTTTCGCGACGTCCTCGTCGGTATGGTGCTCGTCGTGCGGCAGATGCACGTCCAGATCGACGACGACGGCCTTCACGCCCGACACGCGATGCGCGGCGTGCTCGGCCGCGACCTTCTCCGCGAAGCTCGACGGATGGCCGGACAGCGTGACGACCCGGTCCTCGACCTCGACGCCGATCCGCGTCGCATCGACCGCGGGATCCCACGCGAGTTCGTCCTCGACATCCTGCTTCACCTGCCTGTCGGTTTTCATCGCCTGCTCCCGAACGACGGCGCGCTGCGCTAGCGAGCCGTCAGCCTCTCATGCGACACAATGCGCACTCTTTGACCCAGGTCAAACGACAGCCCGTTCGTCGTGCGCATCGCGGTCAATTACCGGTTAGTCCCCGCCGCGCACGAGCAGCACCGGCACTTCCGCGAGATGCGCGACCCGTCGGGCGACGCTGCCGATCAGCAGCGCCGCGAGCCCGCGCCGGCCATGCGTGCCGACGACCAGCAGCTCCGCGCGCCAATGCACGGCCTCGCGCATCAGCGCGTGCGCGACGTCGTCGCTCGTTGCATGGGTTTCGATGATGCCGCGCTTGGTCGGGTTCGCGCAGCGGTGAAACAGCGTCGCGACCTTGGCCAGCGCGTCCTCGCCCTCCGCGCGGTACGCATCCTCGAGCGCGCGCACGGGCACGATGTCCGTGAGCCGGATCGCCCGGTCGACGACGTACGCGGCGTACAGCAGCGTCGTCGGCGTCGCGAATTCGATGCCGACCTGAACCGCGTGCATCGACGGCTCGCTGCCGTCGACCGCGAACATGATCCGCTGCGGCGCCGTGTCGCTTTCGCGCTGGTAGCTCGCCGGCACGATCAGCAGCGCGCAACGCGCGCGCCGCATCAACTGGTCTGATACCGCGCCCTCGACAAGCCGCAGCAGCCCGTGATGCCGGTTCGCGCCGACGATGAGCACGTCCGCCTGCCAGGCGGCCGTATCCCACGCGAGCGTATCGGCCACCGTGCCGCCTGCGACCGACGCATCGAGAATGCCCTGCTCGACCTGGGCGCCCGTGTCCGCGAACGACGGCGCGATGCGGTCCAGCACGGCCTGTGCGTCGCCCATCATTTCGTCGCGCGCCGATGAGAGCAGCGCGTCGATCCTCGGAATGTCGGGCAGCATCAGGCGTGGATTGTCGATCACGCTGATGATTCGCAGCTGCATGCCGGGACGCAACAGCGTGCGCGCGTAGTGCGCCGCGTGCAGCGCTTCGGGCGCCGAATCGACGGCAAGCGCGACCCTGGAGATCGGTGGGCAGGTGTGGGCGGGCGGCATGGTGACGGCCTCCGTTGTGGCGCGTCGTCCCACAGGGACGACGCCGGAGCTTCGCACGGCAGCGGCGCGGCGGATCAGGCCGCCGGCGCACGGTCGCAGGCATCACCGGCGGCCGCGCGAAGCGCGGACAAGCGATGCCGACAGCATAGATCGTCGGGCCCGGCCCTGCATGATCGAGATCAAGCGGCTCGGCGGCGCGCCGCCGGCCGCGGAAAGCGGTCGCAAGCGCGGCCGCAGGGACGGCCGCAAGCGCAGCCGCGACGCGCGGCCGCCATGCACGGCCGCGCGTGGCTACGCATGCTCAAGACTTCGTCGAAACCTGCGCCACCGGCCGGTTCGCGTAGAACAGCAGGTACGCGAGCCCGAGCAGCACGATCCACACCGGCCCGATCACGAGCGCGACGCGCGTATCGGGCGTGAACGCCATCAGCACGACGACGAGCGCGAGGAACGCGAGCGCGACGAACGAGCCGAGCGGATAGAACGGCACGCGGATCGGCAGGCGCGCGATCTTGTCGGCCGACAGCGTGCGGCGGAAGCGCATCTGCGCGACCAGGATCACGCCCCACGTCCAGATCGCACCGAACGTCGACACTGACGTGAGCCACACGAACACGTGCTGCGGCGCGAGATAGTTGAGCAGCACGCCGACGAGCAGCAGCGCGACCGACACGGCCACCCCGTACACCGGCACGCCGTTGCGGTTCACGCGTCCGAGCACGCGCGGCGCCTGGCCCTGCTGCGCGAGGTTGTAGAGCATCCGCGCGGTGCTGAACAGGCCGCTGTTGCACGACGACAGCGCGGCCGTCAGAACGACGAAGTTGATGATGCCGGCGGCGGCCGGGATGCCGATCCGCGAGAACGTCATCACGAACGGGCTGCCTTGCGTGCCGATCTGGTTCCACGGGTAGATCGACATGATCACGAACAGCGCGCCGATGTAGAAGATCAGCACGCGCCAGAACACCGAGTTCACCGCCTTCGACAGCGATTTCTCCGGATTGCGCGCCTCGCCGGCTGTCAGCCCGAGCATCTCGACGCCCAGATACGCGAACATCACGATCGGCAATGCGCCGATCACGCCGGACCAGCCGTTCGGCATGAAGCCGCCGTGGGTCCACAGGTTCGAGATGCCGGTCGCGACGCCGCCGTTGCCGAGACCGAGCGTGATCATCAGCGCGCCGCCGACGATCATCAGCACGATCGTGACGATCTTGATCAGCGCGAACCAGAACTCGAATTCGCCGTACAGCTTCACCGCGACGAAGTTCACCGCGCCCATCGCCGACAGCCCGAGCAGCGCCCAGATCCAGTTCGGCACGTCGGGGAACCACACGTGCATGTACACCGCGACACCCGTCACCTCCGCCATGCAGGTGACGATCCACACGAACCAGTAGGTCCAGCCGGTCAGGTAGCCCGCGAACGGGCCGAGGTAGTCGCGCGCATAACGACTGAACGCGCCCGCGACCGGGTTGGTGATCGCCATCTCGCCGAGCGCGCGCATGATCAGGAAGATCACGATGCCGCCCAGCAGGTAGGTCAGGAGGATCGCGGGGCCGGCCGTGCGGATCGCGGTCGCCGAGCCGAGGAACAGGCCCACGCCGATCGTAGCGCCCAGCGCCATCAGGTTGATGTGTCGTTCTTCCAGCCCGCGGTGCAGCTGGTCTTCTTCTTTTTTCACATGCGTCTCCTGGCGACCCGGTCGGCCGCCGTCATTGTGTCGATGTCAGCGCGCGACTTGCCTGTGCCGATTCCAGCCACCGAATACGAAAAAATCCCCGCCGCTCATTTCCGGATTGGAAATAAAACGGATATTGCGTCAGTCCGATGGGAATCGCTACGGATTATCCGGATTTTCCGGAACAATCCGGAAAACGGATCGGGCCTGCACGGAATATGCCCGCACGGCATACGTGGCGCGGCTGTGCGCCAATCAGCATTCGACGGGAATTCAATCGGCTTCGGCACGGCACGTCGCGCCTCGAAGGTGTGCGATCATGCGCACGCAATATGCAGGCGCGATTATAAGAATGATCAGACGATTCGCGCCAGCCCGCTGTGGCGAAAAAGAAAATCGGCCAATATCGCCACGGGCTGTTTACTTTTACGTATGGCGCGCGAATGCGAATAAGGAAAGGGTATGGCCGTGCGGCGATTTACTTCGACAGCGTCGCGCGCACCGTGTATTCGCCTTCGAGGACGGCCTGCTCGGGCCGCACGAAATAGCGCGACGTGTCGAGGTCGGACGGGAACGGCTCGACCGGGTAGCCGTGTTTTTCCCACGCGTCGAGGCCGCCCTTCAGCGCCTTGATGTGGTGGATCATCTTCTTGCGCTGCAGCTGCGCGACGATGCGTTTCGCGGTCGCCTCGTTCGGGCACACGCAATAGACGACGATCGGGCGCTTCAGCACTTCCGGATCGAGCAGGTCGGGCGAATCGAGATCGAGCGGCACCGCGCCGGCGATCCGGAACGGCTCGCGCTCGCGCACCGCGCGCGGCCGCGCGTCGAAGATCAGCGGCGGCTCGTCGGACGTCATCATCTCGACGAGCTGCGGCGGCGAGATGCGAACCTGCGCGAGCCAGCGCCGGAACTGGACGCGGCGTACCCAGCGGTACAGCAGGAACGTGATGAAGATCGCGAGGAACGCGTCGAGGATCGTCCCGCCGCTCGCGCGCACCCACAGCACGAACTGGACGATCTGGTCGTGGATCGCGGCGCCGCCGACGAGCCAGAATGCGGCCCACAGCGACGCGCCCGCCAGGTCCCACATCAGGAACACGCCGACGCCGATCGCGGTCGTGCCGAGCAGCGGCGCCGATACGAGGCCGAGCCCCGGCAGGAATTTCGCGAGCACGAGCAACGGCGCGCCGTGTCTTTCGAACACATTACGCGCGAAGCGCAGCGTCGTATCGAGCGACAGCGAGAAGCGCACGAGCGCGTTGATCAGCCGGCGGCCGCGCGTGCGGCCCATGAAGAACCACAACGAATCGGCGATCATCGTCGCACCGACGGCCGCGACGAACATGCTCGCATAGGACGCCTGCCCCATCGCCGCCATCGTGCCGCCGAGGATCAGCATCGGCACGGCCGGCACCGGCACGCCGAGCTGCGTGATCAGCACGCTCGCGAACACGGCCCACGGGCCGAGCGACGAGGGAATCGCGACGGGAAAGTGCCACACGGCGGCGCTCCTGGATGACAGGCAGGCGATGCCGGCGGGTCGGCCGCCGGCGTGCGCTGCAACGATCGCCGCGACACTTGCGCAGCGGGACGGGATGACCGCGATTCTAAACGGGTTTGATGAATGCCGCGCGGCACGGCATGCCGACTGCGCGCCGGCGGGCGGCGCGCGGAGCCGGTCGGCGCTCGTCCTCCGTCACGCGGCGGGCGTCGGCGGCGCCACCCCGTCGGCGGACGTCCCGCATGACGGACAGAAGCGGCTGAACGCGTTCTTGCGCGTATGGCAACGTTCGCACGCATTGAACACGCAGATCCCGCAATGCGGGCAGAAATTCGCGTTCGGATCGGCGGTATCGAGCGGCCGTTCGCAGCCGGGACAGACTTTTTTCGCGATCCGCGCGTACGCGGTCACGAAGTCGAGCGCCTCGCGCCGCGACAGGTCAGGCTGCTGTTCCTCGCGGCGTTTCTGCTCCAGATAGCGCGACAGCGCGCGGATCGCATATTGTCCGATCGCGACCGTGAGCACGATGCCGACGATGTAGCGCACGTACCCGCCGTAGCTCGGCAGATACGGGACGAGCTCGACGAAGAACGCGAACAGCGCGAAGAAGATGAAGCCCCACACGAACGGCCAGTAGCGGCTGCCGCGCTGCTTCGCGAACAGCCACCCGGCGATCAGCAGCAGCGGCACCGTGAACAGCAGCCTGATGCCGAACACGCGCAGCTCCTGCTTGCGCTGCGCCGCTTCGAGCTTGCTGTCCGCCTGGTCGTCGAGTGCCGCCAATGCCTGCCGCGTCGCCCCCTGCTGGCGGTCGAGTGCCTGCGCGGCCTGCTTCAGCGTGCCGATGCGGGCCTGCGCGTCGCGTTCGCGCTGGGTCGCCGCCTCGAGCGCATGCGCGTGCGCGATGACGGCCGGATCCTGTTCGGCGCGCTCGGTCGCGTGGCGGCTGGCGATCACCGCGCGGAACGCTTCGCGCGCCTGCTGGGTGTCCTGCTCGGCGGCGGTCAGCAGCAGCGACGCCTGCTCGGTCGCGTCGCGGTTCGCGGTCTGCTCGGCCGCCAGCTTCGCGAGCGTCTGGCGCAACGGCGCGGCCGCCTGCTGGTCGATGAACGTGTCGCGGTCCGGCGCCTGCTCGACACGCGGCAGGTCGCCGACGATCAGCCCGCCGAGCCCGATCAGGAAACCCGCGAACACCACCGCGATGATCCACAGCGCGCGCTGAAACCAGACCTCGGCCAACCGCAGTCCCTTTGTCGATATTGTCATCTGCTGCGCTCCATGCACGCCGGCCCCGACGCGCGTCCGATCGGCCGTGTGTCCGGCGCTGAAGGAAATGGACTACCCAGCGGATGCTGCCAGAAGAGCGCGGCGCGGCGCAAGTTTCGCGGGCGGCGGCGCGCGCCTGCCCGCACCGGTCCGACAACGCCTGACCGGCGCACGACGCGCGCAGCGCGCGCCCTGCCGCTGCCGCTGCCGTTATGCGTCCGGCGCCGCAGCCGGCGGTGTCGCCGCCGCCTTTTCGCTGTGCCGCACCATCAATACCGGCCGGTCGGCCGCACGCAGCAGCGATTCCGCGACGCTGCCGACCAGCAGACGCCGCAAGCCGTGCCGCCCGCTCGTGCCCATCACGATCAGGTCCGCGTCGGCCTCGGCCGCGGTGCGCATCAGCACCGCCGCGACATCTTCGCCGTACGCATCGATCGCGCGTACCGTGCCTGCGATGCTGCGTTCGGCGAGCGCGGCCTTCGCATCGTCGATCATGTGTGTCAACGCATCCGCCGACGACGGTTCGACGTCCCGCGTATCGGCGAAGCCCGCATCGACGTCGACGAGCTGCTGCTTGTGCTCGACGACATGCGCACACGTGATCGCGCCGCCCGACGCGGCCGCGATCCTGATGGCTTCATCCAGCGCCAGACGCGCACTGGCGCTGTCGTCGAGCGCGACGAAAATCCGCTTGTACATGGTTCGCACCTCCCAACGGTCGTTCGCATTGCAACCTGCATCCCGCAGCCGGCCCCCGCGCCCGTTCGCGTCGATGACGGACATGCGAACGGGCCTCGCCGGCCCCCCGATCAGTCTGGCCCCGCGCACCCGCGCGCCGGTTGACGCGCATCAAGCGCGGCCGACGCCCCCGTTGCGCGCGGTCGGCCACCGCATTTTCAGCCGACCCCATTTACATCGGAGGCGCAAAACGCGCACAATTTCGTCTTGAAAACAGATCCCGCCATGCGTCGGGCGCCAGCCGCGCCCGATTTTCCCGTGCCGCCCCAGTGCCGTGGGCGGCCTCGAGACAGAGTGGCCAGCAAATGACCGCCAGCGGAACCCAGACGCGTGATGCCGTTGTACCATCGCGTCTTCAAACCATGTTACGCCAGCCGATCGCGGCCGGCGTCGTCGCGTTCGTCGCCGGCGCCATCGTGTCGCTGGGCGTCGCGCTGCTCGTGCGCGAGCAGTGGCAAGGCGCCGTCCATACGCGCTTCGAACGCCGCACCGCGCACGTGACGGCCATGCTGCGCCACGAGCTGCAGGCCGGCGTCACCGTGCTCGAAGGCGCGCGCGGCGCGCTCGGCCTCGTGCCGCAAACGACGCCCGCGCAATGGCGGCAGTACGTCGACACGCTCGACCTCGACAATGGCCATTCGCCGGTTCGCCAGCTCGGTTACGCGCCGCTGTCGGCCTCCGTGCGCGACGCGCTCGCGGGCACCGCCGCGCCGCCGGACGGGCCGCTCGCCGTCGCAACGCTCAGCGCGCCCGCCTCGTCCTCGCCCGTCGCCCGCTTCGGCGCGCCCGACGCCGCATCGTTGCGGCGCGCGGTGCAGACCGGCGAGGCCGCGCTCGGCGTGCATCCCGCCGACGACGATGCCGTGCGCGCCGTCACGCTGTTCCTGCCGGTCAGCGACGCGCCGCGCGCGGCGGCGCCGGCCGCGAGCGGCTCCGCTGTCGCCGGGGGTATCGACGGTGTCGTGTTCGCCGCGCTGAACTCACGGCGCCTGATCGAACGCGCGCTCGACGCGGAGCGCGGCATCGACCTGCGGGTCAGCGCCAACGACGACCCGCAGCCGATCTTCAGCGCGGAATCGACCACCGACGAAGCATTGGCCTCGCCCGACCTGATGCGCCGGACCGACGTGCTGAACTTCGGCGGCAGCACGCTGACGCTCGCGTATTCCACCGACGGCCGCCCGAGTGCGACGGGCGCGCAGCGCGCGGCCGGCACCGTGCTCGCGGCGGGCCTCTTGGCGTCGCTGGCGCTCGCGGCGCTCGTCCACGCGCTGGCGCGCGGCCGGCTCGCGGCGATGTCCGACCTCGGCGCGCGCAGCCGCGGGATCCTCAACGAAGCACGGATGATGGGCATCATCCGCTCGTCGATGGAGGCCATCATCACGATCGACGAACAGCAGACGATCGTGATCTTCAATCCGATGGCCGAGCAGGTGTTCGGCGTCTCCGCGATGGAAGCGATCGGCGCGCCGCTGTCGCGCTTCATCCCCGAGCGGTTCCGCGCCGCGCATGCGAAGCACGTCGACCAGTTCGGCGTGACGGGCGTGTCGGAGCGGCAGATGGGCCGCCAGCGCGTGCTGTTCGGGCTGCGCGGCAACAGCGAGGAATTCCCGATCGAGGCGTCGATCTCGCAGATCCGCGATGCATCCGGCAAGCTCTACACGGTGATGCTGCGCGACATCACCGAACGCCTGCGCGCGGAGAACGCGCTCAAGCAGTCGCGCGAGGAGTTGCGCGAGCTGTCGGCGAACCTGCAGAACGTGCGCGAGGAAGAAAAATCCCGCATCGCACGCGAGCTGCACGACGACCTCGGGCAGCAGCTCACCGCGCTGAAGATGGATCTGTCGGTCGTCGAAAACCGGCTGCACGCGTCCGACGGCACGGCGCCCGACGACGACGTGCTCACCCAGCTTCAGGGCATGCGGCGGCTGATCGACGCGACGGTCGCGTCGGTGCGGCGCATCGCGGCCGACCTGCGGCCCGTGATGCTCGACGATCTCGGCCTCGTGCCGGCGATCGAATGGCTCGCGAACGATTTCACGAACCGCTACGGAATCGACGTCGAGCGGCACATCGAAACGGGCGGCATCACCTTCACGAACGCCGGCGCGACGACGCTGTTCCGCATCGTCCAGGAAGCGCTGACCAACGTCGCGCGGCATGCTGACGCGACGCGGGTTGCGCTGACGCTCGACGTCGAGAGCGGCTTCTGCGTGCTGCGCATCGCGGACAACGGCCGCGGCGCGGCGCCCGGCGGCCCGACGCACGAAGACAAGTCGTTCGGGCTGATCGGCATCCGCGAACGCGCGCACATGCTGGGCGGCAGCGTGACGATCGACACCGCGCTCGCGCGCGGCTTCTCGCTCACCGTCGCGCTCCCACTGAACACGATCCAACAGGAACCGACCTACACATGATCAAGGTGCTCATCGCCGACGACCATACGCTCGTGCGCGACGGTTTGCGGCACATTCTGCAGAACGCGAGCGACTTCGAGGTCGCGGGGGAAGCGTGGGACGGCCCGACGACGATCGCGCTCGTGCGCTCGACACCCGCGCAGGTGCTGGTGCTCGACCTGTCGATGCCGGGCCGCAACGGCGTCGAACTGATCAAGCAGATCAAGGACGAAAAGCCGGCGCTGCGCGTGCTGGTGCTGACGATGCATGCGGAACAGCAATACGCGGTGCGCGCGTTCCGCGCGGGCGCGTCCGGCTACCTGACGAAGGAAAGCGCGAGCGCCGAGCTGGTCGGCGCGGTGACGAAGGTCGCGTCGGGCGGCGTCTACGTGAGCCTCGCGATGGCCGAGCAGTTCGCGCAGAGCCTGAACGAACCCGCGGAGACGCTGCCGCACCAGCGGCTGTCGGACCGCGAATTCGACGTGTTCCGCCGCATCGCCGCCGGGCAGACGCTGACCGAGATCGCGCAGGCGCTGTGCGTGAGCGCCAAGACGGTCAGCACGTACAAGACGCGGATCCTCGAGAAGATGCAGATGCCGCACGAGGCCGCACTCGTACGCTACGCGATGCGGCACAAGCTGCTCGACGAAACGGACGACGTGTAACGGCGACGTGTAACGACGACGTTCGAAGGCGACGTTCGACGGCGAGTCTGACGCACAACGCGCGGCGAGCGTCGCACTGCAAGCGGCGTGAAGCGGACACCCGCGCCCGCTTCACGCCGCATGCTCATTTCGCCGGCACCGGACAGGCCAGGTCGCCGTCCTCGCAAGACAGATAGCCCTGCAGCGTCTCGGTGCGCGCTTTCGTCAGATCGTCGAGGCACGTCGAGACCACCATCGGATACACGCTGCCGCCCGCTGCGCCCGCACTCGAGAAGCCGCATTCGGCATCGCGGTATTCAATCCATGCGCGCTGTGCGGTGACGAGCTTCTCCCCGAGCGCACCGTTGTCGCGCAAACGCGCGGTGACGGCCTGATAGGTGCGGTTCAGTTCGTCATCGGATTTCCGGTATGCGCGATCGGCGCACGCCGTCATCGTCGCCTGATCGGATGCATTCGCGCAGTTCGCCTGCGCATGGGCGTTCGCCGCCAGTGCCAACGAGCACAGCAGACCGGTCAAGACACGCATGGACGCTCCTTTTTATTCGTTGATGTCGTGGAACACGATGCCGGGCCAGCCGCCCTGCCGCGCCTCGGCGCGCGGCGCCGCGCCACGGGCCGGCACGTTGCAACGCGCATCGGCCGCTTGGGTGCGGCAACATCGACCGCGATGCTAGCGCACGCGCGTGCGGTTGTCAGCCCAACTTGTCCGCCGGAACTCTCGGCACGACATCTCGACACGGACTCTTGGCGCGGACACTCAATACGGACGCTTGGCGCGGACTCCCGGCCAGACCTCCCGGCCCGCCGCGCGCGCGGCCGCCGGGCATCGGCTTGAATATCAGTCGTGCACGCCTACACTGGAAAATCCATACGCCGACTCGGCACACGCTATCGCACCCGTCCCGCTCCCCGCGCCCACTGCATTCCTCTGCGCATTCCGCGTTCACACCGCCGATCCCGCCTGATCGAACGTCGGGCGGTGTCCTCTGTGTGGCGCACCGCGCGGTCGCTCTCTCAAAAAAGGAGGAAACCATGAGCTATCACCTGGAAGGCCGTCTGCTCGAGGTCTGCAACTGCCGCGTGCTGTGCCCGTGCTGGATCGGCGAAGATCCCGACTTCGGCACCTGCGACACGATCGTCGCGTGGCACATGGACAAGGGCACCATCGACGAAGTCGACGTGAGCGGCAACACGATCGCCGCGGTCTGCCATGTGCCGGGCAATATCCTGCAGGGCAACTGGACCGCCGCGATCTTCGTCAGCGACACCGCCTCCGACGAACAGGAAAAAGCGCTGCTGAACGTCTATACGGGCAAGGCCGGCGGACCGATCGCCGAGCTCGCGAAACTGATCGGCACCGTCGTCTCGATCGAGCGCGCGCCGATCCGCTTCGACGTCAACGGCGCGAAGGGCACGCTGTCGATCGGCACCGACTACCACGCGGAACTCGAGCCCTACCTCGGTCCGTCAGGTGCGCAGACGACGCTGTCCGATACCGTGTTCTCGACCGTTCCAGGCGCGCCCGTGTTCGTCGGCAAGGCGCCTGTCTATCGCTCGAAGAATGCGGCAATCGGCATCGACGTCAATCTGACGAATCACAACGCGCTGCAGAGCACGTTCCTGTTCGACGCCTGAACGGCATCGCACGCCGCGCGGCACACGCGTGTTCGCGTGCGCTGCGCGGCGGCGGAAACGGCCATGGCCGCGCTGCAGCATCGCCGCGTGTTTCCGTTCGTGTTCGCGAGCCTCGTCGCGCTCGCGTGGGCTGCGTTGTGGTCATGGACGCGCAGCCCGTACGGGCGTTACCTCGAACACGACGGCTGGACGCTGTCCGGGCCGATCTCGACGCTGTGCCGCGCGCTGCCCGGCGCGACGCTGTGGCTCCCCGCGATGCTCTACGCGGCATCGTGGACGCTGATGATCCTCGCCATGATGCTGCCGACCACGCTGTCGCTGTTCAACGCGTTCGCGCGCGTCGTCGCGGGCCGGCCCGACCGCGCGCGGCTGCTCGCGCTCGTCGGCCTCGGCTACGTCGCGGTATGGAGCGCGTTCGGCTTGCTCGCCCATGGCCTCGACGCGCTGCTGCTCACCGGCGTCGCGCATGTGCCGGCACTCGCCTGGCACGGCTGGCTGATCGGTGCGACGGTGTTCGCGCTCGCCGGCGCATTCCAGTTCAGCGCGCTGAAGACGCGCTGCCTCGATCGCTGCCGCACGCCGCTCAGCTTCGTGATCAGCCACTGGCGCGGCTACGCGCCGCACCGGCATGCGTTCGCGCTCGGCGGGCTGCATGGTCTGTTCTGCGTCGGCTGCTGCTGGGCGCTGATGCTGCTGATGTTCGTCGTCGGCGCCGGCAGCCTCGGCTGGATGCTCGCGCTCGCGGCCGCGATGGCCGTCGAGAAGAACGCCGCGTGGGGGCGCCGGCTCACCGCGCCGCTCGGCTTCGCGCTGCTTGGCGGCGCCGCGTTGATCGTCGCCGGCCATCTGTGACACTGTCATGCGCCCGCTTGCGACCTCCTCCGATCCCTCGCCGCCGAGTACGCAGCCGACCGCACGCACCGTTTGGCTGACGTGCGTCGCGATGCTCGCGTTCGCGTCGAATTCGCTGCTGTGCCGGCTCGCGCTGCACGACGCGCGGATCGATGCGGCCAGCTTCGGCAGCCTGCGCCTCGTGTCGGGCGCGCTGATGCTCGCGATCGTCGTGCGCGCCGGCACGCGCCGGCCGCCGCCGCGCGCGGACTGGCTGGCCGCGTCGATGCTGTTCGCGTACGTCGCGTGCTTCTCGTTCGCCTACCTGACGGTCAGCGCCGCGACCGGCGCGCTGATCCTGTTCGGCGCGGTTCAGCTGACGATGTTCGCGGCAGGACTGCACGCGGGCGAACGGTTCGCGGCCACCGGCTGGGTCGGCATGGGTGCCGCGGTGGCCGGCCTGCTCTATCTCGTGTCGCCAGGCGTATCGGCGCCGACGCCGGGCGGCGTCGTGCTGATGTCGGCCGCCGGCATCGCGTGGGGCGTCTATTCGCTGCGCGGACGCGGGCTCGCCGACCCGGTCGCGTCGACCGCCGCCAATTTCCTGCGCGCCGCGCCGATGGCGCTCGTGCTGAGTGTCGCGCTGGCCGGACGGTTTCATCTGACGACGCGCGGCGCGCTGCTCGCGGTCGTGTCCGGCGCGTTGACGTCGGGAATCGGCTATGTGATCTGGTACGCGGCGCTGAAGCACCTCACCGCGATGCGCGCGGCCGCCGTGCAGTTGTCGGTGCCGCCGATCGCCGCGTGCGGCGCCGTGCTGTTCCTCGCGGAACAGCCGACGTGGCGGCTTGCGATTGCGTCCGTCGCAATCCTGGGCGGGATCGCGCTCGTGCTGACGGGTCGCGTGCGGGGCGGCGCCGCCAAGGCGTCGAAGCAGGCGCCTGATGCCGAGAAATGAACGGCACGCGCGGCGCGCGATCGACACGATTGCGCTGCACGACGGACTCGACAACCGCGAAGTTCATCGTGTCCCTTCGGATGCCCCCGGAATGCGAAAGGCCCGCACTTGATGAGTGCGGGCCTCGCGTTCCGGGCTGACCGGGCGCCCTTCCGGGCGCCGGTGCTCAGTGGCCGAAGTAGACCGACGACGTATCGCCGGCAGCCGGCACGACGACGCGCTGGCCGGCCTGCGACGCTGCTGCCGCATTCGCGCCATAGCCGGTCGCGTCGGCGGCACCGCTGTTCTGCGCGGCGGCGATCTTGGCCTGTGCGGCCTGGATGTTTTCCGGATAGTTGATCCAGTCGTTCGGGTTGTAGCCGGCCTTCTCGAGCTGGACCAGTTCCGCACGCACTTGCGCGCGCGTCACCGGCTGCTGGTTCGACTGGGCAAACGATACGAGCGGGGCGGCCACGAGGGCGGCGACTGCAACTGCCTTGATCAGCGAATTCATGATATGGAACCTCCGAGATGTTTTTGTCAGGCGCTTCGGACATTCGGTTTGAACCGTGAGTTGTAGCGCATGTCCTGAAGTCTAGGAGTCCGGGCAATCAGGGTAAATACTTAAATCACGAATTCACTGTTGACGGAAAAAATATAATCCGCGCCTGCCCGGTTGATTTGTCTGATTATTATCCGTGCCGGCGCATCTAATTGGGGGCGGATTCCATTGCGCGTGCCGTGCTCCGGATGCCGTCGCCGGTGCGGTTTCCAACCCACTGCCGGGCGATGCCCACCGCCGTGCGGCTCAGCCCGCGCTGCCAGCGTCCGCCAGCGCCATCAGCCGGTCGAACAGCAGCGCCTTCAGGCGCACGGTATCGGCCGTCTCCATGTCGCCGTACGCGACATGGTGCAGCACGAAGCCCGGTGCTGCCGGATCCGCGTGCACGTTGCGCACCGTGCCGTCCAGCGGCAGCAGCGCGACGTTTCCGCCGACCTCGTACGGCAGCCGGATCCGCAGCGGATCCCCGGCGCTCGCAAGCGCATCGCTCGTCGCGATCGACAGGCCGCTCAGGCTCATGTCGCGAACGATCCCGAAGCTGCCCACGCCGTCCTGCCCGCCGCTGCAGCGCGCGGCGATCCGCACCGGTACGCGCGGCTCGGCGCGCGTGCGCAGCCGCTCGACGAACCCGGGCGCCGACAGGACCATGAACGGCGCCGGCTCGTCATGCACCGCTTCGACGGTCGCCGCGAAACGGACGACCGCCGCGCGGCCGATCGCGATCGCCTCGACGTCGTCGCCGCGCGCGAACTCGAACGCGGCCGCGTGCTGCGGCTCGACGAACAGCGACTGGCCCGCGCCGCGGCCGATCAGCCGGCAGCGGTGCATCGTGCGCGTCGCGCCGACCCGCCGCCGGATGCCGATCGTCGCGCTGGTCGACAGGCCGAGCGCGTCGCCCGTCTGCGCATCGCCGAACGACGGCCGCGCCGGCGCTGCGACATCGCCTTTCTTCGCGGGCCGGAAATGGTCGAACAGGAACGCGTGCTGCGCCGGATCGTGGAGCGTGGTGCCGGCCGGCAGCAGCGCAGCGCCGCCGAGGTCGTAAAGGTCGAATCCCAGCGGCGTGCCGGCCGCGAAATCGTCACGCTCGAGCGCGACGTAATCATGTGGACTGCGCATCGGAAAGACGCGGCGCGGCCGCGCGAGGCTGTCGTGATGACCGTATTACGGCAGCCTCGCGCAAAACCTGAACGGCCGGATCAGTACACGCTGCTCGCGCCGGCCGGCGCCTGCACGTCGGGGGCGGCCGGCGCCGTGGGGGCCGGCGCCGGCGAAACGGCCGGCGACGCCGGCCCCGCGGGCGGGGCCACGGCAGGCGCGGCACCGTTGCCTGCGCCGTTGCCGGTATTCGCACCGGTATTCGCGCCGTTCGCCGCGGGCTGCGACGCACCGGCCGCGCTGGCGGCCGACAGGGCAGCGGCCGACGCGGCCACTTCGGACGCCGGCACCCATTCCTCGACGATGCCGCCCGAAGCGGCTTCCGGTGCCGATGCGCCGGACGCCGCGCCCGCTTCCGGTTCAGCCGGCTGCGGCGCGCGCTGCACCTTCGCTGGAGCCGGCGGCGCCTTCGACTCGCGCTTGAACCACGTGCCGAACCAGCCCGACAGCCGGTCCTGCATCGACGCAATCCAGCCCGGCGCGGGCTCGGTGTCGAACTTCGCCTTCGCGTCGACCAGCCGCGCACGCAGCGCGCGCTGGAAGAAGTCGCCGACGATCGGCAGCGCGCTGTGCGCGCCCTGCCCCCAGTAATCGCTGCGCAGCGTCACGCGGCCGTCGTCGAAACCGACCCACGCGCCCGCGACGAGGCCCGGCTGCATCAGGATGAACCAGCCGTCCGCGTTGTCCTGCGTGGTGCCGGTCTTGCCCGCGACGTCGCCGCGGATGCCGAAGCGCGTGCGGATGCTCGTGCCCGTCCCGCGATCGACGACGTCGCGCATCACGTCGATCAGCGTCTTGTCGGTCTCCGCATCGAGCGCGCGCTCGGGCGGCGCCGGCGCGAACTCGGCGAGCACGTCGCCGTTGCGGTTCTCGATGCGCGTGACCATCTGCGGCTCCACATAAAGCCCGCCGTTCGCGATCGTCGCGTACGAGGTCACCATCTCCTTCAGCGTGACGGGGCTCGTGCCGAGCGCGAGCGACGGCACGCGTTCGAGCGTGCTGTCGCGCACGCCCATCGCGGTCGCGAGCCGCGCGACCGTCGCGGGCCCGACCTTCTCCATCACCTGCGCGGTGATCCGGTTGCGCGACAGCGCGATCGCGTCGCGCAGCGTCATCGGCTTGCCCGTCGGCGGCACGTCGTCGTTCGGCCGCCAGATCTCGCCGCCCTTCAGCGGAATCTCGACCGGCTGGTCGACGAACGTGTCGTCCGGCGTCATCCCGCTCGCGAACGCGGCGCCGTAAACGAACGGCTTGAACGTCGAGCCCGGCTGGCGGCGCGCCTGCGCGACGTGGTCGAACGGCTCGTTCGTGAAGTCGCGGCTACCGACCCACGCGCGAATCTGCCCCGAGCGCGGATCGATCGCGAGGAAGCCGGCCTGCACGTCGGTCTTCGACTTGCACAGCGCGCGCATGAACCCGCGATCGGCCGCGAGCGCCTTCATCGCGGTCGCGTCGTTCTTGCCGGCGTCCTGCATCGCCTTGTATTCGGGCGCTTCGCGCATGAACGTGCGGAACACCTCGTTGTCGGTCCCGCAGCCGTCGCGCCCGCTCCACGCGCCGTTCGCGATGCCCTGCAGCTGGTTCGCCTGCTGCTTCAGCGCCTGCGTCGCCATCGCCTGCAGGCGCGAATCGATCGTCGTGCGAACGATCAGCCCGTCCGAATAGATGTTGTAGTCGTTGCGGTCGGCCCACGCGATCAGCCACCTGCGCAGCTGCTGCGCGAAATGCGGCGCCGGCCCCGGCGGCTCCTTCTGGCGCTCGAAGTCGACGCGCAGCGGCCGGCGCTGCAATTGCGCGAACTGCGCCGGCGACAGCTTGCCGTACTTCACCATCTGGCCGAGCACCGTATTGCGGCGCGCGAGCGCGCGCTCGGGGTTCAGCACCGGGTTGTAGTAGCTGTTGCCCTTCAGCATGCCGACGAGCGTCGCGCTGTCGAGCACGTCGAGCTCGTCGGCCGACTTGTCGAAATAGGTGCGCGCGGCCATCTCGACGCCGTACGCGTTGTACAGGAACGGCACCGTGTTCAGGTAGGTCTCGAGGATCTGGTCCTTGCTGTAGACCGCCTCGATCTTCAGCGCGGTGATCGCTTCCTTCACCTTGCGCGTGAGCGTCGGCGCACGGCCGATCTCGTCCGGATACAGGTTGCGCGCGAGCTGCTGCGTGATCGTCGAGCCGCCCTGGCGATTGCCGGAGAACGTGTGCAGCGCGGCCGACGCGGTGCGTTTCCAGTCGAGGCCGTGGTGCTCGTAGAAGCGGTGATCCTCGGTCGCGATCAGCGCATCGACCATGTGCGGCGAAATCTGCTTGAGCGGCACCCACTCGCGGTTCGACGGCTTGAATTCGGCGAGCAGCTTGCCGTCGGACGACAGCACCTGCGCCGGCTGGTCGACGCGCGCCTTGCGGATGTCGCCGATGCTCGGCGTGAACGGGATCAGCGCGAGCACGTACAGCACGAACAGCGCCGGCACGGCGGCGGCGGCAAGCAGCACGCCGCGGCGCGTCGGATGCCGCAGGTGGAACCAGACGACGGCGAGGAGACGCTTGACTGGCGCGGCGGCGGCGGCCGCGACGGGTTGGGCGCGCGCGACCCATTTGGCACAGAGGTCACGCACTGACGACACGTTTCGGCGATTCACGCGGATGAAGGATCTGCTGGAAAGCGTGCATCGTACCAAAAGTCGCGCGGCGTTCAGGCGCGCGGGCGCCGGCAGGCGTCATCGGGGGGCGCTTTGACACCGATCTGGGGCCGCTTCGAAGCCCGGAAACCGCGTCATCTGCTGCCCGCGAAAAAGAGCGCGCGTCCGGCAACCGGAAACGCGCGCCAAGCCTGGTACAACAAACGGGTGACGGCAAATGCGGGCAACTGCGCGCGTTCAGCGCACGAGAAAGCCGTAGGTCTGCGGATCGCGGTCGTCGATGATCCAGTTCGCGAAGCCGCAGATGTATGCGCTGCCCTCCACTTCCGGAATCACGGCCGGGATGTCGCCGACGGTCGTTTCGCGCAGCACGCGCCCCTTGAAGATCGTGCCGACGATCGACTCGTTGACGAGCGTGTCGCCGATTGCGAGCCGCCCGCGCTGGTAGAGCTGCGCGACGCGGCCGCCCGTGCCCGAGCCGGTCGGCGAACGGTCGACCTCACGGTCCGCGAACACGCAGCAGTTCGCCTGCGTGGAGCCCGGATGGCGCGGCGCGTTCGCGATGATCGTGCCGTAGATGTGATTGATCTCCGGAATCTCCGGATGCACGACCGGGTACTTCGCGTTCGCGGCGGCCTTCACCTCGGCGCCGAAGCGGATCAACTGCTCGACCGCCGCTTCGCGCACGGGCAGCCCGAACGGCGCGCCGTCGACGTAGAAATAGAACGCGCCGCCGTACGCGATGTCGCCCGTCACGGTGCCGAACGACGGCGTGTCGACCGACACGTCGCGCTGCCAGATGAACGACGGCACGTTGACGAAGCGCACGGGCCCCGCATGCTCGCCGTCCCACTTGACGAACGCCTCGATGAAGCCGCACGGCGCATCGATGCCGACCCGCGTCTCCGGCGCCGTGCGCTGCACCCAGCCGAGCTCGACCGCGGCGGTCGCGAGCGCGATCACGCCGTGCCCGCAATGGTCGCTGTAGCCCTCGTTGTGCAGGAAGATCACGCCGAAATCGGCGCTCGGCGACACGGGTTCGGTCAGATAGCCGCCGTACATGTCCGCGTGGCCGCGCGGCTCGAACATCAGCGCGCGGCGGATCTCGTCGGCGTGCTCCTTCAGCCACGCGCGGCGCTGGACGATCGTGTCGCCCGGCAGGCGCGGCAGGCCGCTCGTGACGATGCGAAACGCTTCACCGCCGGTGTGGACTTCGACAGTTGACAGGGATCGGGTCAGTTTCATCGTTGGTCAGGAAGGGTTGAATCGATCGGCAAGCGCGGCCGCCAGGCGGGGCGCCCGCCCCGCCCGACACGCCGGTCACTCGCCATACGGCACGGGCAAGCCGTTGCGGATCACGTAGACGGTCGTCGGCGCGCCCTTCAGGTCGCCGTTCGCGTCGAACGAATAGGTGCCCGCGACGCCCTTGTAGTTCGACTTCGCGAGCTGCGCGATCAGCTTCGCCTTGTCGGTCGTCGTGCCGGCCTTCACCATCGCGTCCGCGAGCAGCTTCGCGCCGTCGTAGTAGTTCACGGCGTACACCTGCGTGTCGGCGTGATACGTGTCGTGGTATTTCTTCAGGAACTCGCGCCCGGCCGCCGTCTTGTCGAGCGCGACGCCGCCTTGCGCACAGTAGACGATCGACGCGGCTTCGCCCGCCACCTTGCCCATGTCGGCCGAGCAGATGCCGTCGCCGCCGAGCAGCTTCGCGCGCAGCCCGCGCTGCTTCATCTGCTTCGCCATCGGCGCGCCCTGCGCCGCATAGCCGCCGAAGAAGATCACGTCGGGGTTCTTCGCCTTGATCGTCGTCAGGATGCCGAGGAAGTCGGTCGCCGACGAGTTCGTGTACTCGCGGTCGACGACCTGGATGCCGTTCGCCTTCGCGACGTTCAGGAACTGCTCGGCAACGCCCTGACCGTACGCGGTGCGGTCGTCGATGATCGCGGCCGTCTTCGCCTTCAGCGTCTTCGCCGCGAACACGGCCATCGTGCCGCCGAGCTGCTCGTCGCTCGCCCCGATCCGGAAGATGTTCTTGAAGCCCTGTTTCGTCAGCGCCGGGTTCGACGCGACCGGCAGGATCGGCACGCCCGCGGTGTTGTACACGGCCGACGACGGGATCGCGACGCCGGAGTTGTACGGCCCGAGCACCGCGACGACGCCCTTGTCGACGAGACTTTGCGCGACCTGCACGCCCACTTTCGGGTCGGCCTGGTCATCTTGGGAAACCAGTTTGAACGTCACGGTCTTGCCGGCGACCTTCAGGTTCTCCTTGTTGAGTTCTTCGATCGCGAGGCGGGCGCCGTTTTCATTGTCCTTGCCGTTGGCGGCCTGCGGGCCCGTGAGCGGCGCCGAATGCCCGATCGTGACGACTTCCTGCGCGTGCGCGGAAGTCAGCGCGCCGACGGCCGCAGCCACGGCGAGTGCAGTGACGAGAGTACGCATGATGTCTCCTGATTGGTTTTTAGTTAAACCAATGTAGGATACGCGTGGTCACTGCGCAAGCAGTTTCAAAAATAATGGTCGATCATCTGGTCGAGTCCGGAACCAGATGACCGCCGAACCGCTCACTTCGGCGCGATGTCGCGGCGTACGCGGCGGATATGCTGCTCGACATAGAACGCCGCCGCATCGGCATCGCCCGACACGATCGCCTCGTAGATCAGCCGGTGCTCGGACACGTAGAGCCGGATCCGGCCCGCGTCGTAGATTCCGTCGTCCTTCAGCCGCTTCCACAGCGGCTGGTCCATCGTCTTCGCGACTTCGTCGGCGATCTTCACGAGCAGTGCGTCGCCCGTCATCAGCGCGATCTGCCGGTGGAACAGCCGGTCGCTTTCGTTCCACAGCGCGCGCTGGCGCGGGTCGTCGATGTCGGTGATCGTTTCCATCTGCGCGAGATAGCCTTCGGCGGCCGGGTCGGGCCTGCCGTGCGCGGCCGCGAGACGGGCGATCGCGGGCTCCAGGATCAGCCGCACGTCGAGCGTCGAGGTCGGGCTGACGTCCGCCTCGGCCGCGCTGCGCATGCGGCCGGCCTGCGCGAGCACGTCGAGCGGCGCCGGCACGACATAGGTGCCCGAATTGCGCTTCGTGAACACCAGCCCTTCGTTCTGCAGCGCGCCAAGCGCCTCGCGCACGGCCGGCCGGCCGACCTTGAACAGCGCCGCGAGCTCGCGTTCGGACGGCAGCCGGGAATCGGGCGCGTAGCGCCCCGCGCGGATCTCGTCGCGGATCCTTTCGGCGACCTGCTCGTAGATTTGCAGCGGCCGGAAGCCGCCTTCGAGGAATTCGGGGCGCGCGGACGACATCGTGAAGCTCCTGCCGGGTGTTCTGGTCGTGGATCGGAATGGGTTCGCACTATACCGGAGCGGCACGCCGCCCGGCCTGCGTCATGCAGACCGGCAGACCGCCGCACTCTGTTGGACTGATAATAGAACCAAAATCGCCACCCCGCTTTATTTTCTGGCTTGTCATTCCGCCAGCTGCTGGTATAGATTCGATCCAGGCTGCCTGTTTCGCGGTATCTGGCCACCCCGCACCGGGCACACTGGTCGCCCGGCCGTCCACGCTCACCCGACGTTCCGACGCACACGATGACCGCCCTTCCCCAAACTCCCGTTTTCGATGCGGCCGCGACAGCCGCGCTGCTCGACTATCCGGCGCTGCTCGCGTCGCTCAGGTACACCGTCGTCGAGTACGCGGCCGGCGAGATCATCAGTCCGGAGCGCCTGGTCGTGCCGCTGCAGGCGGGCGGCGTGATGCTGTCGATGCCGTCTAGCGCGCGCGATCTCGCGATCCACAAGCTCGTCAACGTGTGTCCCGGCAACGGCGCGCGCGGGCTGCCGACGATCCTCGGGCAGGTCATCGCGTGCGACGCGGTCACGGGCGAAATGCGCTTCGTGCTCGACGGCCCGACGGTCACCGGGCGCCGCACCGCCGCGATCACCGCGCTCGGGATCCACGCGCTGCATGGCGACGCGCCACGCGAGATCCTGCTGATCGGCACCGGCAAGCAGGCCGCGAATCACGCGGAAGCGCTTGCGGCGATCTTCCCCGCTGCCCGCCTGTCGGTTCGCGGCACGAGCGCGGCCAGTGCCGCCGAATTCTGCGCGGCCCATCGCGCGCATGCGCCGCTGCTCACGCCGGTCGAACCCGACGCGCCGATTCCGGACACGATCGACGTCGTCGTCACGCTGACGACGAGCCGCACGCCGGTCTACCGCGAAGCGGCGCGCGAAGGCCGGCTCGTGGTCGGCGTCGGCGCATTCACGGCCGACGCCGCGGAAATCGACGCGGGCACCGTGCGCAACAGCCGGCTCGTCGTCGACGACCCGGCCGGTGCGCGCCACGAAGCGGGCGACCTGATCCTCGCGCAGGTCGACTGGCGCACCGTCGCGTCGCTCGCCGACGTGCTGCGCGGCACGTTCGAGCGCTGCGGGCCGCCGCTGTTCAAGAGCGTCGGCTGCGCGGCCTGGGATCTCGCCGCGTGCCGCACGGCGCGTGACGCACTCGACGCAACCGGCGCGCGAGGCGGCGCCTGAACCCGGCAGCGCGGCGCCCCGCGCGCCGCCGTCATGCGGCCCCGCTGCGGGCCGCGTTGTAGGAAAAACCCTACAACGCGGCGAACCCGCCTACGCAAACTTCCAATTCGGCCGATTTCCTTTCCGGCGGCGCAACGCGATACTGGCTTTCATGAATGCCAGCCTGTCACCCGCCGCGCTCAGGGTGTTTCTCGTCGATCACGCCGTCGCCGTTCGGCGCAGGATCGCGCTGCTCGTCGGCGCGATCCGCGGCGTCGACGTCGTGGGCGAAGCGGAAGACGGCCAGGGTACGTGGGCGCACATCCGCCGGTGCCAGGCGGATGTCGTGATCGTCGACCTGCGGCTCGCGGACGGCAGCGGTCTCGATCTGATCGGGACGCTGTCGAAGTCCGCGCCGCGCGTCGTCACGATCGTGCTGACGAATCACTCGGCGCCGGCATTCAGGGAGGCCTGTGCGACGGCCGGTGCGGATTACTTCTTCGACAAGACCGCCGAATTCGACGCCGCATGCCACGTGATCGAATCCCTGGTGCACGCGCGTCGCGTGCACCTGCCCTGAAAGTGCCGGAGTTGCATCATGTCCTCAGCTTCCGTTAGCGCAGCCGCCACGCCCGTCGCGCCGCGGCCGGCGATCCCGCTGCACGCGGTCGCGCGCGCCGACGCCCCCAAACAACCGGCCGCGCGCTGCTCGGTCTGCGCGATGCGCTCGATGTGCCTGCCGCCGCACCTGACGGCGGCCGAGTACGGCCGGCTCGACGCGATCATCTGCACGACCCGCCACGTCCGGCAAGGCGACGCGCTGTTCCGCGCGGACGATCCGTTCCAGAGCATCTATGCGGTGCGCGCGGGCTCGTTCAAGACGGTGATGGTGCACCGCGACGGCCGCGAACAGGTGACGGGTTTCCAGATCGCCGGCGAGACGCTCGGCATGGACGGCATCGGCGGCGGCCAGCACTGCTGCGACGCGATCGCGCTCGAGGACAGCGTCGTGTGCATCATCCCGTTCGGCCCGCTCGAGGCCGCGTGCCGCGAGATGAAGTCGATGCAGCACTTCCTGTACCAGATGCTGAGCAGCGAGATCGTCCGCGAATCCAGCCAGATGCTGCTGCTCGGCACGATGTCGGCGGAACAGCGTGTCGCGCATTTCCTCCTGAACCTGTCGTCGCGCTTCCAGGCGCGCGGCTATTCGGCGTCCGAGTTCAATCTGCGGATGACGCGCGAGGAAATCGGCTGCTACCTCGGGATGAAGCTCGAAACCGTCAGCCGGATGTTCTCCCGGTTCCACCGCGAATCGCTCGTCGAAACGCACGGCAAGCGCGTGCGCATCCTCGACGCGGAAGGGCTCGCGCGCGTGTAGCGACTCAACGCGCCGCATGCGCGCCAGGCGTCGGCCCGTTCGGCGCGCCGACCTGCCACGCAATCAACTCGCGCTCCGCTTGCGCAAACGCGCAGCGCACGGCTTCGTTCGCGTCGTCGCCGACGCAGTGCGGGACCGGCTTCAGCTCGTTGTTGCGAGTGATCAGGTCGAGCCGCACGTCGTACGCGCGCCGGCCGGCGCCGGCCGAGCGCGACTCGATCGCCAGATGGCAGCCGCTGATCAATGCGCGGAACCGATCGAGGCGCACCAGTTGCGCGCCGGCTTCCGCTTCCAGCGCGGCCGAACCGGCGAACCCGAAATAGGCGATCTGCATTCCCACGCCCATGTTGTTTCTCCTGACGGGGCCGCCCTCGCGCCGACCGCCTTGTATGCGCCGCCCGCATCGCTGCGAAACGGCGAAGATTCCTGTACGACTGCGTGGCCTGTTCTCGCCGGCCGCAGTCCGACCGGCATCGTGCGCGATCCCGCCGCGCGTTGCACGCACGCCCCCGCGTGCGCGTTCCCGTTATTTCGTGTTTCCCTGCCTATACGTTGAACACCTGCGACAGCTTCAGCTCGATCCACGTCATGCCCGCCCGCAGCCCTTCGAGCACCGCCTCGCGCTCCGTCGGATACGCATGGCCGTGCTCGAACGCGTGGTGAAACCGGGTCGGGCCGTCGCCGTGCTCGACGCGCACGCGGCAGCGAAATCCACCCTCGACGTCCGGCCGCGTGTCGACTTCGACCGTCCAGTCGCCTTCCCGGATGTTGCCCGACAGCGTCATCTGCGCCTCCCGCGGCTTGCGCGCCGCATCGTCGCCGCCCGACCCGCCGTCCGCACCGAAACGACCGTCATGCAGCATTGCATCGGCTTGCCTGTCACCGTCCCGACGCGTCCATGAGGTGAGCATAGAGTCGTGCGCCGTCGCGCGCTTGACCCACGTCAAGTGAGTCACCGGTCCGGCGCGCACCGCGTGACGCCGGTCAACGAGGCGGCCGCCGTGCGGTCAAAGGATGTATACCGGCACGCTCGGGCGCGATCGGCCGCAGGTCGGCTCCGATTGATCCGGATTGCGCGAACGCCCCGCGCGCAGGGCGCGCCGGCATACGGGGCAGCGAATTGCACAGGGCAAGCAATGGCATTGATAGCGAATCTGGACGGCGCCCGCGATCTCTACCGGCTGTGTTTCGTGCGCGCGCCGTGGGCGTATTTCACGTGTCTGCCGCTCGACGAGCAATGCGGCGAGAGCTGGGCGGCGGTTCCGTATCAGGATGTCGCGAAGCCGCCTTACAGCGACTCGCGCACGCAGGTGCTGAAGGTCGCGTTCGAAGCGTCGCTGCTGTTTCCGCCCGAGGCCGGGCGGCACGGGGGCGCGTACAGCGTCGAGCAGATCAATCGCGGCGCGGCGCCGTGGCTGCGCAGCGAGAACTTCCTCGACGCCAACACGCTGCTCGTATGGGGCGGCGCGACGCTGCAGGCGTTCGTCGAGACCGTCGAATCGGCGGGCGGCACGGTCTACGGCCCGCTCGGCTGGGCCGACCTGCCGCCGTGGGCGGCGCCTGACACGCCCGCTGCAGCGTCGGCGTGACCGGTGTCGGCTGGCGGTCTGGCCTGCGCGACAGGGTCACGGTGTCGGCTGGCGGTCTGGTCTGCGCGACGGCGCCACGGTGCTGGCTGACGGTCTGGCCTGCGCGACGGCGCCACGCTGTCGGCTGGCGGTCTGGCCTGCGCGACGGCACCACGGTGCCGCCTGCGTCATGCCCCACGCCACCCGCGCCCTGCGGCGCGCTGCGTCAGGATGCGTCCGGCTCGATCGCCGCGCCGCGCTCGGCGAGCAGTTCGCGCAGGATGCTGCGATGACAGCGGCTTTCGTTTTCGCAGTAGCAGCCGATCGAGAATTGCGTGGTCGTCGACAGCGCCGCGAGCAGGTCGAGCACCTTCGGCGCATCGCCGTGATTCATCTCCGCGCGGAACTTGCGCGCGAACGCGCGCCAGTCGGCGTCGGTTTCGGCATGCAGCGCTTGCGCGACAAGCTCAGGGGTCGGCGACAGCGTCGGCAGCCACACGTCGTAATAGTTGCGCGACGCGAACTCGGTCTTCGGCACGCCGCGCGGCGGACGCCGCACCGTGCCGATCCGCAGGCCCTCGCCGGCCGCGCGCGGCGAGCCTAGCTGCACGATTCGAATGCTCATTCCCGGGACGCTCCTCGACTGGACGATCTTCACGATCAACCCGCGCATCGTACCGCCGCGCACGCAGCCGCGACAGATGCACGCTCACGCAATGCGCGCCGCCGCACAAAAAAACCGGCTGTCCCCCGCAACGAGGACAGCCGGTTTGACAGGGTCCCGCGCACGTGGCGCGGGATCGTGCGTTGTCGCGCTCAGACGCCGCTCTTCAGCACCTTCGCGATCGAATCGGCGACGATGCCGACGTTCGAGTCGTTCAGCCCCGCGACGCACATCCGGCCCGAGCGCAGGATGTACACGCCGTGCACTTCGCGCAGCGCGTCGACCTGCGATTCGGTGAGGCCCGTGTACGTGAACATGCCGCGCTGCTTCACGTAGCGCGTGAGCGCCTCGCCGCTGACGTGGTCGCGCAGCCCGTCGTGGATCGACTGGCGCATCCGCGCGATCCGGCGGCACATCGCCGAGAGCTCCTCTTCCCACTGCTTGCGCAGCGCGGGCGTGTTGAGCACGGCCGACACGATCTTCGCGCCGTGGATCGGCGGGTTGCTGTAGTTCGAGCGCACCGCGCCGGCGAGCTGGCCGAGCACGCGGTCCGCCGCGGCGGCATCCTCGCAGATCACGCTCAGGCCGCCGACACGCTCGCCGTACAGCGAGAAGTTCTTCGAGAACGAATTCGCGACGAGCGCCGGCAGCCCGCGGCGGGCGATTTCGCGCACCGCGAACGCGTCCGCGTCGAGGCCCGCGCCGAAGCCCTGGTACGCCATGTCGACGAACGGCAGCAGCTCGCGCGCCTCGATCACGTCGATCAGCTTCTGCCACTGGCCTTCGTCGAGATCGACGCCGGTCGGGTTGTGGCAGCACGCGTGCAGCAGCACGACGCTGCGCGCGGGCAGCGTGTTGATCGCCGCGAGCATCGCGTCGAACTTCAGCCCGCCCGTCGCCTCGTCGTAGTATGGGTACGTGTTCACCGTGAAGCCCGCACGCTCGAAGATGAAGCGGTGGTTTTCCCAGCTCGGGTCGCTCAGCCACACTTGCGTGTCCGGAAAGTAGCGCTTCAGGAAATCCGCGCCGACCTTCAGCGCGCCCGAGCCGCCGAGCGTCTGCACGGTCGCGATGCGGCCCGCCGCGCGCGTCGGGTGATCGGCGCCGAACACGAGCGCCTGCACCGCGTCGCGGTACGGCGCCATGCCGACCATCGGCAGGTACGGTTTCGGGCCGATCTCGCGCTGCAGCGCCGTCTCGGCTTCGCGGACGGCGTCCATCACGGGAATCCGGCCTTCGGCATCGAAATAGATGCCGATGCTCAGGTTGACCTTCTGCTCGCGCGGGTCCTTCTGGAAGTTCTCGTTGAGCGTCAGGATCGGGTCGCCGGGATACGCGTCGATGTGTTCGAACATGGCTTTATCGGTCTCGTTGGATGAAAAGTCTTGCTGCGGGCGCCGGCGCGTGCTGCCGCCGGCGCCAGGTGCGCTTGCGCGCACCTGGCCGGCCTTAGCGTGCGGATGCGCGGTTGTTCAGCGCATACGCGGCATTCTTCTGACGGAAGCGATACCCGATCGCGAGCACCGCGAGCCACACCGGGATCAGGTACACCGACAGGCGGAGATCCGGCGTCAGGTACATCACGACGAGAATGCCGGCCATGAACGCCAGGCACAGGTAATTCGTGAAAGGATAGCCCAGACTGCGGAAGAACGTCTGCTGTCCCGCAGCACGCTTGGCCTGGCGGAACTTCAGGTGGATCAGGCTGATCATCGCCCAGTTGATGATGAGCGCCGACACGACGAGCCCCATCAGCACTTCGAACGCCTTGCCGGGCATGAAGTAGTTGATCAGCACGCACACGCCGGTCGCGAGCGCCGATGTGCCGAGCGCCACGAGCGGAATGCCGCGCTTGTTCACGGACATCATCGCCTTCGGTGCGTTGCCCTGCTGCGCGAGGCCGAACAGCATCCGGCTGTTGCAGTACACGCCGCTGTTGTAGACCGACAGCGCGGCCGTCAGCACGACGACGTTCAGCACGTTCGCGACCATGTTGCTGCTGAGTGCGTGGAAGATCAGCACGAACGGGCTGCCGCCGGTCACGACCTTCTCCCACGGATACAGCGACAGCAGCACGGCGAGCGCGCCGATGTAGAAGATCAGGATGCGGTAGATCACCTGGTTGGTCGCGCGCGGGATGCTGTGCTTCGGATCGTCCGCTTCGGCCGCGGTGATGCCGACGAGCTCGAGGCCGCCGAACGAGAACATGATCGCCGCCATCGACATCACGAGGCCCGACACGCCGTTCGGGAAGAAGCCGCCGTGCTGCCACAGGTTCGCGACGCTCGCCTCGGGGCCCGCGTGGCCGCTCGCGAGCAGCCAGCCGCCGAAGCCGATCATGCCGACGATCGCGGCAACCTTGATGATCGAGAACCAGAATTCCGTCTCGCCGTACGACTTGACGCTCGTCAGGTTGATCAGGTTGATGACGACATAGAACACGAGCGCGGACACCCAGGTCGGCACGCCCGGCCACCAGTACTGCACGTAGATCCCGACCGCCGACAGCTCGGCCATGCTGACGAGGATGTACAGCACCCAGTAGTTCCAGCCGGACAGGAAGCCGGTGAAGTGGCCGAAATACTTGTCCGCGAAGTAGCTGAACGACCCGGCCACCGGCTCGTCGACGACCATCTCGCCGAGCTGGCGCATGATGAAAAACGCAACGATGCCGGCCACCGCGTAGCCGAGCAGCACGGACGGGCCCGCCATCTTGATCGTCTGCGCGATGCCGAGGAACAGCCCCGTGCCGAGCGCGCCGCCGAGCGCAATCAGCTGGATGTGCCGATTCTTCAGCCCGCGCTTCAGGCCGTCCTTCTCGTGTCCAGAAACCATGTCTTCTCCACTTTCTCCGCCCCCTGTGGAAGCGGCGCGCCTCGGTGTGCCGGGCGCTGTTTTGCTGTGCCGGCTGCCGTTCGTGGAGCCGCCGGGTTGGGGACTGCAATCTTCGTGCGGCGGCACCCGAACTCCGCCGGCGGCCCCATCACACCGGCCGCCGATTGCCGCCTGCGGCCGCATTGCTGCGAACGCACACGAAAATCCGGGGTCAGTTTAGCGTTGCGACGACGAAATCGGGTTTCGTAAGCCGTTCATGCAAACCCTACATTATGAGATAAGATTGCATCCAGGAGACAGATGAGGAAACAAAAATGCCTGAACCGGTTCTCGACCGAATCGATCGCGCGTTGCTGGCGATCCTGCAGGAAAACGGCCGCGTGTCGAACCTCGAACTGGCGAAGGCCGTGGGCCTGTCGCCCGCGCAGACGCTGCGCCGCCACCGGCGGCTCGAGGAGATCGGCGCAATCCGCCGCTACGAGACGCGGCTCGACCCCGAGACGCTCGGTTTCGGCGTCACCGCATTCGTGCATGTGACGATGGAGCGCGGCCATATCCGCGACCTGTCGAAATTCCAGAAGCTCGTTTCCGATCTCGCGCAGATCCAGGAGTGCTTCTCCGTGACGGGCGACATCGACTATGTGCTGAAGGTCGTCGCGCACGACCTGAAAGGGCTGTCCACGTTCCTGCTCGAAACGCTGATGCGCACGCCCGGCGTGAGCGGCGTGCATTCGAGCGTCTGCCTCGACGAGGTCAAGTGCACGAGCGCGATGCCGGTCGAAGCGTGACAAAGCGCCTGGCCGATGACCGGGCGGCGCCATCGTCGCGCCGGTAGAAGGATTCACCGCAACAATCCGTCATCTGATCGTCAAAGTCGCCGCAAGCCGTTTTCGGAGCGCGCCGGCCCGGTACCCCGGCCGGGCCGGCGTGCGCCGCGCTGCGCGGCCCTCCAGGCAAGCGTGTCCGCGTCCGGCAGCACGCATTACGCCCGCCTTTCTTTCGCATTTCTTTCGTGGCAAATGTCCCCGTAATGAAATCGATATCGCGACGCAATGCTCGCGAAACCACTCCGTCCCCATATCTTCATACCGGACTGATTCAATGCGCGTGCTCACCGTCGCGCCCATTGCCGTTCCGGGCCGATCATTTCCATGACCCGCTCGAATGGAGTCCTCCACGATGTTCCGTCAAGCCATGCTCGTCACCGCCTGCGCCGGCGCCGTCCTCGCGCTGTTCGCCTGCGGCGGCAGCGAAGATTCGACACCGGCCGCGGCCTCGGTGTCGTCGCAGGATGCGCTGCAGACCACCACGCCGATCAAGCACCTCGTCGTGATCTACGGCGAGAACGTGTCGTTCGACCACTACTTCGGCACCTATCCGAACGCGACCAACCCGACGGGCGAACCGGCGTTCACCGCGGCGGCCGGCACGCCCACCGTCAACGGCCTGACCGGCACGCTGCTGACCGCCAATCCGAACTTCACGAACACCGCGAACGGCAGCGACGCCGCGAACCCGTTCCGCCTCGACCGCACGCAGGCCGCGACCGCCGACCAGAACCACGCTTACACGGCCGAGCAGCAGGCCGAGGACAACGGCCTCGCCGACCTGTTCCCGAAATACACGGGCAAGGGCTCGTCCGGCGGCGCCGGCGCATTCGGCACGAAGGGCCAGGTGATGGGCTACTTCGACGGCAACACCGTGACCGCGTTGTGGAACTACGCGCAGCGCTTCGCGATGAGCGACAACATGTACACGACGTCGTACGGTCCGTCGACGCCGGGCGCGCTGAACGTGATCTCCGGCCAGACCAACGGGATGCAGATCGTCAAGACGTCGAAGCAGCCGTCGACGCTCGCCGCGTCGTCGTACTACATCAATGACGGCCAGGGCGGCTTCACGATGATCAACGACGTCGACCCGGGCTTCGACGTGTGCTCGAGCACGACCGACCAGGCGATGATGGCCGGCAAGAACATCGGCGACCTGCTGAACGGCGCGAAGATCACGTGGGGCGGCTTCATGGGCGGCTTCAACCTGTCGACCGTGAACGGCAACGGCACGACGGGCTGCGCCCGTAGCACGGTCGCGACCGCGGTGAATGCCGCGACGTCCGACTACATCCCGCACCACAACTGGTTCCAGTACTACGCGACGACGGCGAACCCGCAGCACACGCGGCCGAGCTCGGTCGCCGCGATCGGCTCGAGCCTCGAAACCGACGGCAAGACGGCCGAACCGGCGAACCACCAGTACGACTCCGACGACTTCTTCGCCGCAGTCAAGGCCGGCAACTATCCGTCGGTGAGCTTCCTGAAGGCCCCGGCCGCGCAGGACGCGCACGCGGGCTATTCGGATCCGCTCGACGAGCAGGCGTTCGTGACGAAGGTCGTGAACTTCCTGCAGCAGCAGCCCGACTGGCAGAACACGGCCGTGATCGTCACCTATGACGATTCGGACGGCTGGTACGACCATGCTTACACGACCCCGACCCGCGCATCCTCCGACGCCGTCGACCAGGTGAACGGCAACGGCAAGTGCGGCACGGGCGGCACCACCGGCGTGAAGGGCGGCACCGTCAACGGCCGCTGCGGCCCGGGCGTGCGGATTCCGCTCGTCGTGATCTCGCCGTACGCGAAGCAGAACTACGTCGACCACACGCTGGTCGACCAGGCCTCGGTCGTCCGCTTCATCGAGGACAACTGGCTCGGCGGCCAGCGCATCGGCGGCGGCTCGTTCGACGCAACGGCCGGCGACCTGAGCGGGCTGTTCAACTTCGCGGGCAAGCCGAACACGGCGCCGCTGTACCTCGACCCGACGCTCGGCACCGCACTCAGCTCGGCACCGTCGAACTGAATCTGATCGCCGACGTCACCCCGCAGGCCGGCGCGCGACGCGCCGGCCGTTTCCGTTTCAACGCGCCGCTTCGGCGGCGCCCGACTTCAACCTGGACCGCATGACCGCCCGTCCCGCCTTCCCTCCGCCCGGTGCGTCCGATACCGGCGCCGCCGCACTGCGCCGCCCTTCTCGCTTCCTGCGCCGCGCGGCGCTCGCGCTCGGCGCCGGCGTGCTCGGCTACGCCGCGTTCGCGATCGCGTTTCCGGCGCACACGCCCGCCGCGGTCGGCACCCTCGTCGAGGACTGGACCGGCGCGAACCCGCACCCGATCGTGCTGCAGCGCCCGACTGCCGCGCCGCTGTCCGCGGTCGCGCAACTCGGCCGCGCGCTGTTCTTCGATCCGGCGCTGTCGGCGTCCGGCAAGCAGTCGTGCGCGTCGTGCCACAGCCCTGATCATGCGTACGGCCCGCCGAACGCACTCGAAGTCCAGCCGGGCGGCATCGCGATGACGCTGCACGGCTACCGGCCGCCGCCGTCGCTGATGTACCTGTACCGGCAGCCGAACTTCAGCATCGGCCCGGATACGAGCGAGAACGACGACGCGGCGAGCGTCGCGCAGCAGGCCGCGTCGGCGGCGGGCGTCGTGAAGGAGCAGAAGGTGGCCGGCACCGCGGCCGCGCCGCAGCTCGTGCCCCAAGGCGGGATGTTCTGGGACGGCCGCGCGGATACGCTGCAGCAGCAGGCGTTCGGCCCGCTGCTGAATCCGGTCGAGATGGCGAATGCGAGCGTCGACGACGTCGCGCACAAGCTCGCGCAGTCGTCGCACCGTGCGCAGTTCATGCAGCTGTTCGGGCCGCGCGTGTTCGACCGCGCGCAGCTCGCGGTATCCGAGGCGATGTTCGCGATCGCGCGCTATCAGGTCGAGGATCCGTCGTTCCACCCGTACGACAGCAAGTACGACCGCTGGCTCGAAGGCCGCGCGCGCCTCACGCAGGCGGAGTTGCGCGGGCTGCGGCTCTTCAACGATCCCGCGAAGGCGAATTGCGCGGGCTGCCACCTGTCGAAGCCAGGCAAGGACGGGCTGCCGCCGATGTTCACCGACTTCCAGTACGAAGCGCTGGGCGCGCCGCGCAACCGCCTGCTCGCGCAGAACCGCGACCCGGCGTTTCACGACCTCGGGCTGTGCGGGCCGTTCCGCGAGGACCTGAAGGACCAGACGCAGTATTGCGGGATGTTCCTCACGCCGACGCTGCGCAACGCGGCAACCCGCCACGTGTTCTTCCACAACGGCGTGTTCCACTCGCTGGACCAGGTGATGGCGTTCTACAACGAGCGCAATATCGCACCGGAGAAGTTCTATCCGCGCGGCCCGGACGGCAAGGTCGACGCGTACGACGATATCCCGGCGAAGTATCGCGCGAACGTCGACGTGACCGATGCACCGTTCGACCGCAAGGCCGGCGACGCGCCCGCGATGTCGGCGCAGGATATCAAGGATATCGAAGCGTTCCTGCAAACCCTCACCGATCAACCGGCGCGGTGAGGGTCGCCGGCGGGCCCGGCGTCACCGTCGGGCGCCGCGCACGCTTCAGCACTGTGCGCGTATGCAGATGAATGCGGGGCCAGCGACAACTCGGCGTAGACGCGTTCGGCCATCGTCTTCAATTCCGGCAACCGGGCAGGTATCGGCGATCGGGCGTGCCGTCGCCATCGACAATGCGTCCGCGCCTCCAGACTGACGGCGGCGATCGCTATTGGGCCGCGGCGGCGCGTTCGTCCACCATCGCGCGCAGGTCGGCGAGCTGTTCGCGCGACCGCTGCGCATGGCGCTCGGCGCAGCGGTACGCGACGATCGATCCGGCCACCGCGAGCAGCATCGGCACGAGACAGTCATGGCTCGCGCGCGTGAACTCGAGCAGCAGCAACGCGAGCAACATCCCGCCGAGCCCGGCGCCGACGCCGGTCAGCGCCGTGACGGCGGCGAGCTTGACGAGCGGGCTGCCGGTCGGCTGCAACGACGATGAAGGAGAGAATGGCAGGTCGGGACGCATGGATTCGGCGAGCAGAGGCGGCAAGGACGGCGCGCTTCGCGCACGCCGTGAATAGCCGGCATCCTAGGCTGCCCGCCTCCATGAGACAAACGCATTTTTCTTATCAACTCATGCGTCGAGCGAATGAAACGCGTCTGCACGTGCGGCGGCGAGCTTCTCGCCGGTGGCCTCGCCGCCGCGCAATGGGATCCCTTCAGGATCACGCCGGATAGGCGATCCGCTCCGGTTCCCGCCGCATGATCACCTTCCCGCTGCGGATCGACAGCGCCGCCTTCGCCTGACGGCGCACTGCTTCGTAATCGCTGTCCGCATCGAGCACGACGAGGTTCGCGGGCCGGCCGACCGCGATGCCGTAGCGCTCGCCGAGATTCATTGCGGTTGCGCTGTGGTCGGTCACGAAGTCGAGGCAGCGCTGCAAGTCCTCGTACCCCATCATGTGGCAGATGTGCAGTCCCGCGTCGAGCACGCGCAGGATGTTGCCGTTGCCGAGCGGATACCACGGATCCTTGATCGAATCCTGCCCGAAGCACACGTTGATGCCCGCGCGGTCGAGTTCCGCGACGCGCGTGACGCCGCGCCGCTTCGGGAACGTGTCGAAGCGCCCCTGCAGGTGGATGCTCTCGGTCGGACACGAGACGAAGCTGAGCCCCGCGCGCTTGAGCAGCCGGAACAGCTTCGAGCAATACGCGTTGTCGTACGAGCCCATCGCGGTCGTATGGCTTGCGGTCACCCGCGCGCCCATTCCGCGTACGCGCGTTTCCTCGGCGAGCACCTCGAGAAAACGCGAATGCGGATCGTCGGTTTCATCGCAATGCACGTCGACGAGGCAGCCGGTGCGCTCGGCGAGATCCATCAGGAAGCGGATCGAGCTGACGCCCTGCTCGCGCGTGTTCTCGAAGTGCGGAATGCCGCCGACGACGTCCGCGCCCATGTCGATCGCCTGCTCCATCAGCGCACGGCCGCCGTCGAACGATTCGATCCCTTCCTGCGGGAACGCGACGATCTGCAGGTCGATCAGGCCGCGCGCCTCGTTCTTCACCTCGAGCATCGCCTTCAGCGCGGCGAGCGACGGATCGGTCACGTCGACGTGGGTGCGCACGTGCTGGATCCCGTGATCCCGCAGCATGCCGATCGCCGCATGCGCACGCGTCTTCGTGTCGTCGTGCGTGATCGTCGCCTTGCGCTCGGCCCAGCGCTCGATCCCTTCGAACAGCGTGCCGCTCATGTTCCAGGCCGGCTCGCCGGCGGTGAGCACCGCGTCGAGATGGATGTGCGGCTCGACGAGCGGCGGGATCGCGAGACGGCCGCCCGCGTCGATGTCGCCGCCGCTCGCCGGCGCGATCGGGGCCGGCTGCGCGTCGATGCGCGCGATGACGCCCGCATCGATGCCGATCGTGAAGAGGCCGTCGCGGCCACGCAAACGTACGTTGAACAGGTTCATGTCGGGTCCTGGCATGAAGCGGCCGTGCGTCATCGCACCGGACGCTCGTTTCGAAAGAAAGGGGAAATCGCGCGCGACGGCGCCGTCGGTCACGACCAGCCGTCGATCTTCAGCCCGGTCGCCGCGACAGCCTCTTCACGCGTCACGATGCGCACCTGCTGCCCGAACGTCCACACATGCTGCTCGGGATCGCGTGCGCGATAGGTACGGTCGCCGTAGAACTGGTCGGCGGGCTCCTGCAGGATGACCGCGCCGGCCTGCCGCGCACGCGCGCAATGCGCGTCGAGGTCGCCGGTCAGTTGGACATGCACGCACTGCGTGTTCTTGCCGCCGACGCCCTCGGGGCTCGACACGAAATCCGCCCATTCGCCGCCGATCATCACCGTGCCGTCGCCGAACGTGAATTCCGCATGCGACAGCTTGCCGTCCGGCGTGCTGATGACGATGCTGCGCTCGAAGCCGAACGCACGCTCGAGCCAGTCGAGCGCGGCCCACGGATCGCGATAGAACACGGCGGAACTGATCGACGGACGGCGGCTCGGCGTAGTCATCTTCTGTCTCCGGATCGATGGCGTGACGCGCCCATTCTCCGCGCGCGCGCGGCATCGAGCAACTGCCGGCGCGGCCGCACGGGATGTTGCAGCCGCGCCACAACACTGCGTGGCAGCGCACGCGCGACCCGCATCGGCGGCGCGCCCGATGCCCGGCATCCGGCGTGCCGCACGCGATATGACAACGGTGTGAATCACTCTTGCTGGTTCTGCAACGGTGCGCTCGCGCCGCCCCGCCGGATTCCGCGTGAAGGCGTCCCTATACTTGCGCCGAATTTCTTGTTCGCAATCCCACACGCAGGAGCCATTACGTGAAAAAAACCCTTGTCGCCGGCGCAGCCACCGCCGCCCTGTTCGCCCCGCTCGCGCATGCGCAGAGCTCGGTCACGCTGTACGGCCTGATCGACGCCGGCATCGCCTACACCAACAATGTGGGCGGCGCTTCCCAGTGGCGCATGGCCAGCGGCACGATCAACGGCAGCCGCTTCGGGCTCAAGGGCAGCGAGGATCTCGGCGGCGGCCTGAAGGCGCTGTTCGTGCTCGAGAACGGCTTCAACGTCAACAACGGCGCGCTCGGCCAGGACGGCAAGCTGTTCGGCCGCCACGCATACGTCGGCCTGAGCCAGAGCGGCTACGGCACGCTGACGCTCGGCCGCCAGTACGACACGATGGTCGACTTCGTCGCGCCGCTGTCGGCGACGTCGGGCGACTTCGGCGACACGGGCTTCGCGCATCCGTTCGACAACGACAACCTGAACCACTCGCTGCGCATCAACAACGCGGTCAAGTACACGAGCGACACGTACGCGGGCTTCAAGGTCGGCGCGCTGTACGGTTTCTCGAACTCGACGAATTTCGCCAGCAACCGCGCGTACAGCATCGCGGCGAGCTACGCGAACGGCCCGCTGAAGGTGGCCGGCGCGTACCTGCAGATGAACGGCACGAAGGGCTCGACGAGCGCGAGCCCGGGCGCGACCGACACCGCCGAAGCGAAGAGCCTGAGCCAGGGCGGCTGGTCGATCGGCGCGGACCGCATGCGTTCGTACGGCGGCGGCGTCAGCTACGTGTTCGGCCCGGCCACCGTCGGCTTCGTGTACATGCGCTCGCAATACGACAACTCGGGCTCGTTCGGCTCCACCGGCCAGATCGCGTTCAACAACTACGACGTGAACGTCCGCTATGCGGTGACGCCGGCCGTCAGCCTCGGCGCCGCGTACGTGTACACGGACGCCAGCGTGTCGAACCCGGACAGCAAGCACGGCACCGATCCGAAGTGGCACCAGGTCGACCTGCAGGCCGTCTACAAGCTGTCGCGCCGCACCGACCTGTACGCGGAAGCGATGTACCAGCATGCGTCCGGCCGCGGCTATCAGGCGTTCATCAACACGTCCGGCGGTGCATCGAGCACCGCGAACCAGATCGTCGGCACGATCGGCATGCGCACGCGCTTCTGAGCTGCGTCGCCCGGCTGCCTGCCGACACGCGAAACCCGCCTGCGAAGGCGGGTTTTTCTTTTGGTGCGCGCGCAACGACGCAGCACGCGCGACGTGCATCGGTTGCCCGCCCAATGTTGTTCGTTCTGGAAGGATGCCTGCCTGGAATCGGGGTTTTTACGCGATGCACCGCTGCGTAAACTTGCCTCAACGGTTCGGATCACTCGCTAATCGCCGAATCGCACCGAATATCCCGGAGGAAATCGTGAAATCGCTCGTCGTCGCCACCGCTGCAGCCGTCCTGCTCGCCGCACCCGCCCTGTCGTTCGCCCAGTCGTCGAAGTCGCCCGTCACGCGCGCGCAAGTGCTGCAGGAACTGTATGACCTCGAATCCGTCGGCTACAACCCGTCGCTCGGCGACGCCGGCAACTACCCGGACGACATCATGGCCGCCCAGGAACGTCTTGCCGCGAAGCGGCTCGCCGCGCGCAAGGCCGCCGAAGCCGCATACGGTCCGGCCGGTACGCCGGGCGCCGAAACCGGCGTCGCAGCGAAGCCGGCCCTGTGAGTCGCACACGGCAAAAGCCGCCCGCATGCGTGGTCTGAAGCATGCGGGCGGCGAGCCTGATTGACACCCGATCGAAGCTGATTGAAGCCGATCAGGAATCGGATCAGAAGCATTTGATGAAGTTGCGCGCCGATAGCGCGCTGAAGCGGCCGCCGAAGCGGCAACGCCTCGCCACTCAGGCGGCCTGCGGTTCCCGGCCGAGCGCGGCCAGCATCTCGACGTCGCGCGCGATCATGTCGGGCACCTGCGCACGCAGGAATTCGACCCAGGTCCGCACTTTCGCATCGATGAACCGGCGCGACGGATACAGCGCATACACGTTCATCTTCTGCAGGATATGCTCCGGCAACACGCGCACGAGCGTGCCTTCGTGCAGCGCGTCGATCGCCGCATACAGCGGCAGCATCCCGATGCCGATGCCGTCGCGGATCGCAAGCGCAAGCGATTCGGCGGTGTTGGTCTGCACGGGCCCCGTCACGTGGATCTGCTCGATGCCGTCAGGCCCTTCGAGCAGCCATTCGTGCGTCGGGAACGCGGGCGTGCGCAGCGTCAGGCACGCGTGCGCGCCGAGATCGCTCGGGCGGGACGGTGTGCCATGCCGGCGCACGTAGTCGGGCGACGCGCACAGGATGCTGAACGTCGACCCGAGCAAATGGGACACGAGCTCCGAATCGGGCAGCGACGACGCCGTGACGACCGCCATGTCGCTCGTGCCGTCGAACAGGTCCGGCATCCGCTGCGACAGCGACAGCTCGATCGACACTTCCGGATACTGCGCGTGATAGCGCGTCAGCGCGGGCAGCACATAGTGATGGCCGACACTTGCGAAGCTGCGCATGCGCATCACGCCGGCCGGCCGCTCGTGCGCGCAGCTCGCCTCTTCTTCCGCACGGTCGACATCGGCAAGGATCTGCCGGCAGCGCCGCAGATAGCTCTCGCCGGCCGACGTCAGCGCGAGGCGGCGCGTCGAACGGTTCATCAAGCGGGTGCGCAGCCGCGCCTCGAGCTCCGACACCGCACGCGACATCGCGCCCGTCGTCGAATTCAGCGATTGCGCGGCCGCGGTGAAACTGCCCGTCTCGACGACGCGCGTAAACACCCGCATGTTCTGAAGCGTATCCATTCCTGTGCATCACCTGTGTAGGAGCCGCTATTTTCCTCCACAAACTGCGATGGATTGTTACGCTGGCTGCAACTATCGTTTCCCCGTGGCTGCGTTAACGCGCATGCGAGACGCTCCTACAATCGGCGCCTCACCAGTCGAACGGGCACGTTCGGACAAGCCGCGGCGAGCCGCCCGGCACCGCACGCGCCGCCCCCAGTCATGAAGCCACAGCCTGCGATCGATTCACCTTCCGTCGTACTTCAACGATGGGGGCGATGGCTCGATCCGCTCGGCAAGGCCGCGCGCGACTGGGCCGCCAGCGACGGGCTGATCTGGCTGCACCTCGCGAAAACCGTGCTCGCGGCGCTGCTCGCGATGGGCATCGCGATGCGGCTCGAGATGTCGCAGCCGCGCACCGCGATGACGACCGTGTTCGTGCTGATGCAGCCGATGTCCGGGATGGTGTTCGCGAAGAGTTTTTATCGCGTGCTCGGCACCGCGGCGGGCCTCGTCGCCGCGCTCGCGCTCGGCGGCTTGTTCGCGCAGCAGCCCGAGCTCTACATGGCCGGCATCACGCTGTGGATCGGCGGCTGCATCGCGCTCGCGGTGCGCAACCGCCACTTCCGCTGGTACGGGTTCGTGCTCGCCGGCTATACGGCCGCGCTGATCGGGCTGCCCGCGGTGATGACGCCGCAGACGCTGTTCCAGTCCGCGCTGACGCGGGCCGCCGAAGTCGCGCTCGGGATCGTCTGCTCCGGCGTCGTCAGCGCGCTGATCTTGCCGCTCAGCTCGGCGAAGGCGTTGATGCGCTCGCTGAGCGCGCGCCACACGAAGTTCGCCGGGTTCGCGGCCAACGCGCTCGCGGGCAACATCGAGCGCGGCGAATTCGAGCGCCGGTTCGCCGATTTCGTCGACGAGATCGTCGGCTTCGAGGCGAACCGCGCGTTCGCGTCGTTCGAGGATCCGCACATTCGTGCGCGCAGCCGCCGGCTCGCGCGGCTGAACAGCGAGTTCATGAACGCGTGCACGCGACTGCATGCGCTGCACCAGCTCGTCAAGCGCCTGCGCGCCGGACATGCCGATGAGGTCCTCGCCGCGCTCGCGCCGCACATCGACGCGCTCGCGCAACGGCTCGCGGCGCTGCACGAAGAACTGCAGCACGGCCCCGCCCGCGCGACCGGCGCGCGGCTCGACCTGCGGCGCTTTCACACGGCGTTGCCGAAAGGCGCACGCGCGTCGCGCCGCGAGATCGAGGATCATGCGGCGGGCGGCCTGCTCGACTACGACACCGCGATCGAACTGATGTATCGATTCGTCGGCGAGTTCCTCGGCTACGCGGATACTTACGCGTCGCTCGACCAGGATGATCATGCGTTCGAGCGCACCGTCACGCACTACGCGGTGAAGACCAACCGGTTCTTCATCAGCTTCGCGTTCCTGCGCACGGTGGTCGCGGTGGGCGCGATGAGCGCCTTCTGGATCGCGTCGCAATGGCCGAGCGGTGCGCTCGCCGTGATCGGCACCGCAATCGCATGCGCGCTCAGCTCGACGTCGCCGCGCGCGCCGAAATTCGTCGCGCAGATGGGCGTCGGTGCGGCATTCGCGACCCTGGCCGGCTACCTGTTCCTGTGCTACGTGTACCCGAACATCGACGGCCTTCCTTTGCTGTGCGCGACGCTCGCGCCGGTGCTCGGCTTCGGCGCGTTCCTCGCGATGCGGCCCGGGTTGTCCGGCTACGGGATCGGCTTCGCGGTGTTCTTCTGTCTGCTCGCGGGCCCCGACAACGTGATCTCGTACACGCCGGAGGTGCTGATCAACAACGGGCTGGCCGTCGTCGTCGCGATGCTCGTGTGCTCGATCGTGTTCGCGGTGGTGTTCCCCACTCACATGCCGTGGCTGACGGGCCGCATCGCGCACGACTTGCGCTGCCAGGTGACGCTCGCGTGCGAAGGCGCGCCGGCCGGCCTTGCGCAGCGCTTCCAGTCGAGCACGCACGACCTGATGGCGCAGCTGCGCACGCTGCTCGTGCGGCGTACGCGCCAGCACCGCGATGCGCTGCGCTGGATGCTCGCGACGCTCGAGGTCGGACACGCGGTGATCGACCTGCGCGACGAACTGCAAGCCTTCTGCGCATCGAAACCGCCGCAGACGCTGCGCTGGACCGGCTCGGTCGACACGGTGCTGCACGAACTGCCGCGCTTCTTCGACGACCCGTCGCCGAGCCATCACGCACGCACGCTGAAATCGGTGAACCTCGCGATCCGCGCGGCGCAGCACACGCTGCATGCGTGGCATGCGGTGCCCGACGAGCGTCGCCGGATGCAGCGCATCGTCGGCTGCCTGCACTTCATGCGCAGCGCGCTGCTCGACAAGGATGCGCCGTTCAACCGGCATCGCCGTTGAACGCCATTGAACGTGGTCGGCGAACGATCCTTGTTGCGGATGCAAATAAGCTCTCCTTGCGCGGTGATTAATCCATAAGCAGTACGAGCCTATAGTTTCATCACTGCCAGCAAGACTGGTCACCACCCAGGAGAAACTGAAATGAAGCCGCTGCACCTCGCCCTCGTTGCCCTGTCGCTGACCGCCGCCGTCGCTCACGCACAACCGGCGCCGGCCGACCCGGCACAGCAACAGGCGAACCGCGCCGAGGCCGTCCAGGCCGCAGGCCGCGTCGACCGCGCGCAATCGAATGACGAAGACCAGAACGCCTGCGTCGGTCCGGTGAGCTTCTGCAACGTCTACTTCGGCAGCTAAGGCCTGTTCCCGCTAATAACGGGCTTGCGAACGTACCTTGCCGGTCGTCCCCCAAGGGGACTTCCTTCGGGCGCGTGCAAGGAGCACGGAGCGCCGTTTGGCCGAGCCAAACAAGCGACGCGCGACGCCGCAATGCGGCCGGCAAGGCACGTTCCCCTGATTTCAAAAATACCTTCGCGGGGCTGGCCGCCAGAAGGGCCGAGCGCAAGGAATGGGACGCAGCGAATACCGGGCGTATTCGCAAGGAGCATGACGCGGCGATCGGCCCTTCTGGCGGCCAGCGCAAGCCCGTTATTAGCGGGAACAGGCCTTAGCATGATGCCGCGTCGCGACGGCCGAGCCCGCAGCGCCCTTCTCGGGTACGCGGGCAGGCAACGACCCACCGGTTCGCCGCTCCGCCCCTGTACGCGCCGCTTCGCCTGAAGCGGCGCGCTCCGTTTCACCCGCCCCGCCCCGGTCGCCAGCCGACTTCACGCAGCGCATCGAGCAAGCGCGCCGTTCCGAGCGCTTCGACCCGCGCCCCACGCGATGCGACGTCGCTCGCCGCGACGAGCGCATTCACGATCGCTTCCTCGACCGCCTCCGCCGCCGCGACGAACAGCGCGGAAATGTGATCGTTGTTGACCATCCGCACATCCGTCGTCGGTTCACCTTTGCGTCCGTAGTTCGCTGCGGGTATGCCGCGATTGCCGGTCGCGAATGCGAGGAAGATGTCGCCGCTCGAGTCCTCGGTGCCGCCGCCGACACGGGCGAGCCCGACGCTCGCGCGCTGCGCGAGGCGCGTGCACTGATGCGGCAGCAGCGGCGCATCGGTCGCGAGCGTGACGACGATCGAGCCCATGCCGGCCTCGCCCCGCGCGCCCGGCGCGCGGAATGGCGAATGCACGTGCCGCAGCACGTCGCCGACCGGATAGCCGGCCACGCGCAGCATCTCGCGCACACCGTAGTTCGCCTGTACGAGCGCGCCGACCGTCCAGCCGCCCGCATCGGCGCCGAGCACGCGCGACGCGGTGCCGATGCCGCCCTTGAACTCGTGGCAGATCATCCCGGTGCCGCCGCCGACGCCACCTTCCGCGACCGGCCCCGACCGGGCGGCGGCCAGCGCGCCGCGCACGTGCGACGCCGTCACGTGTTGCCCCCAGATGTCGTTGAGCAGGCCGTCGTAGGTTTCCATCACGACCGGCATGCACCAGTACACGCGATCGCGCGCGGCGTCACGCTCCATCGCGACGAGTGCGTCGCGCACCACACCGACGCTGTGCGTGTTCGTATAGGCGATCGGCGTCGACAGCAGCCCCGCCTCGCGGATCCATTCGAGGCCTGTCGCGTCGCCGTTGCCGTTCAGCACGTGCACGCCCGCGAAGCACGGCGCGTCGTGCGCGGCGCCCGCGCGCGGCTCGATGGTCGTCACGCCGGTGCGGATCGACGCGTCGCCGGCGTCGACATTCAGCGTGCAGTGCCCGACCCGCACGCCCGCGACGTCGGTGATCGCGTTGAAGCGGCCCGGCGTGCCGAGGCCGATGCGGATGCCGAGATCCCTCGTGCGCATGATGCAAATCCTCCCGTAGTTCGATCGTTCGTCAAAGTGTGCGGAACGCGTCGCTGTGGCGCGCCCACATCGCATACATCGCGAGTGCGGCGACGAACAGCCCCGCGATGATGTAAAGGTCGGTCGGCTTCGTCGAGGCCGCCAACGTCGTATAGAGCGTGTACGCGGCGCCCGCCACCGCGACGAGCGGCGTCACCGGCCAGAGCGGCATCCGGTAATGATGCGCCACGTCGCGGCGCACGAGGCGACTCGCGAGCGCGGCGAGGCCGACGACGAGATAGACCAGCAGCAGCAGGTCGACCGTGAACGCGGTCAGCTCGTCGAGGCTCGACACGAACACGAGCCCCGCCGACGGCACCGCGAGCGCGAGCGTCGCGAGCCACGGCGACTCGAAGCGCGGATGGATCACGGAAAACGCGCGGTTGCAGCCGCGCGACCACAGCGCGTGCCGGCCGCTGCTGTACAGCAGTCGCCCCATCGTGATCACGATCGCGATGATCGCGTTGAACACCGACAGGAAGATCCCGCCGCTGACGACACGCGACACGGCAGGATCACTGAGCGAGCGCACGACATAGCCGATCGGGTCGGCGCTCTTCGACAGCTCCGTCAGCGACGGCGCGCCGAGCACGATCGCCGTCAGCGGAATCAGCTCGACGACGAGGACCACGAGCAGCGAATAGATGACCGCCTTCGCGACGTTGCGGTTGCCGCCGCGCAGGTCTTCCGCGAGATACGCGGCCGCGCCGAAGCCGTTGTAGCAGAAGATCGCCGTGCCGATCGCGGGCACGATCGCGGCGAGCGTCGCCGGCACGAGCGCATTGCCGCTCACGACGAGCGGCGCGATCAGCGCCTGGGCGCCGCGATGCGGCGAGCCGAAGCCGAGCCCCGCGATCAGCATCAGCACGCTGATCTCGACGACGAGGAACGCGCCGGTGATCCACGCGTTCGTCTTGATGTTCAGCATGCCGAGCACGTAGCTGAGCAGCACGATCGTCAACGCGACCGACTGGTTGCTGAAGTGCGTGCCGAGCGCATTGTTCAGGTACGGCGCGGCGCCGCTCGCGAGCACGGCCGGAATGAACACGCTGACGGCCAGCACCGCGATGAACGTCAGGTAGCCGGGCAGCGTGCCGAACACGCGCTTCGCCATCACGTATTCGCCGCCCGCGCTGCGGTGCGCGGCGCTGAGTTCGGCGTAGCACAACGCAAACGCCAGGGCGAGCACGCCGCCGAGCAGGAACGACAGCACCGCGCCGCTGCCGGCCTGCTGGATCGCGAACGGCGCGATCACGAAGATCGAGCTCGCGGGGGTCACGCCCGACACGGTGATCATCACCACGTCGCGCACGCTGAGCGTCTGCGCGAGCGCGCGCGGCGCATCGCCTGTTGCGGGCGCCGCTTGCATCGCCCCTGTCGAATCCGACATCATCGCCATTTCGCTCTCCTTTGCTCCGCTTTTTTGAACGCCCATACTCGGGCCCACCAGATTGAGTCGCAGTCTAGGAAGCCAATTTCAGGACCGCTATTCCCCCTTCGTGTTACGCCCTTCCGGTGGTGGTATGGATCGACTGTTTTCGGAAATCGCGATGCACCAGGCGCTCGGCCGCGCGATCGATCATCTCGGTCAGCCGCGTTTCTGGCGCTTTCTGGTGCTGCTGCTCAACGAGATGGCGCCGTTCGACAACGCGCTCGCGACCGCGACCGGCCGCGACGGCGTGCCGGTCGTGCTCGAAGAGTACGACACGGGCGGGACGGACAAGCCGTCGCCGGTAGCGCTCTACCTGAACGGGTTATATCTGCTCGATCCGTTTCTGCAGGCCGCGCATGACGGGCTCGCAGACGGCTGTTACCGGCTCGAGGAAGTCGCGCCGGACCTGTTCCGGCAGAGCGAGTATTTCCTCAGCTATTTCCGCGACGCCGTCGGCGACGACGAGATCCAGATCCTGGTGCGGCCGCATCCGGATACGCTGCTGTCGCTGTCGCTCGGCGCCGCGGCCCGCTTCGACGTCGAGCCGCTCGGCAAGCTGACGGCCGCGATGCCGTGGGTGCTCGCGACGATACGCCAGCACTGGAAGCTCGTCGGCGATGCCGCGCGCACGGCGCCCGACAGCGATCTCGGCGCGCGCGTCGAGCAGGCGCTCGCGCGGTTCGGGGCCGACCTGCTGACCGAGCGCGAGATGGCGATTGCGAGGATGGTGCTGCGCGGCAATTCGTCGAAGGCGATCGCCGAACGGCTCGCGATTTCGCCTGAAACCGTGAAGGTGCACCGGCGGCATCTGTACGCGAAGCTCGGGATCTCGTCGCAGCCGGAGCTGTTTTCGCGGTTCATTCAGGCGTTGGGGGAACAAGACGCGTCGTGATGGCCGCTACGCACCGCATGCGACCCGTTGCACTGCCGAAAAACACACTATCCTCGCTGACATTGGCCAAAAAGGAGAAGTGACATGAAAGCCGAGGGTATCGAAGCCGTGTTCCTGACCACCCACGCCAATTTCGGGCAATGAGGCCACGATCATGAGCGACAGTCACGAAATCTCGCCGGACAGCACCGCAGCGCGGGTCGCGCTGTGGCGGGCGCTGCATGCCGAAATCGATGCGCGTCCGCCCGTGCTGGAGGACGACATCGGCCTCCGGTTGCTCGCGCCCGAACCGGGCTGGCAGCAGCGCGGCGACATGGATCCGCAGTTCACCCGCCCGTTCCGCGCGTCGATCGTGGCCCGCGCCCGGTTCATCGAGGATCTCGTCGTCGAACAGGCCGCGCGCGGGACGACCCAGTACGTGATCCTCGGCGCCGGCCTCGACAGCTTCGCGCAGCGCCGGCCCGACGTCGCGTCGGGTCTCCATGTGTTCGAGGTCGACCGGCCGGGCCCGCAGGCGTGGAAGCGGCAGCGCCTCGTCGAACTGGGCTTCGGCGTTCCGGACTGGCTGCGCTTCGTCCCCGTCGATTTCGAAGCGGGCGGATCGTGGCGCGACGCACTCGCGGCCGCCGGCTTCGACAGCGGCAAGCCGGCGATCGTCGTCTCCACCGGCGTCAGCATGTATCTGACCCACGAAGCGAACGCAGCCACGCTGCGCGACGTCGCGGCGCTCGCGCCGGGATCGATGTTCGCGATGACATTCCTGCTGCCGCTGGAACACGCGGACCCCGACGTGCGCCCCGGGCTCGAGATGGCCGCGAAGGGAGCGCGCGCGAGCGGCACGCCGTTCATCAGCTTCTATACGCCGCCCGAGATCGCCGCGCTCGTCCGCGAGACGGGTTTTGGCGACGCGCGGCACGTTTCCGCGGCGCAGCTGACGCAGCGCTATTTTTCCGGCAGGACGGACGGCCTGCGCCCGCCGAACAACGCCGAGGAACTGCTGGTCGCGACGGTCTAGGTTCGCTGCGCCGCGTCATCCTCTGCCCGACAGCGACGATCCGCGACAACAAGCAACGCGCCCCCGGCAGGCCGCCTCCATGCGCGTCGCATTTCGCGCCGGCACGGCCACGCTGTCATGACATGCGGGAATCGACCGCGTCGATCGCAAGATGCAGTGGCTGATCCGGCCGCAAGGTGACGTTCAGCACCGCACGCGGCGCCGCCATGCCGGCCGGTGCCGACAGCACGAATCGCTGCAGCACCATCGCGGCGATCACGGTCATCTCGGTCAGCGCGAGATGCTGACCGAGACAGACACGCGGGCCCGTGCCGAACGGCATGTACGCGCCGCGCGGAATGGCCGGCGCGTCGGCGGCGAAACGCTGCGGGTGGAACGTGCCCGGTTCCGGGAACCATCTCGCGTCGCGATGCATCAGCTGCAGCGGCAGCATGAACAATGTCCGCGCAGGCAGTTGCCATGCACCCAATGCGATCGGCCGCGTCGCGCGACGGCTGATCAGGATCGGCGCCGACGGATACAGGCGCAACGTCTCCTCGAGCGTCTGCGTCAGGTACGGCAGCAACGGCCGGGTCTCCGCGGTCGGCGCGCGGCCGCGCAACACGCGCTCGACCTCGTCTCGCGCGGCCGCCTGGGCCAAAGGATTCGCGGCCATGCACCACGTCCACCAGGTGAGCCCGGCCGCCGTCGTTTCGTGCCCGGCCAGGAATGCCGTCATGCATTCGTCGTGCACCGCCTGCAATGGCCAGGCCCGCACGTCTTCCCGGTGCAGCCGCAACAGCCGCGACAGCAGGTCGTCGGGCCACCGGCTGTCCGGCAAATCGAGACGCGCGTGCAACTGACGGTCGATCAGTTCGTTCAGCACCGCCATCGCCCGCGCCTTGCGGCGCTTCCACGGCATCCAGTCCGGCGCGGTCACCGGCTGGTAGAACTCCGCGTTGGCCGCCTCGCTCACGGTGCGCACGGCCTCCTCCGCGGCGCGCGTGTCGTCGCCGATGAGGTCGCCGATCACGTCGGAGAACATCGTTCGGACGATCACGTCCATCGCGAGGGACGTGAGCGCGCTTTCGACCGGCCAGTGCGGATCGTGCGCAGGCCACTGCCCGAGCGCATGGCCGGCCGCCGCCGCGATCGTCGGGACAAAGCCCTGGACCGCCTTCGGCATGAATGCCGGCTGAAGCGCGTGCCGCTTGTCGCGCCACGCGTCGCCCTCGGCAATCAGCACGCTGTGTCCATGGACCTGCGCAAACACCCGCATGCCGCGCTCCCATCTCGCCAGCGCGTCGTGATGCGTGACCAGCAGTTCGCGCACGAGCTGCGGGTCGGTCACGACGACCGCATGCTCGGGCCACATGCGCAGGTGCACGACGTCGCCGAACTGCTGTTGCCAGCCGGCGAGCGTGCCGATCAGGTCGCGCGACATGCTGCGCAGCAGGCCCCAGCCTGTCAGCCCGGCACGGGGCCCCGGCGGCCACACGCCGGGCGGATGACGAACGGGCGCAGACGATGTCGCGTCTGCATGGAATGGGCATCGGGTGTCGGTTCGCGTATTCATGCGATGCATTGTCCGCAGTCGTCGCGCGCCGGTCTTGAACGGAAACGTCATCGACACGCCTGGCGCGTCTCCCTATACTGCGTGGTCATGTCCTCCGGTCTGCTCCCGACATGGCCGCCGTGCCCCGATCCGCATGTGCGTGCGCCCCGCGCGCTGAGCGGCGGCCGGCCACCTCACGCCCGGCTGTATCTGGCGCCGCCTGCGCTGCACGGCGCCGTTGTCGCGATCGTCTGCCGCGATACGCGCGAGTTCGCACTGAGCGACGCGCAATGCCTGACCCACTTCCCCGCTACGCCGCTCGTGTGCCTGTCCTGGTATCGCGGCTTCGATGTCGGACTCGTCGACGGAACGGCGGACGGTCCGCGCTGGCGGCCCTTCGGCGCGGCTGTCACGCTGTCCGGCAGCCAGTCGCGGCCATTGACGAGCTGGGCGCCGACGACCGGACGCGGCGGCATGGCGTGCTTCACCGCCGATGCCGCGCACGCGCTGTTCGGTGTTGCGCTGCCTGCGGTCCACGACCGCATTGTCGACGCACGCGAAGTGCTCGGCGGCGCGTGGCGGCCGCTCCTCGATGCGCTGCCCGCCGCCGATGACGACACGGCCACGCTGGCCGCGCTGGAACGGTATCTCGCGCCGCGTTGGCGCGAACTTCAGGGCGGCTCTGCGCTGGCGTCGCTGCGCGACGCGGGCCGGCACTGGGTCGGACGCCTCGCATGGCAGGCGCGCGAATGGCGGCGCACGCATGGTCCGCGGCAGGTCGAGCGACGCATCAAGGCGTACAGCGGACGCTCGCTGCGCGACTGGCAATCGCTCGTCAGGATGGAAAGCCTGTTCTTCGCGGCGCGCGATCGCATCGACGCCGGACATCCGGTCAACTGGGCGACGCTGGCACTCGACGAAGGGTTTGCCGATCAGGCACACCTGAGCCGCGCAACCAAACGCATCACCGGATTCTCGCCGACCGAGTTCGCGCAACGCTTTGCGGACGACGAGTCATTCTGGATGTATCGGCTGTGGGTGTGAAGAAGGCTGCGCGTCGCAAGTCCACCTTCAACGACGCAGAGCCGGTTCAATCCGGGTAGTCCTCGCTCACCTTCAGGTTCGCGAGCCTGAAGATGATGCGCAGCGTCTGGGGATGGATCTCCCGGCGCAAGGACAGCGACGTCAGCATGAAATCGAGCACCTTCGCGTACTTGAGCAGCAGCAGATAGCCGTCGAAATCCGCGGTGTGCGTACGCAGGTGTTCCGCCATGCGCACCATTTCCGTGGACAGCATGCAGGCCATCTCGAGTTCTAGCTGCTGCTTCGCGCTCCAGGCCTGTTGCGGCTGCTCGAGCAGCTTCACCAGGAAGGCCTGGAAGTGCGCGTCTGACTGGTTCGGCCGCGCGTCCATGATTTGCCCCGTTCTGCGGTTCGGCGAGCACGTCCGTGGACGTGCCCGGTTGTCTGGTTTCCTCGCGCTCATCGCAACGCGATGTTCGTGCCCGATCGAATGCAGATTCCGTACCAGCGTCAAGGACACGGCATGCGCAACCTGCGGCGGGATGCTCGCCGACGGCCGCACAGGCCCGCCGGCAGGCGGGTTCGGCCGCGCCGGATCGCCGCGCGCAGCCCGTCGCTGTCCCGTGTCGCGACGTGCCGGACACGCGCGCAACGGCAAAATCATTCAAGGATGTAACGTAACAACAGACACATCCGCGGGCGCCGGCAACAACACGTTGCAAATCGGTAACCAACACAGCGCGTGCCGGCAATTGAATCGGCCGGCCACGCGTCGCGAGTGCGCGGAGCGCCATGCCGACACCATGCACGCGGGCTGCGGCGCGGTGCTCCTTCACGAGCACCGCGCTCGCGACCGCAGCCGTTTCACTTTTGAATCCCTACGCGTGGATCGACACGGTACTGGTGCTCGGCTCGGTCATCGCGCCGCCGGCACCCACGCGCCGTGAAACCCCGCCGGCACGCGCCTCGGCAAATGAATCGTCGCGACCGGCCCTTCGTCGATGCAGCGCGCATCGAGTATCACGAGATCGCTGGTATCGGTCGCGTGGCGGTACCCCCATGCCAGCACCCATCCGTCGTCTTCGTCCGATGCGCCGGGGCGGGACACGAACACCGGTTCGCCGTTCTGGTCGCCTTCGGGAACGTCGTAGCGCGCGATCGCGCCACGCTGGAGGTCGTAGCGGACCACCCCGCGAAGTTCGGCATTCGTCGGTTGCCCGGTCGCATAGACAAACCGGTGGGCGCCGCCCGTCCGCTCGTCGTTGATGCGCGGCAATTCGATGCCTGCATCTCCGATCTGCGTTTCGGCGACCGTTCCTGCCGCGAGATCGATCACGTACCGCCACAGCACGCCGACCTGATGCTCTTCGAACACGCCGGGCTGCTTGCCGAGCCTCAGGAACGACGCATAGCGAACCGCGTCGAGTACGACGGTCGAACTGTCGGCGTCATATGCGTTCACCACGTGCTGGATGAAGCACGGCGCGATGTCGAACCAGCGCACGTCGCCGCCATGACGCGGAATCACACCGATGCGCGCCTGGCGCTCGTCATGCCAGCGCAGCGGCATCCGGTGCCCGTGCGACAGCATCGAAAAATCGTACGCGACGTTCAGATCGAGCAGGATGCTGCGGGTCGCGGTGATCGCCATGTCATGCATCATCGACGGCGCCGGCAGCTCGAGTTCGATGTCGACGCGTTGCACGCCCTGCGCGTCGTGGACGCCGTACCGCAACCACGGCGCCTTCCAGTCGGCACGAAACGTCATCAGTTCGCCGGTGCGCGGATCGACCTTCGGATGCGCGGTCATGCCGCCCGCGAGCCCCGCATGCCGCGCCGGAACGCCGACGGACGCCAGCTCGGGCGTGATCGCAAGCGGCACCCCGCCTTCGGCCAGCGCCAGCAGTTCGCCGGCATGCAACAGCACGTTCACGTTCGGATTGGTATCGGGCAGCGACGGCGCGCAGGCTGGCGCATGGACGTCGGCCCAGCGCCGCGTGCGCGCCCAGCGATTGCGATAGCCGGTCGCGCGGCCGTCGTCGAACGCGATCGCGTGCAGCATCGCCGCTTCGGGCCACCACGCGAGCACGTCGTTGCCTTCGAAGCGGCCGCGCAACGGATTGGGGCCGTTGCGCAGCAGCGCGCCGTTGAGATCGCGCGGGATGTGTCCGGTCACACGCAGATCGTCGATGTCGGATTCATCCGCGACCGGCGCGATTGCGCCGCTGTTCAGATCGAAAGTGGGCATGTCGTCAGGATCCGGATTGCGAGTCGGGCGATGAACCCGGTGGAATGTCGCCGGACGCGAGCGCGAGCGCATGGTCGCGCACGTCGTCGGGCCACGCGGCAATCAGCGCCTGCATGCGCGACGGATCGTTCGCGTACAGCGCGCGCACCGCTTCCTCGAAGCCGGGCAGATCGCCCGCGATCGCCGACATGAAGTGGTACGCGCGGTCCTTCGCGCCGCGGCGCCGGTCTTCGTCCGCCCTCGTGCGCCGCGCTTCGTCGACAAGCTTGCGCAACACGACGGACGCGCCGCCCGGCTGTGCGGCCAGCCAGTCCCAGTGGCGCGGCAGCAGCGTGACCTCGCGGGCCACGACACCGAGCTTCGGACGGCCGCGGCCGCGCGGTTCGGTCGCGCCGGCGCCGGTATCCGTGTCGGCGTCGGCCTGCGCGGACGCGTCGTCAGGCTGCGCGAAGCGGGCGCGGATGTCGTCATCGGAGCCCCTGAGGTCGATGTCGATCGAGCGCCCGGTCGTATCGTCGAAGATCAGAATCGTGTCCGCGCCACCCGCGTCGATCGCCCGCTTGATCGTGAGCGCAATCGTCGAAAGCGGCCCGGTGGCAAGCCGCCGATGGCCTTCGAAGGCCGTGCAGGAACTGGAATGCATGTTCTTCACCCATTCACCGGAAGTTTGAATGAGCGTATTTATACCCGGATAAAATGAAGATTGCAATATTACCCGGGTATTAATTGCCGAGCTGCCGTTCGGCGTCGCGCGCCCGGTTGCCCGATCGATGGCGCGCAGGCATGATGTGCGCGAACCGGCCGGCTGCCGCGCCCTCCGCTTCCGTCATCGGGCGCGCGCCCGGCGGGCGGATCGATCGCAGCCCGATCCGCCCGGCGCCTTCGCCCCCGATCGCCGTCACGCGCATCGCCCGCCGCGATCGATCCCTCCGGCTGCCCTCATCAGCTTGTCCATGTCATTGCGCGCATTCAGAACGCTGGTGGCGATCGCCCGCTACCGGACCTTCGCCCGCGCCGGCGAAGCGATCGGCCTCACGCAGTCGGCGGTGAGCCTGCAGATCAAGACGCTCGAGAGCGAGTTCAACGTCCAGCTGTTCGACCGGTCACGCAGGCAACCCGTGCTGACCGAGGCCGGCAACATCCTCGTCGCGCAGGCCGAGCAGATCCTCGCGATGGTCGACCGGATTCCCGATGCGCTCAGCGACGAGAAAAAGCTGGTCGGCCGCTTGCGGCTCGGGGCGATCCAGACGGCGCTGTCCGGCCCGCTGCCCGACGCGCTGCTCGCGTTGCGCGACGCGCATCCGTCGCTGCGCGTTCACGTGTCCGCCGGCATGTCGGTCGAGCTCGCGAATCGCGTCGCCGCCGGCGAACTCGATGCCGCGATTACGACCCGCCCGGTCAAGCCGTACCCCGCCGAACTGACGTGGACCGCGCTCTACGAGGATCGCTTCTGGCTACTCGCGCCGCCGCAGTACGCGGAGCGCGATGCGCGCACGCTGCTCGAAGCGCTGCCGTTCATCCGCTTCGATGCGCAGGCATGGGCCGGCCGCATGATTGCCGCGGAACTGCGCCGTCTCGGCGTACGCGTGCGCGAGGAGATGGTGCTGGACAGTGCGGAGACGATCGTCCGCATGGTCGCGAGGGGCCTCGGCGCGGCGATCGTCGCGCTGTCCGATGCGACGCTCGCGCGCCTGCCGCCCGTGACCCGCTTGCCGTTCGGCGACCCGCAGATGGCGCGCGCCGTCGTGCTGCTCGAGCACCGGTCGCGTCCGGCCGAGCGCTTTGCGCGCGCGCTCGCCGCCGAAGTCACCGCATCATCGATGAGACTTTCTCATTGAAGACCGGATAATTAACAATAATTCCTGTTGCTCCGGCGTGTTAACTTGGCGGGGTCGTCACGCTCTCGATCGCACCTCGCCATGCTGCCTGCAGGACGGAATTCCGTTACACGTCATCGTCCGATCGCCTCTCCGTCGCGCGGGGTTCCCGCGCGCGCACCGCGATGATCGGCGCGATCCTGCTCGCGTTGATGCCCGTCGCGCTGCTGGTGGCATTCGGCTACGGACTCAGGCGCACGGGCTTCGTCGCCGACACGTTCTGGCCGCAGGCCGAAAGGCTCAGCTATTACGTGCTGCTGCCCGCACTGTTCGCGCACGGCCTTGCGAGCGCGCGGCTGCAATCGCTCGCCGTGTTTCCGCTCGCGGGCGCGCTGGTCGGCTCGACCGCGGCCGTCGCCGCACTGTTGCTGCTGATGCGCCCGTTCGTGCGCGTCGACGGCGCCGGCTTCACGTCGGTGTTCCAGGGTGCGGTGCGCTTCAACAATTACGTCGGCACCGCGCTGGCGGCCGGACTCTTCGGCGCCCGGGGCGTCGCACTGGCAGCCGTGTGCGTCGCCGCGATCGTCCCGACCGTCAACCTGATGTGCGTGCTGGTGTTCGCGCGCTACGGTTCGATGCGCGTCGGCGCAGCGGCGCTCGCGCGGCAGATCCTGTCGAATCCGCTGGTGGTCGCGTGCGCGCTCGGGATCGCGATGCAGGCCGGCGGCGTCACGTTTCCCGCTGCCGTCGAACCGGCCGTGCGTGCGCTCGGTGCAGCGTCGATGCCGCTCGGCCTGCTGTGCGTCGGCGCAGCACTGAAATTCGACGCGGCGCGCGCGTGGATGCAGCCGGTATGCGTCGCGTCGGCGTTCAAGTTCATGGCGATGCCGGTCCTCACGCTCGTGGCCGGGCGCGCGTTCGGGCTGACCGACGTGGCACTGACGGTCGCGCTGCTGTTTCAGGCGCTGCCGACGTCGTCGGCGTCGTACATCATGGCGCGCCAGCTCGGCGGCGACGCCGCGCTGATGGCCGGCATCACCGCGTTCCAGACCCTCGCCGCGGCGTTTGCGATGCCGGTCGTGATGACGGCGCTCGCCGGAATGGCGACGCTGCACTGACGTCGCGCGGATCGACGCATGGATTCCCGTTTCAACCCGAAGGCCTCGCATCGCGAATGCCCGCGCGTCCGTCGATCCGAAAGGCTTGCGGTCCCCCCTGCAGAAGACATGAACGCTCCAGCCACGCCCGCCGCCATCGCCACTACCACCTCCGTCCACTCGCCAACCGGGATCTACGTCAAGCTCACGCTGGTCACGCTGTTCTGGGGCGGCACCTTCATCGCGGGGCGGATGCTCGCCGCATCGCTGCCCGCGACGACGGCCGCGACCGGCCGGTTCGCGATCGCGGCGCTGCTGCTGTTGGTGCTGACGTGGAAATACGAAGGCGGCCTGCCGCGACTGAGCGGCCAGCAGATCGCGACCACGTTCGCGCTCGGCGTGACCGGCATCTTCCTGTACAACCTCTGCTTCTTTGCGGCGCTCGCGCGCATGCCGGCCGGACGCACCGCGCTGTTCGTCGCGCTGAATCCCGTCGCGACGGCATTGCTGCTGTCCGTCGTGTTCCGCGAACGGCTTTCGCTGACGCGCTGGGCCGGGATCGCCGTGGCGCTCGTCGGCGCGCTGGTCGTGATCAGCCGCGGCGACCTGCTCCTGGTCCTGACTGACCTGCGCAACACGTTCGGCCCCGGCGAGCGGTACATGCTCTGCGCGGTCCTGAGCTGGGCCGCGTACACGATCATCGGACGTTATGCGCTCAACGGACTGTCTCCGCTCGCGTCGACGACCTATGCGACGCTCTGGGGCCTCTTGCTGCTGCTCGGCGCGAGCCTGCTCGACACGCATGCGGGCAGCGGCATCCATCTGACGTGGCAGGCCATCGCCGCGATCGCCTACCTCGGCGCAATCGGGACGGTCGTCGCATTCGTCTGGTATTCGCAGGGGATCCGGGAACTGGGGCCGGCCCGTGCCGCCGTGTTCACCAACCTCGTGCCGGTGTTCGGGGTGCTGCTGTCCGTCTGCCTGCTCGGGGAGGCATTGTCGCCGTCGATGCTCGTCGGCGGCGCGCTGGTGATCGCCGGCGTCACGCTGACCAATCGCGTCAGCCGCTGATTCTCTCTGCGTCTCTCCGCGCGGTTTGCGCGCGTGCTTGCATGGCCGCATGGCTCGGCCGCCGCGGTACGCGCCACGCGAGTGTCGCGCTACGACGCACCGCGCGATTCCGATGTGGCCCCGGTTCACTGCGCAGGCCCGCCAAAAAACGCCTATCGTGAATGAAGCGCGCTCCCGTGGCCTGCCATTCGACCCCCAGTCGCTCGCGCCGCCGGTCACGGACCGCCGCTACATCGCATCGCTCGTCGCGATCCCGGTGCGCCATCCTTAGGCGTGCGCGCGATCGCGGCCGCCCACCGGCCAACAAGGAGGCAACATGAAAGCCGCGCTTCTCGCCAGTTCCGCCCTGCTCGCCGTCGCGTCGACGGCGGCTTTCGCGCAAGGCGCGATCACGAGCGTCGATAACGGCGCGCTCGTCGCCGCGAACGGGATGACCGTCTACACCTTCGACAAGGACAAGCCGAACGCCGGCACCAGCGCGTGCACGGGCCAGTGCGAGTCGTTCTGGCCGCCGTACAAGGCGAGCGCGACCGACGTGCCCGCCGGACCGTATTCGATCGTCAAGCGCGACGACGGCAGCGCGCAATGGGCTTACAAGGGCAAGCCGCTGTATTTCTTCTCGAAGGACATGAAACAGGGCGACCGCAACGGCAACAACTTCAACAACATGTGGCATCTCGTCACGCCTTGAGCGCATCCCGCGGGATTGCGCGGGGCGCGATGCGCGTCGCCCGCCTGTCAGCAGCGCCTTCCGCACCGCACAATGAAAAGCCCGGCCGGATCGCTCCGGCCGGGCTTGGCGCTTGCAACGAAGTCCGGCGTCTCGCCCGGCGCGCGTCGCGCGTGATGCGCGTCAGCGGCTCGACGGGAAGCTGAACACCGTCCCTTCGCGCACGCCGGCCGACGGCCAGCGCTGCGTGATCGTCTTGCGCTTCGTGTAGAAGCGCACGGCGTCCGGGCCGTACGCGTGCAGGTCGCCGAACAGCGAGCGCTTCCAGCCGCCGAACGAGTGATACGCGACCGGCACCGGCAGCGGCACGTTGATGCCGACCATGCCGATCTGGATGTTGTCGCTGAAGTAGCGTGCCGCTTCGCCATCGCGCGTGAACAGGCACGTGCCGTTGCCGTATTCGTGCGCGTCGATCAGCGCCATCGCCTCGTCGAGCGACTTCAGGCGCACGACGCCGAGCACCGGCCCGAAGATCTCGTGCTGATAGATCGGCATGCCGGGCTTCACGTTGTCGAACAGGCAGGGGCCGAGGTAATAGCCGCCGTTGTGGCCGTCGACCTTCACGCCGCGGCCGTCGACCACGAGTGACGCGCCCGCGTCGATGCCGGCCTCGACGAAGCCCGTCACCTTCTCGAAGTGCTGCTGCGTGACGAGCGGGCCCATGTCGACGCCAACGCCCGTGCCCGGGCCGACCTTCATCTTCGCGATCTCGGCCTTCAGGCCCGCGACCACGTTGTCACCGGTCTCGTCGCCGATCGCGACGACGAGCGGAATCGCCATGCAGCGCTCGCCGCACGAGCCGTACGCGGCGCCCATCAGCGCGTTCACCGCATTGCCGATGTCGGCGTCCGGCATCACGACCGCGAAGTTCTTCGCGCCGCCGAGCGCCTGCACGCGCTTGCCGTGCGCGCAGCCGGTCGAGTAGATGTATTCGGCGATCGGCGTCGAGCCGACGAAGCTCACTGCCTTCACGCGCGCGTCGGTCAGGATCGTGTCGACCGCTTCCTTGTCGCCGTTCACGACATTCAGCACGCCCGGCGGCAGGCCGGCTTCGAGCGCCAGCTCGGCCATCCGCAGCGTCGACGACGGCGTGCGCTCCGACGGCTTCAGCACGAACGTGTTGCCGCATGCGACGGCCATCGGCCACATCCACAGCGGCACCATCACCGGGAAGTTGAACGGCGTGATGCCGGCCACCACGCCGAGCGCCTGGAACTCGCTCCACGAATCGATCGCGGGGCCGACGTTCTTGCTGTGCTCTCCCTTCAGCAGCTCGGGCACGTAGGTCGCGTATTCGACGTTCTCGATGCCGCGCTGCAGTTCGCCCATCGCGTCGGCGAGCACCTTGCCGTGCTCGGCCGTGATCAGCGCGCACAGTTCGTCGGCGTGCGCCTCGAGCAGCGTCTTGAAGCGGCTCATCACGCGCGCGCGCTTCAGCGGCGGCGTGTTGCGCCAGGCCGGGTACGCCGCCTGCGCGGACGCGATCGCGGCCTCGACGGTCAGCTTGTCCGCGAGCGCGACGCTCTTGTTCGACTGCCCGGTTGCCGGGTCGAACACCGGCTGGATGCGGCTGCCGCCGTCGACGTGCTTGCCGTCGATCAGGTGGCCGAGGGTGGAGGTCACATTGCTGTCGTGTTTCATGTGTCGGGCTCTTTCGTGAATTCGGTAATCGCGGAAATCGCGGCGTGCAATGGCGCGGCTCAGTCCACTTCGTTCAGCGCGTCGGACAGCGCGTTGATCAGGTTGTCGATCTCGCGCTTCTCGGCGATGAACGGCGGCGCGAGCTGGATCGTGTCGCCGCCGTAGCGCACGTAGAAGCCCTTCGCCCAGCAGCGCATCGCGATCTCGTACGGACGGCGCGCCGGTTCGCCCGGCAGCGCCGCGATCGTCAGGCCCGCGGCAAGACCATAGTTGCGGATGTCGGCGATATGGCGCTGGCCCTTCAGCCCGTGCACGGCCGCCTCGAAATGCGGCGCGAGTTCGCGCACGCGGCCGACCGCGTCTTCCTTCACGAGCAGGTCGAGCGCCGCGACGCCGGCCGCGCAGGCAACCGGGTGCGCCGAGTACGTGTAGCCGTGCGGGAACTCGAGCATGTACTCGGGGCCGCCTGCGGCCATGAACGTGTCGTAGATTTCCTTCGTCGCGATCACGCCGCCGAGCGGCTGCACGCCGTTCGTCACCTGCTTCGCGAAGTTCATGATGTCCGGCGTCACGCCGAATGCGTCCGCGCCCGTCATCGCGCCGGCACGGCCGAAGCCCGTGATGACTTCGTCGAAGATCAGCAGGATGTCGTGCGCGGTACAGATGTCGCGCAGGCGCTTCAGGTAGCCCTTCGGCGGCACGACGACGCCCGCAGAGCCCGAGAACGGCTCGACGATCACGGCCGCGATGTTCGACGCGTCGTGCAGCGCGATCAGGTCGAGCAGGCGGTCGGCCAGGTCGGCGCCATGCTCCGGCATTCCGCGCGAGAACGTGTTCTCGGCCAGCTGCGTGTGCGGCAGGAAGTCGGCGTCGATGCCCTGGCCGAACAGCTTGCGGTTCGGCCCGATCCCGCCGACCGAGATGCCGCCGAAGTTCACGCCGTGGTAGCCCTTCTCGCGGCCGATCAGGCGCGTCTTCGTGCCCTTGCCCTTCGCGCGCCAGTATGCGCGGGCGAGCTTCAGCGACGTGTCGGCCGCTTCCGAGCCCGAGCCCGTGAAGAACACGTAGTCGAGGCCGGCCGGCGTCAGGTCCTTGATCTTGTTGGCGAGCTCGAACGACTTCGGATGACCGAACTGGAACGCCGGTGCGTAGTCGAGCTGCGCGACCTGGCGGCTCACCGCCTCCGTGATCTCGGTGCGGCCATGACCGAGGCCCGTGCACCAGAGGCCCGACAGGCCGTCGAAGATCTTGCGGCCTTCGGCGTCCGTGTAATACGCGCCCTTGGCCGACACGATCATGCGCGGATCGGACTTGAACTGGCGGTTGGCCGTGAACGGCATCCAGTGCGCGTCGAGCCACGCGGCGTCGGTACGCACGGGGGTGTCTTCCTGCTGGCCAGCGATGATGGTGTCGGTCATGTCGGTCGGCGCGGCGCGCCCCTCCTTCTTGTGATGATGTTGCGCATTGTCGGGAGGCCAATTAGTCTCTTCAATATCGCAATATCAATGTTCACTTGCGCACCTATGCAAGCAAAGAAACCGAAGAGCCGGGCGCTGCTCGGGCAGCTCAGCGACATGGACCTGCGCCTGCTGCGGGTCTTCAAGGGCGTCGTGCAGTGCGGCGGGATGGCGGCGGCCGAACTGGAGCTGAATATCGGCATCTCGACGATCAGCCGCCACGTGAAGGATCTGGAAACCCGTCTCGGCCTCGTGCTGTGCCGGCGCGGCCGCGCGGGCTTCACGCTGACGCCCGAGGGGCAGACGGTGTACGAGGAGACGCTGCGGCTGCTCGCGTCGATGGAGGCGTTCCGCAGCCGGATCGACGGGATTCACGACCGGATGGGCGGCGAACTGCACATCGCCGTGTTCGACAAGACGGCGACCAACCCGAACGCGCGGCTCGGCGACGCGATCCGCCGGTTCGCGGACGAGGCGCCGGACGTCGCGCTGAACCTGCACGTCGCGTCGATCAACGAAGTCGAGCGCGGCATCATCGATGGCAGCTATCAGGTCGGGATCATTCCCGCGCACCGCAGCTCGGGCAGCCTCGTGTACGCGGAACTGTTCGACGAGCGGATGCTGCTCTACTGCGGCCGCCAGCACCCGCTGTACGATGCGCCGCACGGCAAGCTCACGTGGACGACGATCCGCAACCATGCGTTCGCGGGGCTCGGCTTCCATTCGCCGAACATGGAGCTGAGCCATCGCGCGAAGCTCACGCGCAGCGCGACGGCGTCCGACCAGGAATCGATCGCGACGCTGATCCTGTCGGGGCGCTATCTCGGCTTCCTGCCGGACCACTACGCGGAAAGCTTCGAAAACAAGGGGCTGATGCAGTCGATCGCATCGCACCGGTTCAACTACCGGTGCCGGTTCGTGAGCCTGTTGCGGCGCTCGCCGCGGCCGTCGCGGGCCGCGCTGCTGTTCCAGTCATGCCTGGAAGCGGCGCATGCGAACGGGCGCGAAACGGCTGTCGGCGGGTAGCGTTCAGCACCGGCGGGATGATCGATCCGGCGGTTTCGTGCCCGTCGTCGGCATGAGGCCCGCCAACCCGTTCCGCGACGGACGCGCATCAGGCCCCGAACCGGACACGGATCGCTGGCCCACGAGCCGGCTTGCCGCCCCGCTCTGCGATAATGCCGTCTCCGCCGATTTCCACCGCCCCTTTCCAGCCACTCCAGCCACCATGCACCCGTCCGCTCCGCTCCCCACCGACCTGCCGCCGATCTCGTGCCTGCCCGGCGACGCGCTGCCGTGGCTGCCGATGAGCCCGGATCTGCCGGGCCTCGCGATCAAGTACCTGCACATCAACGCGGCCGAAGACACACTGACGGCGCTGCTGAAGATGCCCGCAGGCCGGACGCTGCCGCGCCATCGCCATGACGGGCAGGTTTTCGTCTACACGTTGCAGGGTGCGTGGCGCTACCTCGAATACGACTGGGTTGCGCACGCCGGCTCGACCGTGCTCGAACCGGCCGGCTCGGTCCATACGCCGGAAACGCTCGGTGCCAGAGGCGAAGACGTGATCACGTTCAACGTGATGCGCGGCGACCTCGTGCTGCTCGATGACGACGGCCGCGAGACGGCACGGGAGAATTGCCGCGTCGCGCTGCTGCGTCAGCGCAAGCACGCGCGGACGGCGCCGGAAGCCGCCGTGGCGTTCGCCGTGCCGTTCATTACGCGCTGACGTCGATCGGGGTCGGCCGCGCGGCTCCGCTGCGAATCCGCGCGCCGTGCAGAAATGCGTTCAAGACGAACGCATTCACGGGCGCAACCCGAACACGCCATGCCAAAGGGTGCTGACCCAGTTTGCGTAAGCGTGTTCGCCAGCCGTCCGGGCGTCACCCTCCGGCGGTTGGTCCGGTGCGGGTTGCTTCGCACCGTCGGATTCCCGGGAGTTGTGTTGCGCCGCCTTCACCGCGCCGTCATCGTCTCGCGTTGCGCGTTCATCGACCTGCGTGTCACGAGACGCGCCCGGCTGGCGCGACGCATGCAATTCGGTCGAGCTGTCGGCAATGCGCCCGGCAAGCTGCTCGTCGCAATCGCGGCCGAGCAGCACGCCAAACACGACGTCGCGGCTGTATCCGCGTTCGGCGAAGCCCAACGCGAGGGCCACGAACCGCCGGTATTCCGCCTCCCGCTCGGCCTGCAGGCGCTCCTCCTCTTCGCGCAGCCGCGCCATCTCCTGCGCATAGACGTCGTCGTAGACGCGGCGCTGCGCCGGGTCCGACAGAATTGCATACGCTTCCTTGACCTCCTGGAACCGCGCATGCGCGCACGCTTCCTGCCCGAGGTTGCGATCGGGATGCGCTTTCATCGCGGCGCGCCGGTATGCGCGCTTGATTTCCTCATCGGTGGCGTCTTCCTGCACACCGAGCAAGTCATACAACGTCGCCATGGTTCGTCCGGATCAGAATCGGATTCGGCGATCGTAGCATGCACGCCCGGCGTCAAAATGTCGGCGCCGCGCCGCGTCGCCGAACGGGCTCAGCCGTCGGATCGCCGGATCAGCTGGCGCAGCGACAGCACGTGCAGCAGGATCGAGGTCGGCACCACGAACGCCGGGGTCAATACATCCGGATAGGCGCCGGCACCGATGCTTGGCACGGCCGGAACGATCAGCTGGAACGGGCCAGGCGACGTGATCGCCCCCATGGTGACCGCAATGGCGAAATCCGCGAGGCCGAAGATGTTCCACGTGATCGCCGCCTTTCGACCCTCGGCTGTCCCGGTCGCGACGGCGATTGCTGCCGGCACGGCGAACACGCCGGTCAGCACATCGCCGATTCCCGCCGGCAACGCGAACGCGCCGGGCAGGCGTCCATGCAGCCACGCAGCGAGCGCCCAACCGCCGAAGACCCGGTACAGCTGAAACGCGACGAGCCACGTTGCCGGCATCGCATCGAGCACCTGCCCCACCCGCCTCGACAACAGCAACAGTGGCGTGCCGATCAGCACCGGCACAAAAATCGCCAACGGCAGCAACGGCGGTGCGTCCGGCGTGCCCGCGCGGAAGGTGCCATCGATGGCCGCGCTCCACGCGACAGCGAACCAAAGCGTGTACGGAATCATGACCGCAAGCCAGGTCGTGCTGCGTTGGCCCGGCGTCAGGTCGGTACGTTCGAGACCGAGCCATATACCGATCGCGACGACCGCATGGACCGCCAGCTGGTGAGCGGTGACTGGAACGCCGCTAGCCGCAATAGCCGGCTGCCAGTAGATCAGGCCGATCCACAAGGCGGTCAGCGGTGCGATCCACAGCAGGCCGCGCCAGGCGGGACGCGACGGGACGATACCGGCAGGAAGAGGAGCGGCAGTCATCATTGGGCCTCCATAGGGTTCCGGGTATTCGTCGCGTCGGCCTCGAATACCGCAGTGAGAATGCCAACCCGGCCTTCGATGAGATTGCGTCCCAGGTTCGCGAAAAGCTGCGCGAAGTCCGGCCCCAGCACGACGCCGAGATTCGGCGACGGCGGCGGCCCGGACGTCCGCCGCTGGGCGATCCATGCTTTTGCAGCCTCCGTGTCGTCTTGCCATGTCAGCGTGCGGAAACCGGCTGCCTCGATGGCCTCGCGTGTCGCGTCGGCCGTCATCAGGAAGCTCGTGGCCGGGGTTCGCGCCCACGGAACGGGATAGTGCAGGTCGCTGCCGTTTGCGACGACGTCGTACGTCGCGAATTTGCCGTCCGGCTTCAGCACGCGCCGGATCTCCCGGTAAAGCCGGGCGCGATCGGCGATGTTCATCGCCACATGCTGCAGCAACACGACATCGAATCCGCCGTCGTCGAACGGAAGGTCCAGCGCGCTGGCGGTACGAAACGACACCTGCCCGCTCTGCCCGGTGCGCTGCGCGAGATAGCGCGCGGCATCCACGAAAGGCTCGCTGAGGTCAATGCCCGTCACCCGGCAGCCACGGGTTCCGGCCAGGACACGGGCCGGCCCGCCGATACCCGAACCGACGTCCAGCACCGACATGTCGGCGGTGATCCCGGTCAATTCGGCCAGCTCGTCGGTGGCAGCCAGCCCGCGGGTGTGAAACTGGTCGAGGGCGTCCAGTTGCCGCGGTGCGAACCGTTGATCTTCCGGTCCAAGCACCGCGAGCGCGGCTTTCAGCCGCTCGGTCAGGCCGGTCGCGCGATAGTGCTCGCGCACGCCATCAAGTGCGTCGTTCATGGTGAGGTTCCTCCATGGTTTCGAGCAGATCGTTCCGGCCTTGCGCGTCGAGATCGGCGCGATGCCTCGTCTGCAGGCGTAGGTGTAACATGGCCGCTGGCGAGCGACTATTCATCACAATGTTGATGGGTCATGAAGCAGAACTTCACAGTCAGGCAAGGCGCGCTCGATGGCGTGGAAGCGTTCCTCAGCGTTGCCCAGCATCGCAGTTTTCGTCGCGCAGCGGCCGAACTCGGCGTCACGCCGTCGGCCGTCAGCCAGGCGGTGCGTGTGCTTGAAGAACGCATTGGCGCCGCACTCTTCATCCGCACCACGCGCAGTGTCGGCCTGACGGAAGCCGGCGAACGGTTTCTGTCGCGTGCCAAGCCGGCGTTCGAAGAGCTCGTCGCCGCCAGCGAGGTGGCCCGCGGTCTCGGCCAGCGACCCGCCGGCCTGTTGCGCCTTTCGGTGCCGCGCGCGGTGGTGCCGATCCTGCTGGAACCGCTGATCGCATCCTTCTGCCAGGCTTATCCCGAGATCGAAGTGGAAATTGCCGCGAACGAGGCGCTGATCGATCTCGCGGCGGAAGGGTTCGACGCCGGCATTCGCCTGGGCCAGTTCGTCGCCGCCGACATGGTCGCGGTGCCGTTGACGCCCCCGTTCCGTCTCGCCATCGTCGGGAGTCCTTCCTACTTCGCAGGTCGCGGTCGTCCCGAATGCGTGGATGATCTGCGCGAACATGCGTGCTTGCGGTGGCGGAGATCCAACGGCGCGCTCGCACCGTGGTCATTCAACGACAATGACCACGAGATCGAGGTCGCCGTATCGGGCCCGCTGATCGCGCATGATTTTCCCACCCTGCAGGGTGCGGCAGTTGAAGGCCTGGGCCTTGCGCAGCTACCTGAGCCAATCGTCGCGGAAGCGCTGAAAGCGGGAACACTGGTGCTCGTGCTGGAACCGTTCGCGCCGGTGAGGCCGGGTGTGTTTCTCTACTATCCAAGCCGTCGGCAGATCATGCCGAAGCTGCGTGCGTTCATCGATCACGTGAAGAAACACCCGCCCGGTCCTGGAAAAGTCCCGGCGCATGAAGCGCCGGAGCGTGCAGGGCCGAAGAAAGAAGGGTGATGTCTTCCTCCGTATGGCCGACTACGGAAACGGGTACCTGCAGCGACATTCCTTAGGGCCCTTTCCGCATATGCCTCTCGTCAGCGCTTCACGGGTGACGTACCCCATAGTGCCGCGCTTACCGAAGACCGCGCAGACTCGGGCGCTTCGGCGCCGTGGTCAGCGGGACCGATCGAACTGGTGGCGTGCGCTCGGGCTGGCCGACGAATGCCCTGCCCCGCGCCCCGGATCGAGCAGTGTTTACCCCGTCCAATTCAGACGACAACTGGTGTCTATGCTGAATCACGGCGCCTCGCGAGGATCCGCTCCCCAACCTTGGGCGCCGACTTCACCGAGCAGCATCCGGGGACCAAGAAAGTAACGGAACGATTGGTCGACGTACTCGGGGAGCGCGGCAAGCAGGTGCACTCGCTCTCGGGACGCGCATCCCGTTGGACGCTTGCGTGCAGATCACGCTGATCGCGCGAAGTTGAGTGAGCATCTTGGGAGATCGCCATGCTTCTACCGTTCAAGCAGGTCGACGTCTTTACCGCCACGCCGTTCAAAGGCAACCCCGTCGCCGTGATCTTCGAGGCCGACGGGCTGAGCGATGTGCAGATGCAAACCATCGCCAACTGGACCAATCTGTCGGAAACCACCTTTGTGCTCACGCCGACGGATCCGCGAGCGGATTACCGGGCACGGATTTTCACACCTCAAATGGAACTGCAGTTCGCCGGCCACCCGACGCTGGGCACCGCGCATGCGGTGTTGGAGCGCGGCCTGACGCTGCACAGCCCGAGGCGCTTGTGGCAGGAGTGCGGTGTCGGCCTGGTCGAACTGCGTCAGGATGACGACGGATCGCTGGCGTTCAAATCGCCGGCGGCGCGCTGGCGCGAGGTGGGACGCGAACACTGGCCGGCGCTGGCGCAGGCATTGGGGGCCGAGCGTCTGGAAGAAGATCCGCCGCCGCAAATCGTCGACATCGGCGTAGCGTGGCTGCTGTGCCGCCTGCGCGACGACGAGGCCTGTCTCGCACTGCGTCCCGATTTCGCCGCGCTGACGCGACTCAGCGAACAGCTGAGCATAGGGGGCGTGGCGCCGTTCGGGCAAATCGGGCCTCAGGCGGACGCCGCTTATGAGATCCGCTGTTTCGCTCCCGCCGACGGCGTCAACGAAGACCCTGTTACCGGCAGCGCGAACGCGTGCCTGGCGCTCTATCTGCAACGCACCGGCATGGCACCGGCGCGAGGCTACCGTGTGCGCCAAGGGGCGGTACTGGGTCGAGTCGGCCAGATCGAGGTGAGCTATGGGGACGATGCAGCATGGATCGGCGGGCATTCCGTCACCTGCGTCGACGGAACGCTGCGGCCATGGTGAGACGCCGAGTCGGCATATACCATATAAGCAGTTCCCCAATGAGTTTCACGAGACGCCATGAAAGCGGTTTGCCCGCTGCACGGGCCAACGACCATCATCGGCACGAACGCGTACGGGTTTCCGGTCTATGCGTGCTGCTGCAACGATGTGCCCTATGTCACGCCCCCGGACGCATGTACGAGGGCGCCGACGCAACGCGGATCTGACAAGCAGCAGCGACCTCAACAACCGAAGACGAAAAAAGAAGGCCACTGAGGAGCAAAACCTGCTGGCCGTGGGCTGAACAGCAATGTTTGGACATGTTGCGGCGCGAGGTCTCGCAGGTTGTTCAGCTTGCCGTTGTCGGACGACGCCTGCGTGAGTCGGTTCATCGCGTCGATTCGCTCTGTACCGCCCGATCCTCAAAAAGGACGTCAGGGCCGGTGTCGCCCCCAACCGGCGCAAGAACGCCGCCTTGCGTCGATGACGGGTTTCGAGGTCGAACGGTCGTCCGGTCAGGCGGGGTGTTGGCCGAAACCGCAATTTCCCTATCGGGCTTAGCGTGTCTGCCAGAGGCAGTCAATTGACGAGCCTCGTCAGCCCCCCCTTGAATAGGCGGGCCAGCACGTTCTGCACCAGGAATTCATCCTGAAAAGTCCTTACTCCCCGTTTCTTCCCAGTTACCTATCTTCTTCACCACGAGGGCCAGCGCTTCGCGCGTCGTATCGTCGGACAACGTCGTCTGTGAAGACAGCCCGGCACCGTGGTCGCTCGTCGCGATTCCCACGGCGGTGTTTTCAACGCCACGTGCTGCGCAACCGCCTCGACCAACGATGTCGCAATCCCGGTGAGCGGGCGTGGCTGAGAGGCTGACCGCGTGGCAGAGGTCAGATTCTGGCAATGAGACGATTTATCGGATCGACAGGAATGCTTCGGGGGCGGCCATGAGAGACAAGCGCGTTCTGGATGCGGTGGTTGTCGGTGCTGGATGGGCCGGTCTCGGCGTGAGTCATGCGCTCGCTCAGGCCAATATGCGGCACTGCGTTCTGGAGCGCGGCCGAATCGGCGAAACCTGGCGGACCCAGCGTTGGGATTCTTTCCACTTCAATCTTCCCAACAGCTACAGCGTCATGCCCGGCGATAGTTACGGCGGCGCCGAGCCGGAAGGATTCATGACGCACACGGCGTTCGTGACGCTGCTCGAAAACTACGCGCTGCGCCACCAACTCCCGGTTCACACCGGCATCGCGGTCTCAAAACTGGATTCAAGCGACGGGCTCTTTCGCGTTGTGACGCCGCAACAGACGTGGTGGTCCAAAAACGTCGTCGCCGCCAGCGGCAGCCTGAACCGGCCACGCCGACCGGCTGCTGCGTCGGCATTGGTGAACGGCCCGGTGCAAATCGATGCGTCGGACTACCGCAATGCAAGCGCCCTGCCCGCCGGGGCCATCCTCGTGGTGGGCAGTGCCCAGTCTGGCTGCCAAATCGCCGAAGACCTGATCCTGGCCGGCCGAGAGACCTATCTCGCGACGAGCCATATCGGCCGTCTGCCGCGACGATATCGTGGACACGACATTGTCGTGTGGATGGTGAAGACCGGCATGTTCGACGTGCCGCGCAAGGATTTCATCGATGCGTCCGGCCGCGTTGCCGCTCGGCCCATGCTTGGTGCGTTGCACACAATCAGCCTGCAGTCTCTGAGTGCCCAAGGCGTCGTGCTGCTAGGACGATTGATCGGCGTGGAGGATGGCCGGCTCGTCTTCGCCGACGACCTTGTCGAGAATGTTCGGTTCGGCGACCAGATTTCCGCGCAAACCAAAAGCCGTATCGATGAATTTATCGAGCTTGGCGGCCTTCCTGCGCCCGCGGCCGCTGAGGACGAGGCGGAGACGGTTGCGCCACGCCTGCCCGAGCGACCTATCCTGTTGCTCGATCTCATCGAGCGGAACATTTCGGCGATTGTCTGGTGCACGGGCTTTGGAGGGGACTTCGACTGGATCGACATACCGGGTGTTCTCGATGAGCGACAGCAGCCGGTTCACGAAAACGGCATTGCGCCGATCGCCGGACTTTATTTCGCCGGACTCGACTTTGCGTCGACGCGCCGGTCGGGCACCGTGATGGCGATTGAAGACGAGGCGCGGCGGTTCGTCGCCCTCATCGCAGCGCGCTGCGCGAGCTGACCGGATTCGAATTCACATCACGTACGCGTACTTTTTTGCGTTCGGTTGCATCTGCCCCGGCCTAGCGGCCTCCCCGCTCATCCATGCGCGCGTCGCGCCGAACCGCCTGCGGCGGAACGCCGAACCCGCGCACGAACGCTTCACGCATATGGCGGCGGTCGCGAAAACCGGTCTCCCTCGCGATGACGTCGAGCGGATGCCGGCTCTGTTCGATCATCACCCGCGCCGCCTCCAGCCGCAGCTTTTCGATCGCCTTGGCCGGTGACTGTCCGGTTTCGAGCGTAAACACCCGGCTGAACTGGCGCGGGCTCAGGTGCACGCTTTCGGCCAGTTCCTCCACCGTCAGCGCGCGGTTCAGATTCCGGCGCGCGTAGTTCAGCGCGTTCTGGATGCGATCGGATTTCGGCGCGAGCTCCAGCATTTCGGAATGCTGCGACTGGCCGCCCGCGCGGCGCTGGTGCATGACCAGCTTGTGCGCGACCGACCGGGCGATCTCCGCGCCGAGATCCTTTTCCACCATCGCGAGCGCGAGGTCCAGACCGGCCGTCATGCCGGCGGACGTCCAGATCGGACCGTCGACGATATAGATCCGGTCCTCCTCGACGCGGATGTCCGGAAAGCGCTTCTGCATTTCACGGCCGAATGCCCAGTGCGTCGTCGCGCGCCGCTGCGCCAGCAGGCCGGCTTCCGCGAGCACGAATGCGCCGGTACAGATCCCGGCGGTGCGCGCCGCGCGCTGCCCGCCTTTGCGCAGGAAGGCAAGAATCTCCTTCGGTGCCGGTGAACCGACCGGATCGTTGACCCCGGCGACGATCCACGTGTCGACGTCGACCCGCCCGCGCAACGACCGTGTGCCGACGGCAAAGCCGAGCGACGAGTGCACGTCGCCGCCGGCCACCGAGAAATTGTCGAGCCGGTAGAACGGCTCGCCCGTCACGAAGTTCGCGTACTCGAACACCGACTGCGGCGCGAGCGCCATGATCTGAAACCCTTCGCTGATCAGAAAGCCGATCCGGTGCATGTCCGTTCTCCTGGCGCCAAGCCGTCACCCGATGTCCTGAATCATACCCATCTATGTCATTTCGGTCATGCCGGATCGAAGCCAGAATGCATTCACGCGTTCATCGACGCTTCTCTAACCGGAGTGACATCATGGCAACGACACATCAAGGTACGGCCCTTATTACCGGCGCGTCGTCGGGCATCGGCGCAGTCTACGCCGAGCGGCTCGCACGCCGCGGCTACGACCTGATCCTGGTCGCGCGGAATCGCGACCGGCTGATCGCCCTCGCCGACCGCATCACGAACGACACGCACCGCAGCGTCGAAATCATCGACGCGGATCTCAACGACCGCGCGGCCCTTGCCGGCGTCGAAGCGAAGCTGAAACAGGACGCCAGCATCACGCTGCTGGTCAACAACGCGGGCGTCGGCACGCATACGCCGCTGCTCGACAGCGACGTCGATGCGATGACGCGCCTGATCGACCTGAACGTCACCGCGCTCACCCGCCTCACGTATGCGGCCGTCCCGGGCTTCGTCGCGCGCGGCAACGGCGCCGTCATCAACATCTCGTCGATCGTCGCGATCTCACCGGAAACGCTCAACGGCGTCTACGGCGGCAGCAAGGCTTTCGTGCTCGCGTTCAGCCAGTCGCTGCACCACGAGCTCGCCGACAAGGGTGTGCAGGTGCAAGCCGTGCTGCCCGGCGCAACCGCGACCGATTTCTGGCAGACCGGCGGACTGCCGCTCGAGCACCTGCCGAGTGAAATCGTCATGTCGGCGGCCGACATGGTCGACGCGGCGTTGACGGGCTTCGACCGTCACGAGCTCGTGACGATTCCGTCGCTGCATGCCGGCGAAGAGTGGGACGCGTATGAAGCTGCGCGGCGCACGATGGCCCCGCACCTGTCGAGCGATGCGCCTGCACCGCGCTACGCGACGGCGCGATAAGGCCAGGCTATCGAACCTGAACCCGACCCATCCAACAAGGAATCCTTATCATGAAACTCAGCGGAAATACCGTATTCATTACCGGCGGCACGTCGGGCATCGGCCGCGCGCTGGCGGAAGCCTTTCACCAGCGTGGCAACAAGGTCATCGTCGCGGGGCGCCGCAAGGCGCTGCTCGATGAAATCGCGGAACAGCATCCCTGCATCGACACCGTCGAACTCGATATCGGTGATGCGGCGCAGATTCGCGAAGTCGCCGCGCAACTGATCGAACGCTACCCGGCGTTGAACGTCGTGATCAACAACGCGGGCATCATGCCGTTCGACGATGCTGGCGGCCCGCTCGACGACGCGCAGGCCGTGCGTCTCGTCGACACGAACCTGCTCGGCCCGGTACGCGTGAGCGCCGCGTTCGTCGAGCATCTGAAGCGGCAGCCCGAGTCGACCATCATCAACAACAGTTCGGTGCTCGCCTATGTGCCGCTCGCAGCAACCGCGCTGTACTCGGCCACCAAGGCCGCGATCCATTCGTACACGCTGTCGCAACGGTTCATGCTGCGCGACACTAGCGTGCGCGTGCTCGAGATCGCACCGCCCTGGGTCGACACGGATCTCGTTCACAAGAGCGGCGACCCGCGCGCAATGCCGCTCGACGCGTTCATCGCCGAGACGATGAAGCTGCTGGAAACCGCGACGACCGAGGTTGTCGTCGATGCGGCCAAGCCGCTGCGCGACAACGCCGGGCCGAACGAGCATGCGTTTGTCGACCAGTTCAACCAGTTGATCGCCGACAACCCGATTCCCGTTGCCTGACGGCTGCACGCGCAGCGCATTCGCTGCGCGCGGTCATGCATTCGTGAATCCGCCGGCGGCCATCCGATGTTTGGCGACAAGTTCGCGGACGAGCGCTGAGGCTCGCCATATGGCGAACGATGGCGTGGGCGTTACCGGAACCGGCCGCCCCCGCCTATCGCGTTCGCCGGCTCGGACCGCTCATGCGCCGCCGACGGCGATTTCCGCTTTGGGATCGTCGCCGAAACGATTCCGGCCCGGTGTGCCGCCGATGCAGAGGAACACCAGATTGACGATCGGAAAGAGCACCCACCAGCCGCTGTGGTCGGAATCGTGAATGCGGCGGACGGCGACCGAGATGCCCGGAATCAGGACGGCGAGACTATAGAGCTGCGCCCAGTTGGCGAGTGACCTGTCGCCGACCAGCGCGGCAATCACGCCAAAGATCGCGCCGATCACGAACGCAACGATGATGTTCACCAGAAAGAACATCCAGTATTCCTTGCGGCGAGCACGCCCGCTGAACACGGCGTAGTTTTTCAGTACCTTCAGATACCATTTCATGATTGCAGCCCCCGGAATTTGTATTGGTATTGCGCGTGCAACGCGGAAATGATCGCTTAACGGACCAGCCGACGCAACAGGAAACGATCGACGCCGCATTCGAGATTGTCGATGCCGGACAGGAGGTCCTCGCTGTAGCTGCGCTGTCATCCTTTCGTCATCGTTTCATCGACGCGCCGCCGGTTTTCGGCAAGGCTGCTCCGCCTCCGACGATCGTCCCTGCGCGCTTTCAGCGCCCTCCCTCCTGCTGCGCGACGGGCCGGATCCCCGTCAGCATCGCCACCGCGCACGCCGCGAGCAACCCGGCAATCATCAGCATCGCCGGATCCATGCTGCCGGTCCGCGTGCGGATCACGCCGACGATCCACGGCGTGATCATCCCGCTCGACACGCCGATGCTGCTGATCAGCGCAATCCCGCCCGCCGCGCCCGCGCCCGAGAAATACGCGGACGGCATCGCCCAGAACACCGGATGCGCGGCAAAGATCAGCATCGCGGCCAGCGACAGCAGCGCCATCATCGCGACGAGGCTCGGCAGATGCAGCGTCAGCAGCGCGAGCGCCGCCGCGCCGCCGAATGCGCACGCGGCGAAATGCCAACGGCGTTCCTGCCGCCGGTCCGAGCGCCGCGCGATCGCGATCAGTCCCGCCGCGCCGATCGCGTTCGGCACGATCGACAGCAGGCTGATCTGCACGACGTCATGGATGCCGAACTCGCGGATCATCAACGGCATCCAGAACAGCAGCATCAGCAGCGCGGTCGTCAGCGAGAAGTAGATGAACGCGAACAGGTACGTGCGCGGCTCGGCGAGCACCTGCCGCAGCGACGCCGCCGAATGTGCACGCAGCTGCGCGCTCGCGTGCGCGCGGTCGGCCGCGAGGTCGTCGGCCAGCCGCCGCTTGTCGTCCGGCGTCAGCCATGCGGCCTGCTCGGGCCGGTCGCACAGCCAGAACCACGCGATCACGCCGAGCAGGATGGCCGGAGCGCCTTCGATCGCGAACATCCATTGCCAGCCGTGCAGCCCGAGCACGCCCGACATCCCGCGCATGATCCAGCCGGACAGCAGCCCGCCGATCATGCCCGCGACCGCGACACCCGCATAGAAGATCGACAGCACCGACGCGCGCCGCCGCGCCGGATACCAGTAGGTCAGGTAGAACACGAGGCCCGGGAAGAAGCCGGCCTCGAACACGCCGAGCAGGAAACGCAGCACGTAGAAATGCCGTGCGCTGTCGACGGTGATCATCGCGACCGACACCGCGCCCCACAGCAGCATGATCCGCGCGAACGTGCGGCGCGCACCGAAGCGGCGCAGCAGCGCATTGCTCGGCACTTCGAACAACACGTAGCCGACGAAGAACAGCACGGCGCCGAGGCTGTACATCGCATCGGACAGGCCGAGATCCTGCCGCATCTGCAGTTGCGCGAAGCCGATGTTGCTGCGGTCGAGGATCGACACGATGTAGCAGACGAACAGGAACGGCACGATCCGCGCGCCGATGCGGCGGTACAGCGCGTCGGCGTCCGGCGCGCCGGCTTCGGAAGCGGCGCCGCGCGCCGCTTCCGCTTGAAGGGGAGCAGACATCGGTTGTCTCCTGGATGGGTTTTGTACGGCAGCGACGCTGCCGGATTCCGGCGCGGTGCGACCGTCCGCTCAGGCCTGCCGGGTCTGCCTGCCCTGCCGCAAGGGCTCGCCCTTCACGCCGAGCATCAGCGCGGCGCCGCTCGCGACCAGCAGCGCGGCCAGCAGATACACGGCGAGATCCATGCTGCCGGTGCGGGTGCGGATCAGGCCGATCACCCACGGGCTGACGATGCCGCTCGTGATGCCGATGCTGCTGATCAGCGCGATCCCCGCCGCCGCGGCCTTGCCCGACAGGTAGTGAGTCGGCACGGCCCAGAAGATCGGCAGCGCGGCGAAGATCAGCGTCGCCGCGACCGACAGGCACGCGAGCATCGCCGCGAAGCTGTGCAGATGCAGCGTCAGCGCGGCGAGCGCGAGCCCGCCGCCGATCGTGCAGCACGCGAAGTGCTTGCGGCGCTCGCCGGTGCGGTCCGACCGGCGCGCGATCAGCATCAGGCCGACCGCGCCGACCGCGTTCGGCACGACCGTGTAGAGGCTCACGGCGACGACGTCGGTCACGCCGAAATCGCGGATCATCAGCGGCATCCAGAAGTTCAGCGTCAGCGACGCGCAGGTCAGCGAGAAGTAGATGAACGCGAACAGGTAGACACGCGGATTCATCAGCGCGGCTGCGAGGCTGTGCGTACCGTGAGCGCCGTGCGCGTCGTCGCGGCCCTGCCCTTGCGCGCACAGCGACGCGACGCGTGCCTGTTCGGCCGGCGTGAGCCACGCGGCATCCTGCGGCCGGTCGACGAGGTATGCGAACGCGACGAACGCAAGCACGATCGCCGGCGCGCCTTCGATCGCGAACATCCATTGCCAGCCGTACAGGCCGAGCACGCCGCTCATGTCGCGCATGATCCAGCCCGACATCAGGCCGCCGAGCACGCCCGCGACCGCGACGCCCGCGAAGAACACCGAGATCACCGCCGCGCGCCGGTTCGCCGGGAACCAGTAGGTCAGGTACAGCACGATGCCGGGAAAGAAACCTGCCTCGAACACGCCGAGCATGAAGCGCAATACATAGAAATGCGACGGCTTCGACACGAACATCATCCCCACCGACGCGATGCCCCACAGCAGCATGATCCGCGTGAACGTGCGGCGCGCACCAAAGCGCGCGAGCAGCATGTTGCTGGGCACCTCGCAGAGCACGTAGCCGACGTAGAACACGGCCGCGCCGAGGCCGTACATCGCATCGCTGAAGCCGAGGTCGTGCTTCATCTGCAACTGCGCGAAGCCGATGTTGATGCGGTCGAGGAACGACACGACGTAGCAAAGGAACAGGAACGGGATGATCCGCCACGCGATCTTGCGGAACATCAGCTGGTCGTCGGAAGCCGGCGCGGACGCGGACGCGACCGCCGCTTCGGCAGGAACGGATTGGGGCATGTCTCTCTCCAAACGGGCTGCGCGAATCGAGCGCGCAGCAGTCTCCGAGGGCGTGCATGCGCCCTGCTTTCTTGTGAGATCGAAAACCGCGACGCGTCGCCGCTACCGGCCGCCGTCACGGAAAAAAAACGGGACGTCCGCCCGGACGCCCCGCCGTCACGTGCCGCTCACTCCTGCAGCGCGGCCCACATGTCCTTGTCGCGCTGCGCGGTCCAGATGCGCGGATGCGTGATGCCGCTCGCTTCGTCGAACGCGCGCGACACGTCGAACGGCAGGCAGTGTTCGTAGATGAACACATGGCCGAACTTCGGATCCATCGCCTCGCGCGTCAGCGCCATCGCGGCCTTCAGGTCGAGCTTCTGCTCGACGGCCTTGCGGCCCTGCGCGAGCAGCGTCGTGACGAAGTCCTTCGTGTAGTCGAGGCCCTTGTTCACGTCGGCCGGGTTCAGCAGCGCCGGGCCGCGGCCGGGCACGAGCTTCTCGGCGCCGAGCGCGCGCAGCGCCTCGAGCGTCGCCGGCCACTGTTCGAGCTGCGCATCGCCGCAATAGCACGCGGCGTCGTATTCGACGAGGTCGCCCGAGAACAGCACCTTCTGCGACGGCAGCCACACGATCGTGTCGCCCTTCGTGTGGCCCGAGCCGACATGCATGATCTTCACTTCGAGCTTGCCGAGGAACAGCGTGATCTCGCGCTCGAACACGAGCGTCGGCCAGGTCAGCCCCGGCACCGTCTCGACGCCCGCGAACAGGCGCGGGAAGCGTTCGATCTCCGACTTCATGTCGGCCTCGCCGCGCTCGACGATCATCTCCCAGGTGCCGCGGCTCGCGATCACCTGCTGCGCGCCTTCGGCGAAATACGCGGACGCGCCGAGCACGCGCACCGCGTGGTAGTGCGACAGCACGACGTGCTTGATCGGCTTGTCGGTCACGCTGCGGATCTTCGCGATCAGGTCCTGCGCCATCGCGGGCGTCGCGGTCGTGTCGACGATCAGCACGCTGTCGTCGCCGATGATCACGCCCGAGTTCGGGTCGCCTTCGGCGGTGTATGCGTAGGCGTTCTCGGAGAGCCGGGTCCAGCTGATCTTCTTCTCTTCCAGATCGGCTTGAGAGGCGAATGCTTTGGCCATGTTGCGTTCCGTGGCTGCGAGCCATGTGTTGAGGGGGATGACCGGATCATCGTCCCGCCCACAATATTTGTCAATGACAAGTTTACTTGCTATTGTCTAATACGGGTAAACGTGCGGGCCGGCGCGATAAATGGCGTCGGATACCATTCGGGTATTCCGATTTCAGGTGGACGCAGTGCAGAACGACGAAGATCGCGCGGACGACGCGCCGCAGAAGGCGCAGCGCGGCATCCAGAGTGTCGAGGTGGGCGGCCGGCTGCTCGACGCGCTCGCGCGGCAGCGCAAGCCGCTCGGGCTGTCCGAGCTCGCGGCGGCCGCGGCGCTGTCGACTGCGCAGGCGCATACGTATCTGGTGAGCCTGACGCGCCTCGCGCTCGTGAAGCGCGACGCGATCACCGGCAATTACGAGCCGGGGCCGCTGTCGCTGCGGCTCGGGCTGATGTCGATCGAGCGGCAGCCGGCCTACCGCGCGGCCGTCCCGCATGCGGCGCGGCTTGCCGACGCGGTCGGCTTCACCGTCGCGCTCAGCGTGCCGGGCGCGCTCGGGCCGACGATCGTCCGCCTCGAGCATGGTGGCTATCCGCTGCATATGAACCTGCACGTCGGCTCGGTGATGTCGCTCGAGACGACCGCGACCGGCCGCGTGTTCTCCGCATTCGCCGAACCGGCGCTGCTTGCGGCGATGGCCGCCAGCCAGGCCGGCGCCGGCCGCACGCTCGCGGGCGCCGACAGCGGCCCGTCGACGGACACCGCACGGGAGCGCGAGGCGCGTCTCGACGAGATCCGCCGGCGCGGCATCGAGCGCGGCGTCGACCTGCCGAGCCCCGGCGTCAGCAGCCTGAGCGTGCCGGTGCTCGATGCCGACGGGCGGCTGCAGCTCGCGCTGACGGTGATCGGTTCGACCGGCTCCATCGATGTCGCGTGGGACGGCCCGGTCGCGGCCGCGCTGCGGGATGCCGCGCAACAGGCGACCGCATCGCTCGGCGCGCCGGACGACGCGGCGCCGGGCGCGGCCGCCCCGTTGGTGCCGTGCATGCCGCCCGCCCTCGCCGACGACACAAAAGTGCAGCGCGGCATCAACGCGCTCGACAGCACGGGCGACCTGCTGCTCGCGCTCGTGTCGGCGGGTCGCGCGCTGCCGCTGCGCGATCTCGCGGCGGCGGCGGACATGCCCGCCGCGAAGGCGTTTCCGCATCTGGTGAGCCTGATCAAGATCGGGTTGCTGAGCCGCGACGACGCCGGCTGCTTCGACGCCGGGCCGCTCAGCCAGGCGCTCGGCCTGGTCGCGATGCAGCGCGTGTCGCCGACCCGCGACGCGGAAGCCGAGATTGTCGCGCTCGCCGAAGCGACCGACATGAGCATCGCGGCGGCGACGCTCGGGCCGCTCGGACCGACCGTGATCCGCTTCGAGGAATCGGCGCGGCCGCAGCACGTGAGCCTGCAGGTCGGCACCGTGATGTCGCTCGTCCACACCGCGATCGGCCGCACGTTCGCCGCGTGCGTGCCGGACGACGTGCTGGCCGACCTGCTCGCGGACGAGCCCGTGCGTCTTGCGAGCCGCCCGGCCGCCGAAGGCGCCGTCCGCATCGACGACGCGTTCCGCACGCAGCTCGCGCAGATCCGCGCGGAAGGCCTCGACTACGCGTTCGACGCGCCGGTGCCCGGCATCGCGACGGTCGCCGCGCCCGTCTTCGACCACACCGGCAGCATCCGGCTGGTGATCGCGATCATCGGTTCGTCGCGCGGCTTCCCGCGTGGCCGCGACAGCGATCTCGCGCAGGCGCTGCTGGCCGCCACGCGGCGGCTGTCATGGCGGTTCGGGTGGATCGGCGGGTAATCGCCGCGACCGGAATATCCGCCTTCATCCCCGCCCAGTCCCGCCCGATCGTGCTTCTCCCGCCGAGACTGCGCTCCGTCGCTGTCTCGGCGCGCGCACGTCTCACACGCCATATCGAAATTGAATCCGGACGCCACGGGTAGCACACGCGCCTGCGCCGAGCCGAGCCGAGCCGGATCAAGCACCGCAAGGCAAGGAAGCAGCAGCGTGCCGCGGGCGGAGACGGCACACGTCATGTTGCGCCGCGGCAACAAAATGAGGTTGTAATTCCCATATTACAAAATCACATTTCACAACGCGGCGGGATTCCCTTATGATTAGGGTTATCCCTAACTCGCCACCTTAATGGGGCTCCGTCATGCAAACGTCTAATGTCTCCGACCGTTCCAACCAATCCGCTGGCTGGCTCGAGCGTGTTGGCTCGCTGCTTGCAGAAGCATGGGCAATCCACCTCGAAAACTGCGCGATCATCGCTGAAGCGCACGCGCGCCTCCCGCGCTGAACGGAACGACCGGACGCCGGCCGGCGTACGATCGCCGGCCTTTGCTTGTGGCTGTGCGCGCTGAACGCGCACGCCGTCCGGTACAGGACAGCTGCACCGTGAGCCCGGAAACGGGCTGACCACGCTTCCGATACAGGCGCTCACCGCCCCTCCACCGCGCGATCGCGCAGCCCTGCGGGTCGATCCTTCACCGAAGGCCGGCCAACCGCCCCCCGCACACTCACACCTGAATCGACGGCACGTCCTTCATGCAGCGCAGCGCGAACATCGAGCGGCTGTGGCGGATGCTCGAAATCTTGTACAGCTTCTCGCGCAGGAACCGCTCGTATCCGGCCGTGCCATCCACGGCGACCTTGATCCAGTAGTCGTAGTCACCCGACACCAGATAGGCCTCGAGCACCTCGGGCAGCGCCGCGAGTTCCGCGCCGAAGCGGGCCAGCGCGTCGTCCTCGTGACGATCGAGCGTCACTTCGAGGATCACGATGTCCGCGTAACCGAGCATGCGCTGGTTGACGAGCGCGACATAGCCGTCGATGTAGCCGTCGAGTTCGAGTTGCCGCGTGCGATTCCAGCACGAGGTCGTCGACATCCCGATCTGTTCGGCGAGTTCGGCGTTCGAAAGGCGCGCGTTTTTCTGCAGTGCGCCGAGGATCTTGCGGTCCTGATTGTCGAGCGTTTTCGGTGAGCGTTCGCGTGTAGCCATGACAGGAAGAATCTTCTACTGAAAACTCGAATTCTATCTGAACAGGATTCCGGTTTTCGCGCCAATCAGCTGGAAAACAGGAAGCCTTTTAACCTGCCGGCTTGATACATTTTCTCCATGCCTGATGCCCGGCACGCTCCCCGCGACAACCCCTTCGCAGCGGGACGCATGGCCGCAATCACGAGTTGCGGTGCCGGGCACGCAGGCATTCGATCACCGCCGCCCGTGCGCCTATCCGGCCGCGTACGACGCCGGTGCCTGTCTCCCCGTTCTTGCACTTCCTGTCATGTCGTTCAGGCTTTACCTGTCGTTCCTTGCTGCTTCCATCGTTCTCGTTTACGCCCCCGGCCCCGTCAACCTCCTCACGATGAACCAGGCGCTGCGCACCGGCTGGCGGCGCGCACTGCCTTGCGTATGGGGCGGCACGCTCGCCGTATTGTTGCAACTCGCGCTGACCGCGCTATGCCTGAACTCGCTCGTGCATATCGACGCGCGCGCGCTCACCGTGCTGCGCTGGACGGGCGCCGCGTATCTGGTCTGGCTCGGGTGCAAGCAATGGATCAACCGTGCGCCGGCCAACGCGCCCGCCGCATCCGCATCGGCATCGGCATCGGCCGGAATCGTCGAGCCGCCATCCGACGCCGGACGCGCACTGTTCTGGCGCGGCGTCGCGACCTCGGGCCTGAATCCGAAGACGCTGCTGTTCTTTCCGTCGTTCTTTCCGCAATTCATCAGCACGAACGCCGAATGGAGCCTGAACCTTCAGTTTCTGTTGCTCGCGGCGACGTTCGCGCTGATGTTCGCGGGTGGCGTCGCGTCGATGGCGCTGTTCTCGCACCGGCTGAGCCGCGCGTTGCAGCGGCCGGCGCGGATGCGCGCGATGAACCGCGTGACGGGCGGCCTGCTCGTCGGCATGGGCGCGATCATGGCCGGCTGGAATTGAACGTGCGAACGCGCGGCCCGCGTGTTGCCCGGCCGCTGACGGTGATCGCCGGCGTGCTGCGCGAACCGCTGCCGAACTCCGTCGCGATCGTCACGCTCGCGACGGTGGGCCGCTGTCTCGCGATCGCCTGGCTCGCCCCGCGTTGACGCGGCGTGCGCAAGTCGCACGCCGCGCGCCTGCTCACCCCTTCTTCGCGTCGCCCGCCAGATCGATCGCCTTGTCCGAGCCGACCGCATTGCGGAGCTGGAATTTCTGGATCTTGCCGGTCGACGTCTTCGGCAGCTCCCCGAAGCGCACGACCTTCGGCACCTTGAAGCCCGCCAGAAGCTGGCGGCAGTGCGCGATGATCTCCTCCTCGGTGGCGCTCGCACCGTCGCGCAGCTCGACGAACGCGCACGGCACCTCGCCCCACTTCGGGTCCGGCATCGCGACGACGGCTGCGACCGCGACGGCCGGATGCCGGTACAGCGCGTCCTCGACCTCGATGCTCGAGATGTTCTCGCCGCCCGAGATGATGATGTCCTTGCGGCGATCCTTGATGCGGATGTACCCGTCCGGCGTCAGCACGCCGAGATCGCCGGTATGGAACCAGCCGCCGTGGAATGCCTCGTCGGTCGCGTGCGGGTTCTTCAGGTAGCCCTTCATGCAGATGTTGCCGCGGAACATGATCTCGCCGAGCGTTTCACCGTCGGCCGGCACCGGCGCCATCGTGTCGGGGTCGAGCACCGTCGCGCCCGCTTCCAGGTGGTAGCGCACGCCCTGCCGCGCGTTGAGCCGCGCGAGCTCGTCGTCGGGCAGCTCGTCCCAGTGCGCCTGCTTCGCGCAGACCGTCGCGGGGCCGTACACCTCGGTCAGCCCGTACACGTGCAGCAGGTCGAAGCCGATCTCCTTCATCTTCGCGATCACGGCCGGCGCCGGCGCCGCGCCCGCGACCATCGCGTGCACCGTATGGTCGATCCCTTCGCGCCACTCGGCCGGCGCGTTCGCGATCGCGCTCTGCACGATCGGCGCGCCGCAGTAGTGCGTGATGCGCTCGCGGCGGATCAGGTCGAACACCGTCTTCGCGTCGAACTTGCGCAGGCAGATGTTCACGCCCGCACGCGCCGCAACGGCCCACGGGAAACACCAGCCGTTGCAGTGGAACATCGGCAGCGTCCACAGGTAGACCGCGTGCTTCGGCATATCCCATTCGAGGATGTTGCTGATCGCGGCCAGGTACGCGCCGCGGTGGTGATAGACGACGCCCTTCGGGTCGCCGGTCGTGCCGGACGTGTAGTTCAGCGCGATCGCGTCCCATTCGTCGGCGGGCGGCGTCCACGCGTAGCCGGGGTCGCCGCCGGCGACGAACGCCTCGTAGTCGGTCGCGCCCGCGAAGCGCGCGGGGTCGGCCGGCATCGCGTCGGCGACGCTGACGATCTTCAGCCCCGGGATTTCCAGCGCCGCGCGCTGCGCGAGCTCCGCGTATTCGGTATCGACGATCAGCACCTTCGCTTCGCCGTGGCGCAGCATGAACAGCACCGACGCGATGTCGAGTCGCGTATTGATCGTATTGAGCACGGCGCCCGCCATCGGCACGCCGAAGTGCGCCTCGACCATCGCCGGGATGTTCGGCAGCACGGCCGCGACGGTGTCGCCGCGGCCGACGCCGGCCTGCGCAAGCGCGCTCGCAAGGCGACGCGCGCGTGCGTAGGTTTCGCGCCACGTGCGCCGCACGTCGCCGTGCACGATCGCGAGGCGCTCGCCGTAGACCTCGGCCGTGCGCACCAGGAAGTCGATCGGCGTGAGCGGCACGTAATTGGCGTCGCGGCGAGCGAGGCCGGCTTCGAACATCTGCGTCATGATCCTGTCTCCCACGAGGCGCATGCGCCTCGAATCGTTTTGATATGGTTCAATTCGAGATAGCCTAACGGGCGATATTGTGGGGCGTCTGTCATCGAAACGACAGAGTCCTCCGCACGCCCCGCGTGTTATCCCTATCCTCGCAAACCCGGATCCATGCACGACGACGTTCTCGCTCCCCTCGACGCACCCGCGCCCGACGTGCCGGCCGAGCCCGCCCCGCTGCCCGTGCTGTTCGGCCAGTGCGCGTGGTTCCGCGCGCTCGCCCCCGAACACCAGGCGCTCGTGCTCGCCCAGTCTCATGCCGAATGCCGCGACGCGGGCGACGTGATCGCGCGGCGGCTCGCGCCGTCCGAATACTGGATCGGCGTACATCGCGGGCTGCTGAAGCTCGCGATCTTCAACGCGTCGGGGCGCGGCTGCACGTTCTCCGGGGTGCCGTCGGGCGGCTGGTTCGGCGAAGGCAGCGTGATCAAGCGCGAGCCGCGCAAGTACGAGGTCGTCGCGATCCAGCGCTCGACGGTGCTGTTCGTGCCGGCCGACACGTTCCATGCGCTGCTCGACAGCAGCCTGCCGTTCACCCGCTTCGTGATCCATCAGCTGAACAACCGGATGGGCGAGTTCATCGCGTCGATCCAGAACAGCCGGCTGCTCGACGTCGACGCGCGCGTCGCGCAGTCGCTCGCGCAGCTGTTCAACCCGAGCCTCTACCCGGACACGGGCCCGGCGCTCGCGATCTCGCAGGAAGAACTCGGCATGCTGGTCGGCGTGTCGCGCCAGCGGATCAACCAGGCGCTGCAGCAGCTGGAAAAACGCGGCGTGCTGCGGCTCGCGTACAACCAGATCGAGGTCGTCGACCTGGCGGAACTCGCGCGGGTCGGGATGGAGCAGATCTGAACGGTCTGACCATCCCGACCCATTCGCGGCCGCGCGCACGAAACTGACAATTCCGCCAGTTTCGTGTCAGTAACCCGCTTGGCGCGCGCGCCTATCATTCGGGTGCCCATTACCAACGTCTGACCGCCGCCTCCCCGCTGCTTCCATGTGGATCGTCAATCTCGCGCTCAGGCGCCCGTACACGTTCATCGTGATGGCCATCATGATCGTGCTGGCCACCCCGCTCGCACTGATGCGCACGCCCGTCGACGTGCTGCCGTCGATCAACATCCCGGTGATCAGCGTGATCTGGAATTACAACGGGCTGTCGGCGAAGGAGATGACGGACCGCATCACGTCGGTGCATGAGCGGATCCTGACGACGACCGTCAACAACATCCAGCACATCGAGTCGACGACGCTGCCCGGCACCGCGGTCGTCAAGGTGTTCCTGCAGCCGGGCGCGAACGTGCAGACCGCGATCGCGCAGACCGTGTCGTCCGCGCAGGCGATCGTGCGGCAGATGCCGCAAGGCGCGACGCCGCCGCTCGTGATCACCTATTCCGCGTCGAGCATCCCGGTGATCCAGCTCGGGCTGTCGAGCAAGACGCTCGGCGAGGAGTCGCTCGCCGACATCGCGCTGAACTTCCTGCGCCCGCAGCTGATCACGATTCCCGGCGCACAGGTGCCGTTCCCGTACGGCGGCCGCACGCGCGTCGTCGCGGTCGACATCGATTCGAAGGCGCTGATGTCGAAGGGCCTCACGCCCGCCGACGTCGTCAACGCGGTCAACGCACAGAACCTCGTGCTGCCGACCGGCACCGCGAAGATGGGCCAGACCGAATACCGGATCGACACCAACGCGTCTGCCGACACCATCGCCGACATCAGCCGCCTGCCGCTGCAGACCGTGAACGGCGCGACCACCTATCTCGGCGAGGTCGCGGCCGTGCGCGACGGCTTCTCGCCGCAGACCAACATCGTGCGGCAGAACGGCCAGCGCGGGGTGCTGGTGTCGATCCTGAAGAGCGGCGACGCGTCGACGCTGAAGGTCGTGTCCGACCTGAAGACACTGTTGCCGAAGGTGATCCCGACGCTGCCGGAAGGCCTCACGGTCACGCCGCTGTTCGACCAGTCGGTGTTCGTCAACGCCGCCGTGCAGGGCGTGATCCACGAGGCGCTGATCGCCGCCGTGCTGACCGCGCTGATGATCCTGCTGTTCCTCGGCAACTGGCGCAGCACGCTGATCATCGCGATCTCGATCCCGCTGTCGATCTTCACGTCGCTGATCGCGCTGTCGGCGCTCGGCGAGACGATCAACATCATGACCCTCGGCGGGCTCGCGCTCGCGGTCGGCATCCTGGTGGACGACGCGACCGTGACGATCGAGAACATCGAGCGCCACCTGCATCTCGGCACCGGGCTGCACGACGCGATCCTCGAAGGCGCGGGCGAGATCGCGGTGCCGGCGTTCGTGTCGACGCTGTGCATCTGCATCGTGTTCGTGCCGATGTTCTTCCTGACGGGCGTCGCGCGCTTCCTGTTCGTGCCGCTCGCCGAGGCCGTCGTGTTCGCGATGCTCGCGTCGTACGTGCTGTCGCGCACGCTCGTGCCGACGATGGCGATGTTGCTGTTCCGCCCGCAGCAGGCAACTGTCGGGCCCGATCATTCGACGTCGCGCTTCGCGCGCGTGCATCACCGTTTCAACCACGCGTTCGAGCGGCTGCGCGCGTCGTACATCGTGCTGCTCAGCATGCTGCTGGTGCGCCGCCGCTTCTACGCGATGTGCTTTCTCGGCTTCTGCGTGCTGTCGACGGGGCTCGTGTTCGCGCTCGGCCGCGACTTCTTCCCGAATGCCGATTCCGGCAACATCCGGCTGCACATGCGCGCGCCGACCGGCTACCGGATCGAGGAGACCGCGCGCCTCGCCGACGAGGTCGAACGCGTCGTGCGCGAGATCGTGCCGCCGGACGAGCTCGGCGCGATCGTCGACAACCTCGGGCAGCCGATCAGCGGCATCAACCTGTCGTACAGCAACGCGGGCACGATCGGCTCGCTCGACGGCGAGATCCTGATCGCGCTGAAGCCCGGCCACGCACCGACGCAGCGTTACGTCGAGGCGCTGCGCGCGCGCTTGCCGGAACGCTTCCCCGGCGCCGAATTCTTCTTCCAGCCGTCGGACATCATCACGCAGATCCTCAACTTCGGTCAGCCGGCCGCGATCGACGTGCAGGTGCTCGGCAACGATCTCGCGAGTAACATGGCAATCGCGAGCCGCCTGATGAAAAAAGTCAGGCAAATCCCCGGCGCGGTCGACGCGCACGTGCTGCAGCGCAACGACCAGCCGACTCTCGTAGCCGACATGGACCGCACGCGCATGCAGCAGCTCAACCTCTCCGCGCAGAATGTCGCGCAGAACATGCTGATCTCGCTGTCCGGCAGCGCGCAGACGACGCCGTCGTTCTGGGTGAACCCGAAGACGGGCGTGCAGTACCCGCTCGCGATCCAGTCCCCGCAATACGACATCGGCTCGGTCGGCGACCTGCTCGGCACGCCCGTGTCCGCGGGCCGCACCGGCGAGCCGCTGCAACTGCTCGGCAACCTCGTGCAGATGCGCACCGTGAGCGAGCCGGCCGTGTTCACGCACTACAACATCCGCCCGGCGATCGACCTGTACGTGAGCGTCGAGGGCCGCGACCTCGGCTCGGTCGCGGACGAGATCGGCAAGATCGTGTCCGACGCGCGCGCGACGCTGCCGCGCGGCACCGCGCTGACGATGCGCGGCCAGATCGAGACGATGCGCACGTCGTACATCGGGCTCGGTGCGGGCGTCGCGATGGCGATCGTGCTCGTGTACCTGCTGATCGTCGTGAATTTCCAGTCGTGGCTCGACCCGCTGATCATCATCAGCGCAATGCCCGCCGCGCTCGCCGGCATCGCGTGGATGCTGTTCATCACCGGCACGCACCTGAGCGTGCCCGCGCTGACGGGCGCGATCATGACGGTCGGCGTCGCGACCGCGAACAGCATTCTCGTCGTGTCGTTCGCGCGCCAGCGCCTCGCGGCCGGCGCGCCGCCGCTCACTGCCGCGCTCGAGGCCGGCGCGACCCGGATCCGCCCGGTGCTGATGACCGCGCTCGCGATGATCATCGGCATGGTGCCGATGGCGCTCGGGCTCGGCGAAGGCGCCGAGCAGAACGCGCCGCTCGGCCGCGCGGTGATCGGCGGGCTGCTGTTCGCGACGGTATCGACGCTGCTGTTCGTCCCGCTCGTGTTCGCGGGCGTCCATGCGCGGCTCGCGCGGCGGCGCGCGCGCAAGGCCGCCGGACACTGACCTGCCAAGCCTATTGATCTGACCGGTTGAATTCATGGAAGAGAAACATCACAGCTCCGTCGGCATCCAGGTAGACGAACACGGGCTCGACCTGCCCGCGCGGGCGGGCGTCTGGCGCCGTGCGCGGATCGTGCTGATCGTGGTCGGCGTGCTGCTGGCGGCAGGCGCTGCGCGCACCGTCGTCACGAACGTCGTGAACCGCAACCGGCTCGACGCGATCACCGAGCAGAACGCGCGTCAGTACGTGAGCGTCGTACACCCGGCCGATGCCGCGCACGGCGGCCACCTGACGCTGCCCGGCACGCTGCGCGGCTTCGTCGAGGCGCCGATCTACGCGCGTGCGAGCGGCTATGTGCTGCGCTGGCAGGCCGACATCGGCGCGCACGTGAAGCAGGGCCAGCTGCTCGCCGAGCTCGACACGCCGGAGCTGAACCAGGAGCTCGCGCAGGCGAGCGCGCAGCGCCAGCAGGCGCAGGCGGCGCTCGCGCTCGCGAAGACGTCGTTCGACCGCGCGCAGCAGCTGCGCCAGCGCGACGCCGTCTCGCAGCAGGAACTCGATGACCGGCAAGGTGCGTACAACCAGGGCGCCGCGAACCTCGCGGCAGCCGACGCGAACGTGCGCCGGCTGACCGAGCTGAAGGGCTTCCAGCGGATCGTCGCGCCGATCGACGGGATCGTCACGCAGCGCAACGTCGACGTCGGCGATCTCGTCAACTCCGGCAACGGCGGCCGGTCGCTGTTCACCGTCGTGCAGGCCGACCGGCTGCGCCTCTACGTGCAGGTGCCGCAGGCCTATGCGCAGCAGGTCAAGACCGGCCAGCACGTGAGCGTCGCGCAGGCCGAGCTGCCGGGCCAGACATTCGACGGGACGATCACGCGCACGGCCGAAGCCATCGACGTCGCCACCCGTTCGCTGCAGATCGAGATCACGCTGCCGAACCCCGACGGCCGGCTGCTGCCGGGCGCCTATGTGCAGGCGACGCTGCCGATGACGCCGGTCGGCCGCCTGTCGGTGCCGGCCAACACGCTGCTGTTCCGCGCGGAAGGCCCGACGGTCGCGACCGTCGACGCGAACGGGCAGATTCGCCTGAAGCCGGTGACGGTCGTGCGCACGGTCGGTCAGACGCTCGAGATCGACGGCCCCGTCACGCCGGACGACCGCCTCGTCGTGAACCCGAGCGATTCGGTCGCGAACGGCGATCCGGTCGCTGTGACGAACGCGGCGCCGAAGCCGGCGTCCGCCGCCGCGGGGGCAAAGACGTGACGCGCACCCGCTTCGCGCTGCGGCCGGCCGCGCTGGCCGCCGCGCTCGCCACCCTCGCCTCGCTGACCGGCTGCACCGTCGGCCCCGACTACCGGCGGCCCGACGTCGACACGCCCGCCGCGTGGCACGTCGATCCGGCCGATGCGTACTGGCAGCCGGCCGCGCCCGCGCATGCACCGCTCGATCCCGCGTGGTGGACCGCGTTCGGCGATCCGCAGCTCGACGCGCTCGAGACCGAGGCCTTGCGCAACAACCAGAGCCTCAAGGTTGTCGCCGCACGCTACGACCAGGCGAAGGCGACGCTGGCGTCCGTCGCGTCCGCGCAGTATCCGGCCGTCAACCTGAACGCGAGCGGCCAGCGCTTCAAGATCTCCGCGGACCGGCCGCAGACGAACTACGCGACAGCGAGCGCGTCGACCGTGCAGAACGACATCCAGGTGGGCGCGAGCGTCAGCTACGAACTCGACCTGTTCGGCCGCGTGCGGCGCAGCGTCGAATCGGCGCACGCGAGCACCGAGCAGGCGCGCGACGATTTCGCGAACGCGCGCCTCGTGCTGACCGCGGATCTCGCGTCGAGCTACCTGTCGCTGCGCGAGCTCGACACCGAGATCGACGTCGTCAACCGGTCGATCGACCTCCAGCAGAAGGCGCTCGACTATGTGTCGGCGCGCCACGACCTCGGCGCGGTGTCGGGGCTCGACCTGCTGCAGCAGCGCGCGCAGCTCGACGCGACGCGCACGCAGGCGCAACTGCTGATCCAGCAGCGCGCGCAGGTCGAAACCGCGCTCGCGACGCTCGTCGGCACGCCCGCGCCATCGTTCTCGCTGCCGCCGCGCGTCGTGCCGATCAACGCGCCGCCGCTGCCGACCGGCGTGCCGAGCGACGTGCTGCAGCGCCGTCCCGACGTCGCGTCGGCCGAGCGCGCGATGGCCGCCGCGAACGCCCAGATCGGCGTCGCGCGCGCCGCGTATTTCCCGCGCATCACGCTGTCGCCCGACATCGGCTGGGATGCGACGCGCTTCTCGGGGCTCTTCACGGTACCGGCGCTGCTGTGGTCAGTCGGCGCTTCCGTGAGCCAGCCGCTGTTCGAAGGCGGCCGGCTGAAAGCCGGCGTCGATTTCGCGCAGGCGGGCTACGTCGCCGCACAGGCGAACTACCGGCAGACCGTGCTCACCGCGTTCCAGGAGGTGCAGAATGCGGTCACGGGCCTGTCGGTGCTCGACGAGGCCGCGCGGCAAGCCGCCGCCGCGGTCGACGACGCGCGCAAGCTGGTCGCGCTCGCGCAGGACCGCTACGCCGGCGGTCTGACGCCGTTCATCGACGTGCTGACCGCCGAGCAGCAGCAGCTGACGAGCGAACGCCAGGCCGTGCAGATCCAGGGCCAGCGCGCGGCGCTCGTCGTGTTCCTCGCGAAGGCGCTCGGCGGCGGCTGGGACGTCGGCACGGCGGCCGGCCCCGCGACGTCCGAGGTCGCGACGGCCCGATAACTCCGACAACGGAACCGAACATGAAAGTCCTGATCGTCGAAGACGAACCGAAGGTGGTCGAATACCTGAAGAGCGGCCTCGCCGAGGAAGGCTGGGTCGTCGATACCGCGCTCGACGGCGAGGACGGCGCATGGAAGGCCGTCGAGTTCGACTACGACGTGGTCGTGCTCGACGTGATGCTGCCGAAGCTCGACGGCTTCGGCGTGCTGCGTGCGCTGCGCGCGCAAAAGCAGACGCCCGTGATCATGCTGACCGCGCGCGACCGCGTCGACGACCGCGTGCGCGGGCTGCGCGGCGGCGCGGACGACTACCTGACGAAGCCGTTCTCGTTCCTCGAGCTGATCGAGCGGCTGCGCGCGCTGACGCGCCGCGCGCGTGTGCAGGAGTCGACGCTGATCTCGATCGGCGACCTGCGCGTCGACCTGATCGGCCGCCGCGCGACGCGCGACGGCACGCGCCTCGACCTCACGGCACAGGAGTTCCAGCTGCTCGGCGTGCTCGCGCGCCGCAGCGGCGAAGTGCTGTCGAAGACGACGATCGCCGAACTCGTGTGGGACGTGAACTTCGACAGCAACGCGAACGTCGTCGAGACCGCGATCAAGCGATTGCGCGCGAAGCTCGACGGCCCGTTCGCCGACAAGCTGCTGCACACGATCCGCGGCATGGGCTACGTCCTCGAGGTGCGCGAGGACGGCGACGGCGAGAGGCACGCATGAAACGATCGATCACGCTGCGCCTGTCCGCGATGTTCGGCATCGTGTCGTTCCTCGTGTTCACGCTGGTCGGCTGCGGCCTGTTCGTGATGATGGAGCGGCAGCTGTTCGCGGAACTGCGCGCGACGCTCGACACGCGCACGAAAGTGGTCGAGATGATCGTGTCGCATGTCAACACGGCCGCGCGCTGGCACCTCACGCAGGAAAAGCTCGCCGATCTCCAACCACCGGACGGCTCGACGCACTATCAGGTCGACGGCCCCGATCCGGCGTTCCGCTTCGGGCATCCGGTGAACGGCACGCCGCATGGCGCACCGTTCGGCACGTACCAGCGCTACCGGTTCAACGACAGCAGCTACGACGTGATGACGAAGACCGTGACGGTAGCCGGCAGCGGCGAGCGGCCGGCGCTGAAGCTGGTCGTCGCGACATCGTGCGAGCGCACGCAGCGGATGCTGCGGCGCTTCGGGTGGACGCTGGCCGCGCTGATCGCGGTCGCGACCGGCATCACGCTGCTGCTCGGCCGCGCGGTCGCGCGCTTCGGCCTCGCGCCGCTCGACCGCCTGTCGCAGGAGGCGGCGGCCGTCAATCACGTGAACCGGCATCAGCGGCTGAAGACCGACGCACTGCCCGCCGAGTTGCGCGATCTCGCCGCGTCGTTCAACGGCGCGCTCGAACGGATCCAGCAGGCCTACGAGCGGCTCGAGGCGTTCAACGCGGATGTCGCGCACGAGCTGCGCACGCCGGTCAGCATCCTGATCGGCCAGACGCAGGTCGCGCTGACGAGCCGCGATCGCTCGGTCGAGCGGATGCGTCAGACGCTGCAGTCGAACCTCGAGGAATTCGAGCGGCTGCGCGTGATCGTCAACGACATGCTGTTCCTGTCGCGCAGCGATCGCGGCGAACGCGCGAGCGACCTGAAGGACGTGTCGCTCGCGGACGAGGTGCGGCGCATGCTCGACTTCCTGGAGATTCCGCTCGACGAGGCGCAATTGCATGCCGAGCTGCACGGCGATGCGCGCGCGAGCGTCGACCCGTCGCTGTTCCGCCGCGCGATGACGAACCTGCTGATCAATGCGATCCAGCATTCGGCGCCGGGCGCGACGCTGCACGTGACGATCACGCGTCGCGACGCGCTCGTCGAGCTGTCGGTCGCGAACCCCGGCGCGCCGATTGACGTCGCGCACCGCGCGCACATGTTCGAGCGCTTCTACCGGCTCGAGGAAGCCCGCGCGAACAGCAAGGAGAACCACGGGCTCGGGCTGTCGATCGTCAAGGCCGTCGCGGAAATGCATGGCGGCAGCGTGTTCGTCGCGTGCGCGGGCGGCGTCAATACGTTCGGCTTCTCCGTATCGACGCAGCCGTGCGCCGGCGGCGCGATCCAGCCGGGCGAGCCGGCGCGGGCGGCGGACGCGTCCCCGGCCCCGACCGGTGCGCCGCGCGCGCTGCACTGACGCATCGCGCCCTGTCCGCGGCGCGTGCCGCCGAATGTGACCGTGCGCTGTTGACGGCCAGACAAGCCAAGGGCAGTTTTCTTCAATACGCACCCGCCCCGCTCCCGTAGCCTCGATGCGACTTTCTTCTACGCATGGAGGCATCCGATGAGCATTCTGGTTTCGATGGCGGCGTTCGCGCTCGCATCGTCGATCACCCCTGGTCCCGTCAACATCGTCGCGCTCAGTTCCGGCGCGCGCTATGGTCTCGGCGCGAGCCTGCGCTATGCGGCCGGCGCGACGCTCGGCTTTGTCGCGCTGTTCCTGTTGATCGGCCTCGGCCTGCATGCGGCGCTGGTACGCTGGCCCGTGCTGACGACGGCGACGCAATGGTCGGGGATCGCGTTCCTGCTGTACATGGCGCTGCGCCTCGCACTCGACGACGGCCGGCTGTCGCCCGATGCGCAGGTCGCCGGACCGTCCGCGGCCGCGGGCGCCGCGATGCAGTGGCTGAACCCGAAGGCATGGCTCGCGTGCGTCGCCGCGATGGGCGCGTACGCGGCCGATGGCGATCGCGTGCTGGTCCTACGCGGGCGCGTCGCTACGGCACCGTCTCGCGAATGCGCGCAGGATGCGCGTGTTCAACCGGGTGATGGCGCTGCTGCTCGCGGGCAGCGCGCTTTACCTGCTCGATGCGTGAAGCCGGGGCTCATGCACCGCGATTCACGCTGACAACCGGCTTGCCGACGTGCATGGCCGGCTGCCCGCACTCGGCTCTCGGCTCTCGACACTCGACACTCGACACTCGACACTCGGCACTCGACACTCGGCACTCGACACTCGGCACTCGACACTCGGCTCTCGGCACTCGGCTCTCGGCTCTCGGCTCTCGGCTCTCGGCTCTCGGCTCTCGGCTCTCGGCCCTCGGCCCTCGGCCCTCAGCCCTCAGCCCTCAGCCCTCAGCCCTCAGCCCTCAGCAGCACGGTATTGCCCGGGCGTCGCAGCCGCAATCCGCCGGAACGCCCGCTGAAAGTGCGCCTGATCGGCGAACCCCGCATCGAGCGCGACATCCGCGATCGGCCGCCCGCGACGCAGTTCCGCGCGCCCGTACTGCACGCGTCGGTCGATCAGGAACGCATGCGGCGTCATCCCGTAGCGCGCATTGAACGCGCGGATCAGATACGAAGGCGACAGATCGGCCGCCGCGCAAATCGCGTCGAGCGTCACCGCGTCGCGGCAATGGCCGGCGATGTAGTCGGCCGCGCGCGCGAGCTTCGCGTTGTCGCCGGCGCGCCGCGTGCGCGGCGCGGCCGGATCGAGCACGTCGTGCAGCCGCGTGAAGAACCCGACCGCGGCGCTCTCCTTGCCGAGCGGCTCGACACCGGGCGCGACGAGCGTGCGATAGAAGCCCGCGAAATTCGCGAACAGGTCGCGCCGATCGGTCAGCTTCTGCGAAAAACCATGGAAATCCGTGTTCGGATCGCGGCCGAGCGCATGCTGCAGCCGCGCGAGCCACGGCACGTCGACATAGACCATCCGGTACGCCCACGCGTGCGGCCCGTCCGGGTTGCACGCATGGACCTGTTCGGGATCGATGATCACGAGCGCGCCGCGTCCGATGCGTTCGTTGGTCGCGCCGTTCAGGTAGGTGCTGGTGCCGCCGACGATCGCGCCGAGCGAAAACGTATCGTGCGTGTGCTTCACGTAGCAGATCGCGCGCCCGTCGTCGACGGTGCGCGCCTCGATGAACGGCAGCGCGGCATCGCGCCAGAACGGCGACGGCACGACGGGTTTGACGGTGCGGCGGTTCACGCGAGGACTCCCGGGGGATGGCAAACGCCTACCCTACAAGACCGCCCGGCGCGACGCAATCGCCGCGCTGGCGAATCGCGCGGTTTCGCCTAAGCTTTGAATTCCGGCCGCCGCGGCAGGTCCGGCGGCTTCCCTCCCCCTCACCGCCCTTTCACGACCATGCATATCGATCTGAACGGCAAGACGGCAGTCGTCACCGCTTCCACGGCCGGCATCGGCCTTGCGATCGCCGAAGGGCTCGCACACGCCGGCGCGCGGGTCGTCGTCAACGGACGCAGCGAAGCGTCGGTGCAGACCGCGCTTGCGCACCTGCGCACCGCGGCGCCGGGCGCGACCGTCGAAGGCGTCGCCGCGGACCTGTCCGACAGCGACGGCGCAGCCCGCGTCACGCGCGCCGCGTCGCAGGCCGACATCCTCGTGAACAATGCGGGGATCTACGGGCTGAAGCCGTTCTTCGACATCGACGACGCCGAATGGATGCATTACTTCCAGACCAACGTGATGTCCGGCGTGCGGCTCGCACGGCATTACATGGCGGGGATGCTCGAGCGAAACTGGGGACGCGTCGTGTTCATCTCGTCGGAATCGGCGCTGAACATTCCGGTCGACATGATTCATTACGGTTTCACGAAGACCGCGCAGCTGTCGATCGCGCGCGGGCTCGCGAAGCTCGCGGCCGGCAGCCGCGTCACCGTCAATTCGGTGCTGCCGGGGCCGACGCTGTCCGAGGGTGTGCGGTCGCTGCTGAAGAAAACCGCCGACGAAACCGGCCGCAGCATCGACGAGGTCGCGGTCGACTTCGTGCGCACGCAGCGCTCGAGCTCGATCATCCAGCGGCCGGCGACGCCCGCTGAGGTCGCGAATCTGGTGGTGTACGTGTGTTCGCCGCAGGCATCGGCGACGACGGGTGCCGCGTTGCGGGTCGACGGCGGCGTGGTCGATACGATCGCATAACGGTTCGAATCGATGCCGCCGGGCTGCGGCGCGCTACCTCGCGCTGGCTTTCTGCGTCTGGAGCAGCCCTCTGCGATCGGCCTCCATGCACGTATCGAAGCCATGCTGCGTGACGACGCCCGCCTCGTCGAACACGACGAAATACGGGCGATGCTGGTCGCCGTGATCGAGCTGGTAGTTGTAGCAGACGCCGCTGCCGTTGCGGACCATCCATACGCTGCGCGGGTTGCCGCCCGCGCGGATGATCTCGGCGCGCGTCGCGCCGCGCGCGGATGCCGCCTTCGGCACCGGCAGGCGCGAATACGAAAACGGCAGGAACGTGTAGAACCACGAACAGCCGCTCATCATCAGACAGCTCGCTGCCAGCGACAGCGTCGCCACAGGCCGGGACATCGGGATCATTCGCATGCTGGGGAAATCTGCTGTGCCTCGCCGGCGCGGTCGAAAACCTCATGCTACTCGACTTTTGGGTCCAGATCGAAAAGATTTGTAAAGTCCCATGCGCGACGCCACAGCGCGGCGGGTCACACCGCGGGTCGTCAACAATCGTTGCCTGCACACACGGTCGGCTGCTCCCGCATCATGCGACCCATTCGGCCCACAGCATCGTCAGCACGGTCATCAGCGCGGGACCGATGAACAGCCCGAGCAGGCCGAACGTCTCGGCACCGCCGAGAATGCCGAACAGCACGAGCAGGAACGGCAGCCGCGCGGAACTGCCGATCAGCACGGGCCGCACGAAGTGCTCGGCGACGAACACCACGACGAAGCCGGTCACGGCAACCGCGATCGCCCAGCCGGTTGCGCCCTGCACGAACAGCCAAAGCGCCGCGCCGCCGAACACGAGCGGCGCGCAGAACGGCAGCATTGCGGCGACCGCCGTCACGAGGCCGAGCAGCGCCGCGTGCGGCACGTCGGCCAGTGCATACACGATGCCAAGCAGCGCACCCTCGCCGAGCCCGACGACGACGAGGCCCGTCACCGTGCCCTGCACGGCGGCCGCCATCCGCTCGATCAGCTGCGCGCCGTTCTTGCCGAACGCGCGCTGCGCGCCATGCAGCAGCGCACCGGACAGGCTGTGGCCCGCGCGCAGGATCACGAACAGCGTGACGAGCATGAAGCCGAATTCGAGCACCGCATGCGCGAGCCGCGTGCCGAACTGCCGGCCGACCGCGATGAACGTCTCGCTGTTGACGCCCTTCATCGCGGACGACGCATGCAGCGGATGACCGAGATGGGCCTGCCACCACGCGGAGATTTGCGCCGCGCCGAACGGCAGCCGGTTGACGAGATCCGGCACCGGAATGCCGTTGTCCTGAACCGTGCGCAGCCATTCGCGCAGGTCGTGCGCCTGGCCGATCGCCTGGATCAGCGCGATCGCGACCGGCAGCACGACGAGCAATGAGATCCCGGCGGTGATCACGGTCGCGATGACGGTCGGCCGGTCGCGGAACAGCCGGTGCGACTCGAAGCGCTTCAACAGCGGCCACATCGCGATTGCGATCACGCACGCCCATGCGATCGCCGGAATGAACGCGCGGATCACCCACAGCGCGAGCGCCAGCAACGCGGCATACAGCACGGCGCGGGCGACCTGTTGCGCGCTCGGTCGCGCGGCGGAATCGGAAGACGGCGGTACGTGAGCGCCCATGGCCCCTCAGCTCGGAAGTCGATGAAAAATGGCGGCTCGCGCAGCGGACAAGCCTGCGCGAACCGCCATTCTATCGGGGTCGGGATGCGTTCCGGCGCACCGGCCGCGCCGCCAGGATGCGGCAGGCCGGTCCGCGCCCGGGTCAGGCTGCCTTCGCGGCGACCTTGTAGCGCTCGAGCCAGTGCGCGTACGGCGCGGGCAGCGTCCACGACGGCCGCTCGACGCCGAGCTGCTTCGCGGCGTAATACGGCCAGTGCGGATCGGCGAGGTGCGCGCGGCCGACCATCACCAGATCGAGCTGCTGGTCGGCGACGACGCGCTCCGCGCGCTGCGGCGTATCGATGCCCCACGCGGACGCCACCGGCAGCCCGGCCTCGCGGCGCACCCGTTCCGCGACCGGCGCGAGGAACGCCGGGCCCCACGGAATCTGCGCGTCGGGCGTGGAGAAGCCGACCGACACGCTCAGCATGTCGAGCCCTTCCGCCTTCAGGCGCTGCGTGAGCGCGATCGACTCGGCGAGCGTCTCGTCGTCGCGGCCGTCGTATTCGATCACGCCGAACCGCGCGGTCAGCGGCAGGTGCTCCGGCCACACCTTGCGGACGGCCGCGAGCGTCTCGACGAGGAAGCGGCCGCGATTCTCGGCCGAGCCGCCGTACGCGTCGTCGCGACGGTTCGAATGCACGGAGAAGAAACTCTGGCCCAGATAGCCGTGCGCGAAATGCAGTTCGAGCCATTCGAAGCCGACGTCGCGCGCGCGCTTGGCCGCCGCGACGAAATCCGCCTGCACGCGCGCGATGTCGTCGCGCGTCATTTCACGCGGCACCTTCGGCAGGTGCGCGCCGAACGGCACGGCCGACGGCGCGATCGTCTGCCAGCCGTGCGGATCGCCGTCGGCGATGTGATCGTCGCCTTCCCACGGCCGGTTCGCGCTCGCCTTGCGGCCCGCGTGCGCGAGCTGGATGCCCGGCACCGCGCCCGCCGCCTTGATCGCCGCGACCGACGGCGCGAACGCGGCGGCGTGCGCGTCGGTCCACAGCCCCGCGCAGCCCGGCGTGATGCGGCCCTCCGGTGCCACCGCGGTCGCCTCGGCGATCACGAGGCCCGCGCCGCCGCGCGCAATGCCGGCCAGGTGCACGTGATGCCAGTCGTTGACGACGCCGTCTTCGGCGACGTACTGGCACATCGGCGGCACCGCGATCCGGTTGCGCAGCGTGACATCCTTCAGTTTGAACGGTTCGAACAGGGCAGACATCCATCAACTCCTTTGCTTGGTTCTGCGTAAAAAGGGGGCGCCCGCCGCGCGTCGTGCGACGGGACGAAAAGGTGTGCCCGGCAACGCTCGCCGCCGGGCGACGGCGCACTGCGCCGCGCGGCGTCAGGCCTGCTTCAGCTGCGCGAGCAGCGCTTCGGCGGCCGGCTCCGACGATGCCGGGTTCTGTCCGGTGATCAGCAGGCCGTCGACCACCACGTGCGGCGCCCAGTCGGGGCCGTGCTCGTAGCGCGCGCCATTGGTCTCGAGCATGTTCTGCACGAGGAACGGCACGACCTCGGTCAGCTCGACGGCGGCTTCCTCGCTGTTCGTGAAGCCCGTCACGCGCTTGCCGCGCACCAGCGATTCGGCCGTCCGCGGATCCTTCGCGTGACGCAGCACGCCCGGTGCGTGGCACACGAGCGCCACCGGCTTGCCGGCGCCGATCGCGCGCTCGATCAGCGAGATCGAATGCAGGTCCTCGGCGAGATCCCACAGCGGACCGTGGCCACCCGGGTAGAACACCGCGTCGTAATCGTTGATCGACACGTCGGCCAGCTTGCGCGTGCTGGCCAGCTCGGCCTTGGCGGCCGCGTCGGCCTCGAATCGGCGGGTTGCGTCGGTCTGCGCGGACGGGTCGCTGCTCTTCGGGTCGAGCGGGGGCTGGCCGCCGTTCGGCGAAACGAGCGTCAATTCGGCACCCGCGTCCTTGAATACGTAGTACGGCGCTGCCAGTTCCTCGAGCCAGAAACCGGTCTTCCTGCCGGTGTCGCCGAGCGTATCGTGCGACGTCAGGACAACGAGAATCTTCATGATCGGGCACTCCTATCGAAAGGGTGGAAACAGGGCCGCGTATTGCTCAAGTATTGGTCCACAACACGTGGTTCGCGTAGTCAAAGTTCTGCATCACGTCACACTCTATTAGACCAGTCGTCTAGAGCACTGGCGCAAAAAAACGCGACAGCGTCGCGTGATGGTCTGACTGCGCGCAACCTTGCTGCGGTACGCGGCTCACGTCGCGCGTCGCCGCGACGACCGACACCGGACACCGGACACCGCCCCGCCAGCATCGCAGCCGCATGTTTCAGTTTCGCGTCCGCTTCCGGCGAATCGGCATGCCGCCGCAGATTTCCGGCATCCCGCCGGCCTGGTGCACTGCGCCGTGCCGCCAGTCGTCGTTGCAATCAACGGAGTGGATGATATCGCCCGAATAGACCAGTCGTCTAGCCAACAGGCGTTCGACCATGCGGGCTTCAGGGATTTCGTCCGCTGGCCGGCGCGCGCCGCGACTGCCTTCAACCTCGAACGCTCGCCTGTGCCGCGCCCGCCCCTACCCGCGCAACGGCCCGTCGGTGTCGCCCGCGTCGATCACCGGCGTTGCAAGCCGCTCTCCGCGCACGCCGTCGGCAACCATGTCGAGCATCAGCTCCGCCAGCGAACGCCCCGTTTTATGCCCGGTCGGCTGCAAGACGGCGGTCACGCGACGCGGATGCGCGACGTCGGCCGGCACCCCGTCATAGACGATCAGCGCAAGGTCGTCGCCGATGCGCCGCCCGCTGTCGGCGAGCGCGCGAAACGCACCACTGCCCGCGATGTTGTTGTCGACGAAAATCGCGGTCGGCGGCTCGGGAAGCGCGAGCAGCGCCTGCGCGGCCAGCAATCCGCCGTCGCGCGTGAACGGGCACTCGACCTGCAGTGCCGGATCGGGTTCGATGCCGGCCTCGCGCATCGCGGCGTTGAAACCGGCGCGCCGCTGCGCGGCGAAATTCAGCGCGAGCGGCGCGCCGATCATCGCGATGCGCCGATGCCCGAACCCGATCAGCCGCTGCACGGCCGCCTTCGCGCCGGCTTCGTTGTCGAAGTCGAACCACGCGTACGGTTCCGCGCTCCGTGTGCGGCCGTATGCGACATACGGAAACCCGCGCGACTGCAGGAACGCGATGCGCGGATCGTCGACCAGCGTGCGCGCGACGATCAGCCCGTCGACCAGCTTGCCGTCGACAAGCCGCCGGTACGTGTCCAGTTCCGCGTTCGGCCGCGCGGACACGATGATGAAATCGAGGTTGCGCTCGGCCAGCCGCTCGGTGATCCCTGCGACGACCTCGCCGAAACGCGGATCGCCGAGATCGCCCGCACCGAACGGATAGACGATCCCGATCGCATCCGCGCGCCCCGTCGCGAGACGGCGCGCGGTCGGATCCGCGACGTAGCCCATTTCCTGTGCCGCCTTAATCACGCGTTCGCGCGTCGCCTCGCTGACGTCGTCATACCCGTTCAGCGCACGGCTGACCGTCGTGCGCGACAGCCCGAGCGCATCCGATAGCGCCTTCAGATTCACCTTCACGGTCGTCCCTTGCGATGTGCGGCCGGCAACCCGAGCGGTCTGCCGGCCGATTCTTTCGCCTCTGTAAGCAATGCTGTCAAATAAATATCTTTTGACGCCCAAACCGGTTTGAAATAGCATCCAAACCGGTTTGGACATCGATGCCACCCTCAGACGTTCTCTTTCAACCTCTTTCGAAACAACGCCGAGATGACATACTTTCCCCTTTTCCGCTCGCTCCCGGGCAAACGTTTGCTGCTCGCTGGCGGCGCACTGGCCGCCTTCGCGGCCGTCGCGCACGCGCAGTCCGGCGGCACGGGCGCGCCCATGCCCACGCCCCACTCGCAGCAGGCCTACGATCCCGAGAGCAACTTCACGATGCGCTGGACGCGCGCCGACATCCGTCAGATCGTCGCGCAATCGCATATCGCCGGCGCGGACAGGAATTCACTGCCGCAAGCGCTGACGATGCCCGACATCCCGCAGGATTTCCCGCTGATCAATTCGAACGTGTGGGTCTGGGACACGTGGCCGCTCGCCGACCTGCGCGCGAACCAGCTCAGCTACAAGGGCTGGGAGGTGATCTTCTCGCTCACCGCCGACCCGCATGCCGGCTACACGTTCGACGACCGCCACGTTCATGCGCGGATCGGCTTCTTCTACCGCCGCGCGGGCATCCCCGCGTCGCAGCGCCCCGCGAACGGCGGCTGGACCTGGGGCGGCCACCTGTTCCCGGACGGTGCGAGCGTGAAGGTGTTCGGCACCGCGCCGATGACCAATAACGCCGAATGGTCGGGCTCCGCGCGCCTCACGCACGGCGACAACGTCAGCCTGTACTACACGGCGACGTCGTTCAACCGCTCGGCGCCGGGCGGCGCCGACATCACGCCGCCTCAGGCGATCATCACGCGCGCCGACGGCCATATCCACGCCGACGACAAGCACGTGTGGTTCAGCGGCTTCGACGATCACAAGGCGCTGCTGCAGCCGGACGGCAAGTATTACCAGACGGGGCAGCAGAACACCTACTTCTCGTTCCGCGATCCGTTCGTGTTTACCGATCCGGCGCATCCGGGCAAGACCTACATGGTGTTCGAGGGCAACACGGGCGGCCCGCGCGGTTCGCGCACCTGCACCGAAGCCGACCTCGGCTACGCGCAGAACGATCCGTACAAGGAAGACCTGAACGCGGTGATGAATTCGGGCGCAGTGTATCAAAAGGCCAATGTCGGCCTCGCGATCGCGACGAACCCGCAGCTGACCGAGTGGAAGTTCCTGCCGCCGCTGCTGTCCGCGAACTGCGTGGACGACCAGACCGAGCGTCCGCAGATCTACCTGAAGGACGGCAAGTACTACCTGTTCACGATCAGCCACCGCAACACGATGGCGGCCGGCGTCGACGGGCCTGACGGCGTGTACGGCTTCGTCGGCAACGGCATCCGCAGCGACTTCCTGCCGCTGAACGGCGGCAGCGGCCTCGTGCTCGGCAATCCGACCGACTTCTCCGCGCCGGCCGGCCAGCCGTACTTCCAGGACCCGAACCAGAACCCGCGCGAGTTCCAGTCGTATTCGCACTACGTGATGCCGGGCGGCCTCGTCGAGTCGTTCATCGACGCGATCGGCCCGCGCCGCGGCGGCACGCTCGCGCCGACGGTGAAGGTCAACATCAACGGCACGTCGACGGCGGTCGACCGCTTCTACGGACGCGGCGGGCTCGGCGGCTACGGCGACATCCCGGCAAACCTGCCCGCGACGGGCGCCGGCCACAACGACGGCAACGCGCAGTAAGCGCGGCGCGCGCGCATCGGGCGTGTCCCGTGCGCGCGCTTGGCCGTCACCTTCGGCAAACCTTGCGCTGCGCCGCCGGCGGCATCGGTCGCGCAGCGCCCTTCTTCCCGCTTCGTCATGCGAAGCATCGAACGACGCATGAGATTCACACCCGAACGCTTCCGCCCCCGCGCGGCGACGTTGCTGCTTGCGTGCACGCTCGCCGCACGCGTCGCCGCCGCGCCCTCCGCCATTCCATGCCCCGCGCCCGTCTCCGACGGCACGCCGCAATGGCGGCCGGCGCTCCATTACACGCCGCAGCGCAACTGGATGAACGACCCGAACGGCCTCGTCTACGAGAACGGCCGCTATCACCTGTTCTATCAGTTCAATCCGCTCGGCAACGACTGGGGCAACATGTCGTGGGGCCACGCGACCAGCACCGACCTCGTCCACTGGCGCGAGCAGCCGGTTGCGATGCGCGCGAACGCGACCGAGGAAATTTTCTCTGGCTCGATCGTCGCCGACACGCGCAACACGTCCGGCCTCGGCGCGCCCGGCGAGACCCCGCTCGTCGCGCTGTACACGAGCGTCTACAAGGCCGGTTCCGGACACGCGCCCGGTACGCAGGCGCAATCGCTCGCGTACAGCACCGACCACGGCGAGACCTGGCGGCCGTACGCGCACAATCCGGTGCTCACGCTCGATCCGGAGTCGAAGCAGTTCCGCGACCCGAAAGTATCGTGGTACGCGCCCGGCGGGTACTGGCTGATGACGACCGTCGTCGCCGACGCGCACGTCGTGAAGCTGTACCGCTCCGGCGACCTGATCCACTGGGCGTTCCTGAGCGACTTCACGCTGCCGGGCGTCCCGCACGACGGCACGCTGTGGGAAATGCCCGACCTGGTTCCGCTGCCGGTCGACGGCGATCCGAAGCGGTTCAAGTGGGTGATGATCGTCAATGTGAATCCGTGGTCGATCGCGGGCGGTTCGGGGTCGATGTATTTCGTCGGCGACTTCGATGGCCGCACCTTCACGCCCGATCGCGTCGCGCCGGCCGGGTCGGATCCCGCGCAATTCCGCTGGGTCGACCATGGTGCGGACTTCTACGCAGCCGGCACGTTTTCAGGCGCACCCGGCGCGCAGCCGGTTGCAATCGCGTGGATGAGCAACTGGGATTACGCGGCGAAGGCGCCGACGACGCCATGGCGCGGCGCGATGACGTTGCCGCGCACACTCGCATTGAAGACGATCGACGGCGAGCCGCAGCTCGTCGTCACGCCGGCCCCGGCGTTCGACGCATGGGCGGACGGACGGCCCGCGACGCATCTCGGCGACCTGGGCGTCGCGTCGGCGCTGCGCGAATTGCCGGCGGCGACGCGCGGCACCGTCCAGCGGATCACGCTGACGCTCGCCCCGCACGGCGCCGCGCGCGCGGGGCTCGTCGTGCGGCGTTCGGCGGATGGCACAATCGGCACGCGGATCGTCTACGACACGGCGAAACGGACGTTGACGCTCGACCGGTCGCAATCGGGCGAAACGAATTTTTCCAGCGCGTTCAGCCCGCAGCACATCGTGAACCTGCCGCTGCAAAACGGGCGGCTGCCGCTCGAGATCGTCGTCGATCGCGGCTCGGTCGAAGTATTCGCCGGCGGCGGGCGCACCGCGATCACCGACCTGATCTTCCCGCCGCTCGCGGCTGACCGAATCGCCGTGTTCGCGGAACACGGCAGCGCGACGTTCGACGGGTTGACGGTCACGAACCTCGCGGGGCGGGACGGACCGGATCGCGCTTGCGACGCGCCGTAGCGGCGCATGCCGGACGATGCCGGCCGTTCGCGCCGCGGACGCCATGTCGATGGCGGCGCCCGGCATCAACGCATCGGCTCGCCGGCATCCGCGTCGCCTGCGAGCGCGTCCTGCAGCACGCGCGCATCGGGCAGCCGCTCGAGCGACAGGCACGCATCGGCCAGCGCATCGGCATGCGCCTGCCCGAGCGCCGGCCCCGACAATGCGCGGTATTTCGCGAGCAACGCGTCGTCCGCGAGCGGATTGCGCGGATCGCCGAGCGGGATCGGCACGTGGCGCGACGCGGGTGCGGCGCCTTTCGCATGCAGCGTCACGGTCGGCTCGTCGAGATCGCCGAGTGCCGGATCGGCATCGATCTCGATGCGCGCGAGCATGCGGGCGATGCGCGGATCGGTGCGCCGCTCGGCACGATAGGCGTCGAGCCCGGTGTCGCCGAACACCAGCGCCGCCGCGACCGCATACGGCAGGCTCATTTGCGCGGCGGACAGTGTCGACAGGTCGCGGCCGCCACACATCCGGACCACGAAACCACTCGCGCGCACCGAGATCCGTTCGATCCCGTCGGCATCGTAGCGGCGCCCGCCCGCGAGCTGCAGCGTCGCGTCGACGGCCGCGTGCGCGCTGCGGCACGACGCATGCGGCTTGATCGAGCAGCGCATCAGCTTCCAGTTCGCACCGAGGCCGTCGGTCAGCGCATCGTGCGCGCGCGACTGCGCGGCGAACGTGCTGAAGAAGCCGCCCCACACGTCGTCGAACACGTGCGCGGGGCCGCTCACGCCCTCGCGCGCGAGCAGCGCCGCGAGCACGCCGCCTTCCGCCGCCCGCCCCGCGTGAAGCCGCTTCGTCTGCGATCCGTCGTGGATGAATCCCCACAGTCCGCCCGCGAAGCTCGCCGCATGGCCGAGCGCGTCGCGCGTGCGCGTGGCGTCGAGCCCGAGCATGCGCGCGCTCGCAGCCGCCGCGCCAAACACGCCGCAACTGAGCGTCGAATGCCAGCCCGCGCCGTTGTGCGCGGAATAGCCGCCGGCCGCCTCGAGCACGCGCCGGCCGACGTCATAGCCGAGCACGATCGCCGCCAGGCACTCGCGGCCCGTCACGGGCCTGGCCGCGCAGGCCAGCGCGGCGAGCGCGGCCGGCAGCACGACCGCGCCGGAATGATCGCAACCGCCGGAATCGTCGAGTTCGAGCGCGTGCGCGGCGATCCCGTTGACGAACGCCGCGTCGCGCGCGCCCGCCGCCCGGCGCGTGCCCCACAGCAGCGTGCCGCCGCGCTCGGCGGCACCGGTCAGCGCGCGGGCGCTGCGCGTCTCGACGGCCGACGCGCCCGCGAGCGCCGCGCCGAACGTATCGAGCACGTGCCGCTTCGCCTTCGCGACGACGTCGTCCGGCAACGTGTCGGCGGGCGTCTGCGCAACGAACGCGGCGAGCCGCATGGCGCGCGTTTGCATATCGGCCGTCATCGCGCCGCCGCCTCCGCGACGCAGTGCGCGAACACGTCGACCGGATGGCCTGGCGCATTGGCCGGCCCCTGCGTGCGCCACCAGCGTGCGATGTCGCGCCCCGTCGCGAACCATGCGTCTCCCGCGTCGCGCATGTGCGCGAGCAGCGCGCGCAGCAGGTCGATCCGCCCGGCAGTGCCGATGATTTCCGGATGGAGCCGCAGCACGCAGCAGAGCCCGAAGCGCCGGAAACCGTCGAAGTCGCGCCGCCAGTTGTCGAGCACGTCGCGATACGACGCGATGCGCGGCTGGCCGGCCGGCACCGGCGGCGACAGGTTGAATACGAAATACGGCTCGTCCTCCAGTTCGTAGTGCAACGGCAATTCGACGAGTCGCGCGCCGTCGGCGCGGCCGTTGCCCGGCGGATGGAAATACGGCAGATCGTCGCCGCGCCACGACGACGACCATGTGAAACCTTCCGCGACGAGGACATCCGCGAAGCCGTCGGCCCAGTTGCCGGTGAACGAGCGGAAGCCGTCCGCGTCGCGGCCGATCACGTCCGCGAGCGCAGCGCGCCCCGCACGGCACGCGTCGATCTGCGCGGCGAGCGGCAGCGTGTCGAAGTCCTCGCAGCGATAGCCGCTCACACCGAGCTCGTGGCCGGCCGCGGCGATCGCTCGCACGGCATCCGCGTGCGTTTCGGCGACGACGCCCGGCACGAACCAGCTCGCCGGCACGCCGAACTCGTCGAACGCCGCGAGCAGCCGGTCGACACCGCGCGTCGCACCGTAGCGCCATGCCGACAGCGATTTCTCGCGGCCGGCGATGCGCGGCTCCTGCGTTTCGATGCCATGGATGTCATTGAAGTCGACTGTGATCGCGACCGCGCATCGCGCGCCGCCCGGCCATGAAGGAAACGTCGTCACGTGTTGTCCCGTTGTGTCGGCTCCGCATCGCCCGCGTGCTGCGCGAGCCACCAGTCGGCCACTTCGCGGCAGCGTGCGAACCACACGCCGCCCTTCGCCTGCATGTGGCCGAGCCACGCTTCCAGCAACGCGATGCGCCCGGGCTTGCCGCAGACCTTCGGATGCAGCAGCGTTGTCAGGCACAGGCCGTCGCGATACACGCCGTCGAATTCGCGCGTCCAGTTGTCGAGCGTCGCGTCGTAACCGGCGATCCGGTCGAGCCCCGCCGGAAAGTCCGGATTGCGGTGATACGCGAGCGACGCGTAATCGTCGGTCTCCCAGCGGCCGGGGATCTCGACCAGCGGCGGCTCGCCGTCATGGCCTGGCAGCAGATAGGGCCGGTCGTCGCCGCGCATCGAGCTCGAGTAGCGCACGCCCGCTTCGCGCAGCACGGCCAGCGTCTGCGCGCTCCAGTCGCCGGACGGCGTGCGGAACCCGACGGGCCGCACACCGAGCGTGCGCGCGAAGATCTCGGCCGACTGCGCCATGACCTCCCGCTGCCGCTCGGGCGCGAGCGTCCAGAACGCTTCGTGCCGGTAGCCGTGGTAGCCGATCTCGTGGCCGCGCTCGACGATCGCCGCGCACTGCGCGGGCCACGTCCGGGCGACCCACGCAGGCACGAAGAACGTCGCGGGCACGTCGAAGGACGCGAGCAGGTCGAGCAGCCGCCCGAGCGCACGCCACGGCCCGTAGCTGCCGAGCGTGAAGTAGGCGGGGTTGTTCCAGATCGACCCGTTCAGCATCGCGTCGCCGGTCGGGCCGTCGAGATCGAACGCGAGCGCGACGCACGCGCGCTTCGCGTCCGGCCAGCGGGGAGCGAGGCCAGTCATCGCGCGCTCAGTGCGTGCCGTTGACCATCGCCTTCGACACCGCGTGCTCCTGCAGCCCCCACTTCGTCAGGATCTTCTGGTAGGAACCGTCCGCGATCATCTGGTTGAGCGCAGTCGTCAGCGCGCTCGTCAGCGCCGTGTTGGTCTTCGCGACGCCGATCCCCGTGTATTGCGACAGGAACGGCTTGCCGACCGGCGCGTACGCGTTCTGCTCGAGGCTGTTCTGGTACGGCAGCGTCTCGCCGCCCTGCACGGCCGCGTCGATGCGGTTCTGGCGCAACTGCATCCGCGCGTCCGACGAGCCGTCGGTGCCGACCACGACGATCGCGGGCTTGCCGGCCTTCACGCAGTTCTCCGCGCTCCACGCGGCCGTGTTGTCGGGGAACGACGTGCGCCGGCTCGACCCGACCCGCTTGCCGCACAGCGCGCCCATCTGCGTGAACTCGCCCGCGCGCGCCTTCAACGTGTAGAACTGCGGCCCCGTCTCGATGTAGTCGACGAACGTCACCGCGTCGCGGCGCGTCGGCAGGTCGGTCATGCCGGACAGGATCATGTCGACGCGCTGGGTCGTGACCGCGCTCATCATCTGGTCGAAGCTCGTCTCGACCCAGTTCACCTTCGCGCCCATCCTCGCGGCGAGCGCCTCGCCGAGATCGACGTCGAAGCCCGCGAGCTTGTCGGTCGCGGGGTCCTTGTATTCGAACGGCGGATAGTTCGGCACGATCGCGACGTTCAGCGTGCGCTTTGCGGCGGCAGTCGTGGATTGCGCAACCGCGAACGACGCGTGCAGCGCGAGTGCGCCGAACGCGGCGGCGGCCAGGGTGCGAGTCAGGATGGAAGCTTTCATGGGGCGTTGCCTTGTCGTTGTGTGAGGATGTCGTTGACGGAAACAGTCGTTCGGGCGCGGCGGCACGGGGCGCCCGGCCCGCTCATGCGATCACTGCCGAAATGAAGTCGCGCGTGCGCGGATGCGTCGGCGCGGACAGCACCTGGTCGGGCGGCCCGCTCTCGACGATCCGGCCGCCGTCCATGAACACGACGCGATCGGCCACTTCGCGCGCGAAGCCCAGCTCGTGCGTGACGACGATCATCGTCATCCCGCTCTTCGCGAGATCGCGCATCACGGCCAGCACCTCGCCGACGAGCTCCGGGTCGAGCGCGGACGTCGGTTCGTCGAACAGGATCAGCTGCGGATGCATCGCGAGCGCCCGCGCGATCGCGACGCGCTGCTGCTGGCCGCCCGACAGCTCGACCGGAAACGCGTCGCACTTGTGCCCGAGCCCGACGCGCGCGAGCAGCGTGCGCGCTTCCTCCTGCGCGTCCGCGCGGCGGCGCTTCAAGACCTGCACGGGACCCTCGATCACGTTCTCGAGCGCGGTCTTGTGCGGGAACAGGTTGAAGCGCTGGAACACCATGCTCGTCGACAGCCGCTGCCGCGCGATCTGGCGCTCCGACAGCTCGTGGAGCCGGTCGCCGACGCGCCGGTAGCCGGCCAGCTCGCCGTTGACCCACAGCGCGCCCGCGCTGATCGTCTCGAGCTGGTTGATGCAGCGCAGGAACGTGCTCTTGCCCGAGCCCGACGGACCGATGATGCAGAGCACTTCGCCCTGCGCGACGTCGAGGGTGATGCCGTGCAGCGCCTGGAAGTCGCCGTACGACTTGCGCACGTCGACCGCGCGCACGACCGCGTTCGCGTTCGTCATGGGAGCCTCCCGATGGTGATGGGTCGTGCCGTTCATTTGCGCCCCGCGCCGCGCCCTGCACCGCGCGCGAAACGCTTCTCGACGCGCGCCTGCGCGAGCGACAGCACGGTGACGACGGCGAGATACCAGATTCCCGCGACGATCAGCAGCTCGATCACGCGGGCGTTCGCGTAGTAGATGTTCTGAGCGTTATGCAGCATCTCCGCGTACTGCACGACGCTCGCGAGCGACGTCAGCTTGACCATGCTGATCAGCTCGTTGCCGATCGGCGGCACGATCACGCGCATCGCCTGCGGCAGGATGATCCGGCGCAGTGCCTGCAGGCGCGCCATGCCGATCGACTTCGCGGCCTCGTACTGGCCCGTGTCGACCGACAGCAGCCCCGCGCGCACGACTTCAGACGTGTACGCGCCCTGGTTGATCCCGAGCCCGAGCACGGCCGCGAGGAACGGCGTCATCACGTCGACGGTGCGGTATTCGGCGATGCCCGGAATGCCGATCGTCGGGAACACCAGCGCGAGGTTGAACCACAGCAGCAGCTGCAGGATCACCGGCGTGCCGCGGAACAGCCAGATGTAGCCCTGCGCGAGCGCGCCGAGCACCGGGTTCGACGACAGCCGCATCACCGCGGTCACGACGCCGAGCGCGACGCCGAGCGTCATCGCGAGGATCGTCATCACGATCGTGTTGCCAAGGCCGGTCAGGATCGAGTGCGCGGTCAGGAACTGGCCGACGACGTGCCATTCGATCTGGCCTCGCGCGAACGCGGCAGCCACGTACGCGATCGCCGCGACGATCGCGACCGATGCCGCATAGCGGCCCCAGTAGCGCCGGCGCACGCGCACGAGGCCGGCCATGTCGGCCACGTCGGAGGCTGCCGGCGGCGTGCCGTCGAGACGGCGGGTATCGGATGCGCTCAGCATGACGGCCCCCGGTAGTCGGCGGCCCACACGGCCTGGCGTTCGATCGCGTGCTGCAGGCGTTCGATCTGCTCGCGCACGCGTGCGGGCGACGTGCCGCCCGCGCCGGCGCGCGCCGCGACGGCTGCGTCGAGCGTCAGGCGCTCGCGCATCCCGGGTGCGAGACGCGCATCGACCGCCTGCAGCAGTTCGGCGCTCGCGTCGGCCAGCTCGATGCCGTCGCGCTCGCACGCGCGCACCAGCGCGCCGGTGATTTCGTGCGCCTCGCTGAACGGCACGCCCGTGAGCGCGAGCCAGTCCGCGACCTCCGTCGCGAGCGTGAAGCCGAGCGGCGCCTGGCGTCGCATCTCGTCGGCGTTCACGCGCATCGTCCGGATCATCCCGGCCATCGCGGGCAGCACGAGTTCGAGCGTGTCGATCGAATCGAACGCGGCGGCCTTGTCCTCGGCGAGATCGCGGTTGTACGCGAGCGGCAGCGATTTCAGCGTCGCGAGCAGGCCGCTCAGGTTGCCGATCAGCCGGCCGGCCTTGCCGCGCGTGAGCTCCGCGATGTCCGGGTTCTTCTTCTGCGGCATGATCGAACTGCCTGTCGCGTAGCCGTCGTCGAGTTCCACCCAGCGGAATTGCCGCGACGTCCACAGGATCACTTCTTCCGACAGGCGGGACAGGTTGACCGACAGCATGCTCGTCACGAACACGAATTCGGCGACATGATCGCGCGAGGCGACGGCGTCGATCGAGTTCTCGCACGGCCCGTCGTAGCCGAGTTCCCGCGCCGACAGCTCCGGCCGCACACAGATGGCCGAACCGGCGAGCGCGGCCGCGCCGAGCGGCGAGCGCGCGGTGCGGCGATCCCAGTCGACCAGCCGGTCGACGTCGCGATACAGCGCCTGCGCATGCGCGAGCAACTGATGCCCGAACACGATCGGCTGTGCCGGCTGCAGGTGCGTGAACCCCGCGGTGATGGTCCCGACATGCTGGCTCGCCTGTCCGACGAGCGCCTCCTGCAGCTCGAGTACGCTGCGCACGAGCTTGCGCGACTTGTCGCGCAGATACAGGCGCAAGTCGTTCGCGGCCTGGTCGTTCCGCGAGCGGCCGGCGCGCAGCTTGCCGCCGATCGCGGGCAGGCGCTGCGTGAGCACGCGCTCGAGGAACGTGTGCACGTCCTCGTCGGCGAGCGACGGCGCGAGCTCGCCCGCCGCGAAATCGCGCTCGACGCCGTCCATCGCGGCGAGCAGTTGCGCGAGCTCCTCGTCGCTCAGGATTCCTGCACGCTGCAGCTCGCGCGCATGCGAGCGCGAACCCGCCAGATCGTACGGCGCCAGACGGAAGAAGCTGGAATTGGAGCGCGACAGCGCCTGCAGCGCGTCGGACGGTTTCGCCTGGAAGCGGCCGCCCCACAGACGTTCGATCGGTTCGATGATGCTCATTGCGGTCAACCTCGTGTCGGATGAATTGCCCCCACTGTAGGCATTCAATTTTTTTTGTTGTAGCGAGAAATTGAATCGGCTTAAATGAAATTTTTCTCAACACCTGCCGCGAACACCGATGCGCAACCGCCTGCCGCCGCTGAATCCCCTCCGCGCATTCGAGGCCGCCGCCCGGCGCGGCAGCGTGTCGGCCGCCGCCGACGAACTGCACGTGACTGCCAGCGCGGTCAGCCACCAGATCCGGATTCTCGAAGGCACGCTCGGCGTCGAGCTTTTCGTCAGATCAAAGGCGCGCGTGAAGCTGACGCCCGAAGGCGAAGCGTTGCTGGAGCCGGTGGGGCGGGCGTTCGACATGATCGCGAACGCGACGGTCAAGCTCGACACGCCGGCCGCCGTCGGCGACCTCGTGATATCGACACCGCTGTCGCTCACGTCGCGCTGGCTCGCGCGGCATATCGGCGATTTTCTCGAGCGCTATCCGGGCATCCACCTGAAGGTGATTCCGTCGAACGACGATCGCGAGGTCTATTCGCCGGACGTCGACGTCTGCGTGCGCTACGGGGAAGGCAACTGGCGCAACCGGCGCGTCACGCTGCTCGTGCACCCGACGCTCTTTCCGGTCGTGAGTCCGGCGCTGATGAACGGGCCCGCCGCGATCCGCAAGGTGCAGGACCTGGCCGGGCGCTCCCTGTTCTGCGAGCATTCCGGCTCGTGGATGCGGTGGCTCGCCGAGGCGAACGCCGACAAGCTGCCGGACATCCGCGTGCTCGAGATCGGCAATGCGCACATCGGCATCGAGGCCGCCGCGCGCGGCCAGGGCGTCGCGCTCGGCGACAGCCTGTCGGTGCGCGACGACCTGCTCGACGGCACGCTCGTGCGGCTGTTCAACACGACCGTGCCGGCACGGCACGCGTACTACCTCGTCACGCGTCACGAACTCGCCGATACGCCGCTCGTGACGGCGTTCACGTCCTGGCTCGGCGCACGTATCGGGTGAGTGCGACGTAACGCCGGCAGGCCTGCCGGGCCGCTCCGGCAGCGGAGCGCGGCGCGCGCATCGGCCCGCACCTGCCCGCACCTGCCCACGTCTGCCCACGTCTGCCCGCATCTGCCCGCATCTGCCCGCATCTGCCCGCGCCTGCCCGCGCCTACCCGCACCTACGCGCCTAACCGCACCTAACCGCACCTGTCCCCACCTGCCAGCACCTGCCCCTACCTGCCCGCACCGCCGGCCGGCGCAAAGGCATACTTGCGGTACGCCGGTTGCGGCGAAATCATCCAAACCGAGGTAGCCACTGCGATGGACATCGCGATCCGCATCGAAGGCCGTCACGACCTGACGGGGCAAATCTACCGGCAGTTGCGCACCGCGATCGTCGACGGACGCCTCGCGGGCGGCGCGCGGCTGCCGTCGACGCGCGATCTCGCGACGCAGCTCGGCGTGTCGCGCAAGACGACGCTCGACGCGTTCGAGCGGCTCATCGCGGAAGGCTACCTGTGGACGCGGCGCGGCGACGGCACGTTCGTCGCCGACGGCCTCGCGCGCGTGCCGCATGCACCGGATACGCCGACGCCGGGCATCGCCGCCGCCCCCGACCCCACGAACGCGCCGGACATCCGCGCGTTCTGGACCGACCTGCCCGATGCGCTTGCAATGCCGACTCCGCAGCACGCGCCCGCCTTCGATTTCCGCGGCGGCGTGACCGACAAGTCGCTGTTCCCATTCGACGCGTGGCGCCGCTGCCTGCACCATGCGCTGCGCGTGCAGGCGCGCGGCCCCGGCCAGTATCAGGACCCGGCCGGCGACCAGCAGCTGCGGCTCGCGATCGCGCGCTATGTCGCGTTCAACCGGGCAGTAGGCTGCCACTGGCAGGACGTGATCGTCACGCAGGGCGCGCAACAGGCGCTCGACGTGATCGCGCGCGTCGTCGTGCGGCCCGGCGACGTCGTCGCGGTCGAGGATCCCGGCTACCCGCCGGCCCGCGCCGCGTTCGCGTCGCTCGGCGCGACGGTGGCCGGCGTGCCGGTCGATGCGCACGGCCTCGTCACCGACCGGCTGCCGGACGATGCGCGCCTCGTCTACGTGACGCCGTCGCACCAGTTTCCGCTCGGCATGCCGATGAGCCTCGAGCGGCGCGTCGCGCTGCTCGAATGGGCGCAGCGACGGCGCGCGATCATCATCGAGGACGACTACGACGGCGAATTCCGCTTCGAAGGACGGCCGATGGAATCGCTGAAGAGCCTCGACCGCACGGGCCTCGTCGCGTATATCGGCACGTTCTCGAAGACGATCTTTCCCGAGCTGCGGATCGGCTACGCGATTCCGCCGCATGCGCTGCACGCGGCGCTCTGCAAGGCGAAGCAGATCGTCGACTGGCATACGTGCACGCTGACGCAGACCGCGCTTGCCCGCTTCATGCTCGACGGCGATTTCGCGCGGCACCTGCGCCGCGTGCAGAAGCACTACGACGCGCGGCGCAAGGTGCTGCTCGCGCACCTGCGCGGCGGCCTCGCGCCGTGGTTCGACACGATCGCGCCGGCGGCGGGCATTCACCTCGCCGCGCGGCTCAAGGCGGGTGTCGACGAAGCAGCGCTGATCGCGGCGGCGAGCCGGCAGGATGTCGGGCTGTACGGGATCGCGGCGTTCCACGTCGACGTGCCGCGTCACGCGGGTTTGCTGTTCGGCTATGGCGGGATCGACGCGACGCGCGTCGACACGGCGCTCGCGCGGCTTGCTGCGCTGCTGCGCGCCGGCGGCTGACCGCCGAGCACTGGCTACCTTGATTTACCTGGAATTGGTCATTTCGGAAGGCCAGTCCGATCGTTAATCTGGGTCCCGTCGCGCCACCGTGCGCATCAACCGACCGAGGACTCACGATGCAACCCCGCCTGAACTTCTATGCCGCCAGCCCGAATGCCATCAAGGTGATGCGCAACGCCGAGGAATTCCTCGCGAAGAGCTCGATCGACAAACCGCTCGCGGAACTCGTGCGCCTGCGCGCATCGCAGATCAACGGCTGCGCGTTCTGCGTCGACATGCACACCACCGATGCGCGCAAGGGCGGCGAAACCGACCGCCGCCTCGCGACGGTTGTCGCGTGGCGCGAAACGCCGTTCTTCACCGACCGTGAACGCGCGGCGCTCGAATGGACCGAGGCGCTGACGCTGGTCGCCGCCGACCGCGTGCCGGAAGCCGTCTGGGAAGCCGTGAAGCCGCATTTCACCGAGGAAGAACTCGTGGACCTGACGCTGCTCGTGTCGACGATCAATACGTGGAACCGCTTCGCGATCGCGTTCCGCAAGCTGCCCGCGTAAGGAGCCTGCGATGACGCGCTCCATGTTCCTGTGCGCGGCCGCCGCGTTCTTGGCCGCGCTCGGCGCCGCGTCCCCGGCGGCGCATGCACACGACGGCGGCGACGCCGTGCACCCTGTGATGAAGCAGGCCGTGCCCGAAGCGCCCGGCAAGCTGGCGGTCGTCGCGACGGTCGACTACGCGCCCGGCCAGGCCTCCGAGCCGCATCGGCATCTCGGCTCGGTATTCGCGGTCGTGTCGAAGGGCGAAGTGCTGTCGCAGATCAATGACGGCCCGTTGCGCCGATATCGAGCGGGCGAAGGCTGGTACGAGCCGCCCGGCTCGCGGCATCAGGTGTCGCGCAACGCGAGCGATACCGAGCCCGCGCAACTCGTCGTGTTCGGGCTGACGGGTGAGCACGAGCCGCTGAAGTTGCCGATTGGTCAATGAGTTCGGCTTCCTGACATCTCCCGGTCAACCATGCCCGGCGCTCCATCGGCGAGTACATCAGCTCGTACAAGCGGAACGGCCCCATTCGAGCCTGGCGGATCAGACGCCGGATGGGACATACTTCGCGACGCTGCCTGCGATCAAATCGGCAAGATGATTGCCTCGGATGTTCCACTTGAAAATCTCGGAAGACTGGCGGAACGAGCGAGGCCAACTCTTTGTGGATCGTTCTTGAGTGCATCAGCAACCTTCTGCCACTGCGTGTATTCGAACAAATCTGCTTCCTCCTGCTGATTCGCCTAATCCAGTTGCGGCTCCAACTGCGCCGCTTCAACCTCACCCACATAGTCCTTGTTCCACTCCGCGCTACCCTCTGGTACTCCGCCCAGCACTTCACCACGTGGCACGCCGCGCGCGTCAGCTTCTCCTGTTCAGCCTTGTCGTTGCCAGCCTTCTCCGCAAACGCCTTTTTCTCGTCGTCGTGCAGTTGCCGATCGAACCCGTCAGCAGGCAACATCCCATGCGCTTGTCCCAAGAATTCGCTCGCGCGCTGATTCCATGTCCCTGAGGAACCGTTCTGCACTTGCAAATTGGCCTGCATCGTCAGTTCGTTATGCGCTTGCTCGGGCGTCAAACCATACTGCTTCGCATATGCCGCCTCTTTTTCGCTGATCCACTTCTTTTCTTCAGGATGCAACTGCCGATTGAACCGGTCAGTCAAACCCGGCCATCGCCGGGTTCGTCGTTTCTACTTCGACTGATCTTCGTCGTCATCCTTCGTCTTGTAGCTCCCACGTGCTTTCTTGTAGCCGTCGTCGAACGGCTTCAAGTGCAAGATGTTCGCACGCTCCGCGTATGTTCCGGTCGCTAGAACAATCATTCCGACGACAACACCGAAGAACATTAATAACCCAGACAGCAAATAATAAGACGAAGCAGCAATAGCTATACCCGCCGCCCACAATCCGACACGAAACCAAGGCGCAAAATTCCCATCATTTATAATCTTCATTTTCCATTTTTTACTGCATCGTTAAGTTTTTTACTTGCATCATTGAATGTGCCGGTGCCCTTGATCCAATTCCCGAGTTCTGTAAAGAAGGGCCCAGCTAGTGGGTACTTATTCGCTACCCCTCCGAGCGTCAGATCCACTACGCCTCCTGCGACATAGTCACCCGGGTTTGGACGAGCCATTTGCGTAACGAAATCCGCCACCCATCCAGTAACCGTCGATCCAAACGCGATAGCTTCAAGGGTGGGGGTAACAGGCGTAGGAAGCGCTGCTCCTGTTGCTGCGGCCGCGCCGATTCGCCCCGCATTCATTGAAACCATCGACGCCGCATCCGCCGTCGTATTCCTCACATAATTCACATCCGACTGATCAAACTTCGTGAACGGCCCCGTTACCTCAAAGCCAAAACCCTTCTTGCCAGTCCCGTCATACATGATGTTCGGCACTTCATTCTGCGCCCATGCAGAATTCGCAAGAATGTAGCTCTGCAATTCAGCATTCGGCCTCACCGTGATCTGCGTCAGAATCGGCTTGCCGTCATCGGTCGTTCCCGCATATTGCCATTTCGCTCCCGAGTCGGTCGGCATCGTCCCGACCAATGTCGCCGGCGCTCCAGATTCACGATCCCCGCCGATCACCCCGCCCATGATCCGCATTTGATCTTCGATCTGCGCCTGTGTGTATTGCCCGTTACTCTTTTCCGCCAACTTCTTTGCGAGCGCGCGTTCGTCGAATTGCGCGTCTTGATACAACTGCCGATTAAACCGATCCACACTCGCCCCAGACAACGCCCCCGCTCCACCTCCAACCAACGCACCCGCACCACCAGCCAACACATTCGACGCAAGATTCCCCAGCAGCTCGTCGACGTTCTGGCTACCCGTCGGCCCCGCGTCCTTGATCGACTGCGCGATTTCATTCAGTTGCGGCGCGAGCTTCGCCGACAGCCCCGCACCCGCCGCGCCGCCTGCGGCCCCCAAGCCGCCTCCGGTCAAGCCACCGGTCAACGCCCCACCCGCGATATGCAGTGCGGCCCGATTGTCGCCACCTTCGGCCCAATCCTTGGCTTCTTGCAGATATTGCGCCCGGAGCTTCGGATCGGTTTCATTCGCCGCTGCTGTCTGCGCATCCCGCTGCTTCTTGTCCGCATAGCTGCCAATCTGCTTCGCAATCGTCTCCGCCGCCGCTTGCGCCGCGTTGATCCGATCCGACTGATTGCTCAACACTTGCTGCAAATCCGGCGTCTTGCTGACCGTGCCATTCAGATTCGACGCATCGCGCTCGAGCGTCGTCACATCCTGCTTCTGGTTCGCCGTGTCCGTGATCGTGATCGCGCCCGCGCTGATCGCGCTCTTCGTGGTCGCATCGCTGCTGTCGCTCACACTTACATAGAGCGGCAGCGCCCCACCCGTGTTCTTCCCGCTCGTCGGCCCATGCGTCGTGTAGTTGTTACCGCCATTCCCGACACCTCCACCCGCGCTGATCTCGAAGCTGCTCGCATCGTGTTCGGAGTGGTTTTGAACATCCGAGAACGACAGCGTCCCCGTCGTGAGCTGGTTCTTGTCCGGCGTCGCCGTACTCGCGATGTACACGCCCTTCAGATCCGTATTGCCCTTGACGTTGATGTCGAATCCGCCGTCCCCGGCTTGAATGCCCGACTGCTCATTCACACCCGCATAGCTGCCGCTCGCGTGCCCGTTCTGCACGCTGACACTGGCACTCGCCCCACTCATGCTCGTGTTGAACCCACCGCCGGCACTACTCTGATGGGCCGCGCTCTGGCTCGTATCCTGCACCGACGCGAGATTCAGATCGCCGCCGACATCCGGAATCACCTTGTTCGCATTGACGTTCGCCCCAACGATGTTGGTATCGCCGCCGCTGACGATCGCCGCCATATTGCTCGCGTTGATATGCGTGTTGTTCTGCGTGACTGCATCCGAATTAGCGTTGCCATGCGCGCGCGACATCGATGCCGACACCCCCAAACCACCGGTCCCCACCGACACACCGAAACTCGCGCTCTTCGACTCGTTCGTGCTGCGCGTGCTGTCCGTATCCGTACTCTCCGCCAACAGTTTCTCCAGCGTCTATTCATTCGCTTTCGCGTCGTCGTGCAACTGCCGCTTGAACCGAACAAACCTGGCCAACGCCGGGTTCGCGCTTCTATTTCAACCGTTCTTCTTCGTCATCTTTCGACTTGTAACTCTCGCGTGCCTTCTTGTAGCTGTTATCGAACGGTTTGATATGAAAAAGTTTTGCGCGACTCGTCATCCCCCCAACAAGTGCGATTGCGAATCCACCAAGTAAGAGAGTGCGAGCCCAGGCAACAGAAAGATCAAATTCAATTGCAATTACGGCAAGACCAATGCCGATAAGAATAAGAAGAATACGCAACCACGAACTAAGATTTCCGTCCTCCATAAATCGAATCTTCATTACTTTTTTCATTCACCACTCCCACCAAACACTTTGTTCGCGCGATCCTGAATTGAGGCTGCGGCGCTACTACCATTCAAATGGTTGGTCAGCTCATTAATAACTGGCGTAAGCTCGGGATACTTGCTCGATGCGTAGTTACTCAGCATCGCCGTTAATCCGTTGAACACATATTGCGCCGAATTTGGCTTCGCGATTTGTTGAACAAAGTCCGCTACTACGCCCGTCACCGTACTACCAAAGGCGCTGGTATTCAAGACTGAAGCTTTTCACTGATCAGTTACACGATGTCGCATTTGACGGTTTGCCAACCACCGCACGGCCACTCCATATGGAGATTGCACCGGCTATGGAACGACTTCCTGCCAATACAGGGTGCGGCCTGGGTTGTACTGCTGGCGCCAAGGCCTCAATTCCCAGGTTGGTCAGGAATACAGCCGATGAGATTCGCCAAACCACCCTGCTACAGCAAGTCAGACAGCGAGCAAGCAGAACATACCCAATCATGAGGAACAGAATGCTGACGACGGCGGTGGTGGTTACTGAAATTCGTTACACTAACGGGGCCTATGGGGCGATACCCAGAGGTACAGCGTCACTTGCAGTCATGAGCACGACGACTGCCTGATGTATCGCGAAAATGTAAAGCGCTACCTGGGCAACTGAAAAATGATCCTTGGGTACGCTATTGTTCGACCATGCCTCACTCACTTCTTTACTCCTTCATCATCGCTGTCTGATTCGTAGCTCTCGCGAGCCTTCTTGTAGCTGTTGTCGAAGGGTTTGAGCTTGAGCAAATGTGACCTACTCGCGTACCCGCCAACAGCCGCGACCCCCAACCCGAACAGCAGCAGGAAACCTCCAAACGGAGCGGGTGGTACGTACTTGTACGCAACGAACATAATTAGAACACCAATAGTAAGTAGGCTAGTCCGCATCCATCGCGAAAAATTCCCATCCTCAATAAATCGAATTTTTATCACTTGCCGCCCCAATAATTAACGAAGTCAATCCAGTATCTATTCACATAATTCTGCGTCTGCTGGCCTGCGCCGCTATTGTTGAACGTGTTCACTGTCTCGTTTATCGCTGGCCCTAACCCCGGAACACGATCTGACAGATTTCCCGCAATTAAACCAGTGACACCAGATACGGCGTATTGACCCACATCCGGTTTAACGATTTGGCCCAGAGCGTCAGCCGCGAATCCAGCAACTGTTGCAGCATAAGCTGCTGCTGAGAGTCCACCAGAGTATGGTGATGGGACGTTCGCCAGCGCAGTCGTCACTGCTCCAAACCGCCCCGCATTTGTCGAAACCATCGATGCCGCATCCGCCGTCGTGTTCTTCACATAGTTCACATCCGACTGATCAAACTTCGTAAATGGCCCGGTCACGTTGAATCCCCAACCAGTACCAGCAGGCCGATCATACGTAACCATGCTCGGCACATCACCCGGCATCACCGTGTTGTAATTGTTCAGGATGTACGCTTGAATCTTTGGATCAGGTTGTGCCGTCTTCTGGGTCAGCACCATTTTTCCATCAGCCGTCGGCTTCGCACCGACCCACTGCGCCCCGCTATCCGTCGGCACTTGCCCCACTAATGTGGTCGGCGCACCAGATTCATGTCGCATCCCAATCGATGCTGCCATGATCCGCATTTGATCTTCGATCTGCGCCTGTGTGTATTGCCCGTTACTCTTTTCCGCCAACTTCTTTGCGAGCGCGCGTTCGTCGAATTGCGCGTCTTGATACAACTGCCGATTAAACCGATCCACACTCGCCCCAGACAACGCCCCCGCTCCACCTCCAACCAACGCACCCGCACCACCAGCCAACACATTCGACGCAAGATTCCCCAGCAGCTCGTCGACGTTCTGGCTACCCGTCGGCCCCGCGTCCTTGATCGACTGCGCGATTTCATTCAGTTGCGGCGCGAGCTTCGCCGACAGCCCCGCACCCGCCGCGCCGCCTGCGGCCCCCAAGCCGCCTCCGGTCAAGCCACCGGTCAACGCCCCACCCGCGATATGCAGTGCGGCCCGATTGTCGCCACCTTCGGCCCAATCCTTGGCTTCTTGCAGATATTGCGCCCGGAGCTTCGGATCGGTTTCATTCGCCGCTGCTGTCTGCGCATCCCGCTGCTTTTTGTCCGCATAGCTGCCAATCTGCTTCGCAATCGTCTCCGCCGCCGCTTGCGCCGCGTTGATCCGATCCGACTGATTGCTCAACACCTGCTGCAAATCCGGCGTCTTGCTGACCGTGCCATTCAGATTCGACGCATCGCGCTCGAGCGTCGTCACATCCTGCTTCTGGTTCGCCGTGTCCGTGATGGTGATGGTGCCCGCGCTGATCGCGCTCTTCGTGGTCGCATCGCTGCTGTCGCTCACACTTACATAGAGCGGCAGCGCCCCACCCGTGTTCTTCCCGCTCGTCGGCCCATGCGTCGCGTAGTTGTTACCGCCGTTCCCGACACCACCACCCGCACTGATCCCGAAGCTGCTCGCATCGTGTTCGGAGTGGTTTTGAACATCCGAGAACGACAGCGTCCCCGTCGTGAGCTGGTTCTTGTCCGGCGTCGCCGTACTCGCGACGTACGCGCCCTTCAGATCCGTATTGCCCTTGACGTTGATGTCGAATCCGCCGTCCCCCGCCTGAATACCTGACTGCTCGTTCACACCCGCATAGCTGCCCCTCGCATGGCCGTTCTGCACGCTGACACTGGCACTCGCCCCACTCATGCTCGCGTTGAACCCACCGCCGGCACTACTCTGATGGGCCGCGCTCTGGCTCGTATCCTGCACCGACGCGAGATTCAGATCGCCGCCGACATCCGCAATCACCTTGTTCGCATTGACGTTCGCCCCAACGATGCTGGTATCGCCGCCGCTGACGATCGCCGCCGTATTGCTCGCGTTGATATGCGTGTTGTTCTGCGTGGCTGCATCCGAATTGCCATCGCCATGCGCGCGCGACATCGATGCCGACACCCCCAAACCACCGGTCCCCACCGACACACCGAAACTCGCGCTCTTCGACTCGTTCGTGCTGCGCGTGCTATCCGTGTCCGTACTGCTAATGAGATTGACCTGATTGGTCGCCTTCAGCAGCACATCCTTCGCGCTCACATCCGATCCCTGGATCGTCACGTTGCCCTGCCCGGCGTTCTTGTCGCCCGTCGCAACAAAGGCAGCCGTGCCACCGGCCTTCACGCTGCTGCCGTTGTTTTGCGTGATGTCCTCGATGTATGTCGTCTTGGCGTGCGACGAACCGAAACTCAGCTCGACCTTCGCGTCCACTTTGCCCTTCGGGTCACTGAGCGCATTCGTCAAATTGCCCGTTGCCGCGACCGTATCTGCCATGCCACCGGCTGCCGCGATCGCATGCAGCGCCGCGGCCCGTCCGTCCTGACCGTTGCCCGCCCCCTGCGCCTGCTGGTTTACGTTCTGGATCGCATCGATGACGGGCGACTTCACCGCCAGCGAGAAACCGGTGGTCTTCACTTCGTGGGTTTCTTCGTGGTGACGGTTGGTCTGCGACGCATCGATCGTCACCTCCTTCGCGATCCCCGTCACATCTTGCGCCGCGACGATGTCGGAGCCGGTGACATGAAGCTTGTTGCCCGCTTGCAGGGACACGCTGCCGTCCGTGCTGCCGACCAGGCTGCCTCGCGATCCCTTCACGGTATCGCGGCTCGTATCGGTCGTCCGGTTCGTGCCGTACGAAATCCCGGCGCCTGCGCTGCCGAGCCCCGATTTCCTGACATCCTTGAAGTGATACTCGCTCGACGCAGTATCCGCCGTCGTGATCGTCAGATCGTGGCCGGCCGCGAGACTCACGTCACGCGTGCCGGCGATCGTCGCAGCTTTCGCCGTCAGGTCGTTTCCAGCCTGCACCGCGACGGTATTACCCGACAACGTCGTGCCGACCGCATTCGTGTAGCTGCTCGAATCGATCGTGTGCGTCGACTTCGACGACAGGAAACCGCTCTCCTTCCGATAGTGTTCGTCGTTCGCACTCGCACTCTGTTCGCCGGCGCTCAGGTTCACGTCACGCCCGGCACTCACTCCGATCGCACCCTGCGCGTTCGCATAAGCCGCCGTCGTATTGACATCCCGGCCCGCCGCGATCGCAAGGCTACCGCCCGTTGCAATCTGCGTCCCCGTATCGCTCGATGCCGAATGCTCCGCGTGATTGCGGTCATCCCACCTGACCGCGTCCTGGCTGCTCTGGCGCACCGCATCGAGATTGACGTCATTGCCCGCGACCAGGGCCGCATCACCCGTCGTTGCAATCGCCGCGGCATTCGTATTCAGGTCATCGCCGGCCTGCGCAACCAATGTCCCGGCGTTGATCGTCGACACGCGATCGATGCCCGTCGCACTGCCGCTCTTCGCCGTCGCCGAACTCGTGGTGCTCGTCAGATTGAGGTCGCGTCCGGCCGACAATGAGACGGTGTTTCCCTGAATCAAGCCGCCGAGGTCGTTCAGATCCTTGTTTGCACTCGCCAGCACGGTACCGCCCGCGACCGTCCCGCTGTTCTCGATCGATTCCGCACGGATGATGGTGACGTTCCGGCTCGCGATCGCGCCCGTATTCCTGTAGGCGCCGTCCGCATCCACCGTCACGTTCTTGCCGGCGATGATCGTCCCTTCGCCGGTAAGGTCCGCCGCATTCGCGCGCAGATACACCTGCGGAACCAGAACCGTTTGCTGGCTACCGTCCGGTAACGTCACGGTCTGATTGACCAGCCACACGATGTCGCTCGTCAGCGCCGCCATCTGTGCGTCGGTCAGCGCCGTGCCGACGTTCAGCCCGAACTGCTGCGCCGCCGTCACGCCGCTCGCCATCAGCGCTTCGTATTCGCTCTGGTTGTCCGAATAGTCGCCGATGAAACGTTGGCCGGTCACCCGGATGATCTGCTGCTGGATCAGTTGTTGCTCGTAGAAGCCATCGCCGATCCGCTTGAGCACTGTGTTCGGATCGACCTTGAGCGCATCCAGCATCGTGTCGCTCGACAGCCATTTCCGGTAGTCGGTAAAGCGCGGATCTGTCTCGATCAGGATGCGACTGCCCGGATCCGCCGCGACCTGATAGAGCGCATTGTTCGGCAGGCGCGTATTCGGTGTCACTGTGCGCACCACGACGCCGCCAACATTCGCCGGCACCGCGAATACCATCTCGATTCCGACGCCCTGTACAGAAGCACCGGAGACTACCTGTCCGCCAACTTCCTTGCCGGTCACAGGCGTCACCCCCGTTCCACTCACACCCTGCACGGCGGATGTCGCAACCGCGGCACTTTTGATCGGATTCGACGGCTTGGCCGGATCGGTCAGCACGACCGGGAGATCGATGGTCCGCGACGGGATGGCCGGCGCGTAGTCGGTCGTCGAAGTCGCGCGCTCGTCCCCGCTGAACGCTCCACCCGACTGGACCCACGTATGGATCGCCTTGCCCGAACCCGCAAACGCCTCGCTGCCGATCGCACCGATGTTCTGCACATTCGTCGGCTTGTTGCCGTCGCCGGCGATAATCTGGCTCTTGTCGTTGACACCAGATGGCGTATTGATCGTGATATGCCGTCCGGCCGTGATCGTGCCGGGTTGAGACGCGGTCACGACATCCTTGGTCGATTTCACGTCGACCGCATAGACGGTGTAGGTCTCCACGAGCCGGCCCGACACATCCGCGTTGTATGCGGCGACGGCCCGATTCAGGTTCTGATAGGCGGCCGTGGTCGCCTGATACCACTGCTGGAACGGCGCGCATGCCGGATTCGCCGACGTCAGGCACGATGGGCTCGGTGGGCCGAACAAAGGTGGCTTGTCGCCAGTCACGTCCGCCTCCGTGGGCGGCTTGACTGCAAACCAGTCATCGCCCACGCCGTACCTGCCGTTGAACAGGCCTGCGATCCCGGTCATGAGGAACGGACCGGGCGTCATCCACGCCGGATTCGCGTCCGGCGGCGGTGCAACCCCGAAGGTTGCCCATATGTCGGCCGGCACCGTGCGATAAGCGCCAGTCTTGGCCGCCACCTCGTCCACGCCGAAATTCGATGCAGCATACGTGGTCTTGTCGATCTTGCCTGCGATGCCATTCAGCGTGTACTTCGCGTACTCCGCGAACGGATACTTCGTCGACGGCAACAGAATGAATTTCTGATCGTCGTCCAGCGCCCACTGATAGTCCGTACCCGGGTGGATTTCCTGACTGTTCTTTTGATACAGGTAAACGGTCGACGGGTCGATTTTTTCGGTCGAGCCCGGCACCTGATACCACAACTTGTTGCCGCTGTCGGTCGTGATCGTCGTGGTCTGGAAATTCGCGTTGAGGTTCTCGAATCGGTTCGCGCTGATCGTGACGTCGCGTCGGGCGTCCATCTGTGCGCCATTGTTCGTCACGGTCTGCGCAGCGCCCGCTGCCTGCCGGTTCGCGTCCAGCGCGCCGCCGACGCGCATGTCGTTGCTCGCATAGATCAGTGCGTTGTTCTGGTTCTCGAGCGTCTGCGCGCCGATGTCGAGGTCGGCGCGCGATGCGATCACGCCACCCACGCCGTCGGCATTCTGATCGTTGATGACGGTGTTCGCGCCCACCGCAACGATGTCACCGTAGATTCGGCCGCCCGCATTCGTGACGGACTCGCCGGCCGTCACCGTCGTTGCGCCGCCGTCGATCAACCCTTCATTGGTCAGCGATCGATTCACATGGACGTTTGTAGCGTTGCTGCCGAAAAATTCGCCTGTCGCGCGGTTCCGCACGGTATCGGCGTTCACGTTCGCGGTATGGCCTGCCGACAGGGTGCCGCTGTTGTCGAGGAGGCCGCCTGCCGTCGCCGTGAGATCGTGGCCGGCCACGATCTGGCCGCTGTTGGCGAGGTCGCCATGCGTCGTCACGCTGACATCACCGGCCGACTGCAGCTTGCCATCGTTGATGAGGGTATTCGTCGAAACCTTCAGTTGCCGGCTGCCATTGACGTCGCCCTGGCCGTTCAACAGCGTATTCGAAGCCGTCAGTGTCGCCGCGCCCTTCGACTGGATGCTGCCTGACGTGTTGTCGATCGTCGTGGCAGTCAGCGTCGCATCCTTGTCTGCCCGGATCGAGCCAGCCGTGTTGTCGAGCGTCCGGCTCGCGTTGAGGGCGACGCTGGCCCCCTCCATCCCCGCGACCAGACCCGGGACGCCTGCCGTTGTCGGTAACGTCGAATTCGACGTCCGTGCATTGTGAATCGTGTTGCCCGTGACCGATAGCGCACCGCTCGCATGCATTGCACCACGGGTATTGTCGATGGTCGTGCCGGACACGCTCACATCGCTGTTGCCGCCAATCTGGCCGGCCACGTTCGACACCGCGCCGGCACTCTGTACCGTCAATGTGCCGTCTGCGACCAGCGAACCAGCGTCGTTGGTCACCGATGCCGCGTTGACGGTCGCCGCGCCGCTCGACGACACCGCACCGCCCGAGTTGCTCAGTGCACCGGTGGTCAGCGTCACGCCGTTGCCGAGAACCTCGCCACTCGTTGATTGACCGGCCAGCACACTGTTGTCGAACGCCCGGCCGCGTGTATCGACGTCGACCGCCACCGTGGCCTGCACCAGACCAGACCGGTTATCGAACGTACCTGAACGACTCGTCAGCGATCGGCTCGCCGCCACGGTCCCGAGCCTGTTGTCGATCGAGCCCTGGCCCGATGCGACGGTAACGCTCGCGCCCGTGATCATGCCGCTTGCGTTCTGCAGGCCCGCGTTGGTCAAGGTCGTATCGCCTGACGCCAGCAGCTTGCCACCCGAATTGTCGGTCGCGCCTGACGTCGTGACCGACAATTCCCCAGAGACGGAGCCAATGGTGCCGTCGTGATTCGATACGGCCTGTGCGGTCACGCTCGTATCGCGCGTCGCTCCGATCGTGCCGCCTGCGTTCGTCAGCACGCCGCCCGTGTCAAACGTGACGGTATCCGCGGAGATCATGCCTTGCGTGTTGTCGATCGTACCGGCCTGCGTGTTCAGCGCTCCGGCGGAAGCAATCTTGCCCCGGGTGTTGTCGAGCACCCGCGAGACGATCAACGTCATGTCACCGGAGGACGTGCCGATCTGGCCTGCCCGGTTAGTCAACGTAGCTGCCGTTGCCGACAGACCCGTTGCGCCAACCAGCTTGCCGCCGTCGTTCGAAGCCGTGCGTGTCGCCGTCAGCGACAAGTCCCCCGACATCGAACCGAACTCGCCGCCCTCGTTCGTCAGGTTTCTGGTCCCGATCTGCACATCCTGAGCCGCCGTGATGCTGCCGCGCAAATTGTCGACCGTGTCGGTCACCACCTCGAGCCGGTTGGCCGAGCTGACTATGCCACCCGTATTCGTCACGCTCTGCGTGGCGCGCAGCGTCGTGTTGCCCCTGGCCGATCCCATCCTGCCCGATGCATTGTCGACACTGTTCGCGGTCAGCGACAGACCATTGCCGCCGACGATGGCGCCTGAGCGGTTCGAAACCGCTCCCGTAATCGTCAAGGTCAGCGCATCGGCGGTGCCGATCTGCCCGCCCGCATTGACGACGTCGGTGGATTGAATCCGCGCGGCATGCGCGCTGATCGAACCGGCACTGTTGTCGAGGTGCGCTGCTTTTATCGACAGGTCGTTCCCGGACGCTACCTTGCCGCTCGCGTTGTCGAACGATCGCGCGACATCGAGTGACGTGTCGCCAGCGACCGAACCGATCTGGCCCTGTGCATTCGAGATCGTGTTCGCCGTCAGCGTGAGTCCATTAGCGCCCGAGATCCTGCCGCTGTCATTCGCGACTTTCCCGGTCGCCGTCAGCGCCAACACGTCCGTCGATGTGCTGATCTCACCCGCCACATTCGTGATGTCGGTTGCGGCGATCTTTGCCGTGCTCGCGGTAATGTACCCCTGCGTATTGTCGAGCGTCCCGGCAGAATTCAGCGACAACGCATCCGCTGCCAGCGTGCCCTCCCGGTTCGAAACCGATTGCGCGGCCACATTCGCGAGGTTGTGCGAGCTGATGGTGCCTGCGTCGTTCACCAACCGGCCGACGTTCACTGTCAGGTTCCGGCCGCTCATGGTTCCGGCGACGTTCGACAGCGTGCCGCTTGTCGTGACGTTGACCGCTCTGGTCGCATTGACGGTCCCGTGGTCCAGCGTGACATCGTTCGCGAACAGATTCACGTCGTCGCCGGCCGCCAGCGTTCCGCTGTTCGTCATATTCGCCGCGCGCGCCGCAATGGAGCCGCCGCCGGCCAGATTACCTGCCGCATCGACGCCCGCATAAACCTGACCGCTGTTGCGGAGCGAAGTCACGCTGGTCAGGTTCGTGTCGACGCCCGACGAAATCGTTCCGGCATTCGACAGCGCCTGTGACGCGTTCAGGTCCGTCGCCTGCGAACTGACGATCGCGCCTTGCTGAACGACGTTGGCACCGTCGATCCGGGTGTTCGCCGCCGACTGAAGACGCGCCGTCGGTGCGATCGTCACATCGCCATTGTTCGAGACTTGAATATCGCCGGTCAGTGACGTGACGGAACCCGCGTTCCGCACGCCCACCCCGGCTTCAGTCCCGATCATGCGCACGCTGTTCGCGAACATGCTGCCGAGCGCCTTGACGTCGATCGCGACACCCGGCATCGCACTTGTTCCAAGCTGGGCCTGTGCAGCGTTGTTCGCAAATTCGATCTGGTTCGCACCGGAAATCACGTTGATGGAATTCGCCCACACCTCTCCGTTGATCGACATCGCTCGTGCAATCAGGTCGATCGCGCTGCCGCGCGCATCCAGCCCCGCACCGCCGATGCCGATTTGCCCTTGCGTCACGTTGAAGCCGGCCAACGTTCGGTCGGGATTGAAAGTCGGCACGCCGGTTGTCAGCGTCACTCTCGGCACATTCAGAAAGCCGCAACCCGCACACGTGATGCCCGCCGGGTTTGCGATCACGAGGTTCGCGCGACTGCCTGCAATCTCGGTTGGCCCAAGGAGCTGACTGGGATTGCCCGACGTGACCTGGTTGACGATCACGCGCGCGGCGTTGTTACCTAGAAACGGGTTCCCTTGCACCCACCCAGCCAGCCGCGACTGCGTGTCCCGGCCGCTGTTGACCAGTACCGCACCCTTAGTACCGACGTTGTACTGCGTGAAGTTGTTCAGCGAGACACCGTTCTTCGGTGCAGTGATGTTGACAAGCGGGACACCCGATGCCGACACGCCGACGACCGGATGGGTCGACCCGCTGCGATCGGGCGTGATCGGCAGTGTGGCTTGGGCATCCGCCACGAGCGGCTGCATGCCGAACGCGCAGAGCGCGGCAAAGGCGGTCGCGCGTGCAGCAAACCAGATCGAGATTCCGCAATCCACCGCCGCAGCGCGAACCGCGCGCCGCACGCGAGCGCGTTCACCGCCCCGATGCGCCGATGCCGCCGGTGCGTGTTCATCGACCGCTACCAACATGCCGCGCACGGCACTGAACACCAAGCGAAAGATTCCGGAATTCATGATCGTCTTGTTTTCGATTACGTATCGGCCCTGTTGTATCCACGTTCGTGGATACGGCCGGCCTCTGTCACACCTTGCTTGCCGACACCCCGCATCCCGCTTGGCCCCACTCGTTAGAACAACGTATTGGCCTGAACGAGCAGCGTCGGGGAGTTCGTCTTGAACCCTCGCGGTTTCGACAGCGGCCAGCCAAGCGAGACGTCATAGTTCAGCGCCGCGCCGAGCGCGTGTTTCGGCGCGAGATTGCCGCGCACGCCGACGACGGCGCCGACGAGCGTCTTGCCGAGCACGTATTGCGCCGCCGGCCCGCGCACGCGTCCTGCATCGACGCCGGCATACAGCGCCTGCGTGCCGACAGGGGTCGGCACGTACCAATCCAGTTCGTTCGAAATCGTCCAGCCGCTTTCCGCGGCCAGCGTCAGTTGCTGATCGAAGCCGCGCACTGCATGGCGCGTGCCGATCGTGAAATAGTCGGAAGGCGTCAGCGCCGTGCGCGCGTTCTGCATGTTCCAGCCGAACTGGTACGAGAACGTCTGATCACCAAGCTTGAAAGGGAGTTGGGCATTGAGGCTCGCCAACTCGACCTGAGTCTTGCCGTCGAAGTCGGGTGCCCCGACCACCGTGCCCGAATTGCTGGACAGGCCCGGCAACGATGCGCGCCATGCGAACGATCCGTCGAGGGCAACGCTACCGATGTACCGCCGATGCGACAGGCCGAGCTCGTAGCCGATGACGTCGCGATGCTGTACCGGAATATCGATACCGTCGATTGAGTTGCGACTGATCTTGTGGAACAGGTTGCCGTGAACTTCAGTACGCGCATGCGCGTTTCGATAGATCACGCCGGACAACCCGGCCTGAAGCCGAGACTGGACACCGCCGTATTCGATCGGCTCGTCAAAGCCTGCGACAGTTTGCTTGTAGCGGGAGCGGCTTGCGCTCAACGTCAGCAGCACATAACCCATCGGCACACTGTAATTCGCTGATACCGACTGGTTACCCTTGTCCGACGCGCCGACGTTCGCGTTGGTCGTACCGGCAATCTGCAGTTGGTCGTACAGGTGTAGCGGCGAGTCGAACGTGAGCGCGCCGGACAGTTCGTACTTGCCTGTCGTATCCAGCCCCGCGTTGTCCGCACCGATGACGGCATGCCAGCGCTTACCGGTTCCGGGATGCAGGACGAGTTCCGATTCGCCTGGCCTCGCACCCGGCGCGATATCGAACGTGGCATCGGATTGGGATTGCAACCGCCGCAGGTTCTCGAGGCCCTGGTCGATGTCCCGCTGATTCAGCAGCGCGCCCGATGAGGCCGGCAGTGCCGCACGCAGCCAGCCGATTGCCGGCTTGTCCTCGCGCACGCTGCTGATCCGGCCCGGTACCACACGCAGCGTCAGCGTCCCCGATTGCAGCGATTGAGTCGGCACGAGCACGCGTGACGTCACATACCCCCGCCCGATCAATGCGTTGTTGGCAGCGTCGTGAATCTGCTTGAGCGCGGTCTTGCCGACGCATTGGCCGACGACCGGTTGCAGCAAACGCGCCAGCCAGCCGAACGCGTTGTCTTCCAGCACGACTTCCTTGATCGGAAAGCACGGGTTATCAAGCGGGAGAGTCGTGACGCCGGCCACTGACCGCGTTTCGCCGGTCGGCGTCAGCACGTTCGGACGAGGATTCAGTTCCTTGGTCGCCTCAAGCTGCTGTTGCTGCAAACGCTGGATTTGCGGGCCAGGCGTGATTTCGGACGGCGGAATGCCTTGTGCCAGCGCAGAAACACTCGCCAACGCCGAAATCAACGCTGCCGAAGTTTCTCGATTCTTCACTTATGTCAGCGGCGTAATGATTGGTCACTGGCGCCATAATTTACCGAAATAGTCGTCAGGTAAATGTCAGGAACAACAAAAACATTCACTCTCTGATGGCGAACCGGACATTAATCGCCATGTGTTCACGCAACCACGACAATCCTCGGATCAAAAAATCGGCCGCGCACATCCATCTTGAAAATATAAATTGACAGTTTGAATACATCTTCCAAGTCAGTTTTAAATTGTGGAAAACCAAGCACGGCGGCTCACCCCCATCATCCGCCGAGCGTCATTTGCTCATCGATCTCCAACAATCGCTCCGCTATATCTGCATCGCCGCAGTTCTGCGGGAGATTGAAGTCGAAATGCGAGAGTCACGCCGAAGGTGCCAGAAAGTAAATTAACGATGAAGAAAAATCATGACCAAAATAATTTCTTGACACTTACCGCGAAGCAATAACTTTCCACCACCCTGTTTCAATGCAAATGGATTCTTCACTTCGCCGTGTCTCTGATTTACAACACGACAGCGGACTGACACCAGATTTCTGGCTCTTATCCTAAAAAGAGCCCGCGCGAATCTCCGTATGCGACACATGAACTGACGGCCAAGGAGTCGCGATGTCACGCAATCCATATGGCCTCCACCATCGGTTTCTGTAGCCACTCCCTACATTTGCCCGCAGCCGCACCGCATGTCTGCGCGACCAAACGGCCCACACCCGCCCCCCGCTTCGCGCTCCACCTGACGCCCGTCAACGTCGTTGAAAACCCTTCCTTGAAATTAACTAACTCATCAATTAGCGTCGTCTGCATGAACGCGAAATCCGCCATCGCCAGGCCGCGCGGGCGCCGCCCGTCGGTGGACGATTTCGACCTGCGCAACCACATGCTCGACATCGCGACCGGCCTGTTCGCCGAGCGCGGCATCGCGGCCACGACGGTCGCGCAGATTGCCGGCGCCGCGGGCGTCACGTCGGCGATGGTGCATTACTACTTCACGAACCGCGAGCAGCTGCTGGACGCGATCGTCGAGGAGCGCCTGATGCAGGTGATCGCGTTCGTCTGGCGGCCGACCGAACCGCAGGTCGAGCAGGATCCGTTTGCGCTCATCGCGGAGCTCGTCGACCGCTTCTTCGACGTCACCGCGCGGATGCCGTGGCTGCCGTCGCTGTGGCTGCGCGAGATCGTCAACGAAGGCGGCCTGCTGCGCGAACGGATGGTCAAACGCATCCCGCTCGAACACGTCGGACGCTTCGCCGAGCGCATCCGCCACGCGCAGCAGGCCGGCACCGTGAACCCCGCGCTCGAGCCAGCGCTCCTGTTCCAGTCGATCATCGCGCTCGTGATGCTGCCGCTCGCCACCGCGAAACTGTGGCAAAGCGCGCGCGGGATGCCGCCGGTCGATCGCGACGTGCTGCAGCGGCACGTGCGCGCGCTGCTCGGCTTCGGCCTGCAGCCGCCCGCCGCTGCGCCAGCCCGCCGCACGCGCGCCCCCCGGAGCCGATCATGACACCGGCCCGCGCCATGCCGTTCGCGCTTGTCGCGTGCGTCGTGCTTGCCACCGGCTGCGGGCAGCGCACGAGCGACCGGGCAACCTACCAGGGCTATGTCGAAGGCGAGTTCGTCTATCTGTCGTCGTCGCAATCGGGCACGCTGACGCAACTCGCCGTGCAGCGCGGCCAGAACATCGCCGCGAACGCGCCCGCGTTCGCGCTCGAAGCCGTCAACGAAACCGCCGCGCTGCAGCAGGCGCAGCACCAGCTCGCCGCCGCGCAGGCGCAGCTTGCCGACCTGCAGACCGGCAAGCGCCCGCCCGAAGTGAACGTCACGAAAGCGCAACTCGCGCAGGCCGCCGCGCAAGCCGGCAGGGCCGCCGACCAGCTCGCGCGCGACGAACGCCAATACGCGGCGGGCGGCATCTCGAAGCAGCAGCTCGACGACTCGCGCGCGTCCGCGCAAACGACCGCCGCCCAGGTGCGCGAGCTGCAGAGCCAGGTCGATGTCGCGCGCCTGCCCGGCCGTTCGCAGCAGATCGCCGCGCAGGCCGCGCAGGTCGACGCCGCGCAGGCGGCCGTCGCTGAAGCGCAGTGGAAGCTCGACCAGAAGCGCGTCGCCGCGCCCGCGGCCGGGCTCGTCTACGACACGCTGTACCGGCTCGGCGAATGGGTGCAGGCCGGCAACCCGGTCGTGCAGATGCTGCCGCCGCAGAACGTGAAGGTGCGCTTCTTCGTGCCCGAGACCGCCGTCGCGACGCTCGCGCCGGGCCACGCGGTCGCGATCCACTGCGACGGCTGTGCGGCCGACGTGCCCGCGCGCATCACCTACGTGTCGAGCGAAGCCGAATACACGCCGCCCGTGATCTACAGCAACGAAAGCCGCACGAAGCTCGTGTTCATGATCGAGGCCCGCCCGGCCGTCGCCGACGCGCCGAAGCTGCACCCGGGCCAGCCTGTCGCCGTGAGCGTGCAATGAACACGCCGCCCGTCCCATATGCGATCGACGTCGACCGGCTGAACAAGCGCTTCGGCGACAAGCACGTCGTGAAGGACGTGTCGCTGCGCGTCGCGCGCGGCGAGATCTTCGGGTTCCTCGGGCCGAACGGCAGCGGCAAGACCACGTCGATCCGGATGATGTGCGGGCTGCTCACGCCCGACTCGGGCAGCGGCACCTGCCTCGGCTACGACATCGTGCGCGACAGCGCGCAGATCAAGTGCCACGTCGGCTACATGACGCAGCGCTTCTCGTACTGGGAAGACCTGTCGATCCGCGAGAATCTCGATTTCGTCGCACGCGTGTACCGGATGCCGGACCGCAAGGCGGCCGTCGAGCGCGCGCTCGACACGCTCGGCCTCGCGAGCCGCGCGAACCAGTTGACCGGCGCGCTGTCGGGCGGCTGGAAGCAGCGGCTCGCGCTCGCCGCCTGCATGCTGCACGGCCCGGAACTGCTGCTGCTCGACGAGCCGACCGCCGGCGTCGATCCGGCCGCGCGCCGCGACTTCTGGGAGGAATTGCACCGGCTGGCCGCGCAAGGCATTTCGGTGCTCGTCAGCACGCACTACATGGACGAAGCCGAGCGCTGCCACAAGCTCGCGTATATCGCATATGGCGAACTGCTCGCGCAGGGCACGTCGGCGGAAATCGTCGCGTCGCAAGGGCTCGCGACCTGGGCGATCACGGGCGAGCGCCTGACCGAGCTGTCCGCGCGGCTGCGCACGATGCCGGGCGTCGACCAGACGGTCGTGTTCGGCTCCGCGCTGCACGTGAGCGGCCGCGACCACGGTGCGCTCGAAGCGAGCGTCGCACGGGTCGCCGCCGATGCGTCGCTGCGGGTCGAGCCGATCGGCACCGGGCTCGAAGATGTCTTCATCTACATGATGAGCATCGCGGACAACGGCGCCGGAGGCACATCGTCATGAGCACGCCGTTCCGGTTTCGCTGGTCGTTCTCGATCGCGCGCTGGTGGAGCATCGTGCTGAAGGAATTCCTGCAGCTGCGCCGCGACCGCGTGACGTTCGCGATGATCGTCGGCGTGCCGATCATCCAGCTCACGCTGTTCGGCTTTGCGATCAACACGGACCCGAAGCACCTGCCGACCGCGGTGATCGTCGCCGATGCGAGCCCGTTCACGCGCAGCTTCGTCGCCGCGATGCGCAACTCCGCGTATTTCGACATCGTCGAGACGCTGCCCGACGAGGCGACCGGCCGGCATGCGCTCGCGCGCGGCGACGTGCTGTTCGTGCTGAGCATTCCTGCCGATTTCTCCCGCCGGCTGCTGCGCGGCGAACGACCCTCGCTGCTCGTCGAGGCCGATGCGACCGATCCCGTCGCGACCGCGTCGGCCATCGCGGCGCTGTCGGGCCTCGTGCAGCCGCTCGCGGACAAGGACCTGACCGGCCCGCTCGCGCACCTGAACGGCCGCCCCGCCGCGTTCGACGTGCGCCTGCACCGGCTGTACAACCCCGAGGGGATCACGCAGTACAACGTGGTGCCGGGCCTGATGGGCGTGATCCTGACGATGACGATGGTGATGATGACGGGTCTCGCGATCACGCGCGAGCGCGAGCGCGGGACGATGGAGAACCTGCTCGCGACGCCCGTGCTGCCGCTCGAGGTGATGACGGGCAAGATCGTGCCGTACGTGTTCATCGGGCTGATCCAGGTGTCGATCATCCTTGCCGCCGCGCGCGTCGTGTTCGACGTGCCGTTCATCGGCAGCCTGCTTGCGATTTACCTGTCGGCGCTGCTGTTCATCGCGGCGAACCTGACGGTCGGCATCACGCTGTCGTCGCTTGCGCAGAACCAGCTCCAGGCGATGCAGCTCGCGGTGTTCTACTTCCTGCCGAATATCCTGCTGTCCGGGTTCATGTTCCCGTTCGCCGGGATGCCGAAATGGGCGCAGTTCATCGGCAACCTGCTGCCGCTCACCTACTTCAACCGGCTCGTGCGCGGCATCCTGCTGAAGGGCAACGGCTGGGTCGACCTGTGGCCGTCGGTGTGGCCGGTCGCCGTGTTCACCGTGGTCGTGATGACCGTCGCACTGCGCTTCTACCGGCGCACGCTCGACTAGGGGGCGTGCGATGCCAGCCGCTCCATCGTGCCGTGTTCGCCCCGCCGCCTGCGCCGTCGCGCGCGTCGCTGCATGCGCCATCGCCGCATCACTCGCCGCCGGGTGTGCGGTCGGCCCGGATTTCCGCGCGCCGGCCGCGCCCGCGACGCAGCGCTACACGCGCGGCGAGCCGCCCGCGACAACGGCATCCGCGAACGGTGCGGCCGGCAACGCGCAGACGTTCACGACCGACGCGCACGCACCGCAGCGCTGGTGGACGCAGTTCGGCTCCGCCCCGCTGAACCGGCTCGTCGACACCGCATGGCAGCGCAGCCCGACGCTCGACGAAGCGCGCGCGCGGCTCGACGAGGCACGGCAGAACTATGTCGCGCAAGCCGGCGCGACGATGCTGCCGAGCGTCGATGCGAACCTGTCCGCCACGCGAGAAAAGGTCGACATCGCCGCGTTCGGCCTGCCGTCCAGCGTGCCGGCCCCCGGGCCGTTCACGCTGTACGACGCGTCGGTCAGCGTGTCGTACGTGCTCGACGTGTTCGGCGGCAACCGGCGCGCGCTGGAGGCGCTGCGCGCGCAGGTCGACTATCAGTCGTACGAACTCGACGCGGCACGCCTGACGCTCGCCGGCAACGTCGTGTCGACGACGATCCGGCGCGCGTCGCTCGCGCAGCAGATCGCATTGACGCAGCGCCTCGTCGACGCGCAGACGCGCCAGCTGCGCATCGTCGAAGCGCGTCACGCGGCGGGCGGCGTATCGCTCGCGGACGTGCATGCGCAGCGCACGCTGCTCGCGCAGACGCAGGCGTCGCTGCCGCCGCTCGCGGCCCAGCTCGCGCAGGCGGAGCACCGGCTCGCGATCCTGCTCGGCGTGCCGCCGTCGGACGCGGACCTGCCCGACGTGCCGCTCGACACGCTGAACCTGCCCGGCACGCTGCCGGTCACGCTGCCGTCGACGCTCGCGCGCGAACGGCCCGACATCCGTGCGGCCGAAGCGATGCTGCATCAGGCGAGCGCGAATGTCGGCGTCGCGACGGCGAACCTGTATCCGCGCTTCGCGTTGTCGGCGGGCATCGGCTCCGAACGCACGCGCGTCGCCGACGTCGTCAACGGCCTGAACATCTGGAACCTCGGACTGAACCTGACGCAGCCGCTCTTTCACGGCGGCGAACTGCACGCGAAGAAGCGCGCGGCCGAAGCTGCATACGACGCCGCATTTGCGAGCTACCGGCAGACCGTGCTGGACGCGCTGCAGCAGGTCGCCGACACGATGCGCGCGGTCGAGCAGGATGCGGCCGCGCTCCAGTCACGCGACGAAGCGGCACGCGAGGCCGACGCGAGCAACGCGATTTCCGCCGCGCGCTATGCGGCAGGCGGGCTCAGCGAATCCGGGCTGCTCGACGCGCAGCGGCAGGCGCTGCAGACCGCGCTCGACCGGACGCGCGCGCAGGCGGACCGGCTCGCCGACACGGCGGCGCTGTTTCAGGCGTTGGGGGGAAGCTGGAAATAGAAAAACCGGCCCGAAGGCCGGTTTCGCGTGCTGCATTCCGATGCGGCACTCGCGCGCCGCGCGGAATCAGAAGCGGTGGATCAGGCCGACGCCGACGGCGATCTGGTTCTGGTTCGAACCTGCGCCCACGCCGTCACCGGTCGAGGTCGTTGCCTTGACGATGCCGCCCGTGAGGCCGCTGATCGTGTTGCCGCTGGCGTGCTGGTACGCTTCAACCGCGTACAGGCCCGTGCGCTTCGACAGGCTGTAGTACTGCGACAGCGTGACCTGGTGGTACTTCGCCGAGCTCGTGACGCCGTTCGATTCGGTCGCCGCCGTGTACGAGTAGCCTGCCGCGAAGTCCCACTGTGCCGATGCCTTCCAGTGCAGCACGGCGCCAGCCGTGTTGAAGATCGCCGTGTTGCGGAACGCCGACAGCGTGCCCGGGATGTACTGGACGTTCGAGTACGACACCGAAATGTCCCACGCCGGCGTGAACTGGTAACCGGCCGTCACGGCGACACGTTGCTGCGACTGTGCGGTCTTGTAGCCGCCGTTGATCGACGACACGGCCTGCTCCGCGCCGTTGCCGTTTGCGTCCAGACCGTTTTGCGCGGTCGAGTTCGCGCCCCACACGCCGCCGCCGAGCGTCGCGTTGTTGATGCGCTGGTAGCCGACTGCGATGCCTGCCGGGCCGTTCAGGTACTGGACCGCCGCGCTCCAGGTCGAGCCGCGGTTGAAGCTGCCTGCCACGCCGCCGAGCGAGTACGAGCCACCGACCGTGAAGCCGTAGAACTTCGGCGACATGTAGACGACCGAGTTGTTCGCGCGGTAGCTGGTATCCAGCGAGTCGATATCACCCGGGTGCGCGCCGTAGTAGCCGGTCAGCCAGGTCGTCGGGCTGTACGGCGACAGCAGCGTGTAGTACGCGGTGTACTGGCGGCCGGCCGTCAGCGTACCGTACGTGTTGTTGGTCATACCGACCCACGCCTGGCGCGTGAAGATGCCGTTGGTCCACTGCGACGTGCCGTTGTTCGCGTTGAAGCCGGCTTCCAACTGGAAAATCGCCTTCGTGCCGCCGCCGAGATCTTCGCTGCCCTTCAGGCCGAAGCGGCTGCCTGCCCAAATGCCGGTGGCCATCTGCACCTTCGAGTGACCACCCGAGGTCGCGCTGGTCGCCGACGAGTTGTTCTGGTAAGCGATAGCGTTATCGACGATACCGTACAGGGTCACGCTGCTCTGGGCGTGGGCGGCGGTAGCGGCTGCAAGGCCCACTGCCGTCATGGCGAAAGCGACGCGCTTTTTCATTGATTCTCCGTCCTCAAAGAATGACTTCTTTTCTGGTGTGGTTTTTTATGACACATGTGCGAGTACATGCGGGGGCCATTCTGACGGATTACCGATCATTTCCCAAGTTACACATTCGGTCATCGTATGATCGACGCAACGCGCAGGTTCACTAAACAGTTACGAAGCACCCTCGCCGCCATATCCGGCGCGGCTTTCCGGTATTTCCCAGTGAAAACCCTAGCTTTACATTTTTACTCGCGCCGCGCGCCTGTCCAATGTCGTCAGACACCTGTGGGCCTGTTTGTGTTACGACCCGTTCGGCGCACGCCGTCGCGCTGCTCCACGCATGACCGCGCAGCTTGGTCGACGATTGTGGCGTGCGTATTTCGGCAACCGAATCGTCGTGCGGCGACGGGCAGCGCAACGAATGCTTGGGATATCGAAGAGGCTGCACCCGGCAGGACGCCGGGTGAAAGAACGACGGCCTGTCATTAGCGAGGACAGGCCCTGGGCCGGCGTGCGACGACGCGCACGCCGCCGGGATCAGCGCGCGGTCGGCGCCCCGATCAGCGCGTCGACCGCGTCGGCGAGACGCGACACGCGGGCGCGGATCGCGGCATTCGAGCCGACGATCGCGAGCGACGACGCCATGATCCGGTAGATGCGCTTCCTCGGCACCTTGGCCGGGCGCGCCGGATCGAGCCACGCGTCGTGGCCGGCAAGCAGCTCGAGCGTCTCGAGGCCGATCAGGATCGGCCACAGGCACGCGAGCCGCAGGCGCACGAAGCGCCGCGGGATCGCGAGCGTATACAGGCACGCGTCGCGGTATTGCGCGAGCGCAACGCGCAGCAGGTCGAACAGCAACGGGCGCGCGCGCGACGACACGGCCGGCGCGAGCAGGTCGGCAACCTCGAGCCCGTGGCCTGCAAGCACGTCCAACGGCAGGTAGCAGCGGCCGATCCGCAAGTCCTTCGCGCAGTCGCGCAGGATGTTGGTCATCTGCAGCGCCTTGCCGAAGCGGATCCCCTTCTCCCGCATGTCCGGCAGGTTCCAGCGCCGCGCGGCCCGCGTGTGCATGCCGGTCATGTCGGTCCAGAACTCCCCGACGCAGCCGGCAACCAGATACGTATAGCGGTCGAGCGCGTCGCGCGACGGCAGCGCCGCCACCTGCCCCGACTGCTCGTCGGGGAACGTGCGCAGGTCGAATTCCATCCCCGACGTCAGCGTCGCGACGACCTTGCGGATCGCGGCACTGTCGGCGTCGCGCTGCGCGCGCAGCAGCGCGAGCATCGGCTGCATCGAGCCGAGCAGCACGTGCTCGTGGGAATCCGTCTGCATCCGCGTGACGTCCTCGAGCGCACGGGACAGCGCGGCACCGTCGCCGAGCCGTTCGATGTCCTCGCGCAGATCGGTCAGCAGCGCCGCGCGGCGCTCGGGCGCGACGAGCGCGGTGTCCGCGATCGTGTCGGCCGCGCGGGCGAGCAGGTACGCAAGGCCGACCGGGTCGCGCATGCCGTCGGGCAGCACGCGCAGCGTCAGGTAGAAAGACCGGGATACGTTCTTCAGCAGTTCGCCGAGCAGATAGGCGGGATCGGTGTGGTTCGTCATGTGTCCGGGAAAATCGGCGGGTTCGCGCACCGGGCGCGCGCGGCGTCCGGCGCTCGCCCCCGCCCGCGAGTCGCCGCGTTGCCGGGTCCGGCAACGCAAAATTCCCGCAAGTTTAGTGCATCCGGCGCACGGCCCGCCTGCGGACCGCGTCACGCACCCGGCCGGCGGCGGCGACAGCGCGCGCCGACGCGGCAATGTCCACCGCAATGCCCCCGTCTCGCGCGACGCGCGTGCTCTCGTGCGCCGGCGCCTGCGTCCCGTTACGCGGATCGGTTCGATAGAACGAATCAGAAAGCGCAATGTAATACATAGGTAATTATTCGGTGCGACGATCCCGTCCCGTTCGGCGTCGTGTGCATACCGGCGCCGCCCGTGCAGCCGGCCCGCGCCGTTCGCCGCCCCCAATTCCCGTCTACCGATGCGCGCCCAGTCTGGGCGCGCGCCGCGCTTTGGGCGACGTACCTTTCCGCCGCACGTCAGATCACGCGGAAGTGATGCGTGCCGTCGTGCTTCAGTTGATCGACGAGTCCGAACTCCCAGTCGAGATAGGCCTGCATCGCCGCGGCAGCGTTGTCCGTGCCTTCGTACGGCCGCCGGTAGCGGTCGACGCGCGGCGACGCGAGCCGCGTCTCGCCCGCTTCGAGCGGCAGGCCCGCGTCGATCCACGCGGCGGTGCCACCCGTCAGCACGACGATCTCCGCCGAATCCGGCAGCCACGCACGCGCGTCGTCCGCCGCAAACCGCGCAAGCAGGCTCGACCCGCAGGTGAACACGTAGCGCTTCGCGAGCGGGATCGTCGCAAGCGCGTCGCGCAGCTGCGCACGCACGACGAACCATGCGCCGGGGATGTGGCGCTTCACGTAGTTCGCGCTGAGCGTCACGTCGATCACGGCGATCTCGTCGGGCGCCGATTCGTGCGATTCGTGCGAATCGCTCAGCCAGCCCGCGAGCGTCGCGGGCGACACTTCATTGACGTCGGGCGTCGCGGGCACGTCGCGCGGCGGCTGTCCCGTCTCGGAGAACGCCGGCGCGCCGGCCGGCTCGACGACCCGCACGTCCCAGCCCATCTGCGCGAGCCATGACGCGGTCATGTCCGCGCGCACGCCGTCGTCGTCCGCGAGCACGATCCGCGCGCCGCGCACTGCCGCATGATGGTCGGTCTCCTGCACGAGCTGGCCACCCGGCGTGCTCAGGAAGCCCGGCAGATGCCCGGCCGCATATTCTTCCGGCGTGCGCACGTCGAAGCGGTACAGCGTGCGGCCCGGTTCCGCGAGCGCGTCGACGTCGGCAAGCGCGATGCGCTTCACCGCCGCCCGTTCGGCGACCGCCCGCGCGGCGCGGCGCGCGTCGGCACGTAGCGTCGCGTCGATGTCGTCCGGAAAGCGGCGCGCGGCGCCGTGCTCGAGCGCCTGCCCCGCGAGCGTCCAGCCGATCGTGCCGTTGCGCAGCGCGGCCACCGGGTTCGGCAGCCCCGCATTGATCAGCGACTGCGTGCCGATGATGCTACGCGTGCGGCCCGCGCAATTGACGATCACCTGCGTCGCCGGGTCCGGCGCGAGCGCGCGCACGCGCAGCACGAGTTCCGCGCCCGGCACGCTCGTCGACGTCGGGATGTTCATCGTCTGGTATTCGTCGAACCGGCGCGCATCGACGATCACGACGTCCGCACGCGTGTCGATCAGCGCCTGCACCTGCTGCGCGGACATCGACGGCGTATGGCGTTCGGCCTCGACCCATTCGCCGAACGACTTGCTCGGCACATTGACGTCGATGAACAGCTCGCCGCCCGCGTCGCGCCAGCCCGCGAGGCCGCCCTCGAGCAGCCGCACGTCCGTATAGCCGAGTTGCGCGAGCTTCGCGGCCGCGCGCGGCGCGAGATCCTCGCCGCCGGCCTCGCCATAGACGACGATCGGCGTGTCGCGGCGCGGAATCCGCGTCCACGCGTCGAGTTCGAGCTTCGACAGCGGAAAGTTCGCGGCCCACAACGGATGGCCTTGCGCGTACGGATCTTCCTCGCGCACGTCGATCAGCGCGATCTCGTCGCCGGCGAGCAGGCGGGCGCGCACGTCGTGGTACGACGCGGCGGCGAAACGTGGAGTGGAATCAGTGGATTGCGTCACGATGTCTGATGAAGTCGGTGAAAGAAGTGGATGGAATCCTGAACCGCGCCGCGCGCGCCGGCAAGGCGTCGCGCGTCACGCATTCGAATAGCCGGAGATGAACGGCTTCACGGTGCCGTCCTCGAGATAGACCGCGCGTTCGACCGTGCCGATGTTCGCGCCGTACACGTGGATGCTGATCGACACCTGGTCGGCGAACGCATTGCTCACGCGATGAATGTCGCCGATGCGCGGCGACACGGCCTCGACCTGCCCCGGCCGCAGCCGCACCGCGTCGCCCGCGGGCTCGGGCCGTCCGGCCGCGCCGATCCGGTACGGCTGCGAGAACTCGCCGCCGCGCAGCATGCCGATCAGCCCCCACACCGTATGGTCGTGGATCGGCGTTGCCTGTCCGGGCCCCCACACGAAGCTGACGACGGAGAACCGTTCTTCCGGGTCGAGATGGAGCAGGTACTGCCGGTAGCGCTCGGGGTCCGGCTGCGCGAACGCGTCGGGCAGCCAGTCGTCGTGCGCGACGAGCGCGGCGAGCAGCGCGCCGCCTTCGTCGAGGATGCGCGCCTCGTCCGCACCGGACGCGAGCAGCGCGCCCAGGCTGTCGACGAACGGGCGAAACGGCGACTGCTGCAACGAATGCGTGCTCATCGGCTGTCTCCTCGAATATGATGCCGAATATGATGGATTGTCATGATGCACCTGAAAGACCATGCAGAACAAACATGAAAATTAGCGATATCGACGCTTTTGCAGCGGTCGTCCGCTGCCAGACCCTGAGCCACGCGGCCGGCGAACTCGGCATGACGCAGCCGGCGATCACGCGGCGCGTGCAGAACCTCGAGGAAGCGCTCGGCGTGACGCTGCTCGACCGCAACACGAAGCCGCCGCGCCCGACCGACATCGGCCGGCGGGTGTACGAGCAATGTCGCGCGATCCTGCGCGAGGTCGACGCGCTGCGCGAGCTGACCGCCGCGCAACTGCCGCCCGCCGGCGAATTCCGGCTCGGCCTCACGCAAGGCCTCGGCGAACTGCTGGTACTCGACCTCGTCGGGATGCTCGGCGCGCAGTGGCCCGCGCTCACGCCGCAGGTGTCGACCGCATGGGGCGGCACGCTCGTCGAACGCGTCGAGCGCCGCGAGCTCGACGCGGCGCTCGTGTTCCTCGCGCGCGAGCTGGTACTGCCGGCGCAGGTCGACGGCGAACGGCTGCTGACCGCGCGGCTCGTTGCGGTCGGCCGCAAGGGCGACTGGCCGCGCCGCAGCTACCGGCTTGCCGACTGTCACGCGCGCGGCTGGGTGTTGAACCCGGACGGCTGCGGCTTTCGCGCGGGCTTGCGGCGTGCGCTCGACGGACAAGGCCTGCCGCTGCGCGTGACGCTCGATACGTTCGGCCGCGACCTGCAGCTGCAAAGTGTCGCGAACGGCGCCGGACTCGGGCTGATGCCACTGCCGCTCGTCGAGCAGAGTCCGTTGCGCGACGCGCTCGACGTGATCCCGCTCGCCGACTTCAAGCCGCAGATCGATCTGTGGCTGCTCCGGCGCCACGACGCGGAACGTCTCGCCGCGCCGCTCGCGGCCGTCGCCGCGCAGGCGCGCGCGGCGTTCGACGTGCCCGCGCACGCGGGCAGCGCCGCGGCATAACGTTCCGCCGGTTCCGGTGACTCCGGTGACTCCGGTGACTCCGGTGACTCCGGTGATTCCGGTGATTCCGGTGGTTCCGGTGATTCCAGCGCGCCCGCCCGGCCGCCCCACCCCATGCCGCTCAAGCTTCATCGCGGTGCGACGTGCGCGCATCCCGTTGCGCTGCCGACTCACGCGCCGCATCGAACGCGGCCCGCCCCGCCGCGACCGCGATCGCGTCGTCCTGCGGTGTATGCACGCGGCTGCACAGCACGTCGCGGTAGTAGCGTTCGAGCGGATTGCTGCGGCTCAGCCCGTGATTGCCTGACAGCTTCAACGCCTGCTCGACCGTGCGGATCGCGTGCTCGGTGACCGTCCGCTTGACGAGGCCGCTCGTCGTGACCGCCGGCGGCGCACCGGCATCCGTGCGCGCGATCGCGTCGTCGAGCAGCACGCGGTTCGCATGCAGCCAGCCCTCGATCTCGCCGACCGCCTCCTGCACGCGCGGCAACGTCGCGAGCGGCGCGCCGAGTCCGCTCGGTACACGCGTCGCGGCAAATTCGACCAGCCAGTCGTGCGCCGCCCGCGCGAGCGCGTCGTACAGACTGCCGAGCAGCGCGACCATCCACGCCTGCTGATCGGCCGGCGCGTCGAGATCCGCGTGGCTCGCGCGCGATATGGCCCATGCGCCGGGCGCGCGCACATCCACCGCGTGATCGGCCGGCAGCCGCACGTCGTCGAACACTGCTTCGTGGCTGCCCGACGCGCGCAGGCCGAGATGATCCCAGCTCTCGATCACGCGGATGCCTGCATCGCTGCCGTGCGGGTCGCGCGGCACGAGAAACACGCCGACGCGCGGCTCGGGCTCGTCGGTGCGCGCCCACACGGCGAGCCAGCGCAATGCGGGGATGCCGGTGCTGTACAGCTTGTGGCCGGTCAGCCGCCAGCCGTCGCCGTCGCGGCGCGCGACCGTGTCGGGCAGGCCGCCGCGCGCGGGCGAGCCGAGCGCCGGCTCGACGCGCAATGCGTTGATCAGCGCGCCGTCCGCCACCGCGCTGTCGAACACCGCGCGCCGCAGCCGCTCGGGCCAACGGTTATCCGCACGGCCGAGCGCGCGATGCTGCAGGTACGTCATCGTCAGCACGAGCGCGGTCGCCGGATCGGCACGCGCGACCGCCGCGACGATCCGGCTCGCCTGCGCAAGCGTCGCGCCCGCGCCGCCGAATTCGCGCGGCACGACCTGCGCGATCAGTCCCGCGCGATGCAGGCGCGCGAAGTTCTCGTGCGGAAAGCGGCCGAGTGCGTCGTTGCGCGCGGCGTCGGCGGCCAGTTCGGGAGCGATGCGATCGAGCAGCGCAGCGACACGCGCGTCGTCGGCGGGCAAGTGCCGCAGCGGGTTCGGCTGCGAAAACGACTGCGAAGGCGGCTGCAACGACGACTGCAATGATGGCTGCAATGGCGGCGAAGAAACGGCAGGACTGGCGGACATCGAATCGGATTCCATTGTGTAATGCAACAGCGGATACCGGTCGGTCTGCCGTTGTTGGCGCGCTCCTCCGCACGGTGGAAATTCACGCGCAGCACGGATCCGGCAACGGCCCCGATCGATCGTGAGCGCACAGCGTATGCGCGATGTCGCCCCGCTCAAACCATGCAAACCTGATATTCAATTCGGTATTGATTATTTCCATTTCGCATGATCCCGACGGTAATCTGCGCTCCATTCCCGCCCGGCGCGGTCGTCGAACCACACGCCGGGCGCACCGCACCCGCCCCCCGGCCCACGCGCCGGACCGTCCCTGCACCGGAGACCCAGATGAGCGTCGAATTCATCGGCATGATCCAGAGCCAGAAGCAATCGGAGATCCACCCGCCGTCCGGCAACGCGGTCGATCCCGACTACGTCCGCGACTTCGCGCGGGCCCATGAAACGGCCGGCTTCGACCGCATCCTCGTGCCGCACCACTCGACCGGCCCGTCGGCGACGCTGACGATCTCCTACGCGGCCGCCGCGACCGAACGCATCCACTTCATGCTCGCGCATCGCCCGGGCTTCACCGCACCGACGCTCGCCGCGCGGCAGATCGCGACGCTCGACCAGTTCAGCCGCGGCCGGCTCGCGGTGCACATCATCTCGGGCGGCTCGGATGCCGAGCAGCAGCGCGACGGCGACTTCCTCGAGCACGACGCCCGCTATGCGCGTACCGACGAATATCTCGGCATCCTGCGCCGGATCTGGACCGAGAGTCAGCCGTTCGATCATGACGGCGAACACTACCGCTTCCGCCAGGGCTATTCCGAAGTGAAGCCGTTCCAGCAGCCGCACGTACCGATCTATTTCGGCGGCGCGTCGGACGCGGCGCTCGCGGTCGCCGGCAAGCACGCGGACGTCTACGCGCTGTGGGGCGAATCGCTCGACCAGGTGCGCGACCTGACGACGCGCGTGCGCGCCGAAGCGGCAAAGCACGGCCGGCAGGTGCGTTTTTCGGTGTCGTTCCGGCCGATCCTCGCGGCAACCGAAGACGAAGCGTGGGCACGCGCGCACCGGATCCTCGACGAAACGCGCCGGCTGCGCGAAGCCGCTGGCCTTGGCGCGGGCGGCCCGCAGCAAAGCGAAGGCGCGCGCCGCCTGCTGGCCGCCGCCGAGCGCGGATCGCGCGTCGACAAGCGGCTATGGACCGAGATCGCGAAGCTGACCGGCGCGCGTTCGAATTCGACCGCGCTCGTCGGCACGCCCGAGCAGGTCGCCGATGCGCTGCTCGACTACTACGACCTCGGCGTGACGACGTTCCTGATCCGCGGCTTCGATCCGCTGGAAGACGCGATCGATTACGGCCGCGAACTGATTCCGCGCGTGCGCGCCGCCGTCGCCGCGCGCGATGCTTCGCGACGCGCAGCCTGACTGCGAACGGAGACGACCCCGCATGTCCACCGTCCTGTCCACGCCGCTGCGCACCGCGTCCGGCCTCGCGCTCGCCGCGTCGCCCCGCCAGCATTTCTGGTTCGACCCGAGCGCGCCGCGCGCGGACGTCGCCGCCGAGCGCCGCCACCGGCAGGTGAAGCTCGCCGCCGCGTTCCGGCTGTTCGCGCGCTTCGGGTTCGCGTCCGGGCTCGCCGGCCACATCACCGCGCGCGATCCGGAATTGCCCGACCACTTCTGGGTGAATCCGCTCGGCGTGCATTTCTCGCAGATCAAGGTGTCCGACCTGCTGCTCGTCAATGCGAATGGCGAGACCGCGATCGGCGACCGGCCGCTGAACAAGGCCGCGTTCGCGATCCACGCGGCGATCCATCACGCGCATCCGGACATCGTCGCCGCCGCGCACACGCATTCGACGTACGGCAAGGCATGGTCGACGCTCGGCCGCCCGCTCGATCCGCTGACGCAGGATGCGTGCGTGTTCTACGAGGACCACGCGCTGTTCGACGATTTCACGGGGATGGTGGTCGACACGAGCGAAGGCGCGCGGATCGCGCAGGCGCTCGCGAAGCCCGGCGGCGGCACGCACAAGGGCGTGATCCTGAAGAACCACGGCATCCTGACGGCGGGACCGACCGTCGAAGCGGCCGCATGGTGGTACATCGCGCTCGACAACGCCGCGCACACGCAACTGCTCGCCGAGGCGGCCGGCACGCCGCAGCCGATCGATCCTGCCACCGCGCGCCACACGCACGGCCAGATCGGCGGGCCCGAAGGCGCACTGCATGCGTTCGACAGCCTGTATGCGCGCGTCGTGGCCGACGAACCCGACCTGCTCGATTGAGCCACGCACGCCCCTGCACCACGCTGCACCACCCCGCACGACCGGAGACCTGACGATGACACGCACGACCGCCACCGTGCCCGCCCAACCTCACGACAAGCACGATGACCAGCGCCGCCGCCTGCTGCGCGCCGCCGGTGCAGCCGCGCTTGCGGCGCCCGCGCTCACGCTCGGCCGCAAGGTCTGGTCCGCGACGCCGCTGAAGAAGCTGACGTTCGCGTGGAACCAGAACGCGTTCTGCCTGACGCCGATCGTCGTCGCGCAGGAGCGCGGCTTCTTCGAGAAGAACGGCCTGAAGGTCGACCTGATCAACTACAGCGGCTCAACCGACCAGTTGCTCGAATCGATCGCGACCGGCAAGGCCGATGCGGCGGTCGGGATGATCCACCGCTGGCTGAAGCCGCTCGAAGCGGGCTTCGACGTGAAGATCATCGGCAGCTCGCACGGCGGCTGCGTGCGGCTGGTCGGCGCGAACGCGGCCGGCGTCACGACGCTGCAGGCGCTGAAGGGCAAGACAGTGGGTGTCAGCGATCTCGCGGCGCCCGGCAAGCATTTCTTCTCGATCCTGCTCGCCAAGAACGGGATCGATCCCGAGCGCGACATCACGTGGCGGCAGTATCCGGCCGACCTGCTCGGCGTCGCGGCCGACAAGGGCGAGATCCACGCGATCGCCGACGGCGACCCGAACCTGTATCTGCTCGAGAAGCGCAATGCCGGCAAGTACACGGAGCTCGCGACGAACCTGTCCGGTGAATACGCGCGCAAGGTGTGCTGCGTGATCGGCGCGCGCGGCGAACTCGTGCGCAACGACCGGCCGGCGGCCGCCGCGCTCGCGCGGTCGATCGTGCAGGCGACCGAGTTCACGCACGACAACCCGAACGAGGCCGCGAAGCTGTTCGCGAAGTATTCGCCGAAGATCGATCCGGACGACCTGCGCAAGCTCTACGCGACGCTCACGTACACGCATCACCCGACCAACGTCGATCTGCAGCAGGAAATCGCGTTCTACGCGGACGATTTCCGCCGCATCGGCGTGATCAGGAAAAGCACCGACCCGCGGCGCTTCGCGCAGCAGGTCTATGCGAACGTGCTGGGGTGACGCGATGTCGACGATTGAACAGGTTTCCTCGGTGCCCGCCACGTCCGCGCTGTCCGGTGTGTCCGGTGTGTCCGCTGCGCGTGGTGGGTCCGCTGCGCCCGCCGCCGCTTCGGCATTCGCTGCCTCGCCCATGCCGACGTCTCGCGCCGCCTGCACCGCATGCGACGCCACGCAGGCCGCCGCTGCCCGCCGCGCGCAGCGCTGGCCCGCCGGCATCGCCGCGGCGTTCGCCTGGGCCGCGCTCGGCGCGGTGACATGGCTGTGGCCGAATCGCATCGTCGGCTTCAGCGACTGGGCCTATACCGACGCGTTCGGCACCGGTACGCTGGCGATCGCCGCCGCGTTGCTCGCTGCCGCGACGCTCGGCCACGCGATTCGCGCGACGCGCGTCCGGCTTGCGCGCCTGCATCCGGCCGGCCCATGGCTCGTCGCGCTGCCGCTCGTGCTCGCCGGGTGGGAAATCGTCACCGCGAAAACCGGCTGGCTGCCGACGCCGTTCTTCGCGCCGCCGCAGGCGCTGATCGAGGTCTACGTCGACGACTGGCCGCGCCTCGCCGGCAGCGCCGTCAACACGCTGAAGCTGCTCGGCCTCGGCTTCGCCTATGGCGTCGCAGCCGGCTTCGCGACCGGCGTATCGATCGGCTGGTCGCGGCGGATCGGCTACTGGGTGCATCCGCTGCTGCGCGTGCTCGGGCCCGTGCCGGCCACCGCGCTGCTACCGCTCACGTTCTACTTCTTCCCGTCGAGCCAGTCGGCCGCGACGTTCCTGATCGCGCTGTCGACCGGCTTTCCGGTCGCGGTGCTGACGTGGTCGGGCGTCGCGAGCGTCAACAAGCAGTACTACGACGTGGCCCGCACGCTCGGCGCGAACGCGCGCTTCCTCGTGCTGCGCGTCGCGATTCCCGCCGCGCTGCCGCACGTGTTCGTCGGCATCTTCATGGGGCTGAGCGCGTCGTTCACCGTGATCGTCGTCGCGGAGATGATGGGCGTGAAATCCGGGCTCGGCTGGTACCTGAGCTGGGCGCAGGGCTGGGCGTCGTACGTGAACATGTATGCGGCGCTGATCGTGATGGCGCTGCTGTTCTCCGGACTCATCGCGTTGCTGTTCGCGGTGCGCGACCGCACGCTCGCGTGGCAGAAAGGAACCGTCAAATGGTAAGCACCGCCCTCCTCGAACCCGCCGTTTCCGCATCGCCGGCAGCGGCCGCGGCGCCGCGCGGCGCACGCATCGACGTACGCCGCGTAAGCCACGCGTTCGACGGCGCGCACGGTGCGGACCGCCCGCTGCCCGTGCTCGACGACGTCACGCTGTCGGTCGCGGCCGGCGAATTCGTCGCGCTGCTCGGCCCGAGCGGCTGCGGGAAATCGACGCTGCTGCGGCTCGTCGCGGGACTCGACGCCGCGCGGCACGGCACGATCGCGCAGGACGGCGTGCCGATCGAACGTCCCGATCCGTCGCGCATCGTCGTGTTCCAGGACCCGACGCTCTATCCGTGGCGGCGCGTGCGCTCGAACGTCGCGCTCGGACTCGAGGCGCGCGGCGTGGCGCGCACCGCGCAGCATCGCGTCGACGATGCGCTCGCGCGCGTCGGGCTGCAGGAATTCGCGAATGCGTTCCCGCACCAGCTGTCCGGCGGGATGGCGCAGCGTGTCGCGCTCGCCCGCGCGCTCGTCAACGATCCGCGCGTGCTGATCCTCGACGAACCGCTCGGCAAGCTCGATTCACTGACGCGGCTGACGATGCAGACCGAGTTGACCGCGCTGTGGCAACGCGACCGTTTTTCCGCGCTGCTCGTCACGCACGACGTCGAGGAAGCGCTGTTCCTCGCGCAACGCGTGATCGTGTTCGGTCCGCGCCCCGCGCGGATCGTCGCGGAACTGCGCGTCGACCTGCCGTATCCGCGCCATCGCGGCGACCCGCGGCTCGCCGCATTGCGGCACGACGCGCTGCGCCACCTCGGGCTCGATGCGAGCTGGTAGATGCGCGGTGCCGACTTCACGCGGCGGGCGCGCCGATGAACGCGCCGCCGTTTGCCGCGCAGTCTGCCGCATCATTTTCCTTGCCGTTTTCCTTAACGTTATCCTTGCCGTTTTCCGTGCAGTTTTCCGATTGGTCGCTCGCATTCCTGCAAGCGCTTTACGGCACGCAGATCGGGCTGGCCCGCGTGCTGCACGGGCTCGGCCTGACGGGCGCTGCCGACGGTCAGGCCGCGTGGCCGTGGGCCCGCCGCATCGCGCTCGAAACGCTGCGCATCGATGCTGGCCTGACGCGTCAGCTCGCGCTCGCGTTTGCCGTGACGGCGCTTGCCGTCGTGCTTGCGATCTGCGCCATCGTCGCGCACAAGCGGCGCATCGTCTGGGCCGCTTGCGCGTTGCTTGCCGCGTGGTGCGCGCCGTGGCCCTCCGCCGCACTGTGGCTCGCCGCTGCCGTGCCGACCAGTTTCCAGCGCAGCCCGCTGCCGTTTGCCGTTTCCGGCATCGCGCACGGCGCGCGGCTGTACGACCGTCATTGCGCGGCCTGCCACGGCGCGGACGGCCGCGGCGAAGGCCCGCTCGCCGCGTCGCTCGCGCATTGGCCGCCGACGTTCGCGGGCACGCTGCTGGCGCGCCGCCTCGACGGCGAGTTGTATTGGCGCGTGCGGCACGGCATGCGCGATGAACAAGGCCGCACGTCGATGCCTGCCTTCGGTCTCACACTCGACGCGCGCGACACGTGGGCCGTGCTCGATTACCTGAAAGGGCTCGCCGCCGGCAGCGGCGCGCAGGCAGAAGGCGCGTGGCCGGCACCCGTTGCGTTGCCGGCGCTCGACGTGCGTTGCGCAACGGATGCCGCGCCGCAACCGCTCGAACGCTGGCGCGACGGCCAGCGCGTGCGTGTGGTCGCGCTCGCGCCCGGCGCGCAGCCGCCGATCGAGGACGCCCGCTGGCAAACGCTGCTCGTCACGCAGGATGCTGCGGCGCCGCCTGCCGCTGATGGAAACGACGGAAACGGCGGACGCAACGGACGCGCGACCTGTATCGCCGCCACGCCTGACGCATGGCAGGTTTTCGCGACGATCGCTGGTGTTGCACCCGACACATTCGGCGGCACGCAATTCCTCGCCGACCGTCGCGGCTGGCTGCGCGCGCGGGCATTGCCGGGCCGTGCCGGGTGGTCGGACGCCGATCTGCTGTGCCGTGCGGCCGACCCGACGGCTCCGGCGGTTCCGGCGGCTACAGCTGCTACGACCGCTACGACTGCTGCGCCTGCTACGACTGCTACGACCGCTACGGCTGCTACGGCTCCGCCAACTGCCGTGGCTCCGCCCGCCGCCAACCGCGATCCGTTGACCGCACTGCTGCTTCGCTTCGACACCGACCCGGTGCGCGACGTGCAGGCTGGCCTGCCGCATTGACCGATCGTCCCGATCACTTGCCGGGATTCACCCGCTCTTTGACCAACCGAACCTCATGATGAATCCTACCCGACGCCACTTCCTGACCCAGGCCGCCGCCTTCACCACACTCGCCGCCGCCCCGTTCGCGCTGCATGCTCAATCGGGCGGGCGGCCGCTGCTGCGCGCCGGCGACCAGAAAGGCGGGCTGCGCGCGCTGCTCGAAGCGGCCGGCGAACTGGACGGCCTCGCGTACGACATCGGATGGACCGAGTTCCCGGCCGCCGCGCCGCTCGCGGAGGCGCTGAACGCGGGCGCGGTCGATTGCGGGCCGATCGGCGACGCGCCGGTGATCTTCGCGCTCGCATCGGGCGCGCGCATCAAGGTGATCGGCGCGAACCGCTCCGATCCATACGGCACGGCCGTGGTCGTGCGCCCGGACGCGCCGCTGAAGACCGCCGCCGACCTGAAAGGCAAGCGCGTCGGCACGACACGCGGGTCGATCGGCCATTTCGTCACGCTGAAGGCGCTCGACGCGGCCGGCCTCGCGCCGGACGACGTATCGTTCCGCTTCCTGCCGCCCGCCGACACGATGCTGGCGCTCGCGACCGGCTCGATCGATGCATGGGCGACGTGGGAACCGTACACGGCGCTCGCGGAAACGAGTGGCCGCGCACGCGTGCTCGTCAACGGACGCGGCCTGTGGTCGGGGCTCAGCTACGTGGCCGCGACCGACGCGGCGATCGCCGCGAAGCGCGACGTGCTGCGCGATTTCCTGCAGCGCGTCGTGCGCGCGCAGGCATGGTCCTATCAACACGCGGACGCGTACTCGGCGACGCTCGCGCGCATCATCGGCATTCCGCAAGCGGCCGCGAAGCTGCAGTTCGAGCGCCGGCGCACGCGCTGGCAACCGATCGACGCGACGGTCATCGCCGAACAGCAGCGCACGGCCGACTTCTACCTGAAGGCCGGGCTGCTGCGCCAGCCGCTCGACGTGCGCGCGACGTTCGATCGCGGTTTTCCGCTGCCCGCGTGACGACCAGGCGGCACGAACGGCTTCGTCACGATCTGGCACAATCGCGCTTTGACTGTCCACGTCATTCGAAGCCTGCGCCATGCCAGCCATCAGCGAACTTTTCGTCTATCCGATCAAATCCTGCGGCGGCATTGCGCTGCCGCGCGCACAATTGCTCGAAACGGGCCTGGCATACGACCGCCACTGGCTGATCACCGATCCCGACGGGCAGATGATCACGCAGCGCACGCACCCGCGCCTCGCGTTGATTCGCACCGCGCTCGACAGCGAGGCACTCGTGCTGAATGCGCCGGGCATGCGCGAGATCCGCACGCCCCTCGACGGCGACATGTCGCCCGCCACGCCGAAGATGGCCGCGACCGTCTGGCGCGACACGGTCGACGCGGTCGACACGGGCGCCGATACGGCCGCGTGGCTCACCGAATTCCTCGGCATGCCGACGAAGCTCGCGCGTTTCGGACCCGACGCGCGCCGCGGCTGCAACCGCAAATGGACCGGCGACATCGATACGCACACGCAGTTCGCGGACGGCTATCCACTGCTCGTGATCGGCCAGTTGTCGCTCGACGACCTGAACGCGCGACTCGCCGCGAAGGGCGCGCCCGCGATTCCGATGAACCGCTTCCGTCCGAACATCGTCGTGACGGATCTCGATGCGTACGAAGAGGATTTCGTCGAACACCTCGACACCGATGGCGCGACACCCGTGCGACTGCGCCTCGTGAAGCTGTGCACGCGCTGCCCGATGCCGACGATCGACCAGGTCACTGGCGCGCCCGATCCTGCGTGGCCGCACGAACCGACCGACACGATGCAGACCTATCGCGCGAACCCGTCCTTCGACGGCGCGCTGACGTTCGGCAACAACGCAATCATCGTGCACGGCGCAGGCGGCTTCCTGGAAGTCGGGCAGTCGCTCGAAGCGGAGATCGGCTTCGGCGACTGACGTCCGTCATGCGCGTGACGGAGACGTCCCGCTCGACACGCTGCGCACGGCCGGCAACGTCACCGTCACGACCAACCCGCCGCCCGCCGCATCGGCCAGCCCGACCCTGCCCTGATGCACGCGCGCGATCTCGCGCACGATCGACAGCCCGAGCCCCGTGCCTTCGACGGTCTGCGTCTTGCTGCCGCGATGGAAGCGTTCGAACACCGCGTCGCGCTCGCCCGCCGGAATCCCCGGCCCGTTGTCGATCACGTCCAGCCGCGCATGCTCGCCTTCACGCGACACGCGCACCGTAATCACCGCCCGGTCGCCCGCATAGCGGATCGCGTTGTCGATCAGGTTGCCGATCAGCTCGCCGAGCAGATCGGGCTGGCCGAGCACGTCGACGTCCGCGTCGTGCTCGAAGCCGAGATCGATGTCGCGCGAGCGCGCGACCGGCGACCAGTCGAGCGTCACGCTGCGTGCAAGCCGGTGCAGCGCGACCGGCTGGTGCGTGACGGCCTGCCCGCTGTCCGAATCGAGCCGCGACAGCGACAGCAGTTGCTGGACGATCTTCGCCGCCTGCCGCACCGCACCGTTCACGCGCCGCAGATGCACGTTCACGCGTGGCTGCTCGTCGGGCCGCAACGCGAGCTCGACGCCCGCCTGCACGGCCGCGAGGGGTGTCTTCAGCTGGTGCGCGGCATCCGCGAAGAAACGCCGCCGTGCGACCTGCATCCGCTGCGTGCGGCCGATGTACTGGTTGATCGACTCGACGAGCGGCGCGAGCTCGCTCGGCATGCCGCCCGTATCGAGCGGCGTCGGGTCGTCCTCGGTGCGTGCGGCGACCGTCGCCGACAGCCGGTTCAGCGGCCGCAGCCCCCGCCCGACACCGAGCCACACGATGCCGAGCGCGAGCACGACGAGCAGCCCCTCCTGCAACAGCGAACCCATCAGGATCTCGCGCGCGAGCGCCTGGCGCGCCTCGATCGTCTCGCCGACCATCACCCATACGACCCGCGACTGCGCGCTCGGCACGTCGTGGATCGGCACGCGCAGCGCGGCCATCCGCAACTGTTCGCCGCGGTAGACGACGTCGTAGTAGCGCGTGACGAACAGTGCGCGGTCGCCCGCGTCGCGCCCTGCCGGCAGCGGCAGATCAGGGTAGCCCGTCACGGTGCGGCCGTTGTCCTCGCGGATCAGGTAGTAGATCTTGCCGCCGTCGCCCGATTCGAACATCTCGAGCGCGAGATATGGCAGGTCGACCTCGATTTCCCCCTGGTCGAGCCGCACGCCTTCGCGGATCGACTTCAGCGACGACGACAACGTACGGTCGAACGCGACGTGCGCGGCGCTCATCGCGCGCTGGTACGTAAGCCACGAATCGAGCGCGAGCAGGCCGAGCAGCGGCAGCAGCAGCCACAGCGCGACCTGTGCGCGCAGGTTCGGGCGGGTCATCATGTCCCCCGCCGGGCCGCCCCAACGCGGACATGCGCGTGCTCGGGGGACAGCGAACGTGTCGATCCGGCGTCGCGCCTTGGCGCGTACTCGGATCCCATGCAAACCAAGTGAGCGTGCGGGCGATTCATTCGGCCTTCGCTTCCAGCAAGTAACCGAGCCCGCGCAGCGTGACGATCGCGACACCCGTGTTCTCGAGCTTCTTCCTCAGCCGGTACACGTAGATCTCGATCGCGTCCGCGTTGACCGATTCGTCGAGCCCGAAGATCTTCTCCGACAGCGTTTCCTTGTTGATCGCGCGGCCGTTGCGCAGGATCAGCACCTCGAGCACCGAGCGCTCGCGCGGCGTCAGCGGCAGCGGTTCGCCCGCGAGCCGGAAGCTGCGGTCGACGCTGTCGAACGCGAGCGGTCCGCATTCGACCTTCGAATGCTCGTGTCCGAGGCTGCGCCGGATCAGTGCGCGGGCGCGCGCTTCCAGCTCGGTGAGCTCGAACGGCTTCGCGAGATAGTCGTCGGCCCCGAGGTCGAGTCCCTTCACGCGATCCTCGACCGACCCGTGCGCGGTGAGGATCAGCACCGGTACCGGATTGCGCCGCGCGCGCAGCCGCCGCAGCACCTCGAGCCCGTCGAGCTTCGGCAGCCCGAGATCGAGGATCACCAGCGCGTAGTCCTGCGTGCGCAGCACGTGGTCCGCCGCCTCCCCGTCCGCCATGTGATCGACCGCGAAACGCGCGGCGCTCAGCGCATCGTTCAGCGACTGCGCAAGATTCGGATTGTCTTCGACGAGCAGCACACGCATGGGAATTCCGTAAGGTAAGCGTCAGGCCGCTACATTACATGATCCTTTCCATGCCGACGCCTCGCGGAAACACCGGTTGCGCAGCAGGCGCGAGCCCGCGTCGCGTTGCCCGGGCGACCGTCGCGCGACGGCGGGCGTTCACTGCTGCGCCGCGCGACGGTCTCCGGTCGCGACGCGGCGGCCATCGGCGGCGCTCCGCTCGCGAAGGCCGACCACCACCGTCAGGTACGCGACGCTCGAGCTGACGATCACGGCAACCATCGGGCGGGCGGTGCCGTCCGACAGCCACGCCAGCACGCCGCCGCACAGGGCGGCGATCGCCATCTGGATGAAGAAAAAGAGCCCGGAAGCCGTGCCGGCGATCTTCGTGTACGGCTGCATCACCGCGAACTGGCAGGCCGGGATCGCGATCCCGACCGCAATCATCACGAAGAACATCGGTACGACGATGGCCGCCGCCGCCGCGGGGGCGACTGCAGCGCCGCCCCACAGCAAGGCAGCCCCGGCCAGATTGACGCAAGCCGCCGCCGCAATGACGGAATCGGTTTTCCATCGGCCGCTGGTCCGCCTGAACACGCTCGAACCGATCAGATACCCGAGTACGGTCAGGCCGAAGATCGCCGCATAGACCGGGCCGGACACGCCCATTTGCCGCTGGAACAGCGTCGACGATTCCGCGATGAACGGAAAGTAGGTGCAGTAAACGAAACTGATCGCCAGCGAGTAACGCAGGAAACGGCGCTCGCGGAGCAGGCCGCCGTACGTCCGCAGCAGCCCCGGGCCCGGCTCCGGCCGCGCGTCGCTTTCGCGGGTCTCGGGCAAATGCCGCAGCACCATCGCCGTCGCGACGAGCCCCCCGGCCGCAAGCCAGGCGAACACGCCGCGCCATCCGAGCCATTCGGCGATCGCGCTTCCGGCCAGCGGCGCGACCACCGGCGACAGCGCCATGCCGGCCGAGATGCGGCTGAGCATCGTGGCCTGCATCGCGGCCGGAAAGCGCTCGCGCACGATCACTCGCCCGATTACCGTTCCGCTGCAGCCGCCCAGCGCCTGAAGGATGCGTGCAACGACGATCGCCGGGATGCTCGTCGACAACGCGCAGGCGGCGCTCGCGACCACGTAGATGCACAGGCCGCCGACGAGCACGGGGCGGCGGCCGTACCGATCGGACAACGGCCCCGACACCAGCATCGAAAGCGCATAGCCGACCATGTACAGCGTCAGCGTGAGCTGCAGTTGGGCGTCGGTGCCATGCAGCGCGTCCGCCATCGCGGGCAGCGACGGCAAGTAGGCGTCGATCGTGACCCGCGGCAGGCAGACGACGAGCATCAACAGGAACAACCAGCCCCACTCGGGCAACGACCGGGTCTTCATACGGCGAATCCATCTCCAGCAGTTTCGGAATGTCATCCGCAGAAATCTAGGGGAAAAGTGATATAAGCCGAAGGGCCATTAAATCGAACATCGACCAGACCACTATGACGCGAGGCAAAGCCGCGATTCCACTCGATCTGCCGTGCCCTTCCGGGCTGACGACAGGCAGCGCGCAGTCGAAGCACGAGTGCATTGCCGACACGATTCGCGACGCGATCCTGAAACGCCTGCTTCCCGGCGACAGTCCGCTGCCGTCCAGCCGGACCCTTGCCGCGCGATGGGGCGTGGCGCGGGGAACAGTCGAGGCGGCTTACGACCGGTTGTGCGCCGAGGGTTACATCGCACGAACGCGAGGCTCGGGGTCGCGGGTATGCGCGGTCGTGCCGGACAGCTATCTGCGCGCGGCCGCGCAGTCGCGGCAAAGCGTCCCGCGGCGCGCCGACGCGGCTACCGAGCCGGCACGCACGACGGACCCGGGCGGGCCGGAGCATGCAGTACGCCCGGGCGTGCCGTTCATCGCACGACTCGCCGACCCCGGCCTGCTGCCGATGCAGCAATGGAAGAAGTACCTGGGGATGAGCCTGCTTTCCGCCACCGCGAGCGACCTCGGGTCGACGCCGTTGCAAGGCGTCGAAGGCCTGCGCGACGAAATTGCCGGCTACCTGCGGGAATACCGCGGCATCCCTTGCGAAGCCGACGACATCTTCATCACGACCGGCATCCGGCATTCGATCGACCTCGTCGCGCGAACCGTGCTCTGCGCAGGCTCGACGGTGCTGATGGAAGATCCCGGCTACGCATCGGCATGGCAGATTTTCACGATGGCGGGCGCAACCGTGATCGACGTGCCGGTCGATCGGGAAGGCATCGAGACGGCCACGCTGGACCGGCATGCCGACGCCCGCGCCGCGTACGTGACGCCTGCGCACCAGGCACCGCTCGGGGTCACGATGTCGGTGTCGCGCCGGCTCGAACTGCTCGACTGGGCGGTGCGCAATCGAACGTGGATCATCGAAGACGACTACGACGGCGAATTCAGTTACCAGGCCGCCCCGCTGCCCGCGTTGAAATCGCTCGACACGTGCGATCGCGTGATCTACTGCGGCTCGTTCAACAAGACGCTGTTCTCGGGGCTGCGCATCGGCTTCATGGTCGTGCCGGCGGAACTGCGACCGGCGCTGTCGGCCGTGTGGCACGCAACCGCGCGCGCCGTCAGCGTGGCGCCTCAGCTCGCGCTGGCCCGTTTCATCGGGCGCGGCGATTTTGCGAAGCACCTGCGCGCCTGCCGTCACGCATACCGCCAGCGGCGCGACATCGTGCTCGATCAGCTGGCGAAACACGGCAACGGGCATTACACGGTGTCGGGCGAGCAGGCGGGATTTCATTTCGTCCTGTGGTTGCCGCCCGGGATGAACGACGCGTCGTACGTCGCCGCGGCTCACGCGGCCGGCGTGTCGTTGCAGCCGATCCGCGGATTCTGCCGAAGCGCCGAATGCGAAGCGGGCGTCGTCGTCGGCTATTCGGCATTGACGGCCGCTCACGCACGGCATGGCGGCCGGATCCTCGGACAGCTGCTGACGCAGCTCGCGTAGCTGTCGCGACGGCCGAGCCCGGCCGCCCCATGCCCCGTTCTCGCTCCAGGCAATGCCCCGAGCCGCACGAACCGAGGCCGGCGTCACGTCGACCTCGGGAAATCCATGACACAAAGAACGCCATTGTGAACAGAAATGAAAGCAGGCTGAAAGTCCTTCGCAATTACCATCCGCGTCACTCGAACAACACACACGCGTAATTGGAGGAAGACATGCCGTTCGCACCGAAGCACCTCGCCGCCGTCCTGTCGATCGTCGCGGGCACCGCCGCCGGCACCGCCTGGGCGCAGGTTCCGGCCGGATATCCGGGCAGCTACCAGGGCGTCGTCGATGCCGCGAAGAAGGAAGGCAAGCTGATCGTCTATTCGACGACCGACACCGGCCTCGTGCGGCCGCTGATCAAGGATTTCGAAAGCCTGTACGGCGTCAAGGTCGAATACAACGACATGAACAGCACCGAGCTGTACAACCGCTACATCAGCGAGAACGCGGCGAACAGCACCAGCGCCGACGTGCTGTGGAGCTCGGCGATGGACCTGCAGGTCAAGCTCGTGAACGACGGCCTGATGGCGTCGTACGACTCGCCCGAGAGCGCGCACGTGCCGCAATGGGCGCAGTACCAGAAGCAGGCATACGGCACGACGTTCGAGCCGCTCGCGATCGTCTACAACAAGCGGCTGATTCCCGACAGCGAAGTGCCGAAAACCCGCGCCGACCTGATCAAGCTGCTCACCACCCAGTCGGACAAGTTCAAGGGCAAGGTCACGACCTACGACATCGAGAAATCGGGCGTCGGCTTCAACTACCTGACGCAGGATGCGCACGTGAACGAGAAAGTCACGTGGGAGCTCGTGAAGGCGATCGGCGCGACGGGCCCGAAGCTGCAGTCGAGCACCGGCGCGATGATGGAGCGGATCTCGTCCGGCGAGAACCTGATCGGCTACAACATCATCGGCTCGTATGCGTACGCGAAGGCGAAGAAGGACAAGTCGATCGGCTACGTGTTTCCGAAGGACTACACGCAGGTCGTGAGCCGCCTCGCGACGATCTCGAAGAAGGCGAAGAACCCGAACGCCGCGAAGCTGTGGGTCGACTACCTGATGTCGCAGCGCGGCCAGACGCTGATCGCGAACCAGGCGAACCTGTATGCGATTCGCGCGGACGTGAACGGCGAAACGTCGGCCGCGAGCCTGTCGAAGGAACTCGGCGATTCGCTGAAGCCGATCCAGATCGGCAGCGGCCTGCTCGTCTACCTCGACCAGTCGAAGCGCCTCGCGTTCCTCAAGCAGTGGCAGCAGTCGATCAAGCGCTGATCGCCTTTTAAGAAGGCCCACGGCCGAACGCCGCCCGCGACGCGGGCGGCGCCCCCCTCTCCCTGTCGACTTTCTTGATGCGGCCCGCGGGCCGCAGGGGCGAACTCATGCTTTCAACCAGTACACGCGGCGCGCCGCCGGCCGTTCCGCAACCTGCCGGCGGCAGCGCGATTCCCGCGTTGCGCGCCAGCAGCCTGCAGCCGCTCGCCGGCATGCTGCGCTGGATCGTCATTGCGGTGCTGACGGTCGCGGTCGCGCTGCCGCTCGGCTTCATCCTGTTCCAGAGCTTGCTGTCCGCGCCGTTCTTCGACGCGAACAGGACGGTCGGCATCGACGGCTTCCGCTTCATCTTCAGCGATCCCGACTTCTGGTCGGCCGTGAAGAACTCGTTCATCATCGCCGGCGGGATGCTGTTCATCTCGATCCCGCTCGGCGGCATCCTCGCGTTCCTGATGGTGCGCACCGACCTGCCCGGCCGCCGCTGGCTCGAGCCGCTGCTGCTCACGCCGGTGTTCGTGTCGCCGATGGTGCTCGCGTTCGGCTATGTGGTCGCGGTCGGCCCGGTCGGCTTCTACTCCGTGTGGTTCAAGGAACTGCTCGGCGCGGAAAGCGTGCCGTGGAACATCTACTCGATCTTCGCGATCACGGTGATCGTCGGGCTCACGCACGTGCCGCACGTGTATCTGTACTCGTCGGCCGCGCTGCGCAATCTCGGCTCCGACGTCGAGGAAGCGGCGCGCGTGACGGGCGCGCGGCCGTTCCGCGTCGCGCTCGACGTGAGCCTGCCGATGACGATGCCCGCGCTGCTGTTCGCCGGCGTGCTCGTGTTCTTCCTCGGCTTCGAGGTGTTCGGCCTGCCGCTCGTGCTCGGCGATCCGGAAGGCCACCTCGTGCTCGCGACCTACCTGTACAAGCTCACCAACAAGCTCGGCGTGCCGTCGTATCACCTGATGGCCGCGGTCGCCGTGTGCATCGTCGCGATCACGTTCCCGCTCGTGCTGCTGCAGCGCCGGCTGCTGAAGACCGCGAACCGGTTCGTCACCGTGAAGGGCAAGGCCGGCCGCACGACCGTGCTGCCGCTCGGCGTGTGGCGCTGGGTCGCGGTCGCGATCGTCGCGCTGTGGCTCGCGCTGACCGTGATCGTGCCGATCTCCGGCATCGTGCTGCGCGCGTTCGTGACGAACTGGGGCGAAGGCGTCACGCTCGCCGACGTGCTGACGCTGTCGAACTTCATCGAGCTGTTCGAGCAGGACAACCTCGTGCGCGCGATCGTCAACACGCTCGGCATCGGCGTGATCGGCGGCGCGCTCGCGATCGGCTTCTATTCGCTCGTCGCGTTCGCGGGCCACCGCCGCCACGACTGGGCGACGAAGCTGCTCGACTACCTCGTGCTGCTGCCGCGCGCGGTTCCGGGCCTGCTCGCCGGTCTCGCATTTCTGTGGATCTTCCTGTTCGTGCCGGGGCTGCGCGAACTGAAGAACTCGATGTGGAGCATCTGGATCGCGTACACGGTCGTGTGGCTCGCCTACGGGATGCGGCTGATCCAGAGCGCGCTGCTGCAGGTCGGGCCGGAGCTGGAAGAAGCCGGACGCAGCGTCGGCGCGACGCGCGGCCGCGTGTCGCTCGACGTGACGCTGCCGCTCGTGCGCTTCGGCCTGCTCGCCGCGTGGCTCTTGATCTTCATGATCTTCGAGCGTGAATACTCGACTGCCGTCTACCTGCTGTCGCCCGGCACCGAAGTGATCGGCGCGCTGCTCGTGTCGCTGTGGGCGACCGGCGCCGTCGACCAGGTCGCCGCGCTCTCTGTCATCAACATCGCGATGGTCGGCGCCGGTCTCGGCGTGGCCCTGCGCTTCGGAGTGAAACTTCATGGATAAGCTCATCGTCGACGATCTGCATCTCAGCTACGGCGCGAACCCGATCCTCAAGGGCGTGTCGTTCGAACTGAAGGCCGGCGAAGTCGTGTGCCTGCTCGGCGCGTCGGGCAGCGGCAAGACCACGCTGCTGCGCGCGGTGGCGGGCCTCGAACAGCCGTCCGACGGCCGCATCCAGCTCGACGACCAGGTGTTCTTCGACGGCGCGCGGCACGTCGACCTGCCGGTCGAGCAGCGCTCGCTCGGGCTCGTGTTCCAGTCGTATGCGCTGTGGCCGCACCGCACCGTCGCGGACAACGTCGGCTACGGCCTCAAGCTGCGCCGCGTCGCGCCGGCCGAGCAGAAACGCCGCGTGCAGACCGCGCTCGACCAGCTCGGCCTCGGTCATCTCGCCGCGCGCTATCCGCATCAATTGTCCGGCGGCCAGCAGCAGCGCGTCGCGATCGCGCGCGCGCTCGTGTACAACCCGCCCGTGATCCTGCTCGACGAGCCGCTGTCGAACCTCGACGCGAAGCTGCGCGAGGAAGCGCGCGCATGGCTGCGCGAGCTAATCGTGTCGCTCGGGCTGTCGGCGCTCTGCGTGACGCACGACCAGACCGAAGCGATGGCGATGTCCGACCGCATCCTGCTGCTGCGCAACGGCCGCATCGAGCAGGAAGGCACGCCGGCCGAGCTGTATGGCGCGCCCCGCTCGCTGTACACGGCCGAGTTCATGGGCAGCAACAACCGGATCGATGCGCGGGTCGCGGCGGTCGACGGAGACAGCGTGACGCTCGCCGGCGACGGCTGGCAGCTGCGCGCGCTCGCGCGCGAAACGCTCGCGCCCGGCCAGGACGCGCAGGCCGTGATCCGCCTCGAACGCGTGCAGGTCGCCGACAGCCCCGGCGCGAACCGGCTGCAGGCGGACCTCGTCACGTCGATGTATCTCGGCGACCGCTGGGAATACCTGTTCCATTGCGGCGAGCTGCGGCTGCGCGCGTTCGGCCACGTGCCGCGCTCGGCCGGCAAGCACTGGATCGAGTTCCCGACGAACGACTGCTGGGCGTTCGCGAAGGCCGGCTGATTCAGCGCGGCGGCAATCGATTTGCCGCCACGCGCCGCATCGCGCAGGGCCGCACGACGCACGTCGATCGACGTTCTCGGCAGCGCCCTGCGCGCCGCGATTTCCCCAACCCACAAGAACCAAGGAGACACCGTCAATGAAGTTTCGCGCAGAACGTTCCATTCGCGCAGTAGTCCTCACGGGATCGGCCGCTGCAGCCTGCATCGCCGCCCCGGCCGCCCACGCGCAATCGTCGGTCACGATCTACGGGATCATGGATGCCGGCATCGAATATACGAATCATGCGGCGCAAGGCGGCGGCAACGCATTCAAGCTGAAGTCCGGCAACAAGAACACGTCGCGCTGGGGCCTGCGCGGCGTCGAGGATCTCGGCGGCGGGCTGAAGGCCGTGTTCCGCCTCGAAAGCGGTATCGACATCGCGAACGGCGCGTTCGACGACGGCCCCGACTCGATCTTCGCGCGCCGCGCAACGGTCGGCCTGAAAGGCAAATGGGGGGAAATCACGCTGGGCCGCAACTTCACGGTCACCTACGACTACATGCTGCCGTTCGACCCGATGGGCTACGCGCAGAACTACTCGTGGGCGACATCGTCGACGGCGACGGGCGGCCGCAAGGACGGCCTGTTCACGCGCTCGTCGAACGCGGTGCGCTACGACGGCGAATACGCGGGCTTCAGGTTCGGCGCGCTGTACGGCTTCGGCAACGTGCCGGGCAGCGTGAAAACCAGCTCGAAGTATGACTTCGCGCTCGGTTACGAGACCGGCCCGTTCGCGGCGGTCGTCACGTTCGACCGGCAGAACGGCGCGGCTGACAGCGTCACGCCCGCCGATACCGTCGACTACATCCAGGGCATCCACGCAGGGTTGAGCTACGACTTCGGCAACCTGAAGACGATGGCCGGCTACCGCAATTACAAGCGCACGTTCCGCACGACCGCCGCGAACCAGTTGAGCGACATGTACTGGGTCGGCGGGTCGTACCAGTTCACGCCGGCTTTCTCGCTGATCGGAGCCGTGTATCACCAGAACATCAAGGGCGGCACGGATGCCGATCCGACGCTGGTGTCGGTGCGGGCGAACTACGCGCTGTCGAAGCGCACGGTGCTGTACGCGGCGGGCGCGTTCGCGATTGCGCAGCATGGGCAGAAGGTCGGCGTGTCGCGCGATGTGGCCGGGTATGGCGACACGCAGGTCGGCGTGACGGTCGGCATGCAGCAGCGGTTCTGAGTCTCGCCCCGCCCGTCCGCGGCACCGCGGACGGGTAACGAACGACATGCTTCACGCATCCGCACGCACGGTGAACATGTTCCGCCGAGCATTCAATACGTCGCGTCCCCCTTCCGTTCCGCGCGCTCCGGCATGTCCTTGAACGCCGCCGCCAGCCGCTCCGCGCTCCTCGCCAGCAGCGTCGTATCGACCCCCACCGCGACGAATGTCGCCCCCGCTGCGAGGTAACGCCGCGCGGCCGTCTCATCCGCGCTCAGGATCCCCGGCGCCTTGCCCGCCGCCTTGATCGCGCGGATTGCTCCGTCGATCGCCGTCTGCACGTCCGGATGACCGGGATTGCCGAGATGCCCGAGATCGGCGGCCAGGTCGGCCGGCCCGATGAACACGCCGTCGACGCCGTCCACTCGCGCAATCCCGTCGATCGCATTCAGCCCCGCGCGCGTCTCGACCTGCACGAGCACCGCCATTTCGCCGTTCGCGCAATGCAGGTAATCGCCGACACGGTTCCAGCGCGACGCGCGCGCCAGCGCGCTGCCGACGCCGCGGATCCCGTGCGGCGGATAGCGCGTCGCCGCGACCGCCGCACGCGCTTCGTCCGCGCTCTGCACCATCGGCACGAGCAGCGTCTGCGCGCCGAGATCGAGCACCTGCTTGACGATCACCGGATCGTTCCACGGCACGCGCACAACCGGATGCGACGGATACGGCGCGATCGCCTGCAATTGCGCGAGGATCGTCGGTACCGTGTTCGGCGCGTGTTCGCCGTCGATCAGCAGCCAGTCGAAGCCGGCGCCCGCGACGACTTCCGCGCTATAAGGATTCGCCAGACCGAGCCACAGCCCGATCTGCGCGTCGCCGCGCGCCAGCGCGGCCTTGAACGGATTCGATGGAATCTGCATCGTGCATCACCCGAAATGGCACTGGATGGTCCCGAGCGGACCGTAGTCGACGCTGAACGTATCGCCGGCGCCCGCCGCGCATGGCCGCGTGAACGATCCGCCGAGCACGATCTGCCCCGGCTCCAGCGTGACGTCGAAGCGCGCGAGCCGGTTCGCGAGCCACACGACGCCGTTGGCCGGATGGTTCAGCACGCCGGCCGCGACGCCCGTCTCCTCGACCACGCCATTGCGCGACATGATCGCCGCGACCCAGCGCAGGTCGACGTCGGCCGGGCGCACGGGCCGGCCGCCGATCACGACGCCGGCGTTCGCCGCGTTGTCGGCGATCGTGTCGAACACCTTGCGCGGGCGCTGGGTGTCGGGATCGATCGACTGGCTGCGCGCATCGATGATCTCGAGCGCGGGCACCACGTAATCCACCGCATCGTACACGTCGAAGATCGTGCAGTCCGGCCCGCTCAAGCGCTTGCCGAGCACGAACGCGAGCTCGACCTCGACGCGCGGCACGATGAAGCGCTGCGTCGGAATCGTGCCGCCGTCCTCGAAGAACATGTCGTCGAGCAGCGCACCATAGTCGGGCTCGTCGATCTGCGACGTGTTCTGCATCGCCTTCGACGTGAGGCCGATCTTGTGCCCTTTCAGCGTGCGGCCTTCCGCGAGCTTGACGTTCACCCACGCGCGCTGGATCGCGTATGCGTCGTCGATCGTGATGTCCGGGTAGTCGAGCGAGATCTGGCGGATCTGCTTGCGTTCGCGCTCGGCGTCGTGCAGGCGCTGCGCGAGCTGGTCGATGGTGGCGATATCGAGCATGGTGGAATCGCGAATGGGGTTCAGCCGGCCCGCTTGTAGCGGGCGTGGATGTTGTTGTGCTTGTACGAGCCGCTTTCGCTGAACTCGGTCAGCTCCATCGACAGCGCGAGGAAGCGCTTCGCATACAGCTCCGCGAAGTGCGCCTTGATCGCATCGAACAGCGCGTCGCACGCGGCTTTCTTCACGTCGTCGCTGCGGCCCGCGCCGATCTTCAGCGTGACGTGGACGAACGCGTCGTCCGCGGTGCCGTCCGCAACGCAGTAGTCGTGCAGCTCGATCGCGCGCGAGCGGATCCCGCCTGTCGGAAACACGCCGCCCTGCGCGATCAGCGTTTCGTTGATCGTGCGCAGCAGCACGGGAATGCGCGCGTCGTCGCGGATGTTCGACGTGTACTCGACGACGATGTGTGGCATGTCGGTTCTCCTCGGAATGCGTGTCGAAGCGGGCGATTCAGGCCAGCGGAAAGATCGCATTGATCTGTCCGGTGCCCGAGCTCGCGAAGTAGTCGGTGACGATGTCGACCGGCCGGTCGTAGCGGTCCCAGCCGAGCAGGCCGAGCAGCATCGCGGTGTCGTGCATGCCGCCTTCGCCGTAGCACTGCGTCGCATACTCGGGCAGCATCTTGCAGAACGTCGCGAAGTCGCCCTGCTTCCACAGCTCGACGACGCGCAGGTCGACCTGCCGGAAGAATTCGCGGCTGATCTGGTGGATCGATTCCTCGGGGCTGCCGTTGTCGTTGAAGCGATGCGACAGCGACCCGCTCGCGAGGAACGCGACGTTCGAATCGCTCTGTTCGATCGCGTCGCGCAGCGCTTCGCCGAAACGGCGGCTGTCGTCGAGCGCATGCCACATGCACCAGCCGGCGATCGACACGACCTTGAAATGCTGGTCGCCGTTCATGTAGCGCATCGGCACGAGCGTGCCGTATTCGAGTTCGAGGCTGTCGATTTCATGCGAGCGCGTCGCGATCCCGCGCGCGGTCGCAGTTTCCGCGATCAGCCGGCCGAGCGCCGGATTGCCCGGGTACGCGTACTGCATGTCGCGGATGAAATGCGGCAGCTCGTTGCTCGTGTAGGTGCCGGCGAACCGCGCGTTGCAGTTCACGTGATAGCCGGCGTTGACGAGCCAGTGGACGTCGGACACGACGATCGTGTCGACGCCGAGCGCGCGGCAGCGCTCGCCGATCAGCTGATGGCCGCGGATCGCTTCGGCCCGGCAGCCGTGATGCTTGCCCGGCAGCTCGGACAGGTACATCGACGGCACGTGCGTGATCTTTGCAGCGAGGGACAGTTTGCCCATCGTGAGTCTCCGTATCGTTCTTTCCTGCGGCGAACGGCGCGCGCCCGTTACAGCCCCCAGCGCGGAATGTGATGCGAACCCATCGAGATGCACACGTTCTTGATCTCCGCGAACACCTCGAAGCTGTATTCGCCGCCCTCGCGGCCGGTGCCCGACTCCTTCACGCCGCCGAACGGCTGACGCAGGTCGCGCACGTTCTGGCTGTTGACGAACACCATCCCGGCTTCAATGCCGCGTGCAAGGCGATGCACCTTGCCGACGTCCTGCGTCCAGATGTACGAAGCGAGGCCATAGCTCGTATCGTTCGCGAGCCGCAGCCCTTCTTCCTCGTCGTCGAACGGGATCAGGCACGCGACCGGCCCGAAGATCTCTTCCTGCGCGATGCGCATCCGGTTGTCGACGTCCGCGAACACGGTCGGCCGCACGAAGTTGCCGTTCTGCAGGTGCGCGGGCAGGTTCGCCGGCTTGTCGGCACCGCCCGCGACGACGCGCGCGCCTTCCTGCTCGCCGATGCGGATGTAGCCTGTCACCTTCTCCCAGTGCGCGCGCGTGATCATCGCGCCGAGCTGGGTCGCGTGGTCGGCCGGGTCGCCGACCACGAGATTGTTCGCGCGCCGCGCGAATTCCTGCACGAAGCGGTCGTAGATCGAGCGCTGCACGAAGATCCGCGAGCCGGCCGTGCAGCGTTCGCCGTTGATCGAGAAGATCGTGAACAGCGACGCGTCGAGCGCGCGGTCGAAGTCCGCATCGTCGAAGATCAGCACCGGCGACTTGCCGCCGAGCTCCATCGAATATTTCTTCAGGCCCGCGCGCTCCATGATCCGCTTGCCGGTGACCGTGCCGCCGGTAAACGACACCGCACGCACGTCCGGATGCCGCACGAGCGCGTCGCCGGCCGTTGCGCCATAACCCTGCACGACATTCAGCACGCCGGGCGGAATGCCGGCCTCGAGCGCGAGCCGCCCGAGCTGGTCGGCGGTCAGCGGCGACAGCTCGGACATCTTCAGCACCGCGGTGTTGCCGAGCGCGAGGCACGGCGCGGTCTTCCACGTCGCGGTCATGAACGGCACGTTCCACGGCGACACCAGCGCGCACACGCCGACCGGCCGGTACAGCGTGTAGTTCAGCATCTGGTCGTCGACCGGGTACGTGCGGCCGTTCATCTGCACGCACACTTCCGCGAAGAAGTTGAAGTTCTCCGACGCACGCGGAATCAGCTGCTTGCTCGTCTGCGCGATCGGCAGGCCCGTGTCCTGCGTTTCGAGCGCCGCAAGCATCGGCACGTTCTTCTCGATCAGCTCGCCGAGCTTGCGCATCAGCTTCGCGCGCTCCTTCGCGGGCGTGTTCGCCCACTTCGGGAAGGCTTCCTTCGCCGCGCGCACCGCCGCGTCGACCTCGGCCTCGCCGCCCGACGCGACGTCGGTGATCACGTCGCCCGTCGCGGGATTCAGCGTCGTGAACGTGTCGCGGCTCGCGACTTCGCGGCCGTCGATCCAGTGCTTGATGGTCATCTGCTCTCCTTGTGCGGCGGGCTCAGCCGGCGCGATAGTAGTCTGCTTCGCCGACGATCGTGTTCACGAGCCGGCCGATGCCTTCGATTTCGGTCACGACCTCGTCGCCCGGCTTCGTGTCCGCCAGCCCCTCGGGCGTGCCGGTCAGGATCAGGTCGCCCGGCGCAAGCGTCATGAAGCTGCTGATGTGCTCGATCAGCGCCGGCACGTCGAAGATCATGTCGCGCGTGCTGCCGCGCTGCGTCTCCTGCCCGTTGACCGTCGTGCGCAGCGCCAGGTCGCCCGGATCGCCGATCTCGTCGCGGCTGACGAGCCACGGCCCGAGCGGCGTGCAGGTGTCGCGGTTCTTCACGCGCAGGTTCGGGCGGTAGTAGTTCTCGAGGTAGTCGCGGATCGCATAGTCGTTCGCGACCGTATAGCCGGCGACGTAGTCGAGCGCCTGCGCGCGGCGCACGCCGCGCGCAGGGCGGCCGATCACGACCGCGAGTTCACACTCGTAATGCATGTGCGTCGCGTCGGCGGGCCGCACGGTGCGCGACCGGTGGCCAATGAACGTGTTCGGCCCCTTCAGGAAGATCAGCGGCTCGCTCGGCGCCTTGAACGCGAGCTCCTTCGCATGGTCGGCATAGTTGAGGCCGAGCGCGAACGTCGTGCGCGGCGCGAGGGGCGGCAGCCACGCCACGACGTCTTCGGCGACGACCCGCCCCGTATCGAGGCGGATCAGGCCGTCGCCGGCCGGCTCGGCCGCATGCAATGCACCGTTGTAGATCACGCGAGCGGTTTTCATCAGGCATCCTCCGCGACCAGCACATGCCGCAACGTGCCGATGCCGTCGGCGGCGATCTCGATCCGGCTGCCGGCCTTCGCGCGCGGCGCGCCGCCAGGCACGCCGAGCAGCAGCACGTCGCCGGCGTCGAACGACATGAACGCCGACACATCGGCGATCAGTTGCCGCACCGGCCGGATCAGCGTGGCCGTCGACGCGGCCAGCACGTCGGCGCCGTCGATGCGCACGGCCAGCCGGATCGCGTCGACGTCCGCGAGCGCGCCGGCCGGGACGATCGCCGGGCCGAGCGGGCAGAAACCGTCGCGGCACGTGTAGCGCACGGCCGGACGATAGTAGTCGGGATGCGGCACCGATACGTCGCTGGCGAGCGTGAAGCCGTGCACGTAGTCGAGCGCGTCGTCGGCCGGCACGCGGGTCGCGCGGCGGCTGAACACGACGGCCACCGACGCGCCGATCTCCAGCGCGTCGACGCCGGCCGGCACGACAACGGCCGAACCGTCGGGCGCGTGGGTGTTGGCGGGCTTGATGTAGAGAACCGGCGCCTGCGGCGGCCGGCCGTAAGGCGGCTGATGCACCGCATCGCCGAGCGCGTCGAGCGCGGCGCGCTCGTTGAGCAGCGCGCCGTAGACGGTACCGATCGCGACCGGCAGCAGCGGCGCCGCGGCGGTCATGCAAGACAGCTCCATGCGTCATTCCCCTGCCGCGCGTCGCGGCGCATCGTCAATACTTAACATCTTAAGTAAACAATCGGACGCTGACAACCTCGATTACCCTGATATGCGAAATTCGTCACGACCGCCTGTTAAGATTGGCGCGTCCCCGTCCTCCCATTCATGTCGATGAACCGTACGCTCGACCACCGCAATCTGGCCATGCTGCTGCTCGAAGCCCGAGAGACGCTGATGGGGCTGTTCCGCCCGATTCTCAAGGAGTTTGCGTTGACCGAACAGCAATGGCGGATCATCCGCGTGCTTGACGGCGAGCCGTCCAATGCGCTCGAAGCGGGACAGATCGCGCGGCGCTGCTGCATCCTGAGCCCGAGCCTGACGGGCGTGCTGGAACGGATGGAGCGCGACGGCCTGATCAAGCGCACGCGCGCGCAGGAAGACCAGCGCAGGCTGCTCGTCAGCCTGACGCCGCAAAGCCGGAAGCTGGTCACGGAAATCGGGCCGCGCATCGACGAGCAGTACCGGCTGCTCGAGGAGCGCTTCGGCCCGGCGGCGCTCGACGACATCTACCGCGCGCTCGACCGGCTGATCGAGTTCGGCAACAGCCCGTCGTCGTCCTCGTCCTGAACTGCGCGCGCGGTCAGCGCGCCGCGCCGCGCATCAGTTCGGTCACTGCGACGCCGCGCGACGTGCGCATGCATTCCTCGACGTAGTCGACGAACGGCAGCGGCTCGAAATCGATTTCGTCGCGCACGCGGCGGTTGTCGAACACACGGTCGACCGTCGCAAACTCGCCGAAGCGCTGCAGCGCCTTGCCGATCACGCGCTCCAGCGCCGGATCGGCGCGCCCGAGCACGTCGCGCACGACGAGCGGCAATTCCGCCGGCGCGCACGCCGCGTAGCGCGGCGCGCCCGTCATCCCGGCCGCCTCGTCCATCGCCCGCATGATCTGCGCGACCATCGGCGCCTCTTCGCCCGCCGACACGTGGTACACGTCGTGCGCGAGCGCCGGCTTGACGGCCAGCAGCATCGTCGCGCGCGCGACGTCGTCGACCGACACGATGTCGATGCGCGTCATCGGCCGCGCCGTGTAGCGGCGCGCCGCGTGCGCGAGACGGAACACCCAGAACGCATTCGGCGCGGGCCGCGTGCCGAGCACCGTATGCCCGACGACGTGCGACGGCCGCACGACGACGAGCGGCAGCCCGAGCGCGCGCAGCCGCTGCTCCGTGTCGCCCTTTGCCCGCAGATAGTCGGCGGCGAGCACGGCGCCTGCTAGCGGTGTGGACGGCCACCCGCCGGCATCGGCCGTGTCGGCCTCGATCTCCTCATGCACCATGCCGCCGCTGCCGCCGCGCACGAACGCGGTGCCGACATACACGAAGCGCTGCAGGCACGGCGCTCGTGCAAACTGCTCGGCAAAACGCAGCGACTCGTCGGCATCGGCCTGCAGGTGCGCGCCGTCCGCCAGCGACGGATGGCCCGCGCAGTGGATCACGTGCGTCGCCTGCGCGAGGCGCGACGCGTCGGCGCCCTGCCACACGTCGCCGAGCCCGCCGACGATCACGTTTGCGTCGGTGAAGCGTGACGCCCAGTACGGCGCGAGTCCCGCTCGCAGTGCGGCCTCGCGCAGCCGCGCGACCGCGTGGCCGCGGTCCTGCGCGCGCACGACGCAGACGACGCGGTCGAGCAGCCCCGCGTTGACGAGCGCCGTGAGCACGGTGCTGCCGATGAAGCCGGTGGCACCCGTCAGCACCAGCCGCCCGACGTTCGCCGCGGCAACCGGTGCACTGGACGGCGAGACGAGGCTCGTGCGCCAGTTGAGCGACAAGGCGGTTTTCCAGATCAGCACGGAAGTCTCCATCGAAAGATCGGCCGGGCGCCGTGACGCGTCCGGACTCGGGGCACGCGCGCTTGCGTGCCGGCGGCCGCATCGCGCACCCCGGCGTCCCGTCGGCCGGATGTCCGCCATGCGATCGCGTCGGCACGACGGACGCAGGCGGGGCCGCAGACGCATGTCGCGGCGCAGGATCGGGACACTGCAGTGTGGTGCCGGATCCGGAACAAGTCTGTTCCGAAAGTTTCGTGAAAGTGTGACGATTTGTGTGCGGATTGTTGGAGTGTGTGCCCGGAGGGTCAGGCACGCGGCCAGGCACCGCGGTCCGACACGCTTCACCGTCCGCGTGGCGCGCTGTCAAATCACTGAAATATTTCGTCGATAGCGTGGAGTCATCCACACGCCGCGCCGCATCCCGCCTCCGGCACCAGCCGCAGGCACCGCCGCAACAGGCGCGACACATCGACGCGTGCTGCTTCGCGCCCCGCCGTGCCTCGGCAACGCGCAACGCAGTGCCGTTCCGCCCGCAGCCGCTTGCAGCGGGCGTCACACGACGGACAGGCTTTCATCGGACGTCATTTCATATGGAATGCCAATGCGCAAGAACATTGCTTATTGCGCACTGCGTCTTGCGTTTCACCGCAGGCTATCTAGACTGATCAAGTCTAAATGGTCGAATGAGTCATTTTTCAGGAGACGTTGCAATGCGCCTCACTATCCGCATTAATGGCAGCGAATCAGCGACCCGGCACGCCTTCGCCGTGCTGTGGGTCGACACCGACGAAGGGCTGTGGTCTCGCGAAGCACATCAGGGTCTCGATCTCCCGACCTGGGGCAAGGTGAAGGACGTCGAGGGCGCAATGGCGCTCTGCGCGGGCGATGACGGAAAAGCCGTCTGCAAGCTGCAAGGGCTGTCGTTCGACGCGACGCAGCGCGAACAGGGCACCGCCGTGCTGTCGGGCGAGCACGCAAAAGGTGCATGGCGGCTGCAGGAAATCGATACTTGCACGATCCAGCCGGAATACAAGGAATTTATTTCCGTCGATCGATAGCGTTTTTTACCGGTATTGTCTGCAGGTTTCGGGTTTATTCCGGTTTTATCGAAATTCTTTTCCGCATCCGATATTAACGACGCCCCCACCGGGGCGTTTTTAATTGGCCCGAATTCGGATCAATCGGGGTCGGGTATACGCGGCCCGACCGGCCGCTCGCGCCACGCCTGCCCCGTCGCCTCGCACGCCTTTCCCTGCCCCGCTGCCTCCCCCCGCGTCCGCGCTCGGCTGCCGAATCGTCGTCCGGTTTTGCGCCGATCCGGCGGCAAAGGTCGCACTTTCCCAACACATCGATTACTCATTTATTACAATCACGTCATTCGAACTGACAGTTTGCCGCCTCGCGGCTCGATCCAGCCCTCGCATGAGCGTGAAAAAGAAGACCCATCCTGCCGATCCGTACACATCGGTGACCAAGAATCCCATGCTCGCGTCGCGCCTGCCGATGTGGCGCTCGAGGTTCATCGTGATCCTCGTGTTCCTCGCGTTCGCCGCGCTGATCGGCCGCGCGTTCTGGGTCCAGATCGCCAACCAGGCGTTCTACGTCGGCCAGGGTCAGAAGCGTTACCAGCGTACGATCGAACTCGACGCGATGCGCGGCCGCATCGTCGACCGCAACGGCGCGATGCTCGCCGTCAGCCTGTCGACCTATGAAATCTGGGCGAACCCGAAGCAGGTCGCCGAGACCGACTACCCGCAGATCGCGAAGCTGCTCGACATGCCGCTTGCCGAGGTCAAGCGGCGCCTGCGCAACGACCGCACGTTCGTACTGCTCAAGCGCCAGATCGACGCCGACACCGCGAGCCGCCTCGACAAGCTGGCGATCGAGGGCGTCACGCAAATCGCCGATTCGAAGCGCTACTACCCCGAAGGCGAATCGGCCGCGCACGTGGTCGGGTTCACGAACATCGAGGACAAGGGGCAGGAAGGCGTCGAACTCGCCGCCAACGGGCCGCTGTCGGGCACCGCCGGGCAGCGCGAGGTGATCCGCGACCGGCTCGGCCGCATCGTATCGGACACGCGGCCCCTCGTGCCCGCGCAGCACGGCGCGACGATCGAGCTGACGATCGACCGCCGCATCCAGCAGCTCGCGTTCAGCCAGCTCAAGGCCGCGGTGCTCGAGAACAACGCGCAGGCCGGCAGCGTCGTCGTGCTCGACGCGCAGAACGGCGAGATCCTCGCGCTCGCGAACTATCCGACCTTCGATCCGAACGACCGCGCGCGCCTGACCGGCCAGCAGTTGCGCAACCGCGCGGTGATCGACACGTTCGAGCCGGGCTCGACGATCAAGCCGCTCGTCGTCGCGCTGTCGATCGACGAGCGCAAGGTGACGCCGAACACGATCATCAATACGTCGCCCGGCACCTACAAGATCGGTCCGGCGGTGATCCACGACACGTCCAATCACGGCTCGCTGACCGTCTCGCAGGCACTGCAGAAGTCGAGCAACGTCGCGTTGGCGAAGCTCGCGCTGAACCTGCCCGCCGAGACGATCTGGAACAAGTACCAGGAATACGGGATCGGCCGCGCGCCGGAGCTGACGTTCCCCGGCGTCGCGTCGGGCCGGCTGCGGCAGTACAAGCGCTGGCGGCCGATCGAGCAGGCGACGATGGCGTATGGCTACGGGCTGTCGATGTCGCTGCTGCAGATCGCGCAGATGTACACCGCCTACGCCGGCGACGGCACGCTGCATCCGGTGTCGCTGCTGAAGAACGGCACCGACAAACAGACGCTCGACGCGCACCGCGGCCATCGCGTGACGACGCCGCAGACGGCGGCGGCGATCCGCTCGATGCTCGAGATGGCGGTCGGCGAAGGCGGCACCGGGCGCCGCGCGCGCGTCGACGGCTACCGGATCGGCGGCAAGACCGGCACGGCCCGCAAGCAAGTCGGCAAGTCGTACGCGCAGGGCAAGTACCGTGCGCTGTTTGCCGGGATGGCGCCGATGAGCAACCCGCGCCTGATCGTCGCAGTGATGATCGACGAGCCGCGCGGCAAGGGGTATTACGGCGGCACGGTCGCGGGCCCCGTGTTCTCGTCGGTGACGAGCGGCTCGCTGCAACTGCTCGGCGTGCCGCCCGACACGCCCGTCGAGGCGGACAAGCTCGCGCCGCCGAAGGCCGCGGTGCAGACGCAGGCGGCGGTGCCGTCGACGCGTTCATGAGCGCAGATCGCCGCCTGTCGCACCGGCGAGACCCGTGATACCGGCGACATCGATAGCGCCAGCAACACCAGCGGAGCGCCACATCATGCAATGCCGATACGGCACTCCCGCCAACGCGTGCCGGCCGCACGCTGCGCCGATTCGGCCGGGAGGCGGCCCCGCGCGGTCAATGTGAATGCGCGACCGCAGCCGGCTTCGTCATCCTGCCGAGCACATGCTCGGTCATCCCGCGCGCAAGCTCCGTCTCGCCCATGAACACGGTGCCGACGCCCTCGCTCGCGAGCAGCGCGGCTTCGTCGCCGCTGTTCGTGCACAGCACGACTTCGAGCGACGGATTCAGCGTGCGCGAGATCTCGACGATCTGCCGCACGTCGAACACGTCCGGCAGCGTGACCACCAGCATCCCCGCGCGCGCGATGTGCGCCTGCACGAGCACGATCGGCTCGACCGCGTCGCCGGACACCGCCGCGACGCCGTCGGCGCGCAGCTTCTCGACGATCTCGCGGTTCTGCTCGACGACGACATACGCGATCCCGCGCTCGTCGAGCGCGTGCGCGATCCGCGCACCGACCTTCCCGTAGCCGACGATCACGACCTGCCCGGTCAGGTGCGTCTGCGGCGTCGACATCGGCAGCGCGGCGAGCGGATCGTCGCGCGCGTCGAGCCGCCGCGCGAACGCCGAATGCTTGCGGATCCACGCGAGCGCCGGATCGATCGCGGCGAACGCGAGCGAATTCAGCGCGATCGAGATCAGCGCGACCGCCAGGATCAGGTTCTGGCCTTCCCGCGACAGCAGCCCGAGCGAATGCCCGAGCCCGGCGAGGATGAACGAGAACTCGCCGATCTGCGCGAGGCCTGCGCCGACGATCAGCGCGGTATTGAGCGGATAGCGGAACGCGAGCACCAGCGCGACCGCCGCGAGCGTCTTGCCGACCAGCACGATCGCCGCGACCTCGATCACGTGCAGCGGCTCGTCGAGCAGCACCTTCGGGTCGAACAGCATGCCGACCGAGATGAAGAACAGCACCGAGAACGCGTCGCGCAGCGGCAGCGTTTCGTCGGCCGCGCGGCGGCTGAACTCGGATTCGCGCATCATCATCCCGGCGAAGAACGCGCCGAGCGCGAACGACACGTCGAACAGCTTCGCCGCGCCGAACGCGATGCCGACCGCAGCCGCGATCATGCACAGCGTGAACAGCTCGCGCGAGCCGGTGCGCGCGACGAGCCACAGGATGCGCGGAAACACCCGCTTGCCGACCACGAGCATCAGCGCGATGAACGCCGCCACCTTCAGCATCGTGACGCCGAGCGTGCCCCACAGGCTGCCGCCGGCCGCCTCCGCGCCGCCGGGCGGCGTGCCGCCGAGCAGCCCCGCGACCGGCGGCAGCAGCACGAGCACGAGCACCATCACGAGATCCTCGACGACGAGCCAGCCGACCGCGATGCGGCCGTTCACCGACTCGACGAGCCCGCGGCCCTCGAGCGCGCGCAGCAGCACGACCGTGCTCGCGACCGACAGCGCGAGACCGAACACGAGCGCCGCGCCGATGCTCCAGCCCCACAGCAGCGCAAGCCCGCCGCCGAGCGCCGTCGCAACCGAGATCTGCACGATCGCGCCGGGCAGCGCGATCTTGCGCACCGCGAGCAGGTCGCCGATCGAAAAATGCAGGCCGACCCCGAACATCAGCAGCATCACGCCGACTTCGGCGAGCTGCTGCGCGAGCGACAGATCGCCGACGAAGCCCGGCGTGCCGGGCCCGATCACGATCCCGGCCAGCAGATAGCCGACCAGCGGCGGCATTTTCAGCAGCGACGCGAGATAACCGAAGATCATCGCGAGGCCGAAACCGGCCGCGAGCAAAGCAATCAGGCTGACGTCATGAGGCATCCCCCCTCCCTTGTCCGTGTAATCGTTTAGTAAGGTCAAAGGATAAGGGATGAGGCAGGGAAAATGGCGCGCCGCCGCGAAAAATTCACGGGCGGCGGCGCGGGGTCGGACATGGCGGGTGCGGCGCGAACCGCCCCGCCCCGCCCGCGCCCGCCGCGACGCTCAGCGTGCCGCTTGCGGAAACCGCGCACCCGGCGGCGGCTCGGGCTGCGTGCCCGGCGTCGCCTTGCGCACCTTCGCGACCTGCGCCGCGGTGACGGGCGAGCCCGTGTTGCCCCAGCTCGTGCGCACGAAGTTCGCGACGTCCGCGACTTCCTGATCCGACAGGCGCCAGCCGAACGGCGGCATCGTGAACGTCGACGGCGCGGTGTGCGTGCCCTTCAGCGCGCTGCCCGCCAGCACGACATGGATCACCGAAGTCGGATCGTCGCCCTGCAGGACCGGGTTGCCGCCGAGTGCCGGGAACACGCGCGTGTAGCCGCGGCCGTCGCTGCGGTGGCATGCCATGCAGTTGTCCCGGTAGACCGCCGCGCCGGGCTTGCTCGCGTCGCCGGTCTGCAGCGCGTGCGCGGCCGCCCCGTCGTACGCGTACGGCGTCTCGCCCTGCACCTTCGGCGGCAGCGTCTTCAGGTAGCGTGCGATCGCCGTGAGATCGTCGTCGGTCAGGTGCTGCATGCTGTGGCCGACCACGTCCGTCATCCCGCCGAACGCCGCGGTGCGCTGCGTGCGGCCGGTCTTCAGGAACTGCACGATCTCCGCTTCGGTCCAGGCGCCGAACCCGGTGCGCGGCTCGCCGCGCAGGCTCGTCGGCACCCAGCCGTCGATCGCGGCGCCGCCGGACAGGTAGTCCGGCCCGTCCGCGTCGGTGAGGCCACGCTCCTGCATCGTCGGCGCGCGCGGCGTATGGCACGCGCCGCAGTGGCCGAGACCCTGCACGAGGTACGCGCCGCGCGCGAGCACCGGATCGGTGTACGGCGCCGCGTCGAACGGCTTCGGCGCCGGCGCGAACAGCTTGCGCCAGATCCCGAGCGGCCAGCGCATCGACAGCGGCCACACGATGTCGACCGCGCGGTTTTCCTGCTGCACGGGCGCGACGCCGTGCATGAAGTACGCGTACAGCGCCTTCACGTCGTCGTCGGTGAGGCGCGCGTACGACGGATACGGCATCGCGGGATACAGCGTGTCGCCGCTCTTGCGCACGCCCGCGCGCAGCGCGCGGTCGAACTCGTCGAGCGTCCAGCCGCCGAGGCCCGTCTTCGGATCGGGCGTGATGTTCGTCGAGTAGATCGCGCCGATCGGCGTGTCGAACTTCAGCCCGCCCGCGAACGGCTTGCCGCCGCTCGCGGAGTGGCACGCGACGCAGTCGCCCGCGCGCGCCAGATATGCGCCGCGTGCAACGAGCGCATCCGCGGATTGCGGCGCAGCAGCTGCCGGCGCCGGTGCTGCGGCCGATGCAGCAGCCGTGGCACCCGGTTGCGTAGCCGCCATTGCGACGCTGCCGGCGAAGCTCACGGCAAGCCACGCCGCGCCGCACGCGATCGCGCGCGCCACACGGTGCGCGTTCGCCGCGCGCGCGTTGTGATTCACGGTCCTCTTCATACAGTCACCAGCGGAGCGGGGTTTTTCAGGTAGTGCTCGCGGATCGCGCGCGCCGACCAGTAGGCCAGCGCCGCGACGATCCCGGTCGGGTTGTAGCCGATGCCCTGCGGCAGCGCCGATGCGCCCATCACGAACACGTTGTGCACGTCCCAGCTCTGCAGGTAGCGGTTGAGCACGCTCGTCTTCGGATCGGTGCCCATCACCGCGCCGCCGACGAGGTGGGTCGTCTGGTACTGGCGCGAATCGAAGTGCTTGCCGAACTCGCGCGTCGACACGCCGATCGCCTTCGGCCCCATCGCCTCCGCGATCTTCTTCATCTGGCCGGTCACGTACTGCGCCATCCTGACGTCGTTGTCCTTCCAGTCGAACGTCATCCGCAGCAGCGGCTGGCCGTACGAATCGCGATAGGTCGGATCGAGATCGAGATACACATCGCGGTACGACATGTTCGTGCCGTGCGCGTCCATCGAGACCGTGTGCGCGTAGTTGTCCTTGACCGCCTTCTTCCACGCCGAGCCCCACTGCGGCGTGCCGGGCGGCGTCGCGATCCCGCTGATCGGCTTCACGCCCGCCTGGTTCACCCACAGCGGCGAGCCGCCGACGAAGCCGAGCGGCCCGTGGTCGAAGTTGTCCGCGTTGAAGTCGTCGACCGCGACGCCGTTGCCGCCCGCGCCGATGAAGGGGTTCGTGTACGTGTCCTTGTCGAAGAACGCCTTGATCGTCGACAGGTTCTGGTACGCGAAATTGCGGCCCACGACGCCCTCGCCCGAGATCGGGTCGTACGGCTTGCCGATGCCCGACAGCAGCAGCAGGTGCACGTTGTGATACTGGAACGCGGCAAGGATCACGAGGTCGGCCGGCTGCGACACCTCGCGCCCGGCCGGGTCGACATAGGTGACGCCCGTCGCGCGCTTCTTCGTATCGTCGAGATCGACGCGCAGCACGTGGCACTTCGAGCGCAGCTCGAAGTTCGGCACCTGCTTCAGCGCGGGCAGGATGTTCAGGTTCGGCGACGCCTTCGAGTACATGTAGCACGCGTAGCCGCTGCAGTAGCCGCAGAAGTTGCACGGGCCCATCTGCACGCCGTACGGGTTCGTGTACGGCCCCGACGTGTTCGCGGACGGCAGCCGGTACGGATGCAGGCCGAGCGATTTCGCCGCGTCGAAGAAGCGCTGCGCCGAATACGTGTTGAGCTGCGCGGGCAGCGGGAAGTTATCGCTGCGCGGCGCGTCGAACACGTTGCCGTCGCCGACCACCTTGCCGTTGACCTTGTACGCCTGCCCCGACGTGCCGAACACCTTCTCCGCGAAATCGAAGTACGGCTCCAGTTCGTCGTAGCTGACGCCCGTATCCTGGATCGTCATCCCTGCGGGGATGAACTTCTTGCCATAGCGCTCTTCATAGTGGCTGCGCAGCCGAAGCTCCTCCGGCGCGATCCGGAAGTGCACGCCGGACCAGTGCAGCCCCGCGCCGCCGACGCCCTCGCCCGGCAGGAACGCCGCGAGCTGGCGGTACGGCAGCGCCGTGTCCTGCACGCCGTGGCGAATCGACACGGTGGTCTTCGACAGGTCGAGGAACAGCTTCTTGCGGATGTTGTAGGTCAGCTCGTCGATCGTGTTCGGATACGCGCCGTCCGGATACGTATCGCGATACTCGCCGCGCTCGAGCGCGACCACGTTCAGGCCCGCCTCGGTCAGTTCCTTCGCGAGAATCGCACCGGTCCAGCCGAAGCCGACGATGACCGCATCGACGTGCGGCTTTTTATCTGCGGCCATCAGCTACGCTCCCCGTTGATCGACACCGGCCCGTACGGGTACGGCTTGCCGTTCTGGTTGACGAAATCCATGAAGTCCGCGCGCGCACCGGGAAAGCCGATCATCTTCCACGCGGCCATCCCGTGATTGCCGCCGTGGACCGGATCGCAGAAGTAGCCCTCGCGCGTGTTCTGCAGCAGTTGCCCGAAAAACACGTCGGGCGGCACGTCGTCGATCTGCACACCGCCCTTTTCGAGCGCGCCGAGCACCGCGTCGCGCGTCGGCGCGTCGAGATCCGCGAACGCCTTGCCGTGGGTCTTCTCGCAATAGGCGTTGACGGCCGCGATGCCGAGCCGGTAGATGTCGCGCGGCACGAGCTTCAGCTGGTAGCCGAGTTCCGGCACGCCCTGCTGGAACGGCCCCTGCATGTACCACAGCGCGCCGTGCGCGTAAGGCGTTTCCATCTGGCGGTCGATGAACTCGGGCACGCCGGCCTCGAGCGCGCCGGGGCCTTCGGCGTCGGCCGGGATCAGGCGATCGACCGCGGCCTGGACAAACGCCCATTCCTTGGCATCGAAGAAGGTCGGCTTGTACGGCGCGCGCGCGGCGTCGCTCGATGCGGCAGGCGCGTTGCCGGCCGTCGTCGCGGAAGGCGACGACGAGCGCAGGTCGCAGCCGGCGAGCGACGCGATCGGCACGAGCGCGACCGACGAGCGCAGGAAATGACGGCGCGAGTTGGGTTTGTCGGGTGGCGTGGTCATGGTCGGATGATGATCGTTGGGGACAGCGCTTCGAACACGCACATGCAGCATGCGCGGTGCGCGGCGCGAGACGGCGGCGCGACGATGCGCCTGACCGCCCCTGTTCTTCCGTGTTGCGAACAACCTCGCTGCGGACGCGGATTCGCGCCAGGCGCGATTCTGCGTCCGTCCTGCAGCCGCTTTCGGCCCGATCCGTCGGACTCCAAAGCGTTTCGACCTCTAGCGGGTCTTATCGTCGGACAAATCCGCGCCATGCGGCCCGAACCTGCCCGTCGTCGCCATGGCCCTTTTAACTTAGTCGCCGCCCTTGCAGACGGCAAGAACGGCATGCGCGGCCCTCTGGGCACCCTGGTCGACGGTGCAGCGAATTATAAATGGAACCGGTTCCATCGCGAGACATTTCGACGCAATTTATTGAATCGAAAATTGCAACAATCCGTCGCGGTTCGTGACGGGATGCACAAAGATAGGGAAAATTGCCTGGCAGGGGCGTTCTCCGCCGCTTGCTTTCGGAACGTCAGTACTCGATCGCGCGACGCTCGACGCCGTCGTTTCCACCTGAACGGCATGCGCCGCACCGCAACACGTGACGCGGATCGCCGCGCCTAGCTCTTCCAGAGCATCGATGCGATGGACAACGACAACACCGCACACAGCGGCGAATAGCACAGCGTGTCCATTCGCGCGAATCGCGATCCGCGGATCCGTTTGAAAAACCCGACGTAGCGGAAGTCGCCGATCGCCCGAACCGCGAAGATCAGCGCGAGCGCGACGATCCCGAAGGCGATCGCGGTCGAATGCAGGCTCGGCAGCAGCCAGCCGGCCCGCACGGCGACCACGCAGGCGCTCGCGAACAGCGCGGCCGCAACCGCGAACGTGCCGACTGCGCTCGGACGCAACAGCGGCTTGCCGTCGCGTTCGGGAATCGCCGCGTGCTTGCCCAGGTGTCCGCCGCACGCCCAGTACACGTGAACAAACGCAATCGCACACAGCGTCGGCACGCTGAAATACGCAGCGGTCATGGTCGGTCTGGCTCCTTGTCTCGTACTATCTCATTCTGTCTCGATCGGATGCCGGCCGCGGCTCCGCGTGGCAACCGGCTGGCAGTCAGGCCGGCCGCGCCCTCCGAGACGATACCGAAATCGGATAACCCGCGCATTGCGACGTCCGGTCGCAACGCGCGACTTGCCGCGTGCAGCGCGCAACCGACCAACGCCGCACAGCAGCAAATTCGTGCGTCGTGCCCCGACCTCCCGCATCGTTCATGCGCCGTCTCATTCGAACGGATTGCGGCGCGCGCCGTCGCGGCTTGACTTCCGCCCACCCGCTACTACCCTTTTATTCCAGAACTGCAGTCGAGGGATGAAAGCGCAACCGCTCACACCTCCCTGCCGGAGGAACGGTTCATGAACGAAGCCCTCGAACGCCGCGCGCTGCTGCTGCATCTCGGCAGCGTGATGCGGACACTCAGCTGCCTGCTCGAAACCGAGCGCGACGACGCGACGATCGGCGCGCTGATCGCGACGCGGCCGATGCTGGCCGACCTGCCGCTGCTCGAACACGTGTTCGATCACATGACGGTGCGCGAATTCGCCAGCGCCGTACTGCATGCGTTCTGCCTGTGGCCGCAGCAACTGCTCGATGCGCAGCTCGACCGCGATGCGCTCGCCGGGCCGGTGTGCGCCAAGCTGTTCGCCGGCAACCCGCGCGGCTGGTCGCGCTACACCGCGTCGCTCACGGACGACGTGCCGTGGTTCGGCGCCGGCATCCAGCCGACCGAGACGCCGCCTGATCGAGCGGAACGCATCGAGCAGGCGGATCCGGTCGCGAAAACCGCGTGACCCCAAGGGATGCGCAGGATCGCGGACGCAGTCGTGCGTCGCACGGTCGTGGCCGCACGCAGGCCGCGGCGGCCGTGCGCGCGTGCGCAGGACATTCCTATAACGAAGGCCCTTGGAGGTGACCCATGCTGATCGGTGTGCCGAAGGAGATCAAGAACCATGAATATCGCGTCGGGCTCACGCCGGCCGGCACGCGCGAACTGACCCGCCACGGACACCAGGTCCTGGTGCAGCGCAACGCCGGCACGGCGATCGGACTGCACGACGACGACTACGCGGCCGCCGGCGCGACGCTGTGCGACGGCGCGCCGGAGCTCTTCGCGCGGGCCGACATGATCATCAAGGTCAAGGAGCCGCAACCGGCCGAGTGCGCGATGCTGCGGCGCGGCCAGATGCTGTACACGTACCTGCATCTCGCACCCGATCCGGAACAGACGGCGGCGCTCGTCAAGTCCGGCGCGGTATGCATCGCGTACGAAACGGTGACCGCGCCCGGCGGCGGGCTGCCGCTGCTCGCGCCGATGAGCGAGGTCGCGGGACGCATGTCGATCCAGGTCGCGGCGACGCATCTCGAGAGTCCGCGCGGCGGGATGGGCCTGCTGATGGCCGGCGTGCCGGGCGTGCCGGCCGCGCACGTCGTCGTGCTCGGTGCGGGCGTCGTCGGCACGGGCGCGCTGCAGATGGCGGTCGGCATGGGCGCGCGGGTCGTCGTGCTCGACAACAACGTCGGCCGCTTGCGCCAGCTCGACCTGATCTTCGGCAACCGGATCACGACGGTCTGCTCGAACGCGCACACGATCGAGGAAGCGGTGCGCGACGCGGATGTCGTGATCGGCGCCGTGCTCGTGCCCGGCGCGTCGGCGCCGCGGCTCGTCACGCGCGACCTGATCGCGAAGATGCGCGCCGGCGCCGTCGTCGTCGATGTCGCGATCGACCAGGGCGGCTGCTTCGAGACGTCGCACCCGACTACGCATGCGGACCCGACCTTCGTCGTCGACGGCGTCGTCCACTACTGCGTCGCGAACATGCCCGGCGCGGTCGCGCGCACGTCGACGTTCGCGCTGAACAACGCGACGATCGGCCACGCGATCTCGCTGGCCGACAAGGGCTGGAAACGCGCGATGGCCGACGACGTGCATCTGCTTGCCGGCCTGAACGTATGCGACGGACACGTCACTTACGAAGCGGTCGCGCGGGCGCTCGGGCTGCCGTACGTGCCTGCGGAGGACATGCTCGCCTGAAGCCCGGCGGACGCGCGGCCGGAACTGCGTCGTCACGCGGCCTGCCGCGCATCCATCCGCTTGACCAGCCCGGCCAGCGCCGCCGAAATCTCGACGGCGACCGGCTCCGCCGCCGTCAGCGTTCGCGTGCGTTCGGGCAGCGTCGCGAGCTGGTCGGCCGCATACGCGCGGCTTGCATCGAGCGACGGCAACGCAAGCGGCACGCCGTCGCGCATGACCGGCCCGAGCAGCGGGATGCCCGCGTGCGTTTCGCGCGCGAGCGCGAGGCAATCGGCATCGATCCGTCCGTGCGCGTCGAAACGCCGGAACACCTGCTTGCGGCCCGGCCATGTCGCCTTCCCTTCGGAACGCTTGCGGCGCGGCACGCCCGCATATTCGACGAGCTTGTACGCACAGTCGAGCGACGGCGCATCCGCCGACGTGTTCATCCGCGTGCCGATGCCGAAGCCGTCGATCGGCGCGCCGCGCGCCAGCAGGTCGTGCAGCCCGTATTCGTCGAGATTGCCGCTCGCGAAGATCGTCACCTGCGCGAGTCCGCCGCGATCGAGGATGTCGCGCACACGTCGCGCATGGGCCGCGAGGTCGCCGCTGTCGAGCCGCACGCCCTTGATCGCGATTCCTTCCGGCGCGAGCTTGCGTGCCGTCTCCACGACGATCTGCGCGGCGCGTTCCGCGTCGTACGTATCGATCAGCAGCACCGCGTTGTCCGGCTGCGATCGCGCGAAATGCTCGAACGCGCGCGCCTCGTCGCCGTGCGCCTGCACGTACGAATGCGCCATCGTGCCGAACGCGGGTATCCCGTAGCGCGCGGCGGCCAGGACCGTCGCCGTGCCCGAGAAGCCCGCGAGATAGCTCGCGCGCGCGGACAGCAACCCCGCTTCCGCGCCATGCGCGCGGCGCAGGCCGAAATCGACGAGCAATCGCCCCGGCGCAGCCAGCACCGTGCGCGCCGCCTTGCTCGCGACGAGCGTCGCGTAATGCAGCAGGTTCATCACGCGGCTCTCGACGAGCTGCGCATCGCGCAACGGCGCGGTGATCCGCAGCATCGGCTCGTCGGCAAAACAGACGGTGCCTTCGGGCATCGCCTCCACTGCTCCGGTGAAGCGCCAGTCGGCGAGCGATGCGAGAAAGTCCGCGCGGAACCGTCCCGTCCGGGTCAGCCAATCGAGGTCGGCGCCCGTGAACCGCGCCTGCTCGAGATACGTCAGCACGGGCGCCAGCCCGGACGCCATCAGGAAGTTGCGCTGCGGCGGCAACGCGCGCACGAAGAACTCGAAGCTCGCGACGTCGTTCATCCCGGCGTCGAAGTACGCCTGCAGCATCGTGAGCTCGTAGAAATCGGTCAGCAGCATGCCGTCGCCGGCATCGCACGTCGCGCCCGCCATCACGCCTCCTTCGTGCGGTGCCGCGCCGGCTCGCGATGCGTGCTGCCCGCGCCGCCCATCGTGCGCGCCAGCAGCGGCCGCAGTTGCGCGAGCGTGCGCGTGTTGAGCACGTCGGTGCAGGTGAGCCAGCCGCGCCGCGCCTGGTCGACGCCGAAATCGAGATCGTCCAGCTCGTCGGCCCGGTGCGCGTCGGAGCCGATCGCCACCAGCACGCCGGCCTGCGCGGCCTCGCGGCACCAGATGTCCGCGAGATCGAGCCGCTGCGGCTGCGCGTCCAGTTCGAGGAAGCAGCCGCGCGCGCGCGCATGCTCGATCACGCGCGGCAGGTCGAGTTCGCATGCGTCCCGTTCGCCGAGCAGGCGGCCGGTCGGATGCGCGAGGATCGTGAAATGCGGATGATCCATCGCGCGCAGCACGCGATCGGTCTGCGCGGCACGCGGCAGGTCGAAGCCGTCGCGCACCGCGCCGACGACGAGGTCGAGCCGGCCGAGCACGTCGTCCGGCAAGTCGAGACTGCCGTCTTCGCGGATGTCCGCTTCGACGCCCTTCAGCAGCACGAAATCGTCGAAGGATTCATTCAGGCGATCGATGTCGTCGATCTGCCGCGCGAGCCGTCCGGCGTCGATGCCCCGTGCGCGGCCGTCGCGCTGCGCCACGTCGGTGATCGCGAGATACGCCAGGCCGCGCGCACGGGCGGCCTCCGCCATCGCGCGCAAGCCGTCGCGGCCGTGCGACGCATCGGTGTGCGCGTGCAGGTCGCCGCGCAGATGCTTGCGCTCGACAAGCGCCGGCAGGCCGCCCGCGCGCGACGCATCGATTTCGCCATGATCCTCGCGCAATTCGGGCGGCACCCAGTGCAGGCCGATCGCTTCGTAGACCGACGCTTCGGTCGCGCCGGCAATCCGGTCGTCGCCGCGAAACACGCCGTACTCGTTGATCTTCAGGCCGCCCGCCTGCGCGATGCGGCGCAACGCGATGTTGTGCGCCTTCGACCCGGTGAAGTAGACGAGCGCCGCGCCGAACGCATCGGCATCGACGACGCGCAGGTCGACCTGCAGGCCGCTGCGGAGCACGACGCTCGAACGCGTCGCGCCGCTCGCCAGCACACGCTCGACCTCGCCGTAGCCGGTGAATGCGTCGGCGACCGCCGCCGGGTCGCGCGCGGTCACGAGCACGTCGAGATCGCCGACGGTTTCGCGGCGGCGCCGGAAACTGCCTGCCGGCACCACGTCGCCGACGCCCTGCACCGCACGCAACCTGTCGAGCAGCGGCATCAGCGACTGCTCGGCAAACGGCAGCAGGAAGCGCTGCGGCGCATGATGCAGGCGTTCGTCGATCGCTTCGAGCAGATGCGCTTCGGTTTTCGCGCCGAAGCCCGGCAGTTCGCGGATGCGTCCGCTCTTCGCCGCCGCCTTCAGCTGTTCGAGCGTTTCGACATGCAGCCCGTCGTGCAGCGCCTTCACGCGCTTCGCGCCGAGCCCCTGCACATCGAGCAGTTCGACGATCGCGGGCGGCAATGCGCGGCGCAGCGTCTGCTGCAGCTCGCAGGTGCCGGTCACCGCGATTTCGCGCAGCTTCGACGCAAGATCGACACCGATCGACGGGATCCGGCCGAGATCCTCGCCTTTCGCGACCATCGAGGGAATGTCGCGGCCGTAGTCGGCGATCGTGCGCGCGGCGTTGCGGTACGCACGCACCCGAAACGGGTTGGCGCCCTGGATTTCGAGCATGTCGGCGATCTCGGCGAACACCGCCGCGCATTCGGCATTGTGGATCGACATGATCGGCGTCGCTCCGTTGCACATGGATGGCGCCGCATCCGGACGGCACCTGCCGGCCCGGCGCGTTGACCACGAACGCCGGGCGCCAGGTCCCATCCTACGCCGCCCGCGCGGTCCGTGCAGGTTCCGGATCCCCGCGACGCCGCCCGGCGACACATGCATGGGTCGTGCCGGAACGCCGGCGGCGGCGCCCGCCGGCCGACGGCGCGGCGATCGGTCCGCGCGACGCCCGGCACGACAGGCTCAGTATCGCGCCGTACAGCGTTGTTGCGTTGCGCAAGGTCGATATGGCGGCGGCCGATGCAGCGCGGGTTTCGAGCATGCGTGCAGCGCGCAACGCCGGCATCGCGTCAATGCATCGTCGCGCGTTCACGCGACCCGCATCGTCAGCCCGCCTCGCCACCCGCCAGCGCCTTCAGCCCCTCTGCGTAACCGCGCGCCTGCAGCTCGGCGATCATCGTGGCGGAGAAGTCGTAATCGGTCGCGAACGTCACGGGTCCGGTGCGATGCAGCGCGATCCGCTCGACGTGGATCGGCGCGCGATTGCCCATCAGCCGGATATAGAGCGGCTGCTGGCGGATCGCGCTGGCGGCCGGCTCCGCGACGTGCGTCATGATGCCGCCGACGAGATCGCTGAAGTCGTTCGCGTATTCCTCGAAGCGCAAGTCGCTGCGCACGCGGTCCATGTAGCTGATCTCCTCGCGGCGCAGCATCACTTCGACGAGGTTTTCCGGCATCCGCTTGCTGCCGGTGAACAGGTCGACGATGAAGATCCGCCCGCCGATCCGGCCGCACCGCTCGAGCACGAGGTCGAGCGGCGAATTGCTGACGATGCCGCCGTCCCAGTACGCGTGTCCGTCGAGCTTCGTCCACGGAATCCCCGGCGGCAGGCTGCCGCTCGCGAGCAGATGCTCGGGCGTCAGCCGGTCGACATAGCTGTCGAAGATGCGCGGCTCGCCGCTCTTCACGTCGACGGCGCTGATCAACAGGCGCGTCGGGCTGTCGCCGAGCGATCCGAAATCGACGTACTTTTCGATCAGCTTCAGGATCGGATGCGGGTCGTACAGGCTCGTCGTGCGTCCGTAGAGCCAGTCGATGCCGTTCAGCGGATTCCACCAGCGCGGCTGCAGGAAGTTGGGCACGCCGAACCAGAACACGTACGCCGACAGCATCAGCTGCTGCCATTGCGGGCCGCCCGTCGTCGGCAGCGGAATCGCGAGTTCGCGCCAGAAAGCGTCGAGCGCACGCGACGGCTCCTTCGGATGGCTCGCGATGATCGCGCCGTTGAACGCGCCGATCGACACCGCGGACACGATGTCCGGCCGGATCCCGTGCTCGTCGAGCGCGCGGGCGACGCCGCATTCGAATGCGCCGAGCGCACCGCCGCCCTGCAGGATCAGCATCGCCTGTTCCGGCAGGCGAGCGAGCGGAAACCGGGCATCGCGCAGGCGAGCGCGCTCCGTCTTCAGGTCGAGCCGCATCGAGATCGCATTGGCCAGCGACGCGATGCTCGCGGCGGGCTGGTCGATCACGAACGCGGCGCGCAACACGTCGTCCTTCAGGTACAGCAGCGCATACGGGCCTTCGCCGGGCGTGCCGCGCTCGACCGTGTCGGTCGCGCCGGCATGGTCGCCGAGAAAGTTGTAGGACACGCCGAACACGTCGCCGAAGAAGATCGACACGTCGCGGTACGGCACCTGGTGGCCCACCATGTTGCGCGCGGCGATCTTGCCTTGCCGGATCGCGTTGTCCCAGTGCTCGATGCGGCGCCGCACACCGAAGATCGGGTCGTGGAAACTCGCGACGTCGCCCGCCGCATGGATATTCGGATCGGCCGTGCGCAGGAACGCATCGACCTCGATGCCGTCGTCGATCGGCAGGCCGCTGTCGGCCAGGAATGCGCAGTTCGGCGTCACGCCGACGGCGACGATCGCGACGTCGCACGGCAGCGTGTCGCCGTCGCTCGTCTCGACCGCCTCGACGTTGCCGTCGCCCAGCAGTGCACGCACGTCGCAGTTCGTGCGGACCGCGATGCCGCGCTCGGCGCAGCAGCGCGCGAAGAATTGCGACAGCACGTCGGACTGCAGCGTCGGAAACACGTCCCGTTCGCGCTCGAGCAGCGTCACCTGCACGCCGCGTGCCTGCAGCGTCGCGGCGAGCTCGATGCCGATGAAGCCCGCGCCGAGAATCACGACTTGCCGGGCCCGTGCCACCGCCTGCTGCAACGCCCGCATGTCGGCCAGCGTGTGCAGGCACAGCACGCCCGCGAGATCGATGCCCGGCACTTGCGGCACGCGCGGCGACGTGCCGGTTGCGATCAGCAGCTTGCGGTACTGGAAGTCGCCGTGCGCGTCGGTCTGCACGACACGCGCATGCCGGTCGACGTGCGTCGCGCGTGCGCCGAGCAACAGGTCGATCCGCTGCTCCGCATAGAACACCGCATCGTGCAGCGCGAGATTCGCGTCCCGGCCACCCGCGCCACCCACGCTGCCCGCAATGCCGGCGAGGTCCGGCAGCTTCGTGAGCGGCGGCCTGCGATAAGGCAGCTCCGCTTCGCCGCACAGCATCACGATGGTGGCCGCGTCATCCTCGCGGCGCAGCGTCAGCGCGGCGGTCGCGGATGCGACACCGCCGCCGATCAACAGATAATCGACTTCCCGCATCGCGTTCCCCGCTGCCGGCGGTTCGTCACGGTTCGCGAATCGTGCGCGGCGTCAGAGCGACGGGCGCGTTCCCGTCGCGTAACGCCGTTCGTAAATCTTCTGGCAATGCGCGCACCGCTCGGCGGTCGGCCGCGCCAGCAGGCGTTCGTAGCCGACGGGCGCGTCGCAGTCCGCGCAGTCGCCGTAGGTTCCGTCGCGCATCCGCTGCAATGCACGTGCGACCGCGCGCAGTGACGCGAGCTTCATGCCGATCAGCGCATGATCGACGTCGACGAACAGATCGGCGTTCGCCTCGTCGCCTTCGTCCGGCGCCGCGCCGGCCAGGTCCGCGTACGACTCCGATGCGCGCTGATGCTCGCTCGCGCGAATCTCCGCGCGCAACGTCTGCTCGTGCTCGCGCAACGTGCGATGCAGCGTCCGCCATTGCTGTTCGTCGAGCGCCATCGTCGTGCCTCCTTCCCAGGGGTTCCGCAGGTCGCAGACAGGCACGGCATGCGGGCATGATCCGGCGCGCGGGAAACGCGTGCGCGACACGCGCCGCGCGGCCGGTCCGGCGCCCGTTCAGTCGACACGCCGGGCGCTTCGACGCAGCATAAACCCAATGAGCAGACGTGTGTTGCCCGGCGCGTTGACCGGCGTCAGACGCCGCGGAACGTGCTCGCGAAAAGCGGGGACCGACGCGAAATCGTTTCGCATTCGCTTGCTGCGCTGCGCGCGGCGAGCCGGCGCACTTCACGGCTTGCGCCCTGCACGCGCGTCGATGCGTGACGGGATGTATCGACGCCGATGCGTGCAAGCAGCCCGCATCCCTGCGGCGTCAGCGCGGGGCGAGGTCCTTCGCCCGGCGCACCGGACACGAGTTCGACATACGCATGCGCGACGAGCGCATCGAAATCAGGACTGGAACGATCGACATGCTGCGGTGCATCGGCAACCAGCAGCAGCGTGGACAATTCGTGCGGGGTCAGCATCGCAGTGAGCTCCTCGTAACGAATGGCGCGCCGTGCCTTCTGGCACGAAATTGACGGCGCGAACCGTTCCAGCAGTGTGACGTGAATGTGTCTCGCGAACAAATGCGGGCTTTCCACACCTTCCGGCTGGCGAGCGATGTGCTTGTCACGCACATGCGCGGCGCGTGCGGCATCCTGCATTCGATATGACCAATGCGCACCGCGTGCGCGGGTTGCGGGTGTCGTTCGGGCCGCTAACGTTTTCCCTTTCTCTCGTCGCCGTCGCGCCGATGGCGCCGTTCGAGCTCGTCGAGACGCGCGTTCAACGTTTGCGCGACGGTCGCCGCGCGGCCGCCCGCACGCAACCGTCCGCCGATCGCCTCGAGCCGCGCACGCCAGTACGCGGGCCGCATCACCGTCGTCGTCGCACCGCTGTATTCGCGCGCGTCGACGCGCGACAGTTCGTCGATCATCGCCTCGACATGACGCAATTCGCGTTCGTCCTCATCGTCCCATGCCATCGCGTGCTCCGATCCAGTCCGGTGCGTGCCTGCGCGTACCGTTACGCGCCCCGCCGCTTGCCAAGCAAGTGTAGGCCATGCATTTGACGGGAATCTGACGACTATCGTGAACGCACGGACGCACTGCGTGCAATGGTCCGACGCACCGCAATTGAGTTCGATCAATCCCCTGCACAAAGGTGCGCCGTAGAGTGGTGGCAGGCCGCACGCGCACGCCGTGCGCCGGCGTGCGCGTGCGTTCTGCTCGACACTCGGGAGACAGCCATGGTTTTCGGCGTCATCATCTGGGTCGCGCTGGCGACCCTCTTTCCGACGATGGTCGTGCCGACGATCCAGCACGCCGTCGCGCCTTCCAGCATGCCCGCCTCGCCCGAATCACAGCCGAAGGACGCGACCGTCGCGCCGCAGGTCAGCGCCGCGCCGACCTCGGGCTGAGCGCATGCGGTACGTTGCGATCCGTCGTTTTTCGCAGGTTTCTACGGACTGCGTAGCGCGTAATGCCATTCCATGACGCCAGGCGGATCCGCCTTCGGCGCGTAGCGCGCTGCCCGTCGCGCAGCTTCGGGTTGTCCTTGCGCACCGCAATGCCCATCTTCTCCGGATAAGGCGACGCCACGACAGGCTTCGCGCCGCTCACGCCCCTTCACACGCCGCCGCGCACGACCTCCAGCAGCGCCCGCGCGGACGCGTGCCAGCTATAGCGTTGCGCGTGCGCCCGGCCCGCCGCCCGCATCTGCGCGCGCAGCTCGGCGTCTTCCATCACCCGCACGATCGTCGCGGCGATGTCCGCCTCCGACCACGCGTCGCAAAACAGCGCCCCGCCCGAGCAGACCTCCGGCAACGCCCCCTCGCGCGACACGATCACCGGGCAGCCGCAGCGCATCGCCTCGAGCGGCGGCAACCCGAAACCTTCGTACAGCGACGGGAACACGAAGCAGCCGGCATGTTCGTACAGCGCCTTCAGCTCGCCGTCGGTCACATAGCCGGCCCAGGTCACGTGCGGGTCGTCCGCGCGCAGCCCGGGCACCGATGCGCCGAAGATCCGCGCGTTCGCGCCGCCCGCGATCACGAATCGCAACTTCGGATGCGAGACGCGCAGCAGCGCGATCGCCTCGAGCACGCGCGCGAGATTCTTGCCCGGCGCGAGCGAGCCGACGAACAGCACATAGCGGTCCGCGTCGAGCTGCAGGCGCGACAGCATGCCTGGATCCGCGGCGATCCGGTCGAAATGGTCGACGGCGCCCGAACGCGTGACGGTCGTGTCGGGCGCTGGCTGGGGGGTCGTCGACGCCGCGCACCGGCCGAAATCGGTCTGGTACGCGCTGCGGCAGGTGCTGCAGCCCATGCAGATCCTGCTGGTCGATGAAGGGTTGAACGGGCTCGACGTGCATGTCGTCAACGAGCGCGATGCGTCGCTCACCGTCGCGGTCGAACTCGCCGCGTTGCGCGACGGACGCACGCCGGTCGCACGCGCGGGCTGCGCGATCCTGTCGCAGGCGTTCCATTTCCCGTCGCGCACGCATCCGAACGTGTTTGCGCGGCGGGACCTCGGCCTCGACGTCCGGGCGTCGTGCGTCGCCGGCGCCTGGCAGGTCGACATCGACACCCGTCACATCGCGCGGCACGTGCAGATCGACGCGCCGGGGTTCATCCCGCGCGACGACTGGTTCCATGTCGCGCCCGGCCTGCCGGCGCGCGCCGCGCTCGATCCGCTGAATGCCGACGTGCGCGATGCCGTGCAGAACGAACTACCGCTGATCGAGGTCCGCGCCGTCAATTCGGGCAAGACCGTCCGCGCACGGCTGGCGGAGTGATGCGATGAATCCGCCCGGCTTCCGGGCGGAACGGCTGCCGGCGCGCGGCGATCAGTCCGACGACGACCCGGTCCCGCGCGGCCGCTCGATCCCGTACGCTTCCATCCAGCGATAGAGCGTCGCGCGCGATACGCCGAGCTCGCGCGCGGATGCCGCGACCCGCCCGCGCGTGCGCAGCAGCGCGAGTTCGATCGCTTCGCGCTCGAGCGACTTGCGAATGGACGCGACGGACGGCGACGCCGCATCGAGCACGCTTTCCAGTTCGAGGTCGTGTGCGGTAATGAGCCGCCCTTCGGTCATCACGACCGCGCGGCGCACGCGGTTGATCAGCTCGCGCACGTTGCCGGGCCAGTCATGCTTGTACAGCGCGGTGATCGCATCCGTCGAGAATCCGCGCACGCGATGGCGCGCGTCGCCGCGAAAGCGCTCGAGCATGTGGTTCGCGAGCAGCTCGATGTCCTTGCCGCGCGCGCGCAGCGGCGGCTGGTCGATGCGCATCACGCACAACCGGTGAAACAGGTCTGCGCGGAACCGCCCTTCTTCCATCGCACCGCGCAGGTCGACGTGCGTCGCGGACACGATCTGCACGTCGACCGGCACCGGCTCGCTGCCGCCCAGCCGATGGATCGCACGCTCCTGCAGGAAGCGCAGCAGGCTCGCCTGGCTCTCGTGCGGCAGGTCGCCGATCTCGTCGAGCAGCAGCGTGCCGCCGTTCGCGGCCTCGACGTAGCCGATCTTGCGCGCGTTCGCACCGGTGAACGCGCCGCGTTCGTAGCCGAACAGTTCGGACTGCATCAGATGCGGCGGAATCGCGCCGCAATTGACCGCCACGAACGGACCGTTGCGCCGCTCGGAATGACGATGGATCGCGACCGCGGTCAGCTCCTTGCCGGTGCCCGTCTCGCCGAACACGAACACCGGCGCATCGGTGCGCGCGAAGCGCCGCACCGTGTCGAACAGCCGCTGCATCGGGCCGCAGGTGCCGACGATGCCCGGCTCCTCGGCGTCGAGCAGTTCGCGGTCGTGCGCGAACAGGCGCTCCATCCCGTATGCGTGACCGACCGTGTCGGCGATCCGCTGATGCGACGCCGGCAGCGTGATGTAGTCGAAGCAGTAATCGCGTAGCAGCGCGCGCACGCTCGGCAGCGCGATCTGCCCGGACTCGACGAGCGCAACCCACACGACGTCGCGCATCCACGCGCACGCGGCCGCAATCTCGCCGATCGCATCGGCCTGGCAGCTGCCCAGGTCGAGAATGCCGCAGGTGGTGTCGCCGATGCTGTCACGCACCTCGTTTGCGTGCGCGGCAATCGTGACTTTCCAGTCGCGGCGCGCGAGTTCCTTGCGCAGCATCACGGACGGCGCTTGCGTCCAGTAGATCAGAGGGCGCTGGCCAGCGTCCCTCCCGGCTGCGCCCCCTTTGTCGCGCGTTATTGGCATTTTCATAACGAACCGTCACTCTCTCCACCTCGCGAACCTTCAGCGTGCGACGCGGCCTGCGGCGCAACGCCGCCCGGCCACGCCTGCAAGCGCGTGCCACGGGCGCAATCAAGGTCGCACTCCGTGCTGGTTCCGAAGTACGCGCCGGATTTCATCCAGTCTCGCTTCATTGAACTCGAACGGAATGCACGGCCGGTCAGGCCGCGCCATTCCGTCTTCGATGCGGCGCTTCGCGTGGGCGAGGCGCCGATGCAGCGGACATTCGTCCGCCGTCGTGTCGGGCCGCCTGCGCCAGGCTCACCCTGCATGCCGAACCGTCCTCGTTCGATCCGGTTCGCCAGGATGACGGACCCGTTTCATCCGCTCCTGAATGTACACCCCGTTTCAAGATGGTCTTGTTACGAAACTTTAAACATCGAATCAGTCGGTTACTCCGCCGCTCGCCCCTCGCCCGTGCGATTCGGTCATCCAGACCGGATTACCTTCGATCATTTCCGTCAATCCGTGTGGAATACTATCCAATTTCCCGCGAAGCCGGAACGATTACCCGCCATTCATTCCGGAATGGTTCAAAAGATGCGAAAACACTTCCGCCATTCGCATAATCCGGGGGTTTCGCGCGCGCTTTGCGATGCCTGCGGCCGACACGCACATGATCGCGCTGTGGCCTGCCCGCCGCAACACGTCCGTCACGCGCGCAGGTAATCCGTGTCGGCGTCGGCAGTGTCGATCCGGATATCGCACGCAGCCCCTCGCTGCCGCGCATCGGCAGCGCCGGCCATCTCGTTCTGCAGCAGCGCATAGCCCTCCAGCACGAAACGCGTGAACTCGGCGTTGAAGCGTGCGGAGCCGAAGCGTTCCGCCTGCACGCGGCATGCATGCGCGCCGAAGGTGCCGGCCGGCAGCGCGTCGAACCGGTCGAGCGCATCGACGAGCGCATCGGCCGTCTGCGTGCGGTAGAAGAGCCCTGTCGGCCGTGCGCACGGCCACGCGCGCACCGACTCGCACACGCCGCCCTTGCCGAACGCGATCACCGGCGTGCCGCACGCCTGCGCCTCGACCGGCGAGATGCCGAAATCCTCCTCGGCCGCGAACACGAACGCACGCGCGCGCTGCAGGTGATCGTGCAGGACGTCGAACGGCTGGTACCCGAGCAACGTGATGTTCGGTCCCGCGAGCGCGCGGATCTTCGCGTATTCGGGGCCGTCACCGATCACGACGAGCCGGCGCGATGGCGTGCGCGAGAACGCTTCGACGATCAGGTCGATCCGCTTGTACGGCACGAGCCGCGACGCGGTCAGGTAGAAGTCTTCCTTGTCCGCGCGCAGCGTCAGGTGGTCCGTGTCGACGGGCGGATAGATCACAGTCGCGTCGCGCCGGTACGTCTTGCGGATGCGACGCGCGACGAAGCGCGAATTCGCGGCCACGCAATCGACGCCGTTCGCCGATCGCGCATCCCGGTTGCGGATGTAGTGCAGCAGCGCGCGTGCCAGCACCGACTTCAGCCCGCGCGCGAGCCCCGCCTCGTTCAGGTACTGGTGCTGCAGATCCCACGCATAGCGCACCGGCGAATGCACGTAGCTCGCATGGAACTGGTCGGGACCGCTCAGCACGCCCTTCGCGACCGCATACGAGCTCGACAGCACGATGTCGTAGTCCGACAGGTCGAACTGCTCGATCGCGAGTGGAAACAGCGGCAGGTAGCTACGGTAACGCTTGCGCGCGAACGGCAGCTTCTGGATGAACGATGTCCGTATCATGGCCGCCATGCGATGCGGCGATGCGCGGGGTGCGGCGTGCCGCGCATCGACCGTCATGCGGACGGCGCGCGACGGCGGCCGTCCGTCAACCGGGCGTGGCGGCAGGCAACGCGTCCATGTCCGCGCCGACCGAGCGTATGTCTACCGCGAAGGGATTCCGCTGATCGGCAGCCCGTCCGCACGGCGCTAGCGCGGCGTTAGCGCGGCGTCGGCACGACGCCTGCGGCCCGCGTCGCTTCGTCGGCGGACAGGCGGCAGCATCGAATCTCGACGTTTCAATCCGGCATTGCAACGGAGCCGCACATGGCAGACCTCACCGTCGCGATCTGCAACTACAACCACGCCGCGTACCTGCGCGGCGCCATCGATTCCGCGCTCACGCAGACGGCCGGCGGCGTGAGCGTGCTGGTCGTCGACGACGGGTCGACCGACGCGTCGCGCGACATCATCGCGTCGTACGGCGAGCGCATCGCGGCGGTCTTCCAGGCGTACGGCGGCCAGGTTTCGGCCTACAACCGTGCGCTCGAACATATCGCGAGCCCCTACGTGATCTTTCTCGACGCCGACGACGTGCTCTATCCCGATGCGGTCGGCCAGGTGCTCGCGGCCTTCGCGGCCGGCGGCTACGTGAAGGTCCACTATCGGCTCGACGTGCTGACGCACGACGGTACCGCGACGGGGGTCACCGTGCCGCAGTCGGCGGTCGATGCCGATTGCGGGCGGCTGCTGCGCGCCGGCTGGCTGTATCCGTCGCCGCCGGGATCGGGCAACGCGTACGCGGTCGCGGCGTTGCGGCGCCTGTTCCCGGTCCCCGTCAACGCGGACAACCGCCACGGCGCAGATTTCTATGCGATCTACGGCAGCGCGCTGCTCGGCGCCGTCCACATGATCGACCGCGCGCTCGGCGGCTACCGCGCGCATCAATCGGCCGCACACGCAGCGGAAGGCTCGGGCGACGGCGCCGCCGATCTCGCGTTCGCCAATGCCGAAGACGCGGCCACCGGCGCGGCGAAGACCGGCCAGCGCTGGACGACGCTGCGCACGCTCGCCGGCGCGCGCTTGCACGAAGCGCTGCCGACGTCCCCGTACGATTTCTCGATCGAGAAGGCGCTGTTCGCGAGCGCGCTGTATCGCGCGCCGCTCGGGCGGCGCTGGCGCTGGTTCCTGCATGACTCGGGACGCTATTGACACACGGTGCTGCGCAATCCGTTCTGGCGGCCGTTCAAGAAACTGGCCGTCTGCGGGCTCACGTTCGCGTGCCTGCTGCCGTCGGCGTCGATCAGCGATCGGGCGATCCGCTATCTCGCGAATCCGCTGGCGCGGGCGCGACGCGATCGCCGCGCGCAGACGGCGGCCGAACCTGCTGCGCGCCGGTAGTTCTTACGCCGATTGCCGCATCCGCTCGGGAAGGATGACCACGTTCTCCGCCCCGTCGGCAACGCTCCCGCAAAAAGATCAGACATATCGGTAGAAACACCGATGCTGTAGTCAAACTACATTGCTACCGTAGGCCACTGCAGAGAATCGCTACATCCGATCCGTCCGTGCCGTGGCGATCGGGCCCACCCGGCCGTGACGATTCCCCGCGTGGCCTGACATGCGACGCCGCAGCCATCCCGCATCGCCAGCCATCTGCGTCCCGTGCGAATCCATCGGACGCGCGCAGCTCCGGACCACATCCGAACAACCGGCAATAACAATCATGGAGAGCAACATGCGGGCAACACTCTGGCCGGCCGCCGTGCTGGCAGCGACCCTCTGCATCAACGCCAGCGCGGCCACGACCGACTTCACGTCCCCTGCCGACGCCGCCGACGCGTTCGCGTCGTCCGCCGCCCAGCGGCGCGCCGACCTGCTCGTGCGCAAGATGACGCTCGACGAGAAGCTGCAGTTCATTCATTCAGAGTACGAAATGTCCAAAGTGCCCGGCGGCGGCGCGGGCTATATCCAGGGCGTGCCGCGGCTCGGCATTCCCGACCTGAACATGGTCGATTCGGCCACAGGCTCGGGCAGCACGTCGCAGGCCAGCACGACGTTCCCGGCGACGCTCGCGGTCGCCGCGAGCTGGGATCGCCGCGTCGCGTACGACTACGGCAAGGAAGTCGCGGTTCAGTTGCGCGCGCAGGGTTTCGGAATGGGGCTCGGCGGCGGCACCAACCTCGCGCGCGAACCGCGCGGCGGCCGTCTGTTCGAGTATCTCGGCGAGGATCCGCTGCTCGCCGGCGACCTGCTCGCCGAGCGCACGCTCGCGACGCAGCGGCACAAGGTGATCGCGACCATCAAGCACTACGCCGGCAACGAGCAGGAGCACGGGCGCATGGGCGGCAACAGCCAGATCGACGAGCGCACGCTGCGCGAGCTCTACCTGCTGCCGTTCGAGATCGCCGCGAAGCGCGCGCGGCCCGGCAGCGTGATGTGCAGCTACAACCGGCTGAACGGCGCCTACGCGTGCGAGAACGCGCATCTGCTGAACGATGTGCTGAAAAACGAATGGGGCTTCGAAGGACAGGTCCAGTCCGACTGGGGCGCGACGCACAGCACCGCGCAGGCGATCAATGCCGGTCTCGACGAAGAGGAGGACGTCGGGCCGACCGTGTACCTGACGCCGGCCGCCGTCAAGCAGGCGATCGCGAACGGCTCCGTGTCGACCGCCCGCCTCGACGACATGGTGCGGCGCAAGCTGTTCGTGATGATCCGCACCGGCGTGATGGACGATCCGCCGAAGGGCGGCGGCAAGATCGACTTCGCGGCCGCGAACCGCTTCGCACAGGCCGTCGCCGAACAGTCGATCGTGCTGTTGAAGAACGACGCCAACCAGCTTCCGCTCGCGCCCACGCTGTCGCGGATCGCGGTGATCGGCGGCCACGCCGACGCGGCCGTGCTGTCGGGCGGCGGCTCCGGCAATACGCGCGCCCCGGTGACCGGTTCGTTCGCGGGCTGCGGCGGCCTCGCGTTCGGCACGTCGACCGGCTGCAGCTGGTGGCGCAATCCGTGGCTGAAGGTCGACGTGCCGATCGTCGCGGCGATCCGCGCGCTTGCGCCGGCCGCGCAGGTCAGCTTCGCCGGCAACAGCGACCAGCAGGCGCCGTTCCGCGCGTATACGCAGCAGGAAATCGACCAGGCGGCGGCGCTCGCGGGCCGCTCGGACGTCGCGATCGTCGTCGTCGCGCAGCCGGCCGGCGAGGACTTCGGCGACCTGCAGAGCCTCTCCCTCGCGAATCCGTCGAACCAGGACGCGCTCGTCGACGCCGTCGCGCGCGCGAACCCGCATACGATCGTCGTCGTCGAAAGCGGCAATCCGGTGCTGATGCCGTGGAAGGACCACGTCGCCGCGATCGTCGAGGCGTGGTATCCGGGCGAAGGCGGCGGCACCGCGATCGCGAACGTGCTGTTCGGCCAGGTCAATCCGTCCGGCCGGCTGCCCGTCACGTTCCCCGCGCGCGACCCGGACACGCCGACCTGGGGCGCGAACGGCGCGTTCGACAGCGATCCCGTCTACGCGGAACAGCTCGACATGGGCTACCGGTGGTACGACGCGAAGAACATCGCGCCGATGTTCGAGTTCGGGTATGGCCTGTCGTACACGCATTTCACGTACTCGGGGCTGTCGGTGTCGCGCCAGCGTGACGGCTCGCTCGGCGTGTCGTTCACCGTGCGCAACGACGGACGCGTGGCCGGCGCGGATGTGCCGCAGGTATACCTCGGCGTGCCGTACAAGGACGAGCCGCCGAAGCGGCTGGTCGGATGGGAAAAGATCCGCCTGAATGCGGGCGAAACGCGGCGCGTCCACGTGACTGTGTCGCCGCGCATGCAGAGCGTGTGGGACACGTCGCGCAACGGCTGGCGCTACGTGCCGGGCGGCACCGTGTACGTCGGCGCATCGTCGCGCGACATCCGGCTGCAAGGCAGCTGAGCGTCGTGCCGGACGCCGGGGCGCCGATGCGTTGCTCGGCGCCCCGGCGCGCGGCGGTGTCCGGCGCGTTTTTGCGCGCGGTAATACACTTGCGAAGGTTCGCCGCACAGCGTGTGCGGCGAACATCCAACCGGAAAATCGCAAGGAGCAACAGCAATGGAATATGTCAGGCTCGGTTCGACAGGGCTGCAGGTTTCGCGTCTGTGTCTCGGCTGCATGACTTACGGCGTGCCCGAGCGCGGCACGCATCCGTGGACGCTCGACGAAGAGGCGAGCCGTCCGATTCTCCGCCAGGCGCTCGACGCCGGCATCAACTTCTTCGACACCGCCAACATGTATTCCGACGGCACGTCGGAAGAGATCGTCGGCCGCGCGCTGCGCGACTTCGTGAAGCGCGACGACGTCGTGATCGCGACCAAGGTGTTCAACCGCATGCGCCCCGGCCCGAACGGCGCGGGCCTGTCGCGCAAGGCGATCCTCACCGAGATCGACCATAGCCTGAAGCGTCTCGGCACCGACTACGTCGATCTCTACCAGATCCATCGCTGGGACTACCAGACGCCGATCGAGGAAACGCTCGAAGCGCTGCACGACGTCGTGAAGGCCGGCAAGGCGCGCTATATCGGCGCGTCGTCGATGCATGCGTGGCAGTTCAGCAAGGCGCTCTACACGTCGAAGCTGAACGGCTGGACGCAGTTCGTCAGCATGCAGGATCACCTGAACCTGCTGTATCGCGAGGAAGAGCGCGAGATGCTGCCGCTGTGCGCCGACCAGGGCGTTGCGGTGCTGCCGTGGAGCCCGCTCGCCCGCGGCCGGCTCACGCGCGACTGGGATGCGTCGAGCGAGCGTGCGCAGAGCGACGTCTACGGCAAGACGCTTTACGAAGCGTATGCCGCCAACGATCGCGCGATCGTCGAGGCCGTCGCGACGATCGCACGGCGGCGCAATGTGCCGCGCGCGCAGGTGGCGCTCGCGTGGCTGCTGCAGAAGTCCGGGGTCACCGCGCCGATCATCGGGGCGTCGAAGGCCCAGCATCTCGATGACGCCGTTGCGGCGCTGTCGCTCGAACTGAGCGCGGAAGAAATCGCGGCGCTCGAAGGACCGTACGTTCCGCACGCGGTCGCAGGGCACGAGTAATCAGCTTTTTCGCCTGTCGGGCGGGGCCTTGCAGCAAATTCTCCGCGGCGGCCCCGTCAGTTTCGGGACCAGGTGCTGCATGAAGAACCACCCGCTGTTCACGCCGGCCGATGCATGGAATCGGCCGGCGTCATGAAACGCGATCGCGTCACTCCGCGCCGATCGTCGTGACCGGAATCCAGCGGCCGCCCTTTACCTGATAGAGCGTCGAAGTCGGATTCTTCAGGTCGCCGTTCGCGTCGAACGCAATCTTTCCGGTAATGCCGTCGTAGCGTGTCGCGCGAAGTGCCGGCAGGAACTCGGCGGGCGTCGCGGAATTCGCCTGCTGCATCGCGTGGATGATCACCCATACGCAGTCGTAGGCGAACGGCGCATAGGTGAGCATGTTCGCGCCAAAGCGCTGCCTGAATTTCTGCGCGAACGCCTTGCCTTGCGGAAGCGTGTCGATCGGCCGGCCGTATTCCCACGCCATCGCGCCTTCGGCCGCCGAGCCGGCGACGTTGATGAAGATGCTGTCGGCGATGCCGCCGCTGCCGACGAACTGGACGTGCATGCCCAGTTGCCGCATCCGCTTGGCAATGAGCGCCGCCTGGTTGTCCAGGCCGCCGAAGTACAGCAGGTCCGCGTTCGCCGCCTTGATGTTCGTGAGTTGCGCGTTGAACTCGACCGCCTTGTCGTTCGTGTATTCGGATGCGACGATCGTGCCGCCGGCAGCCAGCGCGGCCTTCTTGAACTCCTCCACCGCGCCCTGGCCGAACGCGGTCCGGTCGTCCATGACTGCGATGCGCCGCGCCTTCATCACGGCGACGGCGTACTTCCCCGCAACGCCGGAATTCTGTGTGTCGGTCGCGATGATGCGGAAGACCGTCTTCAATCCCTGGCGGGTGATTGCCGGATTGGTGGCGGCCGGGTCGATCAGCGGGATGCCGGCCTTCGCGAATATCGGCGCGGACGGCAGCGCCACGCCGGAGTTGTAGTAGCCGACCACGGCGGCCACGCCGTCGTCGACCAGCTTCTGGGCGACCTGGACACCGATGCGCGGGTCACCCTGGTCGTCCACCGAGTCGAGTTCGAAACGGACTTCCTGACCGCCCAGCCTGATGCGCTGGGCGTTCGCCTCCTCGACGGCCAGGCGGACGCCGTTCTCGAGATCCTTGCCGTTCGCGGCACTGACGCCCGTCAGCGGGCTGGACGCACCGATCTTGACGATTTGTTGCGCGCACGACTGACCGCAGGCGAAGGACAACGCGACGACACTCAGGCCGGCGGCAAGCAATCTGCGTGGAAAATCGAGCATGGTTCGATCCCGATTTCAGGAAATGGCCGTTGCCTTGAACTATAGAGGATGGAAGGAACAGCGAGCGGCCAAACGCGTGTCACAGCCATTCGGTTTCAAATGCACACGTCGTGAGGGGCATGCAACCGGCGTCCGTGATCACGACCTGCTGTTCGAGCTTGACGCCCTGGATTCCGCCCTCGGCACCGATATAGCTCTCGACGCACACCGTCATGCCCGCTTCGAACGCGCCGTCGTAGCCGGCGTCCTCCCAATCCACCTGATGAGCGATGGACGGATATTCGTCGACCATGCCGATGCCGTGGGCGACACAGCTGTACCGGTTCTTCAGGTACGCATCGGGAATCTTCCAGGCCTTTTCCGAGAACTCGCGGAAGCTCATGCCCGGACGCAACAGGTCCATGTTGAAATGGATCTGCGTATGGGCAGCGTCATAGAGCGTGCGCTGCTCGTCCGTCGGCCGCGTGTGTCCCACCGTCCAGGTCCGCGAAATATCCGAGCAATACCCGTTGGGCCCGACCATATCGGTGTCGAACGCCAGCAACTCGCCGTGCTGCAGCACCCTGGACGAACACTCGTGCATCCACGGATTGGTTCGCTCGCCCGAAGCAAGCAGCCGGGTTTCGATCCACTCGCCCCCGGACCGGATGTTCTCGTAGTGAAGGTTCGCCCAAAGGTCATGCTCGGTCATGCCCGGCCGAAGCTCGCGACGCATGCGCGCAATCCCCGTTTCGCAAGCGCGCAGCGACGCTTTCATCAGCAGAATCTCGCCGGGGGACTTGACGGCGCGGGCGACTTCCATCATCGCCTGCCCATCCACCAGTGCGAGGCCGTACTTCACCAGAAGGGCCGTGCCAACCGGGTCGAGCCGGTCGACCGCGAGGCGGGGCGCGCCGGGTGAGCGTTGCCGCAACACGTCGACGATCTCACGCGCCCAACCATCGGCGCGACGCTCGATGTCGGGCCCCGCACTGAAAAAGGTCCAGCCGACGGCGCTGCGCAGTTCGAGGTCGAGGCCCAGTCCGTCCCACACGTGCTCGCAACGATGGAACTCCCAACCGACGACGCGGCCGTCGGCAAATACCAGCACGTAACGAGACGGATTGCGTCCGGTCCAGATCTGCATGTTCGACGTATCCGTCGCGTAGCGGATATTCACCGGATCGTAGAGCAGTATCGCCGGACAATCGTGCAGCAGCAGTTGCGCCCGCACGCGGGCCAGCCTGTATGCCCTGACGTCCTCCAGCGTTTGTTCCGCGCGCCCCGTATCGGCAGCACGACCCAAGTCGATCATCCCGGCATTCGACATGCGCATCCTCCGGGGCCCCGTGGCACCCCGCTATCGATTGAACATCCTCGTGGCGTATTCGCGGCTCACCGGCGCGCAGATCAAAGCTCCAGCACCAGATCGGACGTCGGACGGCTGCAGCACAGCAGCCGAAAGCCCTTCTGCACTTCGCGATCCCGGATCCCGCCGTTGTGCTGCATCTCCACCGCGCCTTCGAGAAGCCGCGTCTTGCACGTGCCGCAAACACCCTGGCTGCAGGACGACGCGATTGCCACGCCGGCTTTCTTTGCAGCGGCCAGCACGGTTTCCGATCCGTTCATCGTGAAGCGCTTCGACGAGCGTGACAGCCTGACCGTGAAGGTCTGCTGGCCGCCGGCGCTTTCGGGCGGGCACGGCTCCGGCGCGGTACCCGCAGCGATGTCGAAGCTTTCCTGGTGATAGCGAGCCGGGTCGTGACCGCCTTCGCGAAGCAATGCCCTCACCGCGCTCATGTAGCCGGCCGGCCCGCAGGTGAACACCTCGCGATCGGCGTAGTCCGGCACCCACTCCGACAGCATCGGGAGACTGAGGCGGCCCGTCGGGCCGGCCCAATGCTCCTGACCGCCCACGGTTTCGCATACGAAGTACAGACGAAGACGGGGCGACAGTTTCGCCAGCCGCTGCAGTTCCTCGCGGAAAATGATGTCGGCCGGCGTCCTGGCGCTGTGCACGAACACGATCTCGCGATCGAGCCCCAGGTCGATGCTCGCCCGCGTCATCGACATCAGCGGCGTCACGCCCGAGCCGGCCGACAGGTACAGCATCTTCGCGGCAGGCGACGCGGTCGTCGTGAACGTGCCGGATGGACCGTATGCGTCGAGCCGCGCGCCCGGCTTCATGTTGTCATGAAGCCAGTTCGACATGACCCCGCCCGGCACCCGCTTGACGGTGATGGACACGAGATACGGGCGTGTCGGCGGCGACGAGATCGTATAGCAGCGCTCGACGGATTGTCCGTCCACGCTTGTCGATACGGTCAGAAATTGCCCCGGCTCGAATCGCACGGGCAACCCGTCGCCTGTGTGAAATTCGAAGCTCCTGACGTCGTGCGTTTCGTCGATCACGCGGCAACAGGTCAGCGTCTGCCGTTCGCTGCTCGGCCACGCCCTGCTGCCGCACTCCCACGTGCGGGCGTCGGAAAGCCGGTCGGCCACCGCCGGCGCAGGGTCGAACATGGTCTGAATGGCGTTCATGATCGTGCTTCCCCCTCAGACGCCGTGCGCCTTCAGCCGCGCCGCATACCAACGGGAGAACTGGTCCACGTAGGCTTCGGTGAACGGCGAGAACATCCCCGGCGAATACGCCGGATCCTGCGTGCCCGCATGCGTGATCTCGACGAGGTGCTGGTCCTGCCGGTTCGTTGCAGTCCACACTTCCGTCAGATTGGACACGTTGTAATCGACGCCTTCCACCGCGTCGGCGTGGACGAGCCATTTCGAGCGCACGAGCGTCCTGTCCGGCGCGAGCGGGATGATGTACGAGACGACGGCATGGTCGCTCATCACGTGCGTCCACGAATTGTGCGTCCACAGATGCACGTCGCCGAGATCACGCCGTTGCAGATTGCCGAACAGCCTGGTGCAGGCGACCTTGGTGCTGATGGTCTGCGACTCCCCGCTGCCGGCGATGACGAGTTGCTGCGTCCGGAACTGGGTGACCGCGTCCTCGTCGAGCCACTCGACGGACGATCCGGCGAACCCGTCGCGCTCCCAGCTCTGCTGGCAGGCGGCATTGCGTGCCTTGTACGCTTCGAGCGCGCCAATCGACGCTTCGTCGAGGTTATCGGGGCAGAAGCCGAAGTCTTCCGGAAGGAACGACGCCGTCAGTTCCGGATGAGTGCCCGCGCAGTGATAGCACTCGCGGTTGTTCTCGATGACCAGTTTCCAGTTGCCGTTCTCGATGATCTCCTGTTCGAAGGCGATCTTGGTGGCCCGCAGGTCGTAGGGCGCGAAGCGCGACGTCATCGTCTCTTCCAGCTTCGCGATGTCCTCCGGTGCACGATCGTCGAGGCACACGAAAATATGCGTGCCGATGATCTTCGTGTGCACCGGCAGCAGGCTGCGGCAGTGCGTATCGAAGTCCTTGCCCATGTGCGTCGCATGGCGCAGGCTTCCGTCGAGATCGTACGTCCATTGATGGTACGGACACACGAGCATGCCGACCGTCGACTTCCCGGCCGCCTTCAGGCGGGCGCCGCGGTGACGGCAGACGTTTCGGTATGCACGAATGTTTTCGTCATCGTCGCGAACGATGATGACCGACGCCTTGCCGATGTCGACGGTCGACACGTCGCCCGGCTCCGGAACATCCGCGGTGACCCCGACCAGGATCCAGTGCTTGTGGAAGAAAATCTCGACGTCTGTGTCGAAGACGTCCTGGCGGCCGAACAGTTCTCCGGGCATCCCATAGCCGGGCCGCCGGCTGCGGATCAATTCGCCATGGGTCTTTGCTTGCAACGCAGACATCGCCTTTCTCCAATGTTCAGGGTGAGCGGGACTTCGTGTGTTCCCGCTTGAGCCCAGTATTGGATTGACGAAAAAGAGCGTCAACGCGCTTTATTTTCCGGCTGGCATTACTTCAGGTCATGCGACCGCGGACGCCGCCAGCGGTGGCCCGGGGCGGCTTCGCCAGCACTTCACCCCCGATCGATGTCTGCCCGAAGCCAGTCGATCAGGCCGTCGATTTCGGGGGTGATCGTGCGCCCGTGCGGCACGACGACGTAGTACGCGTCGGTCATCCTGAGCGAAGCCGCCGGCAGTCGAACCAGTTCTCCCGTATCGAGCAGGCCCTGGACGAGCCTGCCCCAGCCGAGCGCGATGCCCTGGCCGTAGCGCGCTGCCTCGATTGCGTCGGTGTACAGGCTGCACCGAAAAGCGAAATTCAGCCTCACGGGATTGAAGCCCACCGCCCGAAACCACGCTTCCCATCCCATCCAGCCCTCTGACGTGGAATCCGACTCGATCAGCGCGGCGTTGGCAATTTCCTGCAACGACTCGGGCGTCCCGCGCGATTCGACCCACGCCGGCGAGCAGACCGGGAACACTTCTTCGTCGAAAAGCAGCGTCGCGGTGCCGTCCCCCCAACTTCCGTTTCCATAACGAACCGCGACATCGATCTCCTTGTGCCGCAGGTCCGCAGTGAACATCGACGTGGAGAGCCGAAGCTGCAGTTCGGGCCGGGACTGCTTCAGCGACGCGAGCCGCGGAAGCAGGCGGAAATGGGAAAAGGCCGCCGTGGCCGCGAGCACGAACTCCCGCTGTGCGGGGCCGCTCGCCAGGCGGTCGAATACCCCGGCGATCTTCTGCATCGATTCGGCGACAACCCGATACAGCGCCGCCCCCTCCTCGGTGAGTTCGATCGAACGGTGCAGACGGTGAAACAGGCGGCACCCGAGCGTGTCTTCGAGAAACTTCACCTGGCGACTCACCGCTGCCTGCGTGACGCCGAGTTCGTCGGCGGCCAGCGTGAAGCTGCCGAGCCGCGCGACCGCCTCGAATTCGACGAGCGCGGTCACCGAAGGGATGATCCGCCGGTAGCCTTTGACGGGAGTCGACGCAGATTTCATGTTTCGGATCAACGTATGTTCTACCGCGCAGATTCTACCAACCTGTCGCCCCGCCATTCGTCACACGTGCACTCGCGGGGAGCGGCCGCTGCGTGCCGGTCGCTCCCTCCGGCACGGCCCCGCTCAGAACTTGTGGCGCAGCGCGACGCGCGCGACGACCTGATTCCGGTTCGACGACACGTCGTCGGCGCCGGGCACATAGGCAACGTCGAGGACGGTGCCGGTGCGGTCGCCGCCGACGTGCTGGTATGCGCCCTGTACGTACACGTCCGTGCGCTTGGACAGGAAATAATCGGCCATCAGCCCGACGCTCTGATAGTTCGGATGCTGCTTGCCGCTCGTCGCGTTGAAATCGGCGCGCGTGTACGTGTACATCGCACCGGCGAAGAACGATGGCGTGAACTGATACTTGCCGTTGATCTCGACGTTCTGGAATCGCAGGCTCGACAACGTGCCGGCGGCCGGCGTGATCGCACCGACGTATCCCGAGCTGAGCGGGTTGCCGACGTACGTGTTCGTGTACGCGATGCCGACATTCGCCGGCCCGAACGTATAGCTGGCGCCCGCGCCAAAGATCCGGAGCTTGTTGCCGACGAAGTTTTCGTCGCCGCCGTTGTTGATCGCGCCGCCCGCGCTCGACGACGGATGATCCGCCTGCAGGTAAGCCGCGGCGAGCAGCAGGTTTCCGACGGTGTACTGGGCACCGGCGCTGTACTGCCGATTGTTCGCGAAATTTGTGTCGTTGCTGAAACTGTAGGTACCGCCGAACTGCAGGCCGCCGATGTTCGGGCTCGCGTACTTGACGGTGTTGTTCACCCGGAACGTGTTGTCCGTGTTGTCGTTGTCGTACGGGTGCGAGAACATGTAGCCGCCCCAGCTGCCGTTCGCGGTCGTCTGCGCGAGGTAATCGACGACCGAGTCGTACTGGCGGCCGAGCGTGACCGTGCCCAGCCGATCCGACGTGACGCCGACGTACGCCTGACGGCCGAACATCAGGCCGCCCTGCCCGAGCCGGCCGTTGTTGACATTGAAACCGTTCTCGAGCTGGAAGACGGCCTTCAGGCCGCCGCCCAGGTCCTCCGAACCGCGCAAGCCCCAACGGCTGCCCTGGACGAATCCGCTCTGGAGTTCGTAAACCTTGCTGCCCGCGACGTTGTTCGTGTAATTGAAACCTTCGTCGATCAAGCCGTAAAGCGTCACGGAATTTTGCGCCAGCACGGGCGCCGAAACTGCGGAAACAACCATGCACGCGAGAATTTTCTGTTTCATTCAGGTCTCCAAACCTTTTATTCCGGGATATCGCGAATTCATCGCTAAAAGCAGCCTTCCGCCAATCGCCAGGTCAGATTGCCGCTACGGCTCGCTTTCGCAGTCGTCGTCTCGCACGGTCGGGGGCATCAAACGCACCGGCAACCATGTTCGCCACCCGGGACCGGACAGCAGCAGTCCGGCATCAGGTGCGACAACAATCGAAGCAGCCGGGAGCGTACCAATCCAAATTCCGGATGCCAGAAACGTTTCCTTGGGAAAATCCCATACTTTTGGTTATCCTGACCAGAAGCAGCCGCCTGCCGCCCGCACCTCACTGCGAAACCACGCTCGCACCGGCTTGCGCGACAACCAGCACCACACAGCCGCGTGCCGACGACGTGCTGTGCCGCGAACCGGCCGGATACGTCACGGTCTGGCCCGGCAGAAAATCGGTGCCGTCATCGTCCGTGAAGACCCCTTCCAGAATCAGGATCATCTCCGTCGAGTCATGCCGGTGCTCCGGTGATCGCGCACCCGCGTCGAGCCGCATCCAGTAACTGCTCCACGCACCATTCTCGTCTTCGGCCACCGGAATCCAGGAAAAGCCCGGCAGAACGGCGTCACTGATCTTCATGGGCCGCCAGTCGCGTTCATCGATCGAATACCAGCGGCGTCCGCCGTCGATCTTCAATCCGACAAGGGGAACCGCCATATCGTGTGTCCGGTTGCTCTGCATCGCGTCCATCTCCGAGCGTTCAACGTGATTGAAAAGACTGCGCATCGGCGTTGCGTGGTTTCGCGCGGTTTTGCGCGATCTACCCGACAAGCACCGTCTCCGCGGCATTCGGCAGCCGCGCCGCACGATACGCGTTTGGCGATTCTCCGAATTCCTTCCTGAACTCGCGACCGAGGTGCGAAGCATCCGAAAATCCGCAGGACGTCGCGATATCGGCCACCGTGCGATCGGAACTCGTCAGCAGCCACGACGCCATCCGTATCCGAATCTGTCTCGCGTAGGCGCGCGGCGACTTGCCCGTTTCCGCAGCGAAAAGACGTTCGAGCTGCCGCACCGACACGTCGAGCCGTCGGGCCAGCTCGATCTGACTCAGCGGCTGGCCGATGTGCTGTTCCATCAACAGAATGGCCCGCCGGACCTTCGGATGCGTCGCGGGCGCGAGCCCTGGCGGATGCGGTTGCGGAGCGTGCCCCTTTTGAGCATCGTCCACCAGCAGGATGCGGAGCGCCTTGCGGACGATCGTGGCTTCGACATGGCGAAGCAGGATGGCCGCCGCCACGTCGATCGACGCGCGGCCCCCTGAGCAGGTAATGCGGCGTCGGTCCACGACGAAAAGCCGGTCCGCGACGAGGTTGCGCTCGTCGATGTTCGGGAAGCGCTCGACGAAATCCCAGTAGTGAAACCAGCTCACGCAGATGCGATATCCACTCATCACGCCGGCCCGGACGAGCGCAAACGCGCCCGTACAAACGCCCACGAGCGTGGCCGACGTGTCAGCCATCGCGCGAATGAACGCCAATGTCGCATCGCTTGCCGACGGCCCCGAATGCAACAGCCCGCCCACGATCACGATGTAATCGAACGCCCCCGCCTGTTCGAAAGTCGTCCACGGCGTGATCTGGATGCCACAGCTCGCGCGAACCGGAACGAGATTTTCTCCGACGATGGTCCACGCGCATCGAACCGGCCGGCTCATGTCGCCTTCATCGCTCGCGAGCCTGAGCAGGTCGACGAAACCGGAGAATGCGGTCAGGGTGAAGTTCGGCAACAGCACGATTCCAAAGCGGAGTTGTCGTGAAGCTGCGGCTGTGGCGTCGATCGAGTGGCTCACGATGGAACTGCCTGCGTCAATGCATTCCCGACAAACGGAAACGACACATTTTCGGCCACCCGGGCGGCGCGTTGCGCATTCGGCTTCATCGCCCGCTATTTGCCGACTTCGACGCCGACGTCGAGCCAGCCGCGCATCATTGCGCCGACCTCGGCATCGAGCCAGTCGCGAAACTGCCGATACTCGGGGCGCGACCGTGCGTTCTTGTGGGTAATCAGATAATGATGACGGTCACGAAACACGAGCACGTCCGGAACCGGCCGCACCAGGCTCCCCTGCTCGACCTGGCGATGCACGAGGTGATGCCAGCCGAGCAGCGTCCCCTCGCCGGCTTCGGCCTGCGCAACAAGGAGCCGGTAGTCGTTGCTCTCGAGATGCTTGTTGTCGACCAGCGTGTCCGTGCCGTCACCCTGCTGAAACCAGTTTCGCCACACTCGCCAGTCCACATGCTCGCAAATCTGCGCACGCCCCAGCAACGACAGGTTCAACGTGGGTTGCGACAGCAGGTCCATCGGCTTCAATGTCCTGCCGCGAAAGTGACGTTCGTGGAACGACGGACTGCAAACCGGGTAGACGATGTCATGAAACAGCGGCTCGACCTCGAACTCGGCCTCGCGTGGCGGATTCTTGGTGATGATGACGTCGGGTTCCATCAGCTCGTCCAGCTCCATGAAGTGTTCCGTGACCATCACGTGCATCCGGATATCCGGAAAACGCTCGCGAAACGCCGGCAGCCGGAACGACAGCCACAGCGCGGAAAACGTATGGGAGACGCAGATCGTCAGCGCGTGCCTGTCCGTGCGGCGTACGGCCTCCGCCGCCTCCGCGATGTTCATGATCGACAGATACGACGCGTTGTACAGGATGCGGCCGGCGTCCGTCAGCGCGATATGCCTGCCCGTACGCTCGAACAGCGCGACGTCCAGGGAATCCTCCAGCTCCTTGATTTGTCTGCTGATTGCCGCCTGGGTCACGCACAGTACCTCTGCGGCCTGGGTGAAGCTCTCGTAGCGCGCCGCCGTCACGAAGCACCGCAGCGCGCGGAGCGACGGCATCTGCGCGAGGAGTCGGTCTGTAAATAGCTGCTTCTTCGACATGGCTTTCACTCTCAAAACGGATACTCGCGACGCAGTTCACGGCGCCGTTCGTCAACGCACGCAGTCTGCCGGCGCAAAACCTGCAATCCTGCCACGAACCGCACAAGCGAACCGGATCGAACCAGTTTGCGAGTCCGCCCGCCAGCTTGCAAGAGAGGCGCTTGCGGAAGCGGAGCACTGCCGGCGCGAACGGCACCCTACATGTGCCCTTCGATCCGCTTCAACACCCGATCGAGCGCTTCTTCGTAGTGCGCGTAGCTGCCGCGGCTCGATAGCTCGGCGTGCAGTTGCTCGTTGATGCCGCCCGGCGTCATGCAATGCTCGATCATGGCTGAAAAGGGCCGGTCCGTCCGCGTCGTTTCATGCGCCAGGCCGACGCAGTACCGGGACAGGAATGCGCGGGCCGCGTCGTATCGAAGCCCCTGCCGCACGAGCCAGGAAGCCTGACTTTCCAGCACCGCGTAAAAGCTTGCCATCGTCGCCGTCACGGCAGAGAGCGCGTCGAACGTGCGCTCGTCCTCCACCTCGACCGCCTCGCCCACCGCCTGGAACAGGGATTTAGCGACCCCGTCCGGCGGACAGATTGCCGTGCTCCCCTTGCCCTCGGCAACGGCCGGCAACGGTATCGCGCGAACGACCCTGGCCGCCGGGCGGACAAGCGCCTCCACGTTGGCGATCGGCATGCCGGCGATGAAGCTGACGACATGATGGCGCCGATCGAATTCGAGCGCCCGCAGCACGTCGGCGGCGATGTGCGGCACGACGGCAAGACAGACGACGTCCGACACGTTCAGCACATCCTGATTGCTGACGCCGATGCGCACCCGCGCGTCGAGTGCAGCCAGCGCGGCAGCCGTCGTTGCGCCGCGCGGAGAAAGCGTCACCCGGTCGAAGGGCATGCCGGACCGGATCAACCCGGTGACGACCGCCCTCGTGATCACGCCGGTTCCAATGAATCCAAGCTGCATTCGATTCCGCCTCCCGTTCGTGCGCGGCAGGCTCGTGCAGCGCCGCGCAACAGTGTGCCGGCCCGGCAGACACACCGGGCCGGCATTCATGTCGCCGCACTCAATCGAGCTTCAGCCACGTGGTCTTCAACTCGCAATATTGATCGTGCGCATACACGGACTTGTCGCGCCCGCCAAACCCCGACTGCTTGAAGCCGCCGAACGGCGTGGAAAGATCCCCCTCGCCGAAGCAGTTCACCGTCACGGTGCCCGCGCGGATGCGGGCCGCGATCTTGTGCGCGCTGTTCACGTTATCCGTCCACAGCGACGCGGCAAGCCCGTAGCACGTGTCGTTGGCGATTCGAACGGCGTCGTCGACATCGTCGTATTCGATGAAGCAGACGACCGGCCCGAACACCTCTTCGCGTGCGATGCTCATGTCAGGCGTCACCTGATCGAAGATCGTCGGCTCGACGAACCACCCGCCGGTCTCCGTCAGCGTCGCACGCCCGCCACATACGACGCGCGCGCCTTCCGCCTTCGCCTTCTCGATATGCCCAAGCACCTTTTGATGGTGCTTTTCCTCGATCAGCGCGCCGAGCTTCACGTCCGGATCGAGCGGGTCGCCCATCTTCCATCCCGCGAGCACCGCCTGGATTTTTTCCAGCAATTCCGCCTTCTTGTGCGACGGAACGAGGATCCGGGAACCGGCGCTGCAGTTCTCCCCCATGTTCCAGAACGCGGCTGCCACCGCCTGTTCGGCCACTGCATCGAGATTCGCGACATCCGGCAGAATGACCTGCGGATTCTTGCCGCCGCATTCGAGCACCACACGCTTCAGGTTCGTGTCCGCCGAATAGTGCAGGAAGCGCTTTCCGGTTGCGGTCGATCCGGTAAACGCGACGAGGTCGACGTCGGGATGGCGTCCCAGCGCCTGGCCTGCGCCTTCGCCGAAGCCGGTGACGACGCTGAGCACCCCCGCGGGCACGCCGGCCTCCAGCGCGAGATCGGCGACGCGCAACGTCGACAGCGATGTCTGCTCGGCCGGTTTCACGATCACGCTGTTGCCGACGGACAGCGCCGGGCCGATCTTCCATGCGAGCATCAGCGCCGGGAAATTCCACGGCAGCACGGTGCCGACGACGCCGATCGGTTCGCGGGTAATCATGCTGACGACGCCTGATCCCGACGGGGATAGCGCGTCATATCGCTTGTCGGTCACTTCGGCGTGCCAGCGAATGCAGGCCGCCGCTTCCGGAATATCCAGCCCGAGGCACTCGCCGATCGGCTTGCCCGCCTCGAGCGCTTCGAGAAGCGCCAGTTCCTCCGCATGCTCGTCGATCAGCTGCGCCAGTCGCAGCAGAACCGCTTTCCGATGGGCCGGCGCGGCCTTCGACCACACGCCGGATTCGAACGCTTCGCGGGCAGCCTCGACCGCGCGATTCACGTCCTTCTCATCGCATCGGGCCACGTCGGCCAGCACCTTGCCCGACGCGGGATTGAGCGTGCCGAACGTCTCGTTCGATGCGGCCGGACATCGCCGCCCGCCGATGAACGCCCGTCCGTCGAGCGACAGCGCTTCTGCTTTCTGCTTCCATTCCTGATGAGTCGTCATGTCCTGTCCTCATTGATCAAAGCTCGGCCCCCGCCGAAAATTCCTTCGCCCAGATCGCGGCCGATACGGCCACGTCGACGATCGGCCGAACCGGCAACGAACGCGGATGCGGCTGATTCAGCAGCTGACGCACGAGGTCGCCCGATTGACCGAGCGCGTATTCGGCGATGAGCTTGCCGGACGCGGATCCCCTGCTCAGGCCGAGGCCGTTGCATCCGACCGCTTCGAAGATGCCGTCGCCCCGCCGCCCGAACAACGCGCCGTTGTTCGCGGACAGGCACAACGGCCCGCCCCACGTGTATTCCAGTTCGACGCCGTTCAGCATCGGAAATCGCCGGTCGAACGATCGCTGATGCAGGCTTTTCGCCTTCACGAGGTCGGCCGGCGACACTTCGAGCCCGGGCCGGAACGCAAAATGGTTACGCACGCAGATGCGGTCCGTCGCCAGCCGACGCACGGTCGTGCCCATCGGGTCCGCCGGAATCAGCGACCACGATGGCGTTCCGCCGAGCCTGTCGACTTCGTCCGCGTTCAGCACGCGCGTCATCGACGCGAACGTATAAACGGGCAGCAACCCGTTCGGATGCCGGCCGAACGTCGCCGCGTAAGCGTTCGTGCAGAGAATGACCTGCTTCGCGACGATCCTGCCGCGCGCGAAATGCAGCACCCTGGCGTCGCCGCGATGCTCGATTTCTGTCACCGCACTCAGCTCGAATACCTTCACGTTCCTCGGCAGCGTCGCCGCCAGACCGCGCATCAGCGCGGCCGGCTGCACCGTGCTGCAGCCTGGCGTGAACAGGGCGCCGCGATAGAAATCCGTCCCGGTCACCGCGCGGATCGCCGGACCGTCGAGCCATTCGAACGCTTCATCGATCCTCGCGAGGCCGTCCGCGAAATGGGCGAGCGCCGCCTCCCCTTTCCGGTTGGCCGACGCATGGAATTTGCCGTCGTCCCGCCAGTCGCAATTGATGTTGTGCCGGCGTACCGCCGCGCGCACATAGTCGATCCCGTGACGCTGGAACCGAACGTCGGCCTTGTCCTCTTCCACGCTGCGCGAATAGCTTTCGCTGCTGATGTCGTGCGGCAGGTCGACGAAGAATCCGGAATTCCGTCCGGCCGTCGTGCGCCCGATGCGGTCCGCCTCGACGAGTGCAATCGACGCGCCGGGATCGAGCTCGGCCAGCCTCCGGGCGGCGCACAGTCCGGTAATGCCGCCGCCCACGACGACCCAGTCGTATCGACACTCGGACGATACCGTGTCCGCCGACGAAGGCGGCGGCAGGATTTCCCACCAGCCGTTGACGCCGTCAGGTGCGGGAAACCGCGCGAATTCCAGATTCGAGGCCATGTCGTGTCACTGATCCTGGCGCAGCAGCGGCTTCACGAGCTGTGCGAATGCGTTGCGCTCTTCGTCCGACAGCGCGCCAAGCGGCGCACGCGCCGGGCCGACCGGCAACCCGGCCAGTTCACAGCCGCAACGCACGTATTGAATGAACTTTCCGCTGCGCTCGAGCAGCTCGAGCACCGGCAGAAGCTGCGCCATCAGCTTGCGACCCGTTTCGAAATCGCCTCGCTTCACGCACGCGTCATGGAGCGCCGTATGGGCTTCGGGCAGGAAGTTCGACGCGCCCGCCACCCAGCTTTTCGCGCCCCACACGAAGAACTCGAGCGCCTGGTCGTCCATCCCGCAGCTCAGCACCAGCCGGTCGCGGAAATGCGTGGCGAGATGATGAAGATGGGAAATGTCGCCCGTGCTTTCCTTCATCGCGACGAAGTTGCGCCGCTCGAGCACCGCGGCGAGCACGTCATCGCCGATTGCCGTGCCCGTGCGCGCCGGGAAGTTGTACAGCATGACCGGCATGTCGAGCGCATCGTCGACCTTCAGCAGGTGGGCCAGCAGTTCCTGCTGGGTCGGCTGCGCGTAATACGGTGCGGCGACCAGCAGCGCCGACAGCCCGGCCCGCTTCGCCTCCTGGCCCAGGCGAATCACTTCCTTGGTCGTGGTCGCATTGATGCCGGCAGTCAGGAACGCCTTGCCGCCTGCCGCGTCGGCAACGGTGTTGAACGTCCGGACGCGCTCGTCGAAACTCAGCGCGTAGTATTCGCCGGTGGTTCCGCCGATGCCGAGGCCGGACACGCGGCCAGCCAGGCCGGCCGCATGCCGCCCGAGCAATTCATGATCGATTTCGCCGTCTGCGTTGAACGGTGTGACCAGCGGGGTATGCACGCCCTCGAAGCTCATTTCGATTCCTCTCTTCAACAAGTTGGTCAGGACCTCTACTCGCCTCCGCTGCCATGTTCAGCGGTGGAAGGAAGCAGACGACTGACGTTCTGGACAAACATCTTCTCGACACGACACCACGATTGCGATGCCGCATCGACTGGAAAGATTTGCGAATCCATCGATTCCTGGAGATCCGCCGGACACCGTGACTCAGGCGTACGCCTCCACGTGCGCATGAATCGGAAACTGACTGCACAGGTCGCGCACGCGGCTTCGAACCGCACGCTCGACTTTCTCGTCGCCATTCGGATCGGATTCGAGCGCCGCCAGGACTTCGACGATCATTTCGCCGATCTGCTCGAACTGGGCCGTACCGAACCCGCGCGTGGTGCCGGCCGGCGTACCAAGCCGTATTCCGGACGTGACGGCCGGATTTTCGGTGTCGAACGGAATGCCGTTCTTGTTGCATGTGATGCCTGCCCGTTCCAGTGCCCTTTCCGCTTGCATACCCGTGATGCGCCTGGCACGCAGGTCGACCAGCAGCAGGTGGTTGTCGGTGCCGCCCGTGACGAGGTTCAGCCCGCCCGTCTTCAGGACGTCGCCGAGTGTCTGTGCGTTGCGCAGGACCTGGTCGATATAGGCCGTGAACTCCGGACGCAGCGCTTCGCCGAACGCAACCGCCTTTCCTGCGATCACGTGCATCAGCGGCCCGCCCTGCAGGCCGGGAAACACCGCCGAATCGATTTTCCTGGCGATGTCGCCGTGGTTCGTCAGGATGAAACCGCCTCGCGGCCCGCGCAGCGTCTTGTGTGTGGTGGAGGTCACGACGTCCGCATACCGGACCGGATTCTGGTGCCGGCCGGCTGCGACGATCCCCGCGATGTGCGCCATGTCCGCCATCAGCAGCGCGCCGACGCCGTCCGCGATTTCGCGGAATATCGAAAAATCGACTGCGCGCGGGTAGGCCGAATAGCCCGCAATGATGAGTTTCGGACGATGATGCTCGGCCAGCCGGCGAACCGCGTCGTAATCGATGCGCAGCGTGTCCGCACTCACGCCGTACTGCACCGCGTTGAACCATTTGCCCGACAGCGCCGGTCGCGCGCCGTGCGTCAGGTGGCCGCCGGCGTCCAGGGACATGCCCAACACCGTGTCGCCGGGGTTCACCAGTGCGAGCATGACCGCACCGTTCGCCTGCGCGCCCGAATGTGGCTGCACGTTCGCGTATTCCGCTTCGAACAGCGCACGCACGCGGTCGATCGCAAGCGCCTCGATCCGATCGACGTGATCGCAACCGCCGTAGTACCGCCTGGACGGGTATCCCTCCGCGTACTTGTTGGTCAGCACGGTGCCCTGTGCTTCCATCACCGCGGCCGACGCGATGTTTTCGGACGCAATCAACTCGATCTGGGTTTGCTGGCGACGCAACTCCAGCGCGATCTCCGATGCGATGACGGGGTCGCGGCTCTGCAACGGTTCGTAAAAAAAGCGCGAGTTGTCGTTCACTGGGTCGCTCCGATGGGGAGGTCATCACGTCAAGCAGGTTCTGCAAAGCTGCCGGTTTCGTCGAGGCCGGGCCGATGCAATCTCGGCCCCGAGCCATATACGCGCGCCCGGTCTCCGCACGCTGCCGCATCGTGCCGATTGCGGAAACCGCGAAGCGCGGCTTACTGCTGCAACCAGGCCTTCAGCTTGTCCGGATGCGCGTCGACGAATTTCTTCGCCGCAGTCGCGTAGTCGTTCGTGCTGTTGCCGTCGAACTCGATCGCCTCGACATCGGCGAGCGTCAGCTTGAAGTGCTTGAAGAACACATCGGCTCGCGGAAACTTGCCCGCAAACTGCTTCGACGCGAATGCGTGAATCTGCTCCTCGCCGCCCAACGTCCCCTTCGAATCCTTCAGGTAGCGCATCTGCCATTTCTGGAAGAGCCAATGCGGGCTCCAGGCCGTTGCGACAATCCACTGCTTCGATTGATAGGCGCGTGACACGCCCGCCAGCATGCCGGCTTCGCTCGACGCCTGGAGGTTGTAGCCATCGAGGTTGTAGGCCTTGACGGTCTTTTCGGACGCCTGCATCAGGCCACCGCCCGGTTCGATGCCCTGGATGGTCCCGTTCAGCTTGCTCTTGACCTCGGGCTTGTTGAGATCGGCAATCGACGACAACTGGGCCTCGGGAATGTAGGCCGGCACTGCCCAGCCATTCTTGCCCCCCGTATAGATGATGCCGACGTCATCCATGTCGTTCTTGTACTTCGCGTAATACGTCGCGTGAGTCACCGGCAGCCACCCGCCCACCATGATGTCCAGGTCACCGCGCGCCACGCCCTGGTACTGGATGCCGATATCGGCCTGCACGAACTGCACGGGCTGCTTCAGATTGGTTTCAAGCACGTACTTGGCCACATTGGCAACCGCCAGGACGTCCGCCCAGTTCGTCACCGCCATCTTGACCGGTTCGGCGGACGAGGCAGGCCCGACGCCGACACCGAGGGAAACGACCGCCGACACCGCCAGTTTCGCAAGAAGCGATTTGAATGCATTGCTATTCATCTAGTACTCCTTTGTAATCAACCAAGTCGTTGAACGATGACGGACGCCGTGATGTAGCGTGTCTGGTCCCCGCGCACTGCTGCACTGCTTTCGAAACGGCACTTGCATCACCGTGCCGCTCCGTACTTCACGCACCCCGGTCGATCGCGTCCGGAGCGAACGCCCGCGATCGTCGCCGAAGGATCGGTCAGGTCTGCGCGGTGCTGCTTGCGCTCGACTTCCTCGCCCGATGCGCCGGCCTGGACTTCTTCGCTTTCACGCCGAAGCTCTCCGTCAGACGATCCAGCACGATCGCGAGCAGCACGACGCCGAGACCACCTTCGAAGCCGATCCCGATGTCGAGACGCTGAATGCCGCTCAGCACGTACTCGCCCAGGCCGCCTGCACCGATCATCGATGCGACCACCACCATCGAAAGTGCCATCATGATCGTCTGGTTCACACCGGCCATGATCGACGGCAACGCGTTCGGCAGCTGGATCTTCCACAGCAGCTGCCAATCCGTGCTGCCGAACGAGCGCCCGGCCTCCATCAACTCCTCGCGCACCTGGCGAATCCCGAGCGTCGTCAGGCGTACGACCGGCGGCATCGCGAACACGATCGTCGCAATCACGGCCGGAACACGCCCCAGTCCGAACAGGATGACGGCCGGAATCAGGTAGACGAATGCGGGCATCGTCTGCATGAAATCGAGCAGCGACCGCAGGACCATGCCGACCCGGCTGTTCCGCGCGCCCCAGATGCCCAGCGGCACGCCGATCACCAGGCTGAAGAACGTCGCGGCCGTCACGAGCGCCAGCGTGGACACGGTCTGCGCCCACAAGCCCATGTAGTGGATGACGAGGAGCGCCATGCCGACGAAGATCGAAAACACGACACCGCGACGCCACAATGCGAGCCCGACCAGGATGACGAGCATGGCGACGAACGGAATCGCGGCAAGCCCGTCTTCAAGCAGCTTCACCACCGCGCCGAGTCCGGCCGAGAATGCGTCGAAACCACCGCGAAAATGCTGAAAAAGGAAGTTGACGACGCTTTCTGCAAACTTCCCGATAACCGACGAATTCATGCCGCCCTCCGTTCCATCACCTGTTTGAGTATCGTCCGGCAGGACACCACGCCCGCGAACCTGCCGGCCGCATCCGTGACGGGCACATCGTGTTGCTGGTTCAGCGCGATGGCCGCGAGCTGATGCAGATCCGTTTCCGTCGAAACCCCGCCGACGTCGTGAAGGAACGCTTCGCGAATCGGGCGGCTTCCTGATTTGTGCAGCGTCGCCGCCGTGACGCAACCCAGATACCGGCCGGCCTCGTCGCAGACGTACCCGCATTCGGCGCCGCTGTCGATCAGCTGATTGAGGTAGCGCTCGGACGGCGTGCCGGCATCGCACGCAATCAGCCCGCGGTCGACCTGGGTCAGCAGGCTGGAAGCCTTGAGGAAGCGCGACACGTCGACGTTGCGGAAGAAGTCCCGCACGTACTCGTCCGCAGGCGACTGAATGAGTTCGGAAGGCGTGCCGACCTGAATCAGGCAACCGTCCTTCATGATGCCGATCCGGCCGCCGATCTTGACCGCTTCTTCGATGTCGTGGGAAATGAAGACGATCGTCCGCTGCTCCTCCTTTTGAAGGCGCAACAGCTCGTTCTGCATTTCGAATCGAATCAGCGGGTCGAGCGCCGAAAACGCTTCGTCCATCAGCAGCACCGACGGATTCACGGCAAGGGCACGCGCAAGGCCCACCCGTTGCTGCATGCCGCCGGAGAGCTCGCTCGGCAGCAGCTTCTCGTACGATCCCAGGCCGACGCGCTTCAATGCGGCGCGAGCGATGTCGTACCGCTCGGCCTTCTTGATGCCTGCGACTTCGAGTCCGTACGCAATGTTGTCGAGCACCGTGCGGTTCGGCAGCAGCGCAAACGACTGGAACACCATGGCCATTTTCTGCCGGCGCACGGCGCGCAGCTCCAGCGTCGACATGGGCGCGATGTCGCGGCCTTCGAGAACGACCTGGCCGGACGTCGGTTCGATCAGCCGGTTGAGCAGCCGGACGAGCGTCGACTTCCCCGAGCCCGACAGTCCCATGATGACGAAAATCTCCCCGGCCTTGACGCTCAGGCTCACGTCGTTGACCGCGACCATGTTGCCGGTCTCGGCGAAAACCTCGTTCCGCCCGAGACCCTGCTTCATCAGCTCCACCGCGCGTTCGGGTTTCGGGCCGAAGATCTTCGACAGGTTCCTGACCGTCAGAATGTCGGTTCCGGATACGGCAACGGGCCGGGCCACCGATGGCGCGGCGTCCGCATCGATTGCGCGTTGCGGTAATACGTCGCTCGGCGTGTATGTCAGATTCGGGGTCATTCGGTCATCCCTGCTGGCTGTTTCAGGAAATTGATGCGCTCGGTCGACGATCGCGGTTGCATTCACCAGCGCATCCGTCGTTCGCCTGTATCGCGGGTTTCGCGCCGCTTGCGTCGAAATCGAACATCGCCGATCGCAAGGCCGCACTAATCACCGACAATCCGCCGATTATTGGAATATTCGGTCAAATATCGCGCTTTCAAAAGGTGGTTAATGCATTGATTGCAGCGTATCAAGCCAAATTGCATCATCCAGCTACATTTTCTCCATCCTTTCCCATACCTTTGGTAATGCATGCGACGCGGGACGCGGTCGCCCGGACGGCGCCCCGCCAGGCAGTCGACCCGCAATGCCAATACCGACGGGGCTCTGCGGCGAACAGCGCGCCGAAGGACAGCCCTCGGCAGCCCGAACGGCAAGCCGATGGAAGCACACGCTTTAGGGGAAAGTCCTAGGAAAGCCGCCGATTCTCACAACGTCCTATCGATGTGTCGCAATCGTTCTAGCGCAAGCGCCGCTGGTCTTTTCAAATAGCGCAGTGCGACTGCCTGCCCGTCAAACAGGACACTTCTTCACTCGTCATTGGAAAACGACATGTTCAATCGAGCCACCAGTACCGTCGAAAACACCGATCCCGAAGTCTTTGCAGCGATCGAGCAGGAAAATCGCCGCCAGGAAGATCACATCGAGCTGATCGCCTCGGAAAATTACACGAGCCCGGCCGTGATGGCCGCGCAGGGCTCGCAGCTCACGAACAAGTACGCCGAAGGGT